>NZ_JASGEF010000010.1:0-60953 GCF_047606665.1 Micropruina sp. | reverse complement strand
CCGCCGGTGCTGCCACCGCCGGCGGGGCTGCCGGGGGCGCGGCCGCCGAGGGTCCGGACGGCCAGGGCGGCGCGATCACCGGAACGATCCGGGTGCCGCCGCCGGCCGGGACCGCCGTCGGAGGTGCGGCCGGCTGCGGAGGGATTGGCTGCGAAGCGACCGGCTGGCCGCGTCCGGCGACGTCGAAGATGTGGCCGTCGCTGGCCCGCAGATAGAGCACCGGGGTGCCCCATTCGACGTCGTTGTCGTCGCTGAACACCGCCACTCGTGCCTCGGCCAGCGCGGCGTCGATCGGGTAACCGTCCGCGATGGCGGCGTAGAACTCCGCTCCGAAGGTGGTCGCGGCCGCGTCTGTGATCTCGAACTGCATCGCCACCACCGCCGGAATGCCTTGGGCGACCAGGCTCTGCGCCACCCCGCCGAACGGGTCCGCGGGCGACTGCCGGGCGCCCTCGCAGGCGTTCAGCACGACCAGCCGCAGCGTGTCGTGGTCGTGGATCATGGTGGCCAGGTCGGAACCCGACACCAGGTGCGCCAGGTGATGGTCGTCCTCGAAGGCGAGCATGCCCTCGGCCGTGGTGTCGTTGAAGCCACCGTGCCCGATGAAGTGCAGCACGTGAAAGTCGCCGCGGCGCAGCGTCTGGCGCAACTCGGCCAGCGTCGCGTTCGCCACCACGGTGACGCCCACTTGACCGGACGCCTCGATCGACGCCAGCGCCGTCCGGATCCGCTGCACCTCGGCGCCGACGTCCAGGGTGGCCAGGTTCGTCGGCGAGGCGACCACCACCAGCACCTGCAGCGGCGGCGTGACCAGCAGCGGCTCCACCCGCCGGGGCTGCTCCAGGTAGCGCACCACCGGCGTCTTGGTGGAGAGCACCAGGAACTGCTTCAACCCGGACGGATACAGGTACTCCCAGGGGACGTCGGCCAGCTGCGGGGCGTCCCCGAGCCGCAACCGGATGCGTAACCCCTTGCCATCGGCGGCTGCGGCATCCAGGCTGCGCCGGAAGCAGATGCCCACCTCGCCGGCGAACAGGGCGTCGTAGAGGGTGCTGCCGAACTGTTTGGCGAGCTGCTGGGTGGGCGATCCGATCGCCCGGACGCCGGACCGGGTGCGGCCCAGCTTGAGGATCACGTTCTCCAACGCGTCCGGGTTGAACGGAAAGGTCATGGTGCCGGACGCCTCACCGGTGGGCGAGGCAACGACGGAGACCCGGTAGGTGTCGACAGTCGCGGTCGCCTCGACGTCGAGGTCGAAATCCAGGTAGTCCAGCGCCGCCACAGGGGTCTCCTATCCGGTCAGCCAGCTCGCGACCTGGGTGGCCACGTCACGTTGGCCGAAGAAGCTGCCGTGGTAGACCCCGCGCGCCTTCGGCAGGACGAGGCGGCGGTCGTCGCGGACCCGCATGGCGTCGTCGCCTTCATAGACCCCGGCAGTCGGCACCACCAGGTCGTTGGCGGCGCTGCCGAATACCCGGTCGACGACAACGTTCTGGACGTTCTTCAGCGCCATCGCCCGCCAGCCGCCGGACGGCGTGAAGTCGGCGGCGATGGCGAACTGGTCGGCGGGCAGCTCGGTGGCGTTGAAACCGGACAGGAAATCGCCGTCGGAATCCATCGCGGCCAGCCCCGGAATGCCGGTCAGGCCGTATTTGGCGATGATCTTCACCACCACCAGCACCGAGGTCAGGGTGGCCTCCACCACCGCCGCCGCACCGTCGGGCATCAGGTTGACCATGGTGGTCACCCGGTCGATGAACGGCACCAGATTGCTCGGCGTGGCCAAGGCGGTGCCGTGGTTGGCGCTCGCCACGTGCACGATCTTCCGGACGTCGAACACCGGGTCGCCGCCCTGCCCGGCCAGCGCCCGGCTGACCAGTCCGCCGCGGCTGTGGCAGACGATGTCGGCCTGAATCTGGACGCCGTCCGGGACCAGCTCGCGGACCAGGTCGGCGTTGCCGATCGGATCGACGCCGAGGGTGTGGTGGTCGATCGCCGCGACCCGTCCGCCGTAGTGGTCGCTCAATGCCGCCAGCAGATCGGGCGGGAACGCCTGGAAGGCGGTGTGGGTGTTGACGAAGGTGCCGTGCACGAACCACAGGCTCGGGCCGGACGCCAGCCGCCGCCAGTCGGCGTCGGCCAGGCTCGGCACATCGGCGCTGGTGTAGTTCGCCGGGGTGAAGCTGCGGGCCCGTGCGATCCGGGACTTCGACTCCCACAGCCGGGCGGCGGCGCCGGCCAACGGTGGCACCACCAGTTCGGCCAGCGGCAACGCGACCAGCTCGAGCACCTTGCGTCCGATCAGGCCGAAGACACCGCGGGTCGCGGCGGCGTCCGGGGAGTCGTCCGGGGTCGCGAATGCCGGCACGATGAACCGGACGACGTCGCCGGAACCCCGCGTGGTGGGCGCCAAGGCGTCCCCGGAATCGACCGGGAAGTTCCAGCTGACAACGCCGTTCTCGTCGACGGCCAGCAGCACCTGGGCAACGTCGTCACCCAGGTCGGGGACCGTGACCTCCATCCCGGGCACGTCCGAGACCGGGGCCCGCAGATCGCCGGACGGCGCCTGCGGCAGCGGTGCGACATCCAGCGTGATCACCCGCAGCCGCAGGAAGCCTTCCTGCGTGAACGCGGCGTCGAAAGCGGCGCCGGAGCCGTCCACTTCGGGGGCACGGGTGTCGCCGCCGGCGGTCACGTCGTGGGCCTCGGCCCGGCCACGCAGGCCGGGCGTCCGCATCGCGATGCCACGGCCGAGATTGACCTGCCGGGAACTGCCGTCGAGCGTGGCCATCAGGTGGTCTCCTGCCGGGAGAGGATCAGTCCGGGATGCCCGTAGTAGGCGTAGGCGAGCGGCGTGGTCTGGTCGTGCTTGGGGAAGGCGGTGGTGAAGCGGGCCCGGAGCTCGCGCATCACGTCGCCGACCGGACGGCCCTTGACCATCGTCTCGTCGTAGAAGGCGAGCGCGGTGTCCTTGGCGATGGTGTCGTTGACGTTCCACAACGGCGCGATGAAGGCGCTGGCACCGGCCCGCAGGAAGGCTGCGGCGAGTCCGCCTTCGATCAGTGCGCCGCCGGACTGGGTGGCCAGCTGGCAGCAGTTCAGGAACACCAGCGGCTTGGCGGCCTTGGTGAAGTTCGAGCCGATCACGATCGACTCGTCGATCCGGATCGAGGAGTTGGACAGCACGACGCCGCTGTTGACCGGCGAATCGGGGTCGACCTCGCCGTGCGAGGCGACGTGCAGCACCTGGGCGTCCACCGGCTCGCCGCGGTCGGTGAGCGTGCCCTTCAGCAGCATGGCGACCTCGGAGTCGATGGCCTTGACCCATACCGACGGCTTGTAGGTGTCGGTCAGTGCCACGCCCTCTTCCTTCGCCTCCTTCAGCGACTTCATTCCCGAACTAGGCCCGAACTCGCCGACCACCACGGCCAGCCCCTTGACCGTCATCGACTCCACCGGGGTGGCGGACGGTCGGCGCACCTTGGACGGCGTCTCCGGGCCGGCCGGACGCCAGCGTCCGACGATCACCTGAGCGCCGAGCAGTTGTGGCGCGGTCGGGTCGACGAGGCTGCGGTCGACGATGTATTCGTCGTCGGTGGCGGCGAGCTCCCAGGGCACCAGCGACTCCTGGGACACCAACAGCACGGTGGGCAGCCGGCCGGCGTCCTTGGCGATCCGCCAGACCTCGGCCAGCAGCGGCCAGAACGGCGGCCCCATGTTGTCGGCGATCTGGGTGGCGATGCCGTCGAGCTTCAACTCGGCGGTCTCGCTGCCGTCGACCTGCGCCATCTCGCGGATGGTGTGCAGCGCGAAGCTCTCGGCGGTCTTCCCCTCGATCCGGGTGATCACCTGCTCGTTGGGCAACTCGACCGGATGGTGGCTGACGAACGACCACAGGAAGGTGCTGTCGTCCTCGCCGCGGCTGATCGACACGGTCAGGTCGATCGGGACGCTCTGGTCGAGGTTCACCGCGACCTCGCCGCCGGACGTCGAGGTCGGCGCCTCGGCGGGGGCATCGGGGGTGACCAGCAGTTCGCGCCAGGCGGTGCCGACCAGCAGGCCGTTGAAGCTGTATTCGACCTCGATCCGGCCCTGCCACGGCCTGCTGACGTCGGGTGCGGTGAGGTGGAAGGTGACGAGATTGGCCGTGACGTCGTCCGGATCGAACGGAAGATCCTGGCGGACCTGGTCGACGGTGAAGCTCTCCGCCTTGATCTGCACCGTCAAGTGGCTGGTGGCCGGGTCGCGGGGGAGGTTCATGATCGCGCCCTGGACGCCGAGCTGCGCCTCTTTCGCTAGCCCGACGACGACCGGGAAGGCGGTCTTCGGGGCCACCGCCTCGGGCACGTCCACGCGCGGGTAGGCCTCGACCGTGGGAGCGGCGAGGGGCGCGGGCGTGAGGGGGGCGGCGGCCGGTGGCGGCGCGGCGGGCGGAGCCATCCGAGACACGTGCGACTCGACGTCGAAATCGACGCCGCGGGTGGGGCCGGCCTGCGGGTTGCTCACCATCCAGCCGACGGCGCGGCCGCCGTCCACCACCAGACCGGACCACTGTCCGCCGGCCACCTCGGGGTCGGTGAGCTGCCGGACCTCGCTGGCACCGTGTTCGTGCAAATCGAGCGATTCGCCCAACGGCATCTCCGGATCGAGGCCGGGTGCCATCACCCGCTCGCGATCCCATTCCTCCAGCGGGTACCAGAGAATGGCGCCGGTGGCGCGCGGGTCGCGGCGGCGCACCACAACCATCTCGGTGGGGCCGACCAGGTCGAGGGCCGCGCGTGCGGCGGCCAGCGTCATGGTGGCATCGAGTACAACGACCGGGTCCATCGACGACTCCTCTCTCGGGCGGATAGAGGCGGCGCAGCCGCGTGGTGATACGCGATCAGCGCGGACGCCAGACGCCTCCGCTGGCCGGGGTGGGCACCGGGGAGCCGACGGACGGCTGGATGGTGGTGACCGGCTCGCCGTCCCGGCCGTCCGGACGCGGCACGCGCACGGTGAAGGCGATGGACGCGAAGCTCAGCCGGAACTCGTCGAGGACGGCGTCCGCGGTGCCGGCGACGGTGTAGCTGCCGACCCGGACGTCGGTGAGCCGCACCTCGACGGCCGCACCCGATTCGCCCTGGCCTCGTTCCTGTGTGAGGACCGCCTCGGGAATCGCCCGGCCGGTCGCGCAGGCCTCGAACAGCCGCGGCGAGGCGCTGCCGGCCGGACAGCTGAGGGTGAGGTCGGTGAAATCGGGACGATTCGTTCGGGCACCGGTGCCGAACGCGCCGCTGGCCTGGCTGCAGCCGAAGCTCCAGCTGTCGATCTCGATGGCGCCTTGTCGGCGGGCCGCCACCGAATCCCCGGGGATGTCCGGGATCGTCAGGTAACTGGGCATCGAAGGCCTCCTACCTAGCTGGGGGCTAGAAGGTAGCGCCTGGCGGCCCGGCACGAAAGGGGGCTGAATTGCCTATTGCTCCTTCAGCGTCAGCCGCTGCCAGTACGCCGGGTAACGCTGTGTGCCGACCCGCTGCGGATTGGTCGAGATCATGGCGGTCTCGCCGTCCTGCGTCCGGTCGCTGATGTTGATGTTCGCGGCCAACTCCAGCCCGTCGCGCGGGGGCACCTGCGCGAACGGCCACACAATCCGGGCCGTCAGCAGGTAACCGCCGCCATCGGGGTCCTTCGCGACGACCGCACGGGTGTCGCCGACCTCGAGGCTCTTGTCGAACGAGGTGTAGCGGGTGTTGGGGCCTTGCACCCCCACCAGCGACTCCGCGATGTACGGGGGCCCGGCGGGAGGCGTCCGGTAGGCGAACATGTAGTAGCGATCGGACGCCCGCAGCGGATCGGTGAGCGATGTCGGCCGGATCAGGCCGAGTTCGACGGTGATCGCGTCGCCGCGCCAGATGGTGGCCGGGTCGGCACCGGGCTGGGTGAGCCGCGAATCGGTGACCTTCGCCATCACGTAGAGCGCGGTGTCGTCCCAACTCAGGTAGGTCTTGGCGGTGACGTTGCTGGTCGTCTTGGCGGTGGCCAGGAACCGCGCGTTCGACTCCGTGGTCCACGGCCAGGTGTTGGTGGTGCCGTCGAGCAGCTGGCTGCCTCTGATCGCGGTCAGCGTCGGCTGGTTCGGGTCCACCAGAGTCGGGGTGGGGGTCGGTGTCTGCGACGCCGGCGGCGGCGGCAGCTTGACGCACACCGGATCTGACCAGGCGGAATCCTTCCCGGCCCTGGTCACCATCAGCTTGAAGCAGACCGTGCGATCCGGATTCGTCGGGGCGAGGCCCGAGACGGTCGCCGAGTTCCGGTCGCCGGTGTATTCCAGAGGGTCGGTCGACACGGTGCCGTCGGGCTCCACCTGCTGCAACCGGTACTTGTCCGCGGACTCCAGCGGCTTCCAGTCCACCCGCGCGCTGGCCGGGTCGGTGGTGGTCCGCACCGTGATGACGGGCTTCGGCGGGGCGCCGCGGGCCGCCAGCGAGGGCGCTGCCGCGGCCGAGGTCGTCACGAACTGCGGCAGGATCTGCGGCGCCAGCAGGGTGAGCACCGAGAGCAGCACCACGACGGCGCTCGTCACCCCCATCCAGCCGGACGGCCGGTGGTTGAAGGCGGCGTCGACGCTCGCGGCCGGCTGGCCGTCGGCCCGGACGCCGTACACCCGGAACGGACGCCGGGCCGGCGTCCGCCATAGGAACGGCTTCTTGGCGATGGCCCGCACCTCGACGACGGACTGGCCGCCGGGCGGCAGCGTCACGCTCGCCGGGCGGATCCGGAAGCCGAGGGTCTCGTCGGGGTCGACGGCGTCCACCCGGAGCTGCAGGGCCGAGTTGCCGGCGTTGGCGAAGGTGACCTGGTGGCGTCCCTGCCAGTAGCCGGACGAGGTGGCTGGGGTGATGCTGGACTGGACGTTCGACACCTCGGCGACCTCGACGACGCCCTCGGCGACCGCGCTGTACTGCGGGTCGAGGGTCGAGCGGGCGATCACGCCGTAGCCGTGGCGTCCGCCGGCGACACCGGCACCGGCGGGCGGCTGGAAGGCGACCGTGACGCTGGCCTGCTGTTTCGGGTACACCGAGACCTCGGCCGGCTCGACCCGGGCCCAGGCCGCCGACGGGCCGAGCACCTGAAGCTGGTAGCCGTCCACGACGCTGCCGGTGTTGGTGATGGAGACCGCGACCCGCGTCTGACCGCCGGGCTGCACAGAGGTCAGTTCGGCGTCCAGGCTGATGAGGGGGTCGGCCACAGGCCGATCCTAATGCGCCATCACGCCGTTCTGGGTGCCTGATGGGGCACAATACGGTGCCCCGCGGCCGGCTCCGCAACAGGGGCCTGGCCCGCGAGACTGGGCGCATGATCCACGAGGTGGACGCGGCGCTCCGCGCGCTGATCGACCGCGAGACCGGGATCCGCGATGTCGAGGTGGTGTTCGACGCCCCGACTCGGGAGTGGGCCGGACGCCGCAACGCGCCCACGGTGGACGTCTACCTGTACGACATCCGGGAAGATCTGCGGCGCCGGGAGCGCGGCGTCCTCAACGAGTACAACGCCGACCAGACCCGGATCGTGGGCCGGCATCTGCCGCCGCGGCACTTCAAACTGTCCTACCTGGTCACCGCCTGGACCCAGCGGCCCGAGGACGAGCATCGGCTGCTGTCCGCGCTGCTCGGCGCGTTCCTGCGCTTCGATGCCCTGCCGGCCGACCTGCTGACCGGACCGCTGGCCGAGATCGGGTTGCCGGTGCCGCTGACCGTGGGGTTGCCGCCGCCCGAGGACCGCGGCTTCGCCGACGTCTGGTCGGCGCTGGGCGGCGAGCTGAAGCCGTCCATCGACGTAGTGGTCAGCGCGCCGGTCGACACCGGGCAGCAGTTCCCGCTCGGGCCGCCGGTGGAGGTGCCGCCGCTGTTCGTGATGAGCGGCAGCAACGGCTTCCCCGGCACCGAGAAGGCGACCCTGTCGATCGAGGGCGGCTCCGACGACGACCTTCCGGAGTCGATGCGGCGTGCCGGGACGCCCTCCCAGCGGGTCGGCGGCGGCACCGGAGCCGACTCGGCGCGGGTGGCGATGCGGAGGCGTCGCGGGCTGACCATCAAGCGGACGCGATGAGCGATTCGCTCGGGCACCTGCTCGGACGCGCGGCCCTGGTGGAGTGGCGGGTCCGGACGCTGATCGACGAGCGGCGGGCCGCCGATCCCAACCCGGACGATGCCTTCCGTGGCCTCTATCTCAGCGACGAGGTGGTCGATCACCTGCTGGACGCCGCCCCCGACCAGCCGGCGCCGGTGGCCACCGACCAGATCGCCGCACTCGACCGGGACGCCGGCCCAGACGTCCGGTTGCTCCGGCTGGCCCGGAACGCCGCTCTGAGCCCGCTCGATGTGGAACTGCTGCTGATCGCCGCGATGCCCGATCTCGACCCGCGGTTCGAACGGCTCTACGGCTACCTGAACGACGACGTCACCCGGCGGCGGGCTTCGGTCGGGCTCGCCCTGCAGCTGGCCGGGGCGTCGGTGCTGTCGGCGCAGGCCCGCGGACGCCTCGAGCCGAGCCGGCCGCTGGTCCGGCACGGGCTGGCGGTGGTCGAGGACCTCGACCGTCCGCTGCTCGGGCGGGCACTGCGGGTGCCGGACCGGGTGATCGCCCACCTGCTCGGCGACGACACCCCGGACGCCGCACTGGTCGGCGTCCTCGGCGACGCCGACGGGCATGCCTCGCCGCTGTCGGGGCAGCTGGCGGGGGCGTTGGCGCGCGGCGTCCGGTTGGTGCATCTGCGGGAACGGCTGATCGGCAGCGGGGTCGCCACGGCGTCCGCCGCATTGGCCGAGGCGGGACGCGGTGCGGTGGTGCTCGACCTGGCCCGGGTGGTCGCCGCTCCCGAGTCGCACGCGGTGATCCGGCTCGCCGTCCGGGAGGCGGTGCTGCGCGACGCCGGCTTGGTGGCCGCGCCGGTGGAGCAGCTGGCGCAGGCGCACCCGGACATCGTCCGCTGGCTGAGCGAGTCGGGCGTCCCGGTGCTGTTGGCCGGGGCGGCCAGTTGGGATCCGCAGTGGTCCAGCGCCAGCCCGTTGACCGCGGAGGCGCCGGTGTTCACCGTCGGCGACCGGCTCGGGTTGTGGGCCGAGCAGCTGGCCGGTGCGGGTGAGGCCGCGGGTGGGCTGGACCCGTCGGCGCTGGCCGGCCATCTCGCGCTGGGGCCGGCGCAGGTGCGGCGGGCGATCGAGGCGGCCGGCATCGCGGCGTCCCTGCGCGACGGGGTGATCACCGCCGACGATCTGCGCCGCGGCGTCCGGGCCCAGAACGCCGCCGGACTGGAACGGCTGGCCCGGCGGATCGAGCCCGAGGTGGGTTGGGACGACCTGGTCGTCGCGCCGCACGTGCGTCGGGCGCTGGCCGATCTGACCGCACGCGCCCGGCACCGGGACACCGTGCTCGCCGAGTGGCGGATGCGTCGCGGTGGAGGTCGCGGACGCGGGGTGACCGCACTCTTCGCCGGCGATTCCGGCACCGGCAAGACGCTGTCGGCCGAGGTGATCGCCGGCGACCTGGGCCTCGATCTGTACACGGTGAACCTGGCCACCGTGGTGGACAAATACGTCGGCGAGACCGAGAAGAACCTGGAACGGATCTTCGCCGAGGCCGGCGGGGTGAACGCTGTGCTGTTCTTCGACGAGGCGGACGCCATCTTCGGCAAGCGCAGCGATGTCAAGGACGCCCACGACCGCTACGCCAACATCGAGAGCGCCTATCTGCTGCAGCGGCTGGAGACCTTCGACGGGCTGGCGGTGCTGGCCACCAACCTGCGGGCGAACATCGATGAGGCGTTCACCCGCCGGCTGGACGCCATCATCGACTTCCCGACGCCCACCGCGGAGTTGCGCCGCGCCTTGTGGCAGCACTGTCTGGCCCCGCCGCTGCCGCTCGCCGAGGACATCGACCTGGACTTCCTCGCCGACGCGTTCGAACTGGCCGGCGGCAACATCCGGTCCGCGGCCACCACCGCCGCCTACCTGGCGGCCGCAGAAGGCACTCCGGTCACCATGCGGCTGGTCGTGGTCGCCGTCGAGCAGGAGTACCGCAAACTCGGCCGGCTGGTGTTGGAGCGCGAGTTCGGACGCTTCTACGCCGGCCTGTAAGGGCCGATCGCGGTGCCCGAAAGGGCAGCCGGATGTGCGCCGGGAGGGCTTCCGCCGGCAATAGTGCGGTGACAGGCTGAGCCAGAGTGCGCCAGGCCACGGCGCACAAAGGGAGGCGTCACCATGCACGATCACCTCACCGATGAGCGCATTGCGACCCTGCGGCCCAAAGGGGCCCGGATCGACGGCGATGCGGAGGCGATGGCCGGCAAAGCTGCCGGACACGGACGCCCCGACGTCCTCGACCCGGACGCCATCTTCGGCCTGCAGCGCTCCGCCGGCAACGGTGCGGTGGTGCAGCTGATGGAGGACGAACGCTCGCCGGTCCACGACGTGGTCAACTCCGGTGGGCGGCCGATGGAACCCGACGTCCGCGAGGACATGGAGGCCCGGCTCGGGCACGACTTCTCCGACGTCCGGATTCACGACGACGCGGCCGCGGCCGATTCGGCGAAGGCGGTCAACGCCCACGCCTACACCGTCGGCTCGAACGTGGTGTTCCAGCGGAACGCCTACGACCCGTCCTCCACCGAGGGCAAGACCACTCTGGCGCACGAGCTGACCCATGTGATCCAGCAGCGCAGCGGGCCGGTGGACGGGACGTCCGCGCCGGGTGGGATCAAGGTGAGCGATCCGTCCGACCGGTTCGAGCGCGAGGCGTCCGCCAACGCCGATCGGGTGATGGCTGGCCCCGCGCCGGTCCAGGCGCTCAGCGCGTCCGCTCCCGCCGTGCAACGGGAGGAGGCGGAAGAAGAAGAGGTCCAGGGCTCGTTCGTCCAGCGCGAGGAAGAGAAGGAAGAGGAGGAGCCGGTCCAGGGTCTCTTCGTGCAGCGGGCCGAGGACGAGGACGACGAAGAAGCCCCGGCCTGAGTTGTCCCCGTGCATGCTCCAGTGACGCAGGATCGGGTCCGCGCACCCGCCGATCAGGCATTGCGACGCGGACAGGCTTCGGCCCGCTCCCGTCCGCGCGCGCCGCTCGGTCCGGCAGCGATCCTCGAGCTGCAGCGAGCCGCCGGCAACGAGGCGATCAACGCGCTGATTCTCGGGCAACTGCGGATGCCCGGCCCGCAGGCCGCTCGGGACATGACGGACGCCCGAACCGAGCTGAACCGGGACGAACCGGCCGTCGACAAGGTGGAGAAGGGTCTGAAGGCGGCCCAGGCGCTGGGCATCCCGGTCGATCTCGACGGGGTGAGGCCGCCGGCGTCGGCGTTGGCCGTGACCAGCAGCGGGTTCGGTCCCGGCACCGTCCCGGCGAAGAAGCCGGTGCCGCCGCCGAAGAAGACCCCGGCGGTCAGCCCGCTCGGCAAGGCCGCCGCGAGACCGGCCGCCGGAGCGAAGAAGAACGCCGCCCCGGCTCCGGCGCCGATGGCGGCCGCGCCCGCGGCGGAACTGGCGCCGCAGACCGTCGTCGATCCGTATCAGCCGCCGGTCGCCCCCACCCTGGTCCGACCCGAGGACGACCCGGCGTTCGTCGCGGTCACCGGACGGGTCGCCACGACCGCGAAGCAGAAGCGGGCGCACGCCCCGGCGTCCGCGAAGGCCAAGGAGGCCCAGGACGCGGCAGTGCCGCCCGCCAACGACATCGGCTCCCAGGCCAAGGCCGCCAAAGCCGACACGATGGACGCCCAACGGCCGGGCAGCTTCGACAAGAAGGCGTTCATCACCGCGGTCAAGGCCGCGATCGAGGCGAAGACCCCCAAGACGCTGGCCCAGGCCGACAAGTACAAGGAGTCGGGCAAGACCGCCGAGGTCAAGGGCGAGATCAAGGGCATGGTCGCCGACGGGAAGGCGGGACAGGCCCACGACATCGCCGACGCGACCGCGGCCCCGCCGGATCAGTCCAAGGCGGTCGCCAAGCCGGTCACCCCGATGGGCGCTGAGCCGGCCGGCAGCGTGACACCGACGCCCGCGGCCGGAGCCGTCCCGAAGCCCGCTCCCGCCGAGCAGCTGAACCTGGCGGCCGGGACGCGTCAGGCCGACGACACCCTCGCCGAGGCGGACGTCTCCGAGAAGCAGCTGGCCGAATCGAACGAGCCGCAATTCACCGAGGCGCTCGCCGACAAGAAGGCCGCCGCGACCCAGGCCGAGGCGGCGCCGGCCGCCTACCGTGCCGAAGAGGCGCAGGTCATCGGCCAGGGCAAGGCCGAGGCGCAGACCGAGACCACCGCCGGCATGCACGGCATGCAGAGCTCGCGGGCCGCCGCGCTGGCCACACTGGTCGCCGACAAGGGCAAGGCGAAGACCAAGGACGAGGCCAAGCGGGCCGAGGTGACCAGCAAGATCGACGGCCTCTTCAACGCCACCGAGGCCGACGTGAAGAAGATCCTCGACGGCATCGATCCGAAGGTCGACAAGGAATTCAACGCCGGTGAGGCGGCGGCGCGCGCGAAATTCGAGAATTACGTCGACGCGAAGATGTCGGCCTACAAGAAGGACCGGTACGGCGGCTGGCTCGGCAAGTTCCGCTGGCTGCGGGACAAGATCAAGGGAATGCCCGCCAAGGTCAACGAGTTCTACGAGGCCGGCCGCGAGCTCTACCTGCAAGAGATGAACCGGACCATCTCGCGGGTCGCCGATATCGTCGGCGCCGACCTGACCGCCGCGAAGACCCGGATCGCCAAGGGCCGGGCCGATATCGCGTCCTATGTGAAATCGCTGCCGAAGGACCTGCAGAAGGTGGGCGCGGACGCGTCCAAAGAGATCGGCGACCGGTTCGCGCAACTGGAGAGCGACGTCGACTCCAAACAGCAGGAGCTGGTCGACACCCTGGCCACCAAGTACGTCGAGGCGCGCAAGGGCCTGGACGAACGGATCGAAGAACTGCAGGCCGAGAACCGAGGCCTGGTCGACAAGGCGATCGGCGCCATCAAAGCCGTGATCAACACCATCCGGGAACTCGTCGCGATGCTCACCGATGTGCTGGCCCGCGCGGCCGGCGTGGTCGGAGACATCGTCAAGGCGCCGGTGAAATTCCTCGGCAACCTGATCGCCGGCATCAAGGGCGGCATCCTCAAATTCAAGGACGACTTCCTCGGTCACCTGCGCCGCGGCCTGATGAGTTGGCTGTTCGGGGCGCTCGCCGAAGGCGGCATCGAGCTGCCCAAGTCGTTCGACATCAAGGGCATCATTGGCTTCCTGGCCTCGATCTTCGGGCTCACCTGGGCGAACATCCGCAACCGGGTGGTGAAGAAGATCGGCGAGAAGGCGATGGGCGCGGTCGAGAAGGGCGTCGAGATCTTCCAGGTGATCGCCGGACCGGAGGGCGTCGGCGGGCTCTGGCAGATGCTGATGGAGAAGCTCGGCAACATCAAAGAGATGATCTTCGACCAGGTGAAGGACTTCGTCCAGGACCGGATCATCTCGGCCGGCATCAGCTGGCTGATCGGGCTGCTGAACCCGGCCGGCGCGTTCATCAAGGCCTGCAAGCTGATCTACGACATCGTGATGTTCTTCGTGAACAACGCCGCCCGGCTGGCCCGCTTCGTCAACACCATTCTCGACTCGATGGCCGAGATCGTCGCCGGCAACATCTCGGCGGTGGTGAACAAGATCAACGACGTGCTCGGCCAGATGGTGCCGATCATCATCGGGTTCATGGCCAGCCTGATCGGGCTCGGCGGCATCGGGCAGAAGATCCGCGAGATCATCCAAAAGCTGCAGAAGCCGGTGAACAAGGCGATCGATTTCGTGATCAAGACCGGCCTGAAACTCGCCGGACCGATCATCCGCGGCATCACCGGCCTCGGCAAGAAGGTCAAGGCCAAGGCGGCCGCCGGCAAGGCCTGGGTGAAGGGGAAGGCCGAGGCGGGCAAGAAGTGGGTGAAGGACAAGGCCCGTGCCGGAGCGGCGAAGGTCAAGGGGAAGTTCGGCCGCGGAGCCGGCCCCGACGTGGCCGGCGGGCTGACACCCGCGGAGGTCAGGCAGCACGAACAGATCGCCGACACGATCGCGGAGGCACTCAACCGGCCTGGACGTGGCCAGGCATACCGAGACGTCCGCAAGGAGAAAGAGGAGCAGGCTAGGGAATTGATCCGGACGCACCAGCCCAAGCTGCGGTCCGGCATCGGGCTCTCGGTGAAGTTCGCCGATCCGACCAAGGATCAGGCCGACAACGACGTGGACTTCGAGGTGGTGATCGCACCCAACACCACCAGGCGAACAGGGGCGACGCCGCTGGACAACCGCTTCTACCCGAACGGCTTTCATCCGACCTCGCGTCCGCTCGACCTACTGTGGTTGGACGCGTCCCCGGCTACGGCGCTCGAGAACGAGCAGCCCGCCGATGTGCCGGTGCGGGTGGCCTTGGCCAAGGACGAATTGCGTCGCCGCTTCAATGCGCGACGGTCGGTCGTCACTGCTATGTTGCTGGTCAATGATGGTCAAGCTCCTCGAGCCTTCGCCAGCGCGGCCGCAGAAGATGCGCTGGGGCTTGAGGGTGGCCACATCGTTGATCGGCATGTGCTCGGGCCGCACCGCACCAGACTCGAACTCGCGGGTCGGATCCTGCTGCCCGGTCCGCAGCAGAACAACCGCTCCAGTGCCTTCCTCACTCCTGCCATGGCCAACGCAGCGATCGCGTCGTGGATGGCGACCACCGTCCAGGGTGCGAACTGGCCGGCCTTCCGCGATCTCATCCTTACCGCCGGGACCTACCAGGAGGCACTGGTGACACCGGGCGCCGCAGGGTGGGGACTGTCCTACCGCCGTGCGCCCGGGGTGGCGGTGCCGATCCAGAATGTGGCCGATCGCCCCTTGTCGCTGGGCGGGGCAGTCGCTCGCGACGCCTATCCCGGCGATCCGGCGGGGCATGGCAACCCGATGACCATTGAAGTGCCGTGCGACCGGATCACCGTTCGGGTGATCGCTCACGGCAGTGCACCCGGAGGCTGGTTCGTGCACAGCGCCTGGCCGGCCTGATGAGCGTCGGTCCTCGGGACCTGGACCAGCTGATCCAGGAGCAGAACGAACGTCGCCAGCGCGATCCCCAAGGCTTCCTGGCCGATGTGCTGGAGGCGGTCTGGCTGGAATCCGACGAGAGCCAGGTGGACGCGCTCTGGAGGCACCACCGAGCCTCCACCCCGTGGTGGACTGAGAATGCACTGCGGGCGTTCGAGGCGGTGCTCGCTGACCCCCCGGCGGAGCTCTGCGCGTGGATCGAGGCGCATGCCGGGCGCGGCGTCGACGACGACGGACGTATGTATGGCGGAGTCACCTGCCACGACTGGCTGGCGTTGCAGTTCGAGCGGGTGAAGTCTCTCCCCATGTGATGTGGGTCTCCCGCTTGGTGCGTTGCCCGCTCGGGCAGATCACGTTGCCCCCGGGTGTGTCCCGGTAGGCGTTCCGTCCCGCGGTCGGCCCGGCGACTCTTCTGTCAGGCCTTAGTAGAGGAGCGAGCATGCCGACCTATCAGTCTCCAGGGGTATACGTCGAGGAAGTGGCAGCGGGCGCCCGTCCGCTTGCCGGAGTGGGAACAGCCGTGGCCGCGTTCGTCGGCCTGGCCGAGTCGGGGCCGTTCAATCGGCCCACGCTGGTCAGCAACTGGACGCAGTTCACCACCACGTTCGGTGGCTTCCTCGCCGGCAGCTACCTGGCCCAATCCGTCTACGGCTACTTCATGAACGGCGGTGGCAACTGTTACATCGTCCGGATCGGCGAAGAGCCGGGGGCCGCGGCCGGACGCGGTGCGCCGGCCAGTCGGACCAAGGCGCTGCCCGGCGCCCCCTTCGCGCAACTCGGACGGCTGCGGGCGGCGGCCATCGACCCTGGCGTCCAGCCCGGTGACCTGACCGTCGAGATCGCGGACGCCGGCGGCGAGACCCCCAGCGACGACATGTTCCGGCTGCTGGTGAAGCGGGGCGGCGAGGTGGTCGAGGAGTTCGACCGGGCCACCCTGGCCAAGGGCAAGCAGAACGTGGTGACGATGGTGAACGCCGCTTCGAAGCTGATCAACCTGGAAGAGACGGCGACCGGACCGGTGGAGCGTCCGGCCAACACCCAGATCAGCCTGGTCGCGCCCCCGGCGCCGCCGCCGGCCCGGCTGAGCGCCGACGACTACGTCGGTGACGTCGCCGAACGCACCGGGTTTGCGGCCCTCGAAGCCGTCGAAGAGGTCACCATGCTGTGCGTCCCCGACCTGATGAGCGCCTACCAGCAGGGCGCCATCGACCTGGACGGGGTGCAGGCCGTGCAGACCGCGATGATCGCGCACTGCGAGCTGATGGGCGACCGGATCGCGATCCTCGACCCGCCGCCCGGATTCAACGCGCAGCAGATCAAGGAATGGCGGGTCGACAAGGCGCGCTACGACTCGATGTACGCGACGCTGTACTGGCCGTGGATCCAGACCATGAATCCGGTCACCGGCACGCTGGGCTATCTGCCGCCGGCGGGTCATATGGCCGGGATCTGGGCGCGCAACGACGCCGAACGCGGCGTCCACAAAGCACCCGCCAACGAGGTGGTCCGCGGTGCCATCGACATCGAGATCAACATCACCCGCAATGAGCACGACCTGCTCAACCCCGAGGGAATCAACTGCGTTCGGGCATTCGCCGGACGCGGCATCCGGGTGTGGGGGGCGCGGACGCTGTCGTCCGACCCGGCGTGGCGCTACCTGAACGTCCGGCGGCTGTTCAACTACCTGGAGGAGTCCATTCTCAACGGCACCAACTGGGTGGTGTTCGAGCCGAACGACCAGGCGCTGTGGGCCAAGATCCGGCGCACCATCGCCGCCTTCCTGGTGCAGGAATGGCGTGTCGGGGCACTCTTCGGCAGCACCCCCGACGAGGCCTTCTACGTGAAATGCGATTCCGAGACCAACCCGAGCGAAGGCATCGACGCCGGCCAGGTGGTCTGCGAGATCGGCGTCGCACCGGTCAAGCCGGCCGAGTTCGTGATCTTCCGGCTGGCCCAATTCTCCGGCGGAACCTCGCTGGTCAGCGAGTAACGACAGCACAGCACGAGAGGTAGACAACAATGGCACTTCCCGATGGCGATAGCAGCGTCGGCCATTCCTTCGGACTGGAATTCGACGGCATCACGATCAAGGCGATCACCGAGGTCAGCGGCCTCAAACTGGAACAGGACGTGGTCGAGTACAAAGAGAACGGGCCGGACGGCAAATTCCAGATCCGGCGGCTGCCGGGGCGTCCGAAGGCACCCGACATCACCCTGACCCGAGGCCTCACCTCGGACAACAGTTTCGAGAAATGGATCAAGGACAGCCGGTTCGGCAAGATGGCCGACGTCCGTCGTGGCGGCGCGATCATCGTCTTCGACTTCGAAGGCAACCCGGTGAAGCGCTACAAGCTCACCAACGCCTGGCCGAAGAGCCTGGAGATCGGCGCGATGAAGGCCGGCGACACCTCGTATCTGTCCGAGAAACTGGTGCTCACCTGCGAGAGCATCGAGGTCGAGTGATGCGACGGGGCGCGCTGGCAGACCTGCTGCCGCGGGGATCGACGGACGACGCCGAGCCGGGCCCGCTCGCCCCGGAGCCGCTGATCACCGAATTTCCGTTCGTGCTGCCGCGCGGCTACGTCGACGGCGCGGGCATGGTGCATCGCGACGGCGTGATGCGGCTGGCGACGGCCCGGGACGAGCTGATCCCGCTGCGCGACGACCGGGTCCGGGAGAACGCCGCCTACCTGACCGTGGTGTTGCTGGCACGGGTCGTCACCCGGATCGGCACGGTCACCGACATTCATGCCGGCGTGATCGAGAACCTGTTCGCTGCCGACCTGGCGTTTCTGCAGGACCTCTACCGGCGGGTGAACACCGAAGGCCACACCCGTGCCGCGGTGACCTGCCCGGCCTGTGAGCACCGTTTCGCGGTCGACGTTTCCGGGGGCCGCCTGGGGGAATAGCGACGTACGCGGCCGACCGGCTCTACGCCGAGGTCGCGTACCTCGCCTACTACCTGCATTGGTCGCGGGACGACCTGCTCGACCTCGAACATGCCGAACGGCAGCGCTTCGTGGCCGAGGTGGCGGCACTGAACACCCGGATCCAGGAGTCCTGAGGAGGTGACGAACATGGCGTGGTGGTCACGGCTGCTGGGACGGCCAGCTGCCGATCCGGGCGCACGGAGGGGTGCCGCGCCGGTGACCCGCCCCCCGACAGGGGAGTGGAACGACGTCCCCCGCCTGCAGCGGGTGCTGGCCGAGCCGATCGCGCCGGTCGCCATCAACGACCGCTTCCGCGACTCGTTGGCGTCCTTCACTGACCCCAGCCTGATGACGCCGATGAGCCATCGGGTCGACCCGACGGTCGGCGGCCTGGTGGACGGCCTGGTCACCACCGGTCAGCGCGGCGGCGGTTACCGGTCGCCGGAGTTGGTCGTGCCTCGGCCCGCGGCGCCGGCCGCACCGGCCATCCAGCGGCGGGTGGCCGACTGGGCAGTGGTGCCGATGGAGTACCCGGACGTGACCGTGGCACCTGAGGCTGTCGCCGAATCGCCGTCCCCGACCGACCCCGCGTCAGATGTCGAATCGCCGCCAGATGTCGGGCAACCGGTGGACGTCGCACAACCAGCGGACGCGGTGCAGCCGGTGGTGAGGGCGAGCGAAGGCTCCATGCCTACTGCTGTGGATCCGCCGGCTGCCATGGATCTGCCGGTGGCCGGGCCGGTCGGCGTCCGATCGGTTCCGGTGCAGCGGTCGGAAGTTGATCATCCGGTGCGTGGTGTTGAACCGGTCGCGATTCAGCGTTCCGCCGCCGCGGCGCCCAGTGCACCGGCCCGTACTGCCGAGCCCACCATCGCTCGGCGTCCGGTCGAAGCGCCGGCGGTCGTTCAGCGGACGCTTCCGGTGGTGCCGACGCCGGCAACTACCCCAGCTCCGACAATCCCGGCGGTGCAGCGCAGCGCCGAGGTCGGGTTCACCGAGGTGCCGCTGGTCCTTGCCGAGCCCAGCGAGCCGTCGATCGGCGAGGCCGTGCCTGAGGCCGAGCCGGTAGCAATGCCCATTGCTGCGAGTGGTCCCACAGAGGTGCTGAAAGGGATCTCGACAAGCTCGATCAGCGATGTTCCAGTGGGGCGGTCGGGGATCTCGACAAGCTCGATCAACGAGGCCCCGGTAGCGCCGTCCGAGGTCTCGAGAGGTGTTCAGGTCGAGTTGCCGGTCAGTCGTTCGGTGGTGTCATCTGGGATCTCCACAAGCTCGATTAGCGATGTCCCGGTGGCGCCGCACGGGGTCTCGGCAGGTGCTCAGGTCGAGCTTCCGGTCAGTCGTTCAGCCGTGTCGTCGGGGATCTCGACAGGCTCGATCAGTGACGTCCCGGTCATGCCGGTGGGGATCTCGACAGGCTCGATCGGCGATGTTCCGGTGGGGCTGTCGGGGATCTCGACAAGCTCGATCAGCGAGAGGACGACGGCGCAGGTCGCGCCGCCGATCGTCGCTGTGCAACGTCGATCGGCCTCCACGATCTCGACGCCTGCCGCCTCGACGCCTGCCGTCTCGGCACTTCCCGTGCCGGCGTTCTCGGAACCGGCTGTCCCGGACGCCGTGCAGCGGGTGAGCGCCGCGCCGGCGACGGTGTCGCCGCAACCGCCGCTGACGTTGGTCCGCCCGGCGAGCGTCCGGACGCCGGGTGAAGGCCAGCGACTCGGCGAAGGGATGTCCTTCGTCAGCATGTTCGCCGATTTCGCCGACCAGTCGCCGATGGAGGCCAGCGTCCAACGCGAGACCACCGAGGACGCCCCAGCAGCCGCCGAACCGGCACCGGCCGAGTCCGCACCGCCGGACGCCGCGGCTTCCGCCGCTGCCCCGGCAGCCGCGGCCGCGGCGGTGGGGGCGGCGTCCGGTGCGGCAGGCGGCAATGTCGACGAGCTGGCCCGGCGGCTGTACGAGCCACTCGCCGCCCGGCTGCGCGAGGAGCTGTGGCTCGACCGGGAACGGGCCGGGTGGCTGACTGACGTGGCAGGAGGGTGAGGGACGTGGCGGAGAACAAGGATCCGGCGGTCAGCGTGTGCTTCAGCGTGACCATCGACGACAACGAGATCGGGGCCTTCAACAGCTGCGAGGGACTCGGCCTCGAAGTCGTCATCGAGCAGCGCGAAGAAGGCGGCAACAACGGCTTCGTCTGGCAGCTGCCGACGCGGGTCAAGTACAGCAATGTGAAGCTCAGCCGTCCGGTCTGCCGCGACAGCGCCAAGCTGACCGCCTGGCTGTGCAGCTTTGCGTCCGGCGTCCGGCGGCAGACCGCGACCATCACCGCGATGACCGGCGACCGCGAAGTGGTCGCGGTGTGGGCGCTGGACGGCGTCATCCCGGTCCGCTGGTCCGGCCCCAGCCTCAACCCGGACAGCCCGAAGGTCGCGATGGAGACCGTCGAGTTGGCCCACCACGGCTTCCTGCCCAAGGGCGCCTGAGCGCGGACGGGAGGAGACGACATGGCCGGTCAGTCCATCGTGCTGCAGACTTCGGCAGCGATGGCCGACGTCGCCCTGCCCGGCGACAAGGCGGCCGGCGGAGGCGTCCCGGTCAAGGGCCGACCCAAGATGCACAAGGCCCAGCTGACCATCTACGACCCCGGCCACGGCGGATCGGCCGGCGCCAAGCGCGGCGTCGTGCCGTTCCAGTTCAACCCCAAAGAGGTCACCATCAGCAAGGCGGCCAAATGGGAGCGCAAGCCGGCCAAGGGGGCGTCCAAGGCGGGCCCGCCGGAGTTCACCGGCTCGGAGCCGGCCAAGATGACCCTGGAGATGTTCTTCGACGCCACCGCGGCGCAGGACGGCTCGGTGGTCAAAGCCGTCGAACTGCTGATGTCCTGCTGTGTGCCCACCCCGGAGAGCGTCGCGAACAAGAAGCCGTCGCCGCCGCTGGTGGTGCTGCATTGGGGATCGACCGCCAGCTTCCCCGCCTTCATCACCTCGGTGAGCGCCAAGCTGACCCTGTTCAGCGCCGACGGCACCCCGATCCGGGCGGCCTGCGCGGTGCAGCTCGAAGAGATGCCGGGCGAGGAGTTCCGCCGGCAGAACCCGACCTCGGGCAGCTACGACGTCCGCCGGGTGCATCGGACGGTGGCCGGCGACACCCTCGCCTCGGTCGCCTTCGCCGAATACGGCGACCCGGCGGCCTGGCGGGCGCTGGCCCGGTTCAACACCATCGACGACCCGCTGCGGGTGCCGGCCGGCACGGTGCTGCTGCTGCCCAGCCCCGAGGAGCTCGCCCAGACGCCGACGGACAGATGGCCGGGGGACCGATGAGCAGCATCACCAGCACCTGCCTGATCGAATTGGACGGCAAACCGCTCCCTGCCGAGACGGTGCCGCTGCTGATGGCCGCCTACGTCGACGACAGCCAGGAGCTCCCGGACGCCTTCGTGCTGCGCTTCCGCGACCCGAACCGCGAAGTGCTCGGCCAGCTCGGCGTCAAGGTCGGATCGGCGGCGAAGGTCAGCGTCCAGGTCGCCGACCAGCCCCAGCCGGCCCTGCTGATCCAGGGCGAGGTGACCGCGCTGGAGGCCGAGTTCGACCAGGGCGGCACCTTCACCGTGATCCGCGGCTACGACCAGCTGCACCGCTTCTTCCGCGGACGGGTGACCGCCAGCTACCTGCAGGCCACGGCGTCCGACATCGCCACCACCATCGCGCAGCGGGCCGGGCTGCGGATCGGCGAGGTCACCTCGACCACCACCGTCTACGACCACTACAGCCAGGCCGGCCAGACCGACTGGGCCGTGTTGTCGACCCTGGCCAGGGCGAACAACCTCGAAGTTTCGGTCCACGACGGGGTGTTCGGTTTCACCAAGCCGGCCCAGGCCAGCGAAGCCCCGGCCGCCGAAGGCACCGCCTCGAGCCAGCCGCTGGTGCTGACCACGGGCAAGGATCTGCTCCGGTTCCGGGCCGTGCTGACCTCGGCCGGGCAGGTCGACACCGTCGAGGTGCGCGGCTGGGACGTCGCCACCAAGCAGGCGCTGAAGGCGTCCCAGCCGGCCGAGACGAAACGGATCGAACTGCCCACGGTGACCCCCGGACAGCTGGCCAAAGCGTTCGGCGGGCCGAGCCACGTCGCCACCGACATTCCCTACCGGACCCAGGCCGAGGTGGACGAGGCCGTCCGGGTGCTCGCCGACGAACTCGGCAGCTCGTTCGCCGAGTTCGAGGGGACGGCTCGCGGACGCCCCGAGCTGCGGGCCGGCGCGGCCGTCTCGGTCGACGGGCTGGGCGCCCCGTTCGACGGCAAGTACACGATCACCACCTCGCGGCACCGGTTCGACCCGCAGACCGGGTACACGACGTCCTTCGCGGTGACCGGACGCCGCGACCGCACCCTGCTCGGGCTGACCGCCGGCGGCACCCGCCGGGCCCCCGCCGGAATCAGCATCGGCCAGGTCTCGGACGCCAATGACCCCCAGCACGCCGGCCGGGTCCGGCTCACCTTCCCGTGGCTGTCGGACGACTACGTCAGCGACTGGGCGCGCACCGTCCAGGCCGGCGCCGGCAAAGACCGGGGCGGCGAGTTCCTGCCCGAGGTGGGCGACGAGGTGCTGGTCGCCTTCGAGCAGGGCGACGTGAACCGTCCGGTGGTGCTCGGCGGCCTGTTCAACGGCGTCGACACCATGCCGCGCGGCCCGGTCGACCTGATCGACGGCGGCACCGGACAGGTCAACCGGCGCTCGCTGGTCTCGCGCAAGGGCCACCGGCTCGACCTGCTGGACGCCTCCGGCAACGAAGGCATCCGGGCCGCCACCACCGACGACAAGCTGACCCTGGTGATGGACCACGGCGGCACCACCATCACCGTGCACGCCGACGGCAAGGTCAAGATCGAAGGCACACAGGGCATCACCATCGATTCCGCGAGCGCCGACCTCGACCTGAAGGGCAACAAGATCACGCTGGCCGCGACGTCCGGGGTCAGCGTGGACGGCGGTGGCGGCGCGGTCGACGTCAAGGCCGGCTCCACGCTCAGCCTGACCGGGGTCAGTGCCAAGCTCGAAGGAAGCGGCACCACCGAGGTGAAGGGGGGCTCGCTGTGCAACATCCAGGCCGGGCTGATCAAGCTCAACTGACCACGCGCCGCCGCCGAGAGGGGAAGGGCTGATGCCCGCGGCGGCACGGGTGGGTGACGCCACCGGTCACCCCGGGGTGATCGGGCCACCGGGGGTGCCCACGGTGCTGATCGCCGGCATGCCGGCCGCCACGGTGGGGACGCCGCACGTCTGCAGCTTCCCCCCGCCGGGGGTGCATCCGCCGTCCGCGATCGCCCCGCCGGGCTGTCCGACGGTGCTGATCGGCGGCATGCCGGCGGCCCGGATGGGCGACCTGGCGGCCTGCGGCGCCCCGATCGTCGTAGGCGCCCCCACCGTCCTGATCGGAGGATGAGATGACCACACCGCACACCGAGATCGACTTCGTCGGGGCCGGCTGGAATTATCCGCTTGGCACGGACGCCACCGGCGGCATCGCGCTGGTCACACGGGAGCGCGAGATCGAGCAGGCGATCCGGCTGATCCTCGGCACCGCGGTCGGCGAGCGGCCGATGCGCCCCGAGTTCGGCTGCCGGATTCACGACCACGTCTTCAACACGCCGTCCTCGGCCACGTCCGGGCAGATCGCCTACGACGTCCGTCAGGCGCTGGACCGCTGGGAGCCTCGGATCGAGGTGCTGGACGTCGGCATCGGGTTCGACGCGATGGCGTCCGGCGTGCTGTACATCGACATCCGCTACACCATCCGCAGCCTGAACGACCCCCGCAACCTGGTCTTCCCCTTCTACGTCATTCCCGCGCAGCCGGAGAACGGAGCCGTCTGATGTTGCCCGCACCGAACCTCGACGATCGCGGCTTCCAAGACCTGGTGGACGACGCCAAGCGGCTGGTGCAGCAGCGCTGCCCGACCTGGACCGACCACAACGTCTCCGATCCGGGCGTCACCCTGATCGAGGCTGTCGCCCAGATGGTCGACCAGCTGATCTACCGGCTCAACCGGGTGCCGGACCGCAACTACATCAAATTCCTGGAGCTGATCGGGGTCGAGCTGCGTCCCCCGGCCGCCGCCCGCGGGACGGCGACGTTCTGGCTGGCCGCGCCGCAACCGCAACCGGTCACCGTCCGGGCCGAGAGCCGGGTGGCCACTCCGCGCACCGACGTCTCCGAGCCGGTCACCTTCAGCACCACCCGCGGCCTGACGATCATTCCCTGCGCGTTCGGCCGGGCCGCCACCCAACCGGCGAAGGGGACGCCGACCGACACCACCGACGCGCTGGGCCGCAGCGGATTCCAGGCGTTCAGCGCCGCGCCGACGGTGGGCGACGCGCTGCTGATCGGGCTGACCGACGCCGTGCCGTCCTGCGCGGTGCTGCTCCGATTCGACTGCACCGTGTCCGGACGCGGGGTCGACCCGCGCCGTCCGCCGCTGGTCTGGGAGGCCTGGACCGACGAAGGCTGGGTGGTCTGCGAGGTCGGCAGCGATGACACCGGTGGCCTGAACAAGCCCGGTGATGTGGTGCTGCATGTGCCGGACGGTCATGGCGCCTCGGTGATCGCCCGCGAACGAGCCGGCTGGCTGCGCTGCCGGCTGATCGAGGCCGGGAAAGACCAGCCGACCTACGTGGAGCCGCCGACCATCCTCGGCGTCACCGCGCACACCGTCGGCGGGACCGCACCGACCATCCATGCCGAGGTGGTGCACGGCGAGGTGCTGGGCCGCTCCGACGGCACGCCCGCCCAGCGGTTCGCGCTGCAACGGCGTCCGGTGGTGGCCTCGGACGCCCCGCTGACCCTGACCGTCCAGGCCGGGGACGCCACGCAGGAGTGGACCGAGGTGCCGCATTTCGCCCAGTCCGGGCCGGACGACCGGCATTTCCGGATCGATGCCTTCGCCGGCGAGGTCGAATTCGGCCCGGCGCTGCGCTCCGCCGACGGCGGGCTGCGGCACTACGGGGCGGTGCCGCCGACCGGCGCCGTCGTCCGGATCGAGTCGTACCGGACCGGCGGGGGCCAGGCCGGCAACGTCGCCCGCGGCCAGGTCCGAGTGCTGAAGACCAGCATCCCTTACGTCTCACGGGTGGAGAACCGCGACCCGGCGATCGGCGGGGCGGACGCCGAGACGCTGGCCGACGCGAAGGCCCGCGGGCCGCTGCTGCTGCGCTCCCGCGGCCGGGCGGTCACCGTCGCCGACTTCGAAGAGCTGGCCCGCGACGCCGCCCCGGACGCGGCTCGGGTGGCATGCGTTCCGGAGACCGGGGTGGTGGGCGGCGTCCGGCTGCTGGTGGTGCCGCACGTCGCCGGCGACGACCTGGGCCGGATCGAACGGCCCGACCTCGACCCGCCCTGGCAGATCCTGGAACGCATCTCGCAGAACCTCGACGAGCGCCGACTGGTCGGGACGCGGCTGCTGGTGCAGCCGCCCGACTACGTCTGGCTGACCGCGGTGGTGCAGCTCAGCGCCCGCTCCCGGTTCGATCCCGGCGAGCTGCGGACCGAGGTGCTGCAGGCGCTCTACCGGCTGTACGACCCGCTCAGCGGCGGTCCGGACGGCAAGGGCTGGCCGTTCGGACGGGCCGTGCAGGCGCACGAGGTGCATGCCACCCTGGCCCGGATCCCGGGCGTCGACATGTCCCGCGAGGTGAGCGTGTCGCTCTATCCGGTGGACGCCGACACCGAAACCCGCGGGGCCGCGGTGACCCGGCTCGACCTGCCCGAGACCGGGCTGGTCTACTCGTTCGACCATCAGGTGCGGGTGGTGTCCTGATGCGCGGCACGATCGACGCCCTGGCCAGCCCGCATCCGCTGGCCGACACGCTGCCCACCATGCTGCGCGAGGACCCGTTCGCGCGCAGCCTGTGCGCCGGATTCGACGAGCTGCTCGCCCCGGTCATTCTCGATCTGGACACCTTCGTCGCCCACATCGACCCGGCCACCGCACCCGACGACATGCTGGTCTGGCTGGCCCAATGGCTCGGCCTGGGCATCGACGTCGATGTCGATCCGACGCCGCAGCGCGGCGAGCTCCAGGTCGCCGGCGCGGTCAACGCGGCCCGCGGAACCCGGCGCAGCATTCAGTTGGCGGTGTCCAGCGTGTTCGGGGTGGACGTCGACGTCACCGAATCGGGCGGTGCCCGCTGGTCGCCGACGCCGGGCGGCGACCTGCCCGGACAACCCGAGCCGGGGATCACCGTGACCGTCGCGTCGCCGAAAGGCGTCGCCATCGATGGCGATCGGCTCATGGCAGTGATCAGATCGGTGACGCCGGCGCATATTCCGCCTACCGTGGTGGTCCAGCCGTGAGCCAGGCCGGCACCGGCGGAGAGGTTCGACGATGACGTACCGCCTGGGTGTCGATCTCGGGACGACCACGCTGGCTGCCGCCGTGCGCCGGGACGGCGGACCGGCCGAACTGGTGCGTCTCGGCGAGCCCGGCCCGCAGGCGTCCGTCGCCCAGCTGCGCGACCCCGCACTGGGCACCGACCAGGCCGTCGCGGCGCTGCTCCGGTTGGCACGGGACCGGGCCGCGGCCCAGTTCGACGGGCCGCCGGACGAGATCGTGCTGGCCGTCCCTGGCTGGTGGGGGGACGCCGAGCGGGCCTCGTTCGACGCCGCCCTGGATCTGGCCGACCTCGGCGCGGCCCGGCGGATCGACCAGGCCGAGGCGGCCGCGCTCAGCTATGCCGCCCAGGTGATCGTGCCCGAGGGTGCCCGGCTTGCCGTCTTCGACCTCGGCGGCGGCTCGTGTTCCGCCAGCGTGCTGGAACGGGACGCCTCCGGCTTCACGGTGCTGGCTGCCGCCGGCGCGGCGCACCCCTGCGGGAACGATTTCGACGAGGCGGTCTCCCGGCTGGTGCTCGGCGCGCTGGGCGATCGGGGCCGCGAGTTGGCCGAGGCGGACGTCCGGCAGGCCTGTCAGGCGGCCCGCGAGGCGGTGTCGACCGCTCCGCGGGTCGAGGTGACGCTGCGGGGCGGGGTACCGCCGGCTCCGCTGGCGCGCACCGAGGTCGAGGGGCTGGTCCGCGGACCGATTCGGGACGGCATCGCGATGATCGCCGCAGCGCTGCGGGAGGCCGGACTTATCGCCAAGGACCTCACGGCGATCGTCGCGGTCGGCGGCTGCAGCAGCACCCCGCTGGTCCGGACGATGCTGGCGCGGGACTATTCGGTGCCGGTCGAGCTCTGTGCCCGGCCCGATCTGGAGGTGGCGCTCGGATCGGTCGGCGACGCCGCAAGCTGCCGGACGGAGGCACCACCGCCGCCACCACCACCACCGCCACCACCGCCGCCTCCACCGGTGGTGCCCGTGACGCCTCCGCCCGTGCCCATGCCTGCACCACCGCCTCCGGGTGCCGCGGCACCGCCGCCGTCGCCGTTCGCGCCGCCAGCGTCGGCGTTCGCACCACCGCCGGTCGGGGCGCCGCCTGTTCCGGCGCCGGCGGCATCCCAGCAGTGGTCCCCGCCGCCGGTGGTCCCGCCGCCCGTCGCCGAGCCGCGGCGTGCGGCACCGCCACCCGCTGCACCACCGCCACCTCCGGCGTGGAGCGGGCCGGGTTCGGCGTCCACCGGCGCGGCTCCTTCTGCCCAGACCCCGCCTCGTCAAGCGGCACCGCCGGTGGTTCCACCGCCTCCTGCGCCGCCGCCACCTCCTCCCACACCGCAGCCGTCCGCGCCGCCGGCGTGGCACGGCCAGCCGGCCCCGAGTTGGCAGCAGCCGGCGGCAGGCGCGGCGGGTGTGCCACCGCAATCGCCGGTGCCGCCGGCCCCGGCCGCCGGGTCCGGTAAGAGCCGGACGCCGATGGTCGTCGCCGCGGTCGCGATCGTGGTGGTCGCCGCAGTCGCGGCGTTCTTCCTGTTCCCGCGCGGAAACACCACCGGCCCGTCGGCGAGTTCCCCGCCCGCGACGTCCGCGCCGGTATCGACACCGACGATGTCCGTGCCGCTCAGTGGGCCCCAGCGCACTCTCGCCGAGTTCCCCCGCGGTCCGGAGTTGTCCGAGCGGACGGCGCTGGTGCCGATCAGGATCGCGGGCTCCGGCCGGGAGGCCCTGTTCGCGGTGGACATCGACAGCGGCGCGGTGTCCGGCCCGTTCGGCGCGACCAGCGGCGCCCTCACCAACCCGATGATGCAGGCCGGCCGCGACACCGTCCTCTACATCAACGGCGGCACGCTGCGGGTGATGGCCACCGACGGCAGCGACGACCACCAGCTCTGGCCGCAATTGCCGAAGGGGTGCGCCGAGGTGCGGCACGCGTCCTGGAACCGGCTCGATCCGACCACGCTGCTGATCAGCTGCCAGTCCACCGGATCCGGGATGGCGCTGATGGCGGTCGACCTGGACGGAAAGGTGCTCCGGACGCTGCGGACCGCCACCACGATCGGCGACTTCAGTGTCTCGCCGGACGGGCAGACCGTCGTCTACTGGTCGAGCAGCGAGGCGAAGGCGTCCGGCGGGCAGCTGTTCCTGATGCCCTTCGATCGGGACAAATCGGCCAAGCCCACCCAGCTGACCACCGGGTCGAGCATCAACGCGCACCCGGTGTGGTCACCGGACGGCACGATGCTCTCGTTCAGCCGCCGAGCGCCCGCGACCGGCGCTACCAAGGCCAATTGGGACGTCTACACGATGAAACCCGTAGCCAAAGCCACACCGTCGAAGGTGGCCACCGGTCCGGCGAACGAATTCAAGGCGGTCTGGTCGCCGGACAGCATGGAACTCCTGGTGATCTCCGACCGGACGTCGAAGAGCAATGGCAACCCCGGAAAGACCAACGACCTGTGGCTGTTCGGCCGCGACGGCACGGTGGACCGGTCGCTGGGGCTGAAGGCGGAGCGGATCACTCGGCCGTTCTGGAGCCTGCGCTGACCCTGGGCTGATCCCGGCCGGCTATCGGGTCAGTCCGAGTTCGGCCAGTGCCCAGGCCTGCTTCTGCTGGGCCAGCGCGGCCGCGGAATGGTTGCCGAGCCGGAGGTTGCTCTCGGCGATCAGGCTCCATGACGAGTCCTGGTAGGGGTCGAGGTCGATGGCTCGGTGTGCGTGCTCCAGCGCGGTCCGCGGATCGCCGGTCGCCAAGGCGTCCGAGGCTGCTGCGGACGCCGCCGTGGTGGCCAGCCGGCGCAGCCGGTCGCGTTCGTCGACCACCCATTCGGCTGGACCGGCCTCGGGCAGCAAGTCGCCGTTGTAGAGAGCGAGCGCCGCCGTCCGCAGCCGCAGCGCGGTGGCCCGGTCGCCGCTGGCCGCGGCGTCCGCCACCAGCCGTTCGAACGACCGGAGCCGGTCGTCGGCGCCCGCGATCCGCAACGCGTAGGCGTCGCCCTCGCGCACCAGCGCCTCCCGGTCCAGCCCGGCCGCCTCCAGGCACAGCCGGATGCTGGAGACCGACACCTGCAGACAATGGACACCGGAGGCCAGCGACGAGCCCGGCCACAGCTGCTCCAGCAGATGCTCGCGATGCAACGGACGCCGGTGGTGCAGCGCCAGCAGCATCAACAGCGACCGGGCGCGGGGCCGCAGCGCCACATGGTCGACGGGGCGGCCGTCCACGCTCAGCCGGAAGCCGCCGAGGCAGCTGAGCACCACTCGCGGCCCCTCGTCGCGACGGTCGGACGCCGTGACAGTCGGCGGTGCCGGTGTGACCACAGCTGTCGCGACCAGCCCTGAGCAGAGCAGGCGGGTCCAGGCCCGCAGCGCCGGGGCAGCCATCCGGTCGGCGACCTCGCCGGCATGCGCCAGCGCGGTCGCCGCGGCCTCGGGACGTCCGGCGCGGGCGAACCCGGCACCCAGTGCGATCGCGACCATCGCCTCGGTCCACGGCTCGGCGCCGCCGCGGTAGGAGTCGATCAGCTCGTGCGCGGACGCCGTCCACTCCTCCGGCGCCGAGGCGATCAGGGCGGCCAGCTGGACGCCGCGAGCGATCCGTGCCAACCAAGGCCAGCCCTCCAGATCGGCCTCGAGCAGCACGGCCTCGACGCCCCCGGCGTCCGGCTCGCCGTCGCCGACCAGGCACAGGAATTGCCGCATCAGGCGCCCGGCGAGGAGTTCCCAGCCCTCGTCGGCCCCCACCCGATCGAGCGCGGACGCCGCCTCGTCGAGGCGTCCGGCGATCAGCTGGTGCACGGCCTGGGCCAGCGGCGTGCTCACCGCGGCACGGGCCCAGCGGGTCACCGCCCGCAACTCGACCGACACCGGCGACAACCCGCCCGCCGCCGTGGCCGGGGGAGGTGCCGCGTTCGGCAGCCACAACTCCAGCGACCGGCGTTCGCGCCGTGACCGCTCGATGAACGGCCGGTCGTCGAGCAGCAGCTCCGCCCGCCGATACGCGGCGACCGCCTCGCCCAACTGGCCGCGCCGGGCCAGCAGCCGGGCCCCGGCGATCGCCAGGCAGGGGTCGTCGTCCGGGACGCCAGGCAGCGCCAGCAGCCCGGTCACCGCGTCGCCGTCGGTCGCCGGCGGGACGGGGGTGAGCAGCCGGGCCACCGCGCCCCAGTCTTCGGCGCGGGCGTAGGCGTGCACGGCGGCGCCGATCCGGGCGTCCCGTTCCAGCAGCTCGGCACTGCGCCGGTAGAGCTCCCGCGCGCCCGAGGCGCCCAGCCGGTCGACCAGCAGCACCTCCAGCTGGGTCTGCAGCACGTGGTGGTATCGGTAGGTGACGCCGCCGTCGGTGGAGGTGGTGAAGAACTGCTCGTCTTCGAGCGCGGCCAGCACGCTGGCGCTGCCGCAGGTGGCCAGCAGGTCGTCGCACAGGCGTCCGGTGAGCACACCCAGGGTGGCGGTGCGGAGCAGGAATTCGAGGCGTTCGGGGTCGATGCCGTCGAGCACGTTGCGGGCCAGGTACGAACGGATCAGCCGCGACCGGCCGCCCAGTTCGCCGATCGCCCGCTCCCGTTCGGTGCGTCCGTAACGGGCTGTGGCCAGGTGGAACAGATGCAGCCCGGCTGCCCAGCCGCCGGTCCGGCGGGTCAGCGCGGCCGCGCCCTCGGGGGACAGCGGCGCGTCGTAGACGGTGCGGAAGAGCTGCTCGACCTCCCACGACCGGAACCGCAGGTCGTCGCCGTCCAGTTCCCGGAGCTCGCCCGAGACGACCAGCCGGGCGGTGTCGATCGACGGCGGACGCCGGCTGCCCAGCACGATGCCGAGCTCGCGCGGACGCATCAGCAGCAGCGTCTCCAGGGCTCGTTCGGCCGGCGTCCCGGCGATCTCCTGCAGGTCGTCGACGAACAGCAGCCCGCGGCGCGGTCCGGCGTCGTCCAACGCCCGGATCACGTCGTCGATCATCCCGCCGGCCGCCGCCAGCGCCAACGCGGGATCGTCCAGCGCGACCGCCAGCGCATGGCCGAGATAGCGGGTGACGGACGCCGCGTCGCCGTCCTCGCGGCCGGCCCGATACCAGCCGACCCGGCCGGCGCCGGAGGCGAATTGGCTCAACAGGGTGGTCTTGCCGGAACCCGGCGGCCCGATCACCAGGGTGGACGCCGCATCGCCCGGTGCGCCCGTCCGGACCGAGGCCGCCACCGAATCCAGCCGGTCGCGGACCAGGCCGCGCGCGTCCGGACGCCGGACCTTTTCCAGGAAAACTACAGGTTCCACGCGGACCTACCGGGGGTTGTCGCTCCACAAGGCTTGCTGAGGTATGGAACGGAACAGTTCGTGCCGCGAGTGTAAGTCGCATTTCTCGGCCGGTGACAGGCCCGCCGGATGCGCAATTCTGCCACCACTGCCAGTTGTTGAGTCGTTGTTGAGGTGACGGTGAGGCGATCGTGAACGGGTTCGGCACACTGACCGCATGTCCATTGCCAGGATTCCCATCTTCATTCATGCCCGCGATCCCATTTCGCAGGCCGGGGTCAGCGCCCAGCTGCGGATGCGTCCCGAGATGCTGGTCGTCGACTCACCCGCGCAGGCCGCGGTGGCGGTGGTGGTGGCCGATGTCGTCGACGACGACACCACCCGCGACCTGCGCATGCTGGTCAAGGACCAGCGTCCCCGGCTGGTGCTGATCGTGGCCACCGTCGACGACGCCGCCCTGGTCGCCGCGGCCGAAGCCGGCGTCGTCGGTCTGCTACGGCGCTGCGACGCCAGCCCGGACGCGGTGGCACGGGTGGTGAACAAGGCCGCCGCCGGCGACGGCGAGGTGCCGGCGGATCTGCTCGGCCGGCTGCTGGAACAGGTCGGACGGCTGCAGCGGCAGGTGCTGGCCCCCCGCGGGCTGACCTTCACCGGCCTCACCCCGCGAGAGACCGAGGTGGTCCGGCTGGTCGCCGACGGGCTGGACACCAGTGAGATCGCGGTGCGGATGTCGTACAGCGAGCGCACGGTGAAGAATGTCCTGCACGATCTGACCACCCGGCTCCAGCTGCGCAACCGCACGCATGCCGTCGCCTATGCCGTCCGTGAAGGACTGATCTGATTCCCAACTACGGGCGATAGAGTGGCGGCGCACACATGGATGGGAGGTGGACGGCATCGAACTCATCTGTGAAAACTGCGGGGCCGCAAACCGGCAGGGCGCTGAATTCTGTCAGAACTGCAAGGCGTTCCTGGCGTGGGATCGTGCGTCCTCCGCCGCCTCCCCGGCGTCCGCTGCGTCCGCGCCGCCGGCCCAGACGCAGCTGCCGGTGCAGCAGCCGCAGACCGTCCCGGTCGCTCCGCCGACCCGGGTCGAGCCGACGCCGAGTGCCGCCGGGCAGCCGTCCTGGCCCCGGTACTGCACCTGGTGCGGCGCCGGGAACCCGAACGGACGCCATCTGTGCCGCCGCTGCGGCCTGTTGTTCGACCAGGCCGATCCGTGGAGCGGCCCGCCCGCCTCGCCGTCCGGTCCGGCGCCGACCGGTCCCGCGCCGTCCGGTGGCTCGGCCGGGTACGACAAGGCGGTCCCCGGCTGGTACCGGGGCCGGATGGCGACCGCCGGCGCCGGAATCGCGGCACTGATCGTGCTGGTCGGCTTCGCCGCCGCCTCGTCCCCGAAGATCGCCCAGGCCTGGGACGACGCGCACCGCACCTACCAGGCGGTGCCGGTGGCCTCGGCGAGCGTCGCGGCCGCGATCGGCGCGGACAAGAAGGCCAAGCCGGCCACCCTGATCGATGGCACCTTCGAGGCATTGACGCTGCCCTGGGACGAGAAGAAGGCGTCATGCGCCGGATGGATCACCCTGCAGCTCGCGAAACCCACCCGAATCGCCCAAGTCACGATCTATCCCGGCCTCGACAAGGACAATCCGCAACGCGACTTCGAGCGTCGCCCCAGCAAGATCGGCGTCCAGGTGGGCGACGGGAATTGCGTGGAGGCCGACGTGACGAATGACGAATGGCTGACCGTCGCCACCGACGACACCCGCGAGGTCAGCACGGTCAAGGTCGGAATCCTGGCCGCACCGGCCAACGACAACGCGAAATCGCAGGTAAGCCTGACCGAGATCGTCCTGTTCACCCGGTGAGGCCGGACGTCGGGTCGCGGTGTGGGATGCCGGCAGCGGCCCACTTCCGGCCGCATTAATCTGCGGCCATGACGACGTTCGCCCTGACCCGCACCGATCACCCGACCCCTGCCGACGAGCGGGACGCGATCGTGGCGAAGCCGGTGTTCGGGGCCTACTTCGCCGACCATATGGCGCTGGCCATCTGGACCGAGGGCGTCGGCTGGCACGATCGGGAGATCGTCGCCCGGCGTCCGTTCGAACTGCACCCCGGTGCGGCCACCTTCCATTACGGCCAGGAGATCTTCGAGGGGCTGAAGGCTTACCGGCAGCCGGACGGCGGGGTCGCCCTGTTCCGTCCCGAGAAGAACGCCGCCCGGTTCGCGGCCTCGGCGCGCCGGCTCGCGATGGCGCCCCTGCACGAGACCGACTTCGTCGCCGCGGTCACCGAACTGGTCGACCTGGACCGAGACTGGGTGCCCTCGCCGGAGGGTGAGCAGAGCCTGTACATCCGGCCGTTCGAGATCGCCAGCGAGACGCTGATCGGCGTCCGGGCCGCCAAAGAGTACACCTTCTGCGTGATCGCCACCCCGGTGGGGCCGTACTACCCCGAACCGGTCAGCCTGTGGGCGACCCCCAACTACACCCGTGCCGCCGAGGGCGGCACCGGCGCGGCCAAATGCGGCGGCAACTACGCGGCCAGCCTGGCTGCCGCCGACGAGGCCGCCGCGCACGGCTGCCAGCAGGTGATCTGGCTGGACGGCGCGGAGCACCGCTGGGTCGAGGAGTGCGGCACGATGAACATCATGTTCGTCACCGCCGCCGGCGAACTGGTCACCCCGGCATTGACCGGCACCATCCTGGACGGTGTTACCCGCGACTCGATCCTGGCCCTCGCGCCCGAGCACGGGCTGCGTCCGGTGGAACGCCGGATCGCCATCGACGAGGTCTTCGACGGCGTCGCCGACGGCAGCATCACCGAGGTGTTGGCCTGCGGCACGGCGGCCGTGGTCACCCCGGTGGTCGGCTTCGCGGCACCCGGCGTCAACGGCGCCGATCGCCGCCTCACCGTCGGCGACGGGACGCCGGGCTCGATCAGCCAGGCCATCCGGGCGCATCTGCTCGACGTCCAGTACGGCCTGGCCGAGGACCGCCACGGCTGGCTGCGCCGGGTCTAGAGCGCGTCCCGGCTGATCGGGCAGGACATGCAGCGGGGGCCGCCGCGTCCGGAACCCAGCTCGGAGCCGGCGATGGCCACCACTTCGATGCCGGCCGCGGTCAGCCGCTCGTTGGTCTCGGTGTTGCGCTCGTAGGCGATGGCGACCTTGGGCTCGATGGCCAGGGTGTTGTTGCCGTCGTCCCACTGCTCGCGCTCGGCGGTCACCGGATCGAGGCCGGTGTCGATCAGCCGAAGCCGCTCGATCCCCATCGCGCTGGCGGCGGCGTCCAGGAACGGACGCAGCGGCTCGACCCGGACGCCGCCCTCGGCGTCCGGCTTCAGGGTGGCGGCGGCCAGCCGGTGCGCGACGTTGGGGTACATCACCATGGCGTCGGTGTCGACCATGGTGCAGATGGTGTCGAGGTGCATGGTGGCCCGGTCCTGGTCGATCGGCACCGCCAGCACGGTGTGCGCCAGGCCGTGGGCGAACGCCGTCCGGGCCAGCCGTTCGGCGCCGGCCGGACGGGTGCGCTCGCCGACGCCGACGGCCAGAACGCCTTCGGCCAGCGCCAGCACGTCGCCACCCTCGAGGAACTCCTTGTCCCAGCCATGGATCCGTTCGGTGCCGGCGAACCTGGGATGGAACTGGTAGATCAGCTCGGTCAGCTGGGTCTCCCGCTGCCGAGCCGGCATCGCCAGCGACGTGACGGTGACCCGGTCGCCGACCCAGACGCTGGAGTCGCGGGTGAACAGCAGGTTTGGCAGCGGGTCGATCAGGAACTCGTCCGGGGCGTGCAGTGCCGCGACAAGGCTGCCGGTGCCGGACACCTCGTCGTTGCGCAACCCGGCCATCAAGATCTCGGCCAACTCGTCCGGACCCTGATCGCTCAACAGGTCGGTCAGGTAGCGGCGCAGGGTGTCGCCCAGCCGCAGATCGCGCATGGTGTGCGCGATGGCGGCCGCGCGCGCGTCCGCTTCGGCGAGGGTCTCGATCAGCAGCCGGCTCAGGTAGAGCACCTCGACCCCGCGGCTGCGCAGCGCGTCGGCGAAGGCGTCGTGCTCTTCCTGCGCGCGATCCACCCAGGGCAGCCCGTCGAACAGCAGTGCGTCGTTGTTGCGTGGGGTCAGCCGGCGCAACTCGTTGCCCGGACGATGCAGCATGACGGTGCGCAGCCGTCCTACCTCGGATCGGACGCCGTGCGGGAAGTGTTCAGCCATGGTGCCTCACCCTACCGGTGCAGGATGGGGACCATGACGCGACGTGTGGCGGTGGTCGGTGGCTCCGGACGGCTGGGAGCGCGGGTGGTCCGGGCGCTCGGTGAGCAGGGAGCGTCCGCGGTGTCGCTATCGCGCCGGACCGGTTTCGATCTGAGTCGTTCCGGGCCGGACGATCTGGCTCGTGCCCTGGACGGCAGCGACGCGGTGATCGACTGCTCGGACGCCGCCGACCGGAGCGTGGCGACCTTCGAGGCGTCCGCGGGCAGGTTGGCGGTGGCTGCCGGACGGGCCGATGTGCGCCAGCTGGTGGCGGTGTCTATCGTCGGCATCGACCGGCCGGGACTGGCCCGGATGGGCTACTACCAGGGCAAGCTGGCGCAGGAACGGGCGTTGCGCGCGGCGGCGTTGCCGGTGGGCATCGTCCGCACGACGCAGTGGTACACGTTCGCCGATCAGGTCTATGCCGGCGTCGGTCTCGGACGGTTCGGCCGGGTCGGTGTGGCACCGACGATGCGGATGCAACCGGTGTCCACCGACGCGGTCGCCGCCCGGCTGGCCCGAGCAGCGCTCGAAGGGCTTCCGGACGGCCGGGTCGAACTGGCCGGACCCCAACCGATGAGTCTGGCTGAGCTGGTCCGGCGGCTCTGGCGCGCCCGCGGGGTTCGGGTCCGCGTGATCCAGCTGACCATCCCGGGCGGACGCGGCTTCGGCATCCCCGGCTTCGCCGACGGCAGCCTGTTGCCCGGCCCGGACGCCGAAATCGACCCGACCACGGTCGAGGAATGGGCCCGGACGGAGCACCTCAGCCGGCCAGCGGGGATCCAGCAGTTGGGTGAGCCGGGTCAGGACGCTTGGGGGAGCGTCCGGGACACGGCTCTCCGCAATTTTGGTTCAGATGGACGCGCGGGATGAGGGCCACAGCGGCGTCCGGGAACTCCCGTGGTCCGCATCGTTGATCGCGTGGTCGTTGGCGCGGGCATCCTCATCCGGGCGGTGCTTGGGTGTCGTCTGGGGTTCGCCGATCTCACCATCGGTGCCCGCTTTCACCTTCGGTGACGGCTTTCGTGTTATTTCATGACAGTGGTCACCGATCCGGCCAGTCGTCACCGATGGTGAGATCCGCGGGTGGTCGACGCCCAGGGATCGGGGAACGGACCGCGTCCCCGGCACTTCAACTTCAAAGGGACAGCGACACCTCCACCCAGTCATCACAGCCGCCGCGCGGTGCTGGGTGGGAGCATCTGCCCGCCACGGGCCAAGGCAGAGGGAAATCTGGGCTGGTCTTGAGGTTCTGCTCACTGGCCGTTGAGCATGGCGCGGCAGAGTTCTACTCGTGCCGGGGGGGCCACCCGCCATGGAGCAGGAACTGGGGGGAGCTGCTCATAGTGGCGAGACGGATGGAGCTGGGTCAGGACGCTTGGGGGAGCGTCCAGGACCCGGCTCTCCGCAATTTGGTTCGCCAATTTGGTTCGCCGATCTCACCATCGGTGTCTGCTTTCACCTTCGGTGACGGCTTTCGTGTTATTTCATGACAGTGGTCACCGATCCGGCCAGTCGTCACCGATGGTGAGATCGGCCCGGGGGGGGGACGGGCGGGGGCTCGGGTCGGCACGCACCTAAAAGGGAACGGCGGCACCACCGTCACCCATCCAGCGCCGCGGCACTGGATGGGGATGGCTGCCTACGCCTTCTTGGCTCGGTTGCGGGCCTTGGCGCGCTCGCTGGCGTCCAGGATCACCTTGCGCATCCGGACGTGGGACGGGGTGACCTCGAGGCATTCGTCGCCGCGGCAGAACTCCAGCGCCTGTTCGAGCGAGTGCACCCGCGGCGGGATCAGCCGCTCCAGCTCCTCGCCGGTGGAGGAGCGCACGTTGGTGAGCTTCTTCTCCTTGGTGGGGTTGACGTCCATGTCCTCGTTGCGCGGGTTCTCGCCGACGATCATGCCCTGGTAGACCTCGTCGGACGGAGCCACGAACAGCACGCCGCGCTCCTGCAGGTTGAACAGTGCGTAGGAGGTGACCGCGCCGGTCCGGTCGGCGACCAGCGAGCCGGTGGAGCGGGTGACGATCTCGCCGGCCCACGGCTCGTAGCCCTCGAAGACGTGGTGCATGATCCCGGTGCCGCGGGTCTGGGTGAGGAACTCGGTGCGGAAGCCGATCAGGCCGCGGGCCGGGATGGCGTACTCCATCCGCACCCAGCCGGTGCCGTGGTTGATCATCTGCTCCATCCGGGAGCGCCGGGTGCCCATCAGCTGGGCCACCGTGCCGACGTGCTCCTCCGGGATGTCGACGGTGAGCCGCTCGAACGGCTCGTGCACCTTGCCGTCCACCACCCGGGTCAGCACCTGCGGCTTGCCGACGGTCAGCTCGAAGCCCTCGCGGCGCATCATCTCGACCAGCACGGCCAGCTGCAACTCACCGCGGCCCTGCACCTCCCAGGTGTCCGGACGCTCGGTCGGCAGCACCCTGATCGACACGTTGCCGATCAGTTCGGCGTCCAGCCGGGCCTTCAGCAGGCGCGCGGTGAGCTTGCTGCCCGACCGGCCGGCCAGCGGCGAGGTGTTGATGCCGATGGTCATCGAGATGGACGGCTCGTCGACGTGGATCAGCGGCAGCGGCTGCGGATTTTCCGGATCGGAGAGGGTTTCGCCGATCATGATGTCGGGAATGCCGGCGATCGCCACGATATCACCCGGCCCGGCCTGCTCGGCCGGCTGGCGCTCCAAGGCATGGGTCATCAGCAGCTCGGACAGCTTCACCGTGGTGATGCTGCCGTCGGCCTTGCACCAGGCCACGTTCTGGCCGCGACGCAGCGTCCCGTTGATCACCCGGCACAGCGCCAGCCGGCCCAGGTAAGGGGAGGCGTCCAGGTTGGTGACGTGCGCCTGCAGCGACGCGCCCTCGGTGTAGGTGGGCGCCGGAATCGACTCCATGATCACCTGGAACAGCGGTTCCAGGTTCTCCGAATCGGGCATGCCGCCGTCCGCGGGCTGAGTGAGCGAGGCGCGTCCGGCCTTGGCGGCGCAGTAGACCACCGGGAAGTCGAGCTTGTCGGCCTCGTCGTCGTCCAGCAGGTCGAGGAAGAGCTCGTACACCTCGTCGGTGACCTCGCTGATCCGGGCGTCGGCGCGGTCGACCTTGTTGATCACCACCACGATCGGCAGATGCTTGGCCAGCGCCTTGCGCAGCACGAACCGGGTCTGCGGCAGCGGGCCCTCGGAGGCGTCCACCAGCAGCAGGACGCCGTCGACCATCTCCAGGCCCCGCTCCACCTCGCCGCCGAAGTCGGCGTGACCAGGGGTGTCGATGATGTTGATGGTCACCGTGGAACCGTCGGCGAGGACGTGATCGACGGCGGTGTTCTTGGCGAGGATGGTGATGCCCTTCTCCCGCTCCAGATCCATCGAGTCCATGACGCGCTTCTCGACATCCTGGTTGGCGCGGAAGGCGCCGGACTGCCACAGCATCGCGTCCACCAAGGTGGTCTTCCCGTGGTCGACGTGGGCGATGATGGCGACATTGCGCAGGTCGGCGCGGACGGTCATGCAGGGGCCTTTCGGTCGGGCAACCGGACGATTCTACGGGTTGCGGCCGGACGCCGCTCGCGGGCCGGGTCCGCCGAGACCGGCCGGGGTCGCGCAGCCAGCCGCAATCCGATGCATCAACGGGCCACCTTCTCCATCCGTCAGCCAAAGGGGTCCATCCCGGATCCGGGTCGCAGGTGGCACCTCGCGACCACCAAAGCTTGGAGTAGGTATCTCGACTATGCGCACGACTTTGAATGTCCTGCGGATCGCCGTCGTCACCTGCATCGTGGCGCTCTGCACGCTGGTCCCGTCGGCGCCGGCCGCCAACGCGGCCCAGCAGTGCATCGGGACGACGACGAATGGACACGGCGGTCCGAACGCCTACTCCGGTGACTGCGTGTTCATGCGCGTGTACACCGCCTACGACGGCCGGATCATCGTCCAGTACTGGGGCAATCAGAACTACGACTTCTATCAGCTTCGCTGGTCGCGTCCAGGACGAGCAGAGTCGCAGGGCAGGGTGCCTGGCAGCGGCGAGGGCGGCGGTTGGTGGGGACTGAGGAACGCTTGGTGGGGTACTCCGTACACCTTCAAGGTGCAGGCCTGTCGCAGCAGCTTCTTCGGATCCAACTGCACGTCATGGGATCAGGTCACCTACTACCGGGACGCGCGTGAGGTCTGGGCATAGCGGTCCGTCACCTTGGATCGGACGCCGGGATCCGCGCCTCGCGCACGGGTCCCGGCGTGGGTCGTCCGATGTTCGGATCTGTTAACCGGGTCTGAATTGTTCTATTCTGACTGCATGAAGACCGTCAGCACCACCGAGGCCAAGACAAAGCTCAACGCGCTGCTGGTCGAGGTGGCGGCAGGCGAGAGCATCACGATCACCAGCCGCGGACGTCCGATCGCCGTCCTGTCGAAGGTCGAGCCGCCAGCGCGCACTTTCGGGCAGTTCGCCGGATTGATCACGATCGGCGACGACTTCGATACGGCCATGACTCCGGAAGAACTTGCCGACTGGGGAGAAAGCGAGTGAGCGGCAGAGATCCCCGGACCCTATTGCTGGACACCTGCACACTGCTCGATCTGACGATCGTGCCGACTCGAATCGCGCCGGCCGTGCTGGCGGAATTAGGCGACGGATCGGTTGAGTTGTTGGTCTCTGCTGTAACCGCTTGGGAGATTGCGATTAAAGTACGGCAGGGAAAACTGCTCGGCGGAGAACGCTTACTGGATTCGTGGGATCAGACTCTTCACGACCTGCGAGCCACGCCGCTCGGGATCGACCACACTGATGCCGTCCGGGCCGGCGGCCTGCCGTGGGCGCACCGCGACCCCTTCGACCGGATGCTCGTCGCGCAGGCGACTCGACACAATGTTCCGCTCGTCACGCGCGACCGGTTGATCCTCGACGCCGCGGTGTCCGCGACGATCGATACGCGGGCGTAGAGCCGGACTTAACCTTCACTCATGTAGCCTACATTGATGTAGGTTAACTTTATCTTCCCTTGTCAGGCGGGAACGAGTCGGCTCCGCGGTCTGAGGCAGCCTGGCGGATCCGCTGTGCCGGGCAGCGTCTACCCGGCGATGCCGATCATCGACCGGGCGTACCACGAGGACCAATGGACGTCCGAGGATTTGTGATCGAGGATCATCAGATACATGCTCGAATACTGCTCGTCATCGCCCTTGTCCATCGGCCAGGTGTAGGTGACCAGACACCCTCGCGCGCCGTAGGGAACGAATTCCTTGAAGAAGTCGGTGCCCTTGGTGGTGAAAGTCCTGCCGCACGCACCGACGGTGATCGAACCCTTCCGCTTGGCCTTCTTGTTGGCCTTCAGAATACCTTTCCAGTCGGACGCCAGCTGTTTCGCGATCTTGCTGCTGGTGTACTTCTTGGCCTAGGTGACCTTGCCCGCCTTCGTCAGCTTCACCACCTTTGCCGCGGTGCCCTTGACGTCGCTGTAGATCTTCGTGGACGTGCGGACGACCTTCTTCTTGGCGTCCCAGGTGAAGGTGAGCTTCGCGCCCGCGCTGCCCCACAGTTCGTTGTCGCCGGCGAGCGGAACCGCGATGAGGTGGGCCGTGACCACTCCCTTCGTGCTGATCGACTGGGATTGCACCGCTTGGCGTCCGGCCGTCACTCCGATCGACGCGGTATCGAAATGGCCGATGATCGCGCCGGCCGAGGAATAGAACACCAGGTGATCGGGCCAACCGATGCCACCCTGCGAGCACCAGAACGCGGCAGCCGCCTCCAGGCCCCCGCCTCGGACGATCTGACCCAGTTCGGTGCCTCGGCGCACCCGTCCCCTCTCAGTGTCGGTCAAGTCGCGGCACGCGACCACCCCCGGTGTCGGCGTCCGCTAGCTCTGAGCTAAGGTCGCTCATCTATGTGTCCAGCTGCCCAGAGTCACTCGGCCATCGACCGGCTTTCCCCGGCGTTCCCGCAGCGGGCGCCCTGGGGCACGTCGGCGAAGCTGCGAGCGTGGCAGGCCGAGGCGCTGCAGCGGTATCTGGACGCGGCACCCACCGATTTCCTCGCCGTCGCCACGCCCGGCGCCGGCAAGACCACGTTCGCGCTGCGGGTGGCGTCCGAGCTGTTGCATGACCGGACCGTCAAGAAGCTGATCGTGGTCGCACCCACCGAGCACCTCAAGGTGCAGTGGGCGGACGCCGCCGCGAAGGTCGGCATGCAGCTCGATCCGGGGCTGGCCGGACGCCGGCGCGGCCGGTCCAGGCAGTTCGACGGGGTGGCCGTCACCTACGCCGGGGTGGCCGCCGGGATGCTCAGCTACGAGGCGATGGTGGCCCGCGACGACACCCTGGTGATCCTCGACGAGGTGCATCACGCCGGCGACTCGCTCTCTTGGGGTGAGGCGGTCGCGGAGGCGTTCCGGCTTGCCAAGCGGCGATTGGCGTTGACCGGGACGCCGTTTCGCAGCGACGCCAACCCGATCCCGTTCGTCGCCTACGACGAGCAGCCCGGTGGCGCTCGGGTGTCTCGCGCCGACTACACCTATGGCTACGCCGAGGCGCTGCGTGACCACGTCGTCCGGCCGGTGGTGTTCATGAATTACGGCGGACCGATGCGCTGGCGCACCAAATCGGGCGAGACGCTCGCGGCCAACCTCGGCGAGCTGCTCACCAAGGACGTCACGGCGCAGGCCTGGCGCACCGCGCTCGACCCGAAAGGGGAGTGGATCTCGGCCGTGCTCGCCGCTGCCGACCGGCGGCTCACCGAGGTCCGCCGTCACGTGCCGGACGCCGGCGGACTGGTGATCGCGTCCAGCCAGACGCAGGCAAGGGCCTACGCGAAGGTGCTGGCTTCGCTGACCGAGGAGAAGCCGACCGTGGTGCTCTCCGACGATCCCGGTTCGAGCAAGCGGATCGAGGCCTTCGCCGACAGCGCCGACCGCTGGATGGTGGCGGTCCGGATGGTGTCCGAGGGGGTCGACGTCCCGCGGCTGGCGGTCGGCGTGTATGCGACTGCGACCTCGACGCCGCTGTTCTTCGCGCAGGCGGTGGGACGCTTCGTCCGGGCCCGGCGGCGCGGCGAACTGGCCACGGTCTTCCTGCCGACGGTGCCGATCATCCTGGCTCATGCGTCGACGTTGGAGCGGCAGCGCGATCACGTCCTCGGCCCGCCGGCCGGCAAGGAGCTCTGGGAGGAGTCGGACGCCGAACTCGCCGCCGCCAACCGCACCGAGAACGCCTCCGACGACCTGGAGGGGAGCTTCGAGGCGCTCACCTCGGAGGCCACTTTCGACCATGTGCTGTTCGACTCGCAGCAGTTCGGCATGCATGCCGTCCCGACCTCCGACGACGAGGCCGACTACCTCGGCCTGCCGGGACTGCTGGAGGCCGATCAAATCGGCCATCTGCTGCGGGAGCGGCAACGGCGTCAGGTGAATCGCCACGATCGGGCCGACAAGCGCGAGAAGGTCCCGACCGAGGTCTCGCTGCATCGCGCGCTCGAAGCCAAGCGCAAGGAACTCAACACCCTGGTCGCGCAATACGCCCGCGCCACCGGACGTCCGCACAGTCACGTGCATGCCGAACTGCGCCGGCAATGCGGCGGTCCGCCGCTGGCCCGCGCCACCACCGAACAGGTGGACGAGCGGATCGCGATGATTCGCCGCTGGCGGTCGTAGTCGGGCTCGCTACAGCCCGAAGGCGGCGACGATCTCGGACGCAAGCTCATCAGGCGGGCGGCCCTCGACGTCCAGCCGCAGATCGCAGGGCAGATGGGGCAGTTCCTTCGCGTAGCGATCATGATCCCGGCGCAGGAAGTCGGGCTGCTTGCTCAGCACGCGGGCCGGCTCGCCTTGCGCCCGTCGCAACGAACGATCGAAGTCCGCGGTGAGCACCACGTGCCGGACGTGCCTGCCGTCCGGAACCTGCGCCAGGACCAGATCGACCTCATGCCGCGTCGACGTGCCTTCGTCGATCACCAGGTCGACATTCGTCCGCAGCCAGGCACCCACCAACTCGGCGTGCACGCGATGCGCCAACTCCCAGTCGGGCAACGTCGGCAGCGCCATCTCGGCGACGGTGTCCAGGTCGGTCAAGCCACATTGAGTCCGCGACCGCGCAATTTCTCGGCCAACGCGGACGCCAATGTGCTCTTCCCGCTCGCGATCGGCCCCGAGATGACGACGAGCGCCGGACGCCGCGGCCGCGGAGCGCCGGAACCTGTACGCAGGCGTCCTGTTCGCGCGGGTTGATCACCACCAGATGCGAATCGCCGCGCAGGTAGACGAACGGGTAGCCGTCGGCCACCACCGTCCGTGAGGTGCCGGTGCGCAATGCTGGCACGGCGCGTCGCAGCGCGATCAGGTCACGGACGGTGCTGAGCACCGAGCCGGGGACGCCGGTCTGTGCCGCAACGGTCGGACGGTCGGCCGCCGGATCCTGCGGCAGAGGCGACGCGATCCGGCCTCGGCCAGCCGCGACTCCCACAGCCCGAGGAGCCGGCGCAACGCGGCGACGCCGTCCGCCTCGGCCACCTCGGGGTCGAAGTAGCTCGGCTCGGACTCGTCCTGCCAGGGCAGGACGCGCGAGAAGGCCATGTCGACCCGGAAGCCGGCGACGCCGCGGTCGAGCCAGAAAGCGATGATCTCGCGCAACGCCGCACGGTTGCGGCGCGGCCCAGGGGCGTCCGGCAGCTGCCGCCAGGGTTCGGCCGGGTCGAGCCGCGCATAGCCGAAGTTGAGCGCGGCTGCTCGGGGAAGAAGTTCTTCAGATACCAGCCGGGCCGGCGTCCGGTGCCGGGCACGAAGGCCTCACCTGGGACGTCCGCCCACACGTAGCGGTCGTCGTCCGGGTCGTTGCTGGACGCCACGAACCAGGGGTGGTCGATCGAGGTGTGTCCGGCGACCAGGTCGAGCAGCACCCGGATGCCGCGGGTCCTGGCAGCCTCGATCAACGCGATCATGTCGTCGATGGTGCCGTAGCGGGGCGCGATGGTGAGGTAGTCGGAGACGTCGTGGCCGGCGTCCCGGAACGGCGAGCTCTCGCCCCGCGATCAGGTCGGCCAGGGCGTCGACCGCGCGTGCGGCCAGTTCGTTCTGCCAGCATGTCGAAATCGTCATCGACCCAGACCCGGCCGTCGGCGTCCGCCGGCCTTCCGATCAGGCTGAACAGCGCCCCGCTCTCCGTCGTGCGGCAGGGTCTTGCCGGTCGCCAGCCGGGCGTTGCGATAGCCGTAGACGGCGTAGATCGCGAAGCCCACCGCCATCCAGATCAGGAACCGCAGCCAGGTCTCCAACGACAGGTTGAGGGTCAGGTAGAAGCAGATCAGTGCCGAGACGATCGGCAGCACCGGCGAGAACGGCACCTTGAATGCGCGCGGCAGATCGGGACGCCGGCGGCGCAGCAACACCACCGAGATCGACACCAGGATGAATGCCGAGAGCGTCCCGATGTTCACCATCTCTTCCAGCATGCCGATCGGGGTGAGGCCTGCGAACAGGGCGCAGGCGACGGTGACGACGATCGAGACCCGCCACGGCGTCCGGAACTTCGGGTGCACCTTCGCCAGGCCCATCGGCAGCAGGTTGTCGCGCGACATGGCGAAGATGATCCGGGTGGCGCCGATCATCAAGGTCAGCACGACGGTGGTGAGGCCGGCCACCGCACCGGCCGAGATCAGAGTGGCCATCCAGCCCTGTCCGTGATGGGCGAAGGCGTTGGCCAGCGCGGCGCTCGGATCGATGTCGGCGTAGTTGACCATGCCCACCACGACCAGCGACACCGCGCCGTACAGGATGGTGCAGATGGTCAGCGAGGCGATGATGCCGACCGGCAGGTCCTTCTGCGGGTTGCGGGCCTCCTCGGCGGTGGTGGCGACGACGTCGAAACCGATGTAGGCGAAGAAGACCAGGGCAGCACCGGCGAAGACACCACCCCAGCCGAACACGGCCGGCGCACTGCCGGTCACCCACTGGATCAGCGGCTGGGTCCAGCTGAAGCCCTTGGCGGCGACCGGTGCGGCGTCCGGAATGAACGGCGTGTAGTTGGCCGGATTGATGAACATCAGTCCGCCGACGATGACGAACAAGACGATGAACAGCTTGACGCCGACCAGCACCAGGTTCACCCGCATGGACTCCTTGATGCCCACGGTGATCAGCACACCGAGGCCGACCACCAGCAGCACCGCCATCAGATCGATGCCCTTGGTCAGGCCGAACGGGCTGGCGCCATAGGCCAGGAAATCGGGCAGCACGACGCCGAATTTGCCGAGCAGCACGCCGAGATAGGCGCTCCAGCCCTGGGCCACCACGCTGGCGCCCAGGAACATCTCCAGGATCAGGTCCCAGCCAATGATCCAGGCGAAGACCTCGCCGAGCGAGGCGTAGCTGAAGGTGTAGGCAGACCCGGAGACCGGGACGGTCGAGGCGAACTCGGCGTAACACATGGCGGCCAGCGCGCAGCAGACGGCGGCGACCACGAAGCTGAGCACGATCGCCGGTCCGGTCATCTCGTGCGCGACGCGTCCGGTCAGGGTGAAGATGCCGGCGCCGATCACCACCCCGACCCCGAAGACGGTGAGGTCGAGTGCGGTCAGCGATTTCTTGAGCTGGTACTCCGGCTCGTCGGTGTCGGCGATCGACTGCTCGATCGACTTGGTGCGGAAAACACTCATCGGACTACCTCCTGGTGGGTTCTCGGCGAAGCAAGACCACAAGCTACTGCCACACGCCGCCCGGCCCTACCCTGGACGCGTGACGCAGTGGTTCACCGACGCCTTCCGCGCCGAGTTCGACAAACAGGCCGAGCAGATCGGCCGGTTCAACCTGGCGATCTTCGGCAAGACCGGGGTCGGCAAGTCCACCCTGATCAACGCCATCTTCGGACGTCCGGTCGCCGCCACCGGGATCGGCGATCCGGTCACTCGGGACAGCCACCTCTACCTGGACACCCGTGGCACCCTCGGGCTGATCGACACCCGCGGCCTGGAGATCGGACGCGACGACGCCGAACTGATCAAAGAGGTCACCAAGTACGTCAAGCAGATGCGCAGCAAACCGGTCGCGGAACAGATCCACGTGGCCTGGTACTGCGTGCGCGGTATGGACCGCCGCTTCGAAGAGGTCGAGGCGACCTTCATCCGCACCCTGCACGAACTCGGCATCCCGGTGTTGGTGGTCTTCACACAGGTGCCGATGCGCGAGGGCCAGTGCCACCCGGACGCCGTCGAGCTGGCTCGGCAGATCGAGGCCAAGCAGCTGCCGATCGTCGGCGGCCGTCCGTTCATGACCTACGCGATGAGGGACCAGTTCACCGGTCAGCCGCCTTACGGCTTGATGGACGTCCTACAGGCGACCTTTCACGTTGTTCCTGAGGCTGTTCACGGAGCTCTCGCAGCGGCCCAGACGATCGATCTGGCGGCGAAAGCCAAAGCTGCCCAGCGACACATCGGCGCGACGGTAGCCGCGGCCGGCGCGGCGGCAGCGGTGCCGATCCCGTTCTCGTCCGCGGCGCTTCTGGTGCCGTTGCAGCTCGGCATGATGGCGCGGATCGCGCACCTCTACCAGCTGCCGTTCGACAAGGCCGCTCTGCTGGCGGTCGCCTCCACCACGGTGGCCACCACGCTGGGCCGGTCCGCGGCAGCCAACGCGCTCAAATTCCTGCCCGGCGCCGGCAGCGTCGCGGGCGGGGTGATCAACGCCTCGGTGGCGTCCGGCTTCACTATGGCGATGGGCCAGGCCTGGCTGACCGTGTGCCAGCGGGCCTCCGGCGGACAACTGCCGAAGCTGGACGGCGTAGTCGACAGCAAGGCGGTCCGGGAACTGTTCGAGGCAGAATTCCACCGCCGGATGCCGACCATCCGCCGCCGGGAGGGGTGAGTCGGCACCGCCTGGAATCGGCCTACAGTTGTGGGGTGCCGCTCAGCTTCTTCGACCTGTTCAGCATCGGGATCGGCCCGTCCTCGTCGCATACCGTGGGTCCGATCCGGGCGGCTCGCCGGGTGCTGGTCGATCTGGATTCCGCCGGGCTGCTGAGCGAGGTGGTCCGGGTTCGCGCCGACCTGTACGGGTCGCTGGGCTCCACCGGACGCGGCCACCACAGCGACCGCGCCGTGCAGCTGGGCCTGCTCGGCGAACAGCCGGAGACCGTCGACCCGGCGCTGGTCGAGCCCACGCTGCGCGCGGTCCGGGCCGATTGCCGGATCGCCCTGCTCGGCCGCCACTCGATCGCCTTCGATCCGATCGACGACATCGTCCTGCACCGCCGGCAGACGCTGCCGGAACACCCCAACGGCATGCGGTTCCGCTGCTACGGCGCCGGCGATCGGGTGCTCGCCGACCGGGTGCTGTTCTCGATCGGCGGCGGTTTCGTGGTGGACGCCGACGAACTGCGCGACCCGCCGCCGGCTGCCGACGCGGCCGAGCCCTACCCGTTCACCACCGCGGCCCAACTGCTGGCCGCCTGCGAGGCGTCCGGACTCACCATCGAACAGGTCGTGCTCGCCAACGAGACGGTCACCCGCACCCCCGACCAGGTGCGGGACGGCGTGCTGCAGATCTGGGGCGTGATGCAGGAGTGCGTCCGCAACGGATTCGGCACCGACGGACGCCTGCCCGGCGGCCTGAACGTGCTGCGCCGGGCACCGTTGCTCTACCGGCAGCTGCTGCACGACAAGCCGGACGCCCTGACCGGCATGGACTGGATCACCGCCTACGCGCTGGCCGTCAACGAAGAGAACGCCGCCGGCGGCCGGGTGGTCACCGCCCCCACCAACGGTGCGGCCGGGGTGATCCCGGCCGTGCTGCACTACTACCGCGAGCACATCCCCGGCGCCGACGACGACGGCGTCGTCCGCTTTCTGCTCACCGCCACCGCGATCGGCGCCATCATCAAGACCACGGCGTCCATCTCGGGTGCCGAGGTCGGTTGTCAGGGCGAGGTCGGCTCGGCTTGCGCGATGGCCGCCGCGGGCATGGCGGCGGTGATGGGCGGCAGCCCGCGGCAGATCGAGAACGCCGCCGAGATCGGCATGGAGCACAACCTCGGGCTGACCTGCGACCCGGTCGGCGGGCTGGTCCAGGTGCCCTGCATTGAGCGGAACGCGATCGCCGCGGTGAAAGCGGTGGCCGCGGCGCGCACCGCGATGCACTTCGACGGCACCCATCTGGTGTCGCTGGACACCGTGATCAAGACCATGCGCGACACCGGCGCCGACATGATGAGCAAGTACAAGGAGACCTCGCTCGGCGGGCTCGCCGTCAACGTCACCGAGTGCTGAGACCAGACGTCCCAGCGGGCAGGATTTCGTCGATCTACGACACGCGGTAGTAGATCGGTGGAACGATTGGCCCCATGAGTCAGCGAACCATTGGCGTGACCGAGGTCGCTCTCCGGGACGCCCACCAGTCTCTGATGGCGACCCGGATGGCGCTGGAAGACATGGTGGACGCCTGCGCCGACATCGACGCGGCCGGCTATTGGAGCGTCGAATGCTGGGGCGGGGCCACCTACGACGCGTGCATCCGATTCCTCAACGAAGATCCCTGGGTGCGGCTGCGGACCTTCCGCGATCTGCTGCCGAACAGCCGGCTGCAGATGCTGCTGCGCGGCCAGAACCTGCTCGGCTACCGGCACTACGAGGACGACGTCGTCCGGCGGTTTGTCGACAAATCGGCCGAGAATGGCATGGACGTCTTCCGGGTCTTCGACGCCCTGAACGACCCGCGCAATATGGAGGTCGCGATGCGGGCGGTGACGGCGACCGGCAAGCACGCCCAGGGCACCATCTGCTACACCATCTCGCCGCTGCACACCGTCGAGGGCTACGTACAGTTCGCCGGCCAGCTGCTCGACATGGGTGCGCAGTCGCTGGCGTTGAAAGACATGGCCGCGCTGCTGCAGCCCCAGCCTGCCTACGACATCATCCGCGGCATCAAAGAGACCTACGGCGGGGACACCCAGGTCAACGTGCACTGCCACGCCACCACCGGCGTCACCCTGGTCACCCTGATGAAGGCGATCGAGGCCGGCGCCGACGTGGTCGACACCGCGATCAGCTCGATGTCGCTGGGCCCCGGCCACAACCCGACCGAATCGCTGGTCGCCATGCTCGAGGGCACCCCCTACACGACGAACCTCGACCCGGAGCGGCTCATCCGGATCCGTGACCATTTCGCACAGATCCGGCCCAAGTACGCCGCGTTCGAGTCGGCCACCCTGGTCGACACCGACATCTTCTCCAGTCAGATCCCCGGCGGCATGCTCTCCAACATGGAGAGCCAGCTGAAGGCTCAGGGCGCCGGCGACAAGATCAAAGAGGTGATGGCGGCGGTCCCGCTGGTCAAGGCCGACGCCGGACACCCGCCGCTGGTCACCCCGTCCAGTCAGATCGTCGGCACACAGGCGGTGTTCAACGTGCTGATGGGCAAATACAAGGTGATGACCGGCGAGTTCGCCGACCTGGTGCTCGGCTACTACGGCGAATGCATTGGCGAACGGAACCCCGAGGTGGTCGAGATCGCCCGCAGACAGGCCAAGAAGGAGCCGATCGCCGTCCGTCCGGCCGACCTGCTGGCGCCCGAATGGGACGAGCTGGTCGCCCAGGCCGGAAAGCTGGACGGCTTCGACGGTAGCGACGAGGACGTCCTCACGTATGCCATGTTCCCCGGCGTCGCGCCCGGATTCCTGAGCGCCCGCGCCGAGGGCCCGAAGAACGTCGGGAAGACGGCGGCGCAGCTCAAGGCCGAGGCGGACGCCAAAGCCGACTCCGGCACCGCGGTGACCGGGCCGATCACCTACAAGGTCAGCATGGGCGGCCGCGACCACCGCGTGACCGTCGAGAGGGCGTGACGAAACAGATGCCAAGAACCAAGGACATGAAGAATCGGGTCGACGAGCTGCAGGAGTTGCGGATGGCCACTCGCGCCGGCGGCGGCCAGAAACGCGTCGACAAGCAGCATGCGTCCGGCAAGCTGACCGCACGGGAGCGGATCGACGCGCTGATCGACCCCGACACCTTCCAGGAGATCGGCCTGTTCCGCCGCAACCGGACGGTGGCCTTCGGCATGGACACCGCCGACATGCCCGCCGACGGCGTGGTGACCGGCACCGGGGCGGTGCTGGGGCGTCCGGTGCACATCGCCAGCCAGGACTTCACCGTGGCCGGCGGCTCGGCCGGCGAGACCCATTCCAAGAAGGTCGTCGAGATGATGGAGTCCGCGCTGAAATGCGGCACGCCCTTCGTCTTCATCAACGATTCCGGCGGCGCCCGCGTCCAAGAGGGCATCGATTCGCTGTCCGGCTACGGGCAGGTCTTCTACGCCAATGTGCTGCTCTCGGGTGCGGTGCCGCAGATCTCGATCATCGCCGGCCCGTGCGCCGGTGGCGCCGCTTACAGTCCGGCGCTGACCGACTTCATCATCCAGACCCGCAAGGCCCACATGTTCATCACCGGGCCGAACGTGATCGAACAGGTCACCGGTGAGAAGGTCAGTCAGGACGCCTTGGGCGGCGCGGACGCTCACATGGCGGTCTCCGGGGTGAACCACTTCGTCGCCGACGACGACGAGCAGGCCATTCTGATCGCCAAGAAGCTGCTGAGTTTCCTGCCGCAGAACAACACCGAGGACCCGCCGCTCGTCGATCCCGATCCCTACGTCGAATACGACCCGACGCTGCACGACATCGTGCCCGCCGAGGGCACCAAGGGCTACGACGTCCGCGACGTGATCGGCAAGGTGGTCGACCACGGCGACTTCCTCGAGGTGCAGGCCGGCTACGCCCAGAACCTGGTGGTCGGCTTCGCCCGGATCAACGGCCGCAGCGTCGGCGTGGTCGCCAACCAGCCCAGCGTGATGGCCGGTGTGCTCGACATCAACGCCTCCGACAAGGGGTCGCGGTTCGTCCGGTTCTGCAACGCGTTCAACATTCCGATCGTGACCTTCGTGGACGTCCCCGGCTTCCTGCCCGGCGTCGCACAAGAGCACGGCGGCATCATCCGGCACGGCGCCAAGATGCTGTACGCCTACGCGGCGGCGACCGTGCCGAAGGTGACCGTGGTGCTGCGCAAGGCCTACGGCGGCGCCTACATCGCCATGTCGGCCAAGGATCTCGGCTCTGACCAGGTCTTCGCCTGGCCGACCGCCGAGATCGCGGTGATGGGTGCCGAGGGTGCCGCGTCGGTGGTGTTCCGGCGTGAGATCGCCGCCGCCGACGATCCGGACGCCCGGCGCGCCGAACTGGTCGAGGAGTATCGCACCACCTTCTCCACGCCGTTCGTGGCCGCCTCGCGGGGACTGGTGGACGACGTCATCGACCCCGGCGACACCCGCCGCAAGGTGGCCATGGCGCTCGAACTGCTGATCGCCAAACGGCAGCTGCGGCCGGCCAAGAAGCACGGCCTCGGCCCGGTGTGAGGCAGGAGCGATGACGAATCAGGACGCCGAGCTGCTCGAACTGGTCAAGAAGCTGACCGACCGGGTCGACGCACTTGAGGTCGAGATCAAGGAACTGCGCGTGCTGAACGCCGAGGTTCCCGAGGAGACCATGGTGGCGATCGCCGCCGCCGTGGCCGCCTACCTGGGGCATCGGGCCAAGCGCCGGCAGGCCCACTTCACCACGTCGGCTATCTGGCAGAGCGGCACCCGCCGCCGGCAGCATGCCCACGATCCGCTGCATCTGCGTTGAGCCTGAGGAACGAAGACATGAAACTGAAGGTCACTGTCAATGGCATCGCCTACGACATCGAGGTCGACGTCGAGGAGCAGGAACGCCCCACGCTCGGCTCGGTGGTCATCGGTGCCGGCGGGGCCGCCCAGCCGACCCGCGCCACGGCGTCGGTGCAGGCGGCGTCCGCGAACGCGGTGGTCGCGCCGCTGTCCGGTGCGGTCGCCCGCGTCCTGGTCGCCGAGGGTGATGAGATCGCCGAGGGCCAGGTGCTGCTGGTGCTGGAGGCGATGAAGATGGAGACCGAGATCACCGCCCCGCATGCCGGGACGGTGGCCGCCATCCTGGTCGGCGAACGCGACGCGGTGCAGGGCGGACAGGCGCTGATCGAGCTAGCCTGAGGCCTCACCCGAGCGCCGAGGAGACAGCCGATGCCGAAACCCCGATGGGGCTGGTTCGCGATCGCCGTGTTGGCGTTCGTCTCCGGAATCTGGATGGTCAGCGCCGGGTATGCGACGGTGAACAACAGCAGCGGCCCTCCCGGCGGCCTCTGGGTCGGGCTGCTCGGGCTGCTCGCGGTCTGGTCGTTCGGGAAGGCATTCTTCAACTTCCGCGTCCCGCCGCGCGACAAGAGCTGACCCCGCCGATCGCGGGCTCGTGCTCGTCATCCCGTGTGTGCGTTCCGTCAGTCCGTCATCCCGTGCTTGCCACGGGATCTCCGGGACGCCTGCTGCACCAGCGCGGAGATCCCGGCGTCCGCCGGGATGACGGGGGAACCCGTCACGGGATGAAGGGGACGGTCACTCGCTGACCCGGAACACCTTGTGGTTGGCGGCTTGGGCACGCGGCCGGATCACCATCCGGTCGATGTTCACGTGGGCCGGACGGGTCGCCATCCAGCTGATGGCGTCCGCGATGTCGTCGGCCACCAGTGGGCCGGGGACGCCGGCGTACACGGCGTCCGCACGGGCCTGGTCGCCGCCGAACCGGGTCAGTGAGAACTCGGGGGTGTGCACCATGCCGGGGGAGATCTCGCAGACCCGGACCGGCCGGTCGAAGAGCTCCAGCCGCAGCGAACCGGCCAGCGCGCGTTCGGCCGACTTCACCCCGCAGTAGCCGGCACCGCCCTCGTAGGGCGCTTCGGCGGCGGTCGAGGTGACGAAGATCACCGTGCCGGCTGCGGCGTCCAGGGCAGGCAGCAACGCACGGGTGACCCGGGCGGCGCCGAGCACGTTGACGTCGTACATCCGCTGCCAGGCGTCGATCTCGGCATCGCTGACCGGGTTCTGCCCGAACGCGCCGCCGGCGTTGTTCACCAGCAGGTCGAGCCGGTCACCGACCCGCTCGGCGAGGCGGGCGACGTCCGCGGCGTCCGTCACATCGCAGCGGACGGCCACCCCGCCGATCTCCGCGGCCAGCGCCTCGATCCGCTCCGCCCGGCGGGCCGCGCAGATCACTCGGTAGCCCTGCGCCGCCAGTGCTCGTGCCGTCGCCTCACCGATCCCGCTGCTCGCCCCGGTGACCACTGCCGTTCTGTCTGCCATGCGGTCGATTCTGCCAGTGGCTACGGTGTCCGGATGGCACAGGTGGCGATGATCGGGTTGGGACGGATGGGGTTCGGGATGGCCGGACGGCTGCTGGAGGCCGGCCACGACCTGGTGGTGGCCAACCGGACGCCGCACCGCGCGGTGCCGCTGCTGGCGCGTGGGGCACGGCTCGCGGCCAGCCCGGCCGAGGCGGTCCGCGATGCCGATGCCGTGGTGGTCATGGTCAGCGACGATGCGGCCTCGGAGACGGTGTGGCTGGGTGAGGACGGCGTGCTGGCCGGATCGCCGCGTACCGGAGCGTTCGCGATCGAGTGCTCGACGCTCTCCCACGAATGGGTGCTGAGGCTTGCCGCTGAGGTGAGCGCCGCCGGGCTGCGCTACCTGGACGCCCCGGTCACCGGCCTCCCGGACGCCGCCGCGCAAGGCCGGCTGACACTGCTGGTCGGGGCCGCGCGGGACGATCTGGACGCCGCCGGCCCGATCCTGGAACCGCTGGCCGAACGGGTGGTGCACTTCGGCGCGGTCGGCACCGGCACCGCCTACAAGCTGATCGTCAACCTCATGGGTGCCGTCCAGATCGCCGGCGCCGCCGAAGGACTCGCGCTCGCCGAGCGGGCCGGCCTCGACCCTGCCCTGTTCGCCGACACCGTGGCTACCGGCCAGCCGGCGAGCCCGCAGGTCGTCCGCAACCTCCGCCGGATGGTGGCCGGCGATCACGACCGGGACGTCACGTTCTCGGCCGCGCTGCGCCGCAAGGACACCGACTACGCCGTCCGGTTCGCCCGGCAGCTGGCGGTCGGAGCGCCGCTCGGATCTGTCGCGTTGACCGGGCTGGAACGGCTGCTGACCGACGGCCGGGGGAGCCTCAACGAGAGTGCGGTGATCGAGGTGGCTCGCGACCGGCGTCCGTCATGACCGCGGCTGTCCCAGCGGCCGGATCGAATCGTCCGCACGCCTGCCCGGGCGCGGGGCGTCCCCGCTAGGCTCCCCCCATGAGTGCGAACCTGATCCTGCTCCGCCACGGCGAGAGCGAATGGAATGCCCTGAACCAGTTCACCGGTTGGGTCGATGTCGACATCAACGAGAAGGGCATCGGCGAGGCCAAGCGTGGCGGTGAACTGCTGAAGAGCAGCGGCCTGCTACCCGACGTGCTGCACACCTCGCTGCAGTTGCGGGCGATCCATACCGCCGAGCTGGCGCTGCACAACTGCGACCGGACCTGGATCCCGGTGCGGCGCAGCTGGCGGCTCAACGAGCGGCACTACGGCGATCTTCAGGGCAAGAACAAGGCCGAGACCCTGGCCCAGTACGGCGAGGAGCAGTTCATGCTCTGGCGCCGCTCCTACGACACCCCGCCGCCGCCGATCGCCGACGACAACCCGAACACCCAGTTCGACGACCCGCGGTACGCCTTCCTGCCGCCCGAGGCCCGGCCCCAGACCGAATGCCTCAAGGACGTCGTGATCCGGATGCTGCCGTACTGGTACGACTCGATCGTCCCCGACCTGCGCGCCGGCAAGACCGTGCTGATCACCGCCCACGGCAACTCGCTGCGCGCCCTGGTGAAGCACCTCGACAACATCTCCGACGACGCCATTGCCGGCCTGAACATCCCCACCGGCATCCCGCTGCACTACGAGCTGGACGACGACCTCCGTCCGGTCACCACCGGCGGCACCTACCTCGACCCGGACGCCGCCAAGGCCGCCATCGAAGCGGTCAAGAACCAAGGGAAGAAGTAAGTTCGTCCTGCCGTGGTCGCCTCTGGCTAGGGGTGACGCGTTGTCGGGGCGCGTCCGCTTGCGACGGTCGCATCGTCCGCTGGCGCGTCCGATGCTTTGTAGCGTCTCTGCGCGGACGCGCCCCGACAACGCTCACTCGTCCTTGGCGCGACCACGGCAGTAGCGCGTCGGGGTCCGGATCGGATGCCTGGGCTGTGTTTGGCTGAGTAGGTAGTGCACCTTGCGATCGCCGGTGGCCGAGCAGCGCACAATCGTGCGGTCGATCGCGCACACCAGCTGCCCACGGTGTCCCTCGAATGGTGCGGATCCGAGGATGGGCAACCCCAGAGCTAAGTTGATTAGATCATTTAGCTGCTCCAGGGGTGTATCAACTATGTTGCCTGTTGATACAATCAGCAGGCACGCGACTCGATGTATCAACTAGGAGGCCCGGTGCCCCGCGGACGACCATCGAGGGCGACCGTCTATCTGCGCCTCGAGAACGGCATCGCCGAACTCAACGACAGACTCGGTGGGCTCCCGTCCCCCAAGGAGGCGGAGTTCATCTGGTCCGACATCTGGCACCTCGAAGCCCATCACTCGACCGCGTTGGAGGGCAACACCCTCGTCCTTCGTGAGGTCGAGGCACTGCTGGAGCAGGGTCGGGCTGTCGGTGCGAAGCCACTCAAGGAGTATCTGGAGGTCCAGGGCTACGGATCGGCTGCCCGCTGGGTCTATCGCCAGGCGCTCGAACCAGGAGACTGGCATGGCGGTGAGCTCCTCACTGTCTTCGAGGTCCGGCAGGTGCATGCCAGGGCGATGGCTCCCGTGTGGGAGGTCGCTCCACACCCCGAGGCCACCGATCGAGAGGCCCCAGGCATGTTCCGGGAGCACGACATCCATCCGTTCGATGACGGCATGAAGCCACCGGCCTGGCCGCTGGTTCCCGCGATGGTGACCGGCTGGGTGGAATCCGTGAACGGCATCGCGGAACGGCTTCGCTCCCGCACCGGCAGCACACCGTGGCCCGAACGATTGGCCGCTTTGCACCAGGGCTTCGAGCAGATTCATCCGTTTATCGACGGCAACGGCCGCACCGGCCGGCTTCTGCTCAATCTGATTCTCGTCCGCCTCGGATATCCGCCCGTGATCATCCTGAAGCGGGAGCGACCGCGATACCTGAACGCCCTACAACGCGCCGACACCGGTGACTACGGCCCCCTCGGAGAACTGCTCGCCCGAGCGATGTACGACAACCTCAACCGATTCGTCGTGCCCAACGTCGCCGGACCAGCCCGGCTCGTCCCGCTGGCCGCGCTGGTCGACAAAGAGTTCAGCCTCGCCGCGCTCCGGCAGGCGGCACAGCGCGGACGCCTCGACGCCGTCCACGGCCCGGACGGCGTGTGGCGCAGCACCCGGAAGGCCGTGCAGGAATACAAGAGGAACAAGGGCAAGCGCGTATAGCTGATTTCGAAGCGCTCAGCCGCCATCGAAAAGTCTCTCAAGTGAGCTATGCATATGGTGCCACACCGGCCTGAGGACGAAAACCTGGATCGATGCACTCTCGCGGTGGCAACGACTAGCGAGCGTTCAGGAGCAATAGCGCCGCCGCCCCGCCTCGGCGAGCGTCGAAGCCTTCGACTTCCGCTACCTTCGAGTAGGACGAGTCGCGCACCGTTCCGCTGCGGTCCACTTCTCCCACCTTTGAGTAGGAGGAGTTGCGTACTGTTCCGTTGCTGTCTACCTCGCCCACCTTTGAGTAAGACGAGTCGCGCACCGTCCCATTGTCATCGATCTCACCGATCTTCGAGTACGAACTGTTTCGAATGATCGAAGCCATTGGTTACCCTTCCTGCCAGCTTGTCACTGGTTCTGACTCTAACGATTCGCCGTTACACCGGTCAACAGTATTGTCGCAAATCGTTCTGCGACCACGGCAGGAGTGCGTCGGGGTTCGGAATTATCGTCATCCCGGACTTGATCCGGGATCCCACCGCTCGAGCACGTCCGGCCGGAGATCCCGGCGTCCGCCCGGGATGACGCAAGGCTCCGTCGGTCGCTTGTCGGCAAGGCCCCGTCGGCCGGGCTCATCAATACCTGAGTTCGCCCAGCTGATTCCCACCCGCTCAACCAGCCATAAGAAAGTCCCTTCAAGTGAGCGACGCGGCACCGACGTCTACTCGATGGTGAGAACCGGACCGGCGCCTGAGCGCACCAGGGAAGGTTGGCTCGCTTTGGCCAAGAGCGGTGGGTAAGGGACTCTGTGCAGAGACACTACAAAGCATCGGACGCGCCGGCGGACGATGCGACCGTCGCAAACAGGGTCCCTTACCCACCGCGACCCAAAGCCACGAACTGAGCCGAAAGCGAGGCAGAGCGGCGAAGAAGGCGCTCAGGCGACGGTCCAGTTCTCGCCTTCGGGATGGGTGCCGGTGACGACGTAGATCACCCGTCCCGCCATGATGACGGCGTGGTCGGCGATACGTTCGTAGTAGCGGCCGAGCAGGGCGACGTCCACGGCCGCCTCGACCGAATAGGGCCATTCGGTGCCGAGCAGGATGCGGAACTGGCTCTTGCGCAGTTCGTCCATCTCCTCGTCCGAGTCGGCGAGCTTGGCGGCGTCGTGGGCGTTGCGGCTGTTGAGGGCGCGGCCGGCGGTCGCCACCATCTCCTCGGCGACCCGCCCCATCAGCTCGAAGTTGGGCACCATGCCGTCCGGGACGGCATGGGTCGGGTAGCGCAGTCGGGCGATCTTTGCGACGTGGCAGGCCAGGTCGCCCATCCGGGCCAGGTCGGCCACCATCCGCATCGCGGCGACGATGGTGCGCAGTTCGCCGGCCACCGGCGCCTGCCGGGCCAGCAGCACGAAGCAACGGGCTTCCAGGTCGTCGTGTTGGCTGTCCAGCAGCGCGTCGTCGCTGATCACCTGTTCGGCGATCGCGAGGTCGGCCTCCAGTAACGCCTTGGTGCTGAGCCGCACGGCGGTCCGGACCAATTCGGTCATGCCGACCAGATCCGTCACCACGCTGTCCAGGTCCTCGCGGTAGCTTTCTCGCATCTCTCCTCTTCCACCCTTCGGTGTCCGGCCCGCCCACCCTATGCCTGACCCATGGCGCCGGGCGACACGGAGGTGAACAGTCGGTGAACTCTGCACCGGGCCGTTCCGGGTGGCCCGATCTCGGCCGCCGAAATGCCCTTATGATCGCCAAGTGAGCCCGCTCGTCGCCAGCGCCCTCGGGGCCGTCGTCGGCGTCCTCGCCACCCTGCTCGGCCTGGTCGTCTGGCGCACCCGGCAGCAGGTGGCCGATTCCGGGCCGGCGCCGCTGCTGTCACCCGCTCTGAGCACCACGATCCGGCACCTTCGCGGCGCGGCCGCGGTGATCGGCCCGCACGACGAGATCCTCGCCGAGTCGCTGAGCGCCGCGTCGTCCGGGGTGGTCCGAGGCAACCGGCTGGCTCAGCCTGAGATGCTCGAACTCGTCCGCGAGGCCCGCCGCGAGACCGAGCCCGGCGTGCTCAACGTGGACGTCCCGGTCGGGCCGGGCCTGCCCAACCGACGGTTGGCCGTCCGGGTCTCGCCGCTCGGCGACGGCCTGGTGCTGCTGGTCGCGGACGACCGGTCCGAGGCGCTGCGGATCGACGAGACCCGCCGCGACTTCGTCGCCAACGTCACCCACGAGTTGAAGACCCCGATCGGCGCGCTGTCGCTGCTGGCCGAGGCGATCGCCGACGCCGCCGACGACCCGGACGCCGTCCGGCACTTCGCCGGTCGGATGTCCACCGAGGCGGCGCGGCTGAACGAACTGATCTCGCAGACCATCGCCTTGTCGCGGCTGCAGTCGAGCGATCCGCTGCTGGCCGCCGTCCCGATCGAGGTGGACGAGGTCGTCGACGTCGTGCTCGACCAGTTCCGTGAGCAGGCCGGCAGTCGGCGGATCACCCTGAGCCAACAGCGGTGCGCCGGCGCCACCGTCCGCGGCGACCGCGAACAGCTCGAGGCGGCGCTGCGCAACCTGGTGCAGAACGCCATCGCCTATTCCGAGGTCGGTGCGCGGGTGGCGGTGACCACCCGCCGGGTCCACGACGTGGCCGGCGACTGGGTCGAGGTCAGCGTCTCCGACAACGGCATCGGCATCTCCGAGGCCGACCAGGCACGGGTGTTCGAACGTTTCTTCCGGGTCGACTACGGCCGCAGCCGGGCGCACGGCGGCACCGGACTGGGCTTGTCGATCGTGAAGCACATCGCCGCCGCCCACGGCGGGACGGTGAACCTGTGGAGCCGCCTCGGGCAGGGCTCCACCTTCACCGTCCGGCTTCCCGCCAGCAATGCAGAAACCGATTCCGAAGGGGGCGCCGCATGACCAGGGTGCTGTTGATCGAGGACGAGGACGCCTACCGCGAAACCCTCGGCTATCTGCTCCGCAAGGAGGGCTTCGACGTGGTCGAGGCGGCCGACGGCACGATCGGCCTGGCCGAATTCGACCGCGGCGGGGCTGACATCGTGCTGCTCGACCTGATGATGCCCGGCCTGCCCGGCACGGAGGTGTGCCGTCGGCTGCGGGCACGCAGCTCGGTGCCGGTGATCATGGTGTCGGCGCGCGACGACGAGGTCGACAAGGTGGTCGGGCTCGAGCTGGGCGCCGACGACTACGTCACCAAACCGTTCAGCCATCGCGAACTGGTGGCCCGGATCCGCGCGGTGCTGCGCCGCGGCCAGGAGATCGAGCTGGAGCCCGACGTGCTGGAGGTCGCCGGCGTCCGGATGGACGTGGAGCGGCACCAGGTGTGGGTGCGCGGCGCGCCGGTCAAGCTGGCGCTGAAGGAATTCGAGCTGCTGGAGATCCTGCTGCGCAACGCCGGACGGGTGATGACCCGCGGCCAGCTGATCGACCGGATCTGGGGCGCCGACTACGTGGGCGACACCAAGACGTTGGACGTCCACGTGAAGCGGCTGCGGGCCAAGATCGAAGCCGATCCGGCTGAGCCGACACTGCTCGTCACCGTGCGCGGTCTGGGCTACAAATTCGAGGCCTGACGCTGTCAGTCGCGCCCTGGGGAATCCCGCCGGACGACATCGCCTGTCTTACGACACATCGCCTGCGTAGCAACGCAGGCGATGTGTCGTAGTGCGGGCGATGTGTCTTTGGGTTCTACTTCTTGATCTTGCCGGTCTTCTTG
>NZ_JASGEF010000009.1:0-4263 GCF_047606665.1 Micropruina sp. | reverse complement strand
GACGCCCGCACCGGCGCCCCGCGTCCCGGTCAGGGCGGCGCGCCGCGTCCGGGTCCCCGGCCCGGTGTGCCCGGCATGCCGCGTCCGAACCCCGCGATGATGCCGCGCCAGGCCAACCCGGCGCTCGGCGCTCCCGCCCGTGGTGGTGGCGGCGGTGGTCGTCCCGGCTTCGGCGGCGGCGCGGGCCGTCCCGGTGGTGGTGGCGGCGGTGGTCGTCCCGGCTTCGGCGGCGGACCCGGTCGTCCCGGTGGCGCCCCAGCGGGCGGTGGCGGCGGTCGCGGTCGCGGTGGCCGCGGTGGCTCCGGCACACAGGGTGCCTTCGGTCGCGCCGGGGGGCCGGCGCGTCGCGGACGGAAGTCGAAGAAGCAGCGCAGGCAGGAATTCGACCAGATGGAGGCGCCGAGCATCGGTGGCGTCCGGATCCGTTCCGGTGACGGATCCACCGTCCGGTTGCGCCGTGGCGCGTCGCTGACCGACCTGGCCGAGAAGATCGGCGTCGATCCGGCGTCGCTGGTGCAGGTGCTGTTCAATCTGGGTGAGATGGTCAATGCCACCCAGTCGGTGGCCGACGACACGCTGCAGGTGCTGGGCGCCGAGCTCAACTACTCCATCGAGGTCGTCTCGCCCGAGGACGAGGACCGCGAGCTGCTGGAGAGCTTCGACATCGAGTTCGGCGAGAACGCCGGCGATGAGGACGACCTGGCGCCGCGTCCGCCGGCCGTCACCGTGATGGGTCACGTCGACCACGGCAAGACCAAGCTGCTGGACGCCATCCGCAACACCAACGTGGTGGCGGGCGAGGCCGGCGGCATCACCCAGGCGATCGGCGCCTACCAGGTGGCCACCGAGGTCGACGGCACCGAACGCAAGATCACCTTCATCGACACCCCTGGTCACGAGGCGTTCACCGCCATGCGTGCCCGTGGTGCCAAGTCGACCGACATCGCCGTCCTGGTGGTGGCCGCCGACGACGGTGTGATGCCGCAGACGATCGAGGCTTTGAACCATGCCAAGGCGGCCGAGGTACCGATCGTGGTCGCGGTGAACAAGATCGACAAAGAGACCGCCGACCCGACGAAGGTGCGCGGCCAGCTCACCGAGTACGGCCTGGTGCCCGAGGAGTACGGCGGCGACACCATGTTCGTCGACGTCTCCGCGACCGCCCGGCTGGGTCTGGACGAGTTGCTCGAGGCGATCGTGCTGACCGCCGACGCCGCCCTCGATCTGCGGGCCAACCCGGACATGCCGGCCCAGGGTGTCGCCATCGAGGCGCACCTCGACAAGGGCCGCGGCCCGGTCGCCACCGTCCTGGTGCATCGCGGAACCCTGCGCACCGGCGATTCGATCGTGGCCGGCTCGGCCCACGGCCGCGTCCGCGCCATGATCAACGATCTCGGCGAGCAGGTGGCCGAGGCGCCGCCGTCCATGCCGGTGCAGGTGCTGGGTCTGACCTCGGTTCCGGGTGCCGGCGACAACTTCCTGGTTGTCGACGACGACCGGATGGCACGCCAGATAGCCGACAAGCGGGAGGCCCGGCAGCGGGCGGCCCTGCTGGCCAAGACCACCCGGCGCAAGACCCTCGACCAGCTGTTCGAGCAGCTGGAGAAGGGCGAGACCCAGGAGCTCAAGCTCATCCTCAAGGGCGATTCGGCAGGGTCGGTCGAGGCGCTGGAAGATGCGCTGGCCAACATCGACATCGGCGACGAGGTCAGCCTGCGGGTCATCGACCGCGGTGTCGGTGCGATCACCGAGACCAACGTGTCGCTGGCCGAGGCGTCCGATGCCGTCATCATCGGGTTCAACGTCCGGGCGCAGGGCAAGGCTACGCAGATGGCCGACTCGGCGGGCGTCGACATCCGGTACTACTCGGTGATCTACGCGGCCATCGACGATGTCGAGGCGGCGCTGAAGGGCATGCTCAAGCCGATCTACGAAGAGAAGGTCACCGGTCAGGCACAGATCCGGGAGATCTTCCGATCGTCCAAGTTCGGCACGATCGCGGGCTGCATGGTCATCGACGGGTCGGTCAAGCGGAACTCCAAGGCGCGGCTGCTGCGCGACGGTGTCGTGGTCGCCGAGACCTCGATCGCCTCGCTGCGGCGTGAGAAGGACGACGTCACCGAGGTCCGTGAGGGCTACGAGTGCGGCATGACGCTGGCCAACTACTCCGACATCAAGATCGACGACATCATCGAGACCTTCGAGATGGTCGAGAAGCCGAGGGATTGATGGGCAACCCGCGCTACATCAAGGTCGCCGAGCAGATCAAGGTGATCGTGGCGGAGCTCCTGGAACGGCGGATCAAAGATCCGCGGCTGGGCTTCGTCACGCTCACCGACGTCCGGCTCACCGGCGACGGACGCGAGGCGACGGTGTTCTACACGGTGCTGGGCGACGAGCAGGAGCGGACGGACACCGCGCAGGCGCTGGAATCGGCCCGCGGGCTGATCCGGTCCTCGGTCGGCAAGCAGCTGGGGATGAAGTTCACCCCGACGATCGCCTTCGTCCTGGACGCCATTCCCGAGACCGCCGCCCAGATCGAGGACGTGCTGGCCCGGGCCCGCGCCGCCGACGAGGCGGTGGCGGCCCAGGCCGCGGGGGCGTCCTACGCCGGTGACGCCGACCCGTACAAGAAGCCGGACGAGCCGGACGCCGACGAGTAGGTCGTCGGCTTCCCTCGGCCAACAAACCCCTCCCTAACTACTTCTGCCCTCCCACATGCGGGAGGGCAGAAGTAGTTAGGGAGGGCCCTAGACCTCAGGAGGACAATGCCCGAGTCGGGAATCCTGGTTGTCGACAAGCCGTCCGGCTGGACGTCGCACCAGGTGGTCGGACGCTGCCGCAGGCTGCTCGGCACCCGCAGGGTGGGGCATGCCGGCACCCTGGACCCGATGGCGACCGGCGTCCTGGTAATCGGGGTGGGCAAGGGCACCCGGCTGCTCGGGCACCTGGCGCTCACCACCAAGACCTACACCGCGAGGATCCGGCTCGGGCAGGCCACCCTCACCGACGACGCCGAGGGCGAGATCACCTCCGCGCCCGGCGCGCCCGGCTTGAGCGATACCGCCATCGAGGCGGCGATCGAGCCGCTGCGCGGCGACATCGTCCAGGTGCCGTCCACCGTGTCGGCGATCAAGATCAACGGCCAACGTGCTTATGCACGGGCCCGGCGCGGCGAGGACGTGGTACTGGCCGGACGCCCGGTCACCGTCTCCCGCTTCGACGTCCGGCAACGCCGCGACACCGACGCCGACGGCACCCCCGTCATCGACCTGGACGTGATCGTCGACTGCTCGTCCGGCACCTACATCCGGGCGCTGGCCCGCGACCTGGGCGCCGCGCTGGGCACCGGCGGCCACCTCACCGCGCTGCGTCGCACCCGTGTGGGCGGCTTCGACCTGGACGGCGCACTCACCCCCGAGGCACTCACCGCCGAGCCTCCCCGGCGTCCGGAACCAATTGGCCTCGCCGAGGTCGCCCGGCGCACCTTCGCCTGCCTCGAACTGGACGCCGACCAGGCCCGTGACGTCGGCTACGGACGTCGGCTCGACCGGCCGATGCCGGCCGACCCGACCGCCTTGCTGCATGCCGGGGAACTGCTGGCCCTCTACCGTCCGGACGGCAACCGCGGCATCCCGGTGGCCGTGCTGATCGGCTGAGTCGATCGGGTCGACGATCGGGCCGGATCTGCGGCCGGAGCGGGAGAGACATGGACCTGACCGGCATCAAGAAGGCCGCCATCCGCGACTGACTCTGGGCCGTCCGTTCCACAACCCGCCGATGATTCTCCGGCTGGTGCTCGGCATGGTGGTGGCATCGGTCATCGGGTGTGCGATGAACAGTCCGCAGACCCAGGTCATTCTCACCGTCGGGGCGCTGCTGGCCGGGGTGCTGCTCACCCTGCCGCACAACCGGTCGCGGCTGGTGGCGGCGGCACTCGGCGCCCTGGCCCAGGCGTTCGGCGTCTCCTCGGCGTGACGCTGTCCGGCCAGTGGTGGTGCTGGCGTTCCTGGGCTTCTTCGCGTCCGGAATGCTGCGGGCGGTCGCGGTCGTCATCAGCATGCCGGGGGACGGTTCTTCCAGGTTCGAAAATCGCACGTCGGGGGACGGTTCTTCCACGTTCGAAAATCGCACGTCGAAGAACCGTCCCCGGACGTTCGAGATCGGCGCGACGTGGTCACTGGGGACGGTTCTCTTGGTCACCAGTCGGTCGGATTTCTTCGCTGAAGGAATTCTGCAGCGGACCTTGGGCTGTTCTTGAGG
>NZ_JASGEF010000008.1:0-13241 GCF_047606665.1 Micropruina sp. | reverse complement strand
GCTCGGACACGTCGAGGCCTTCCGGTTCGATCAGCTCAGAACTGCCGATCTTGGAAGGCCTCGACCCCGATCACGCGGACCCCGCTACCGCGTGTCGCTCACACCCCCACCCCAAGTAGGAAGAGCCCGCAAAGCCCTCACCGCCGCCTGCACGCTACGGCTTGTTATCTCGCAGGACATCGGTGACGGTTCTGCATCAGCACATCGGCGACGGGTTTCTGTTGGTCTTGGTGGTGACACTTCACGTGGTTCGGGATCCCGGTGGGTTGTCGGTGTAAAGGGCGGGCTCGCCCGTCCGTGGCAGCCTCCTGGTCTTGGATATGTCGGTGTCTAGGAATGATCTGGTTGGTCCCGGTGTTCGTCTTGCTATCAGCGATCAGCGCCGGAAACACGGCAGATCGCGCTTTCTAGGACGATCGCTTGCTAGGACGATGACGAGCAGGCGGCGCAAAGCAACTTGCAGTCGACATAGTCGCAGCCGATGTCCCTACGCCGAGCAGATCCATCAACACTTCTCAAGCTAAGCATCAACGCGGGCGGCTCCAGCTGGCGCATTTCTAGCGGTGTGCCCCGTAATCAGGCAATCAAGACCGGGACACACCACTAGGTGGTCGAGGGTGGTTGACTGGTCTCTCGGTAGCGACGAGAAATATCATGGTATCGGTCGACCCCCGCAAGCAAGGATTCAGGCTCCGCGCCAAGGGTGCAGCTGGCTTTGGCGACAGGTTGAGTTGGCGACGGTCCATGCCGACCAATATCTCGTTGTTGTGGGTCGAACAGCGCCCACGGCGGAATTCGGGCGACTACTCCTGCCGTATCGAACGATCGATTCAGCGCTAGCTGAGCGTTTTATCGAGCGGTCAACGGGCGTCCGATCCGCATTCTCAGCTTGGAGCCGAGCCGACCGCATGCGGATCCCCGAAGCGGGGAGCCTGCCAAACTGTCATGCCGCAGACCGGGATGAGCCTCCAGGGCTCCGCCTCAGGGGGAGGTGTGGAGGGCACGCCTCCGACGCTCGATAGCTCCCGCCGTCCCGGCGGGTCGCGCCACAACCTGGTTCATCAGCACCGTAAACATGGACAGGTTGATGAAGCCGGCGACCGCGAGCTTCATCGAGGCCATGCGGCCGCAGGTGAACAGCGAGGCCGCCGGCGTCCACGAGGAAACCATCGACGCGGAATTCGAAGTGTCCGTCGCCGACCTCGTCGAGCAATTGGGTTCCGACCGGGAACGGCTGGCGAAAGTGCTCGCCGTCTCCACCCTGCAGCTGGACGGCCGGGCCGCCCGATCGCGCGAGGAGTTTGTGGCACCGGGTGCCCAGGTGGACGTGTTGCCGCCGTTCGCCGGAGGGTAGGGAAGCCGCCGAACGGCACTGGTGCCGCGCGAACTTTCGACGAGCAGGCCTCGCGTATTTCTCAGGCATTGATCAGCTAAAACCCCTCGCCGTGGGTGAATAAATCGGATATTCTTAGAGATCCCCCCAAGCGGTGGTGGGGCGACGGGTTCGGCGCTGGATACGTCGGGGCGGACGGTATGTCCCTCCGGTTCGGCGATCTCGGCGGGGCGCTGATCCCCACCGCCGCAATAGACAATGGTGTGCGGCCTGAATCGCTATTCGGCTTCTTGATTTCCCGGTATCATATCTCCCACGTGTCCCCAAGACGCGTTCCTGGCGCACGCGATGGGACAGGCCCTAGATCAACGGCCAGGGCCAGGCGTATCCGCTCTCGTCCACCGGGAGGATGCCGGCGTCGATGATCCGGCGGGCGCGCCGGCGCAACGCCCGCACCTCCTGGGGGTTCAGCAATGCGGCGATCTCGTCGGGGACGGCGTCCGCCAACGGAGCCAGGTCGGCCAGGACGCCGGGCGCGACGGGTTCGCCGGCGAAGTCCCAGATCACCGTGCGCAGCTTGAAGGTCGCGGCGAAGCAGAGCCCGTGGTCGATCGCCCAGATGGCGCCGTGCTCGTCGCGCAGCACGTGCCCGCCCTTGCGGTCGGTGTTGTTGCTGACCACGTCGAAGGCGGCCAGCTGGCGCAGCCGGTCATGGGTCTCGGGCTCCTCGCGGACCAGCCGGAAGTAGTGCAGCGCCGGGTCGCAGTCGATGAACCACTGCAGCGAGCCGACGCCCAGCGGTGCGTCGTCGCGGATCACCGTGGGCGGCACCAGTCCCCAGCCGAGGGCGGAGTCGAGCAGGTAGGCGGCGCGTTCCCGCTTGTAGAGGCCCGGTTCGAAGTCCCACAGCGGACGCTCGCCGGACTCCGGCTTGTAGATCGCCCAGGTGTAGTCGGAGCCGCGAGTGACCTCGGCGACGAAGGTGGCGTTGCTGCTCTCCGCGATCCGGCCGACCAGGGTGATGTCACCCTCGGTGAGCAGCGCCTCCTGCTGGTCGGCGTTCACCGCCTCAGCGACCCGTCGGTCGAGTTCACGCTGCGCACGATCGGCGCTCCCTGGGTGGGCCATTCGATCACCGAGACCGAGCCGGTGCCGACGTCGATGCGCTGGAAGTGATCGAGGTGGGTGCCCACCGCGTGGGTGAGCAGCGCCTTGATCGGATCGGCGTGCGAGAAGCAGACCACCGTCTGCCCGCGGTGCTCGGCGCGCAGCCGCTCCATCAAGGCGATCATCCGGGCCTGCAACTCGACGAAGCTCTCCCCGCCGGGGAACCGGAAGGTGGACGGCGCCTGCTGCACCGTGCGCCAGTCGCGGAGTTTCGCCAGCGCGGTGAGCTCGCGGCCGGTCCATTCGCCGAAATCGCATTCCAGCAGGGCCGGCTCCACGATCGCGGTCAACCCGGTGGCGCGCTCGGTGGGCTCGGCGGTCTCGCGTGCACGTTCCAGCGGCGAGGTGTAGAGGGCGGCCAGTCCGGCATCGGTCAGCCGTCGGGCGACCGCCTCGGCCTGGTCGCGGCCGCGCTCGGACAGATGCAGGCCGGGCGCCCGACCGGGCAGCACCTGCCCGGTGGTGGGAGTCTGCCCGTGGCGCACCAGCAGCACCCGGAAGGTCGTGGGCGACGGCACGCGATGAGCGTACCCGCCCTGGCAATCAGCCGGATTCACCTGAATGGTAGCGTTGACCCATGCGCACAACCATTGACGCCGGTGGCCGGATCGTGATCCCGAAGGACGTCCGGGATGCACTTGAACTGGTTCCGGGGCAGAGCGTCGATGTGGCGCTGGTCGATGGGCGGATCAGCATCGACCCCACCGGCATCGGCATGCATCTGGAGACTCGCGACGGCGTCCCGGTCGCCGTGCCCGACGAGCCCGTCCCGCCGCTGACCGCGCAGACGGTGCGAGCCACGCTGGAGCGGCTGCGTCGATGAGAATTCCTGGGTCGATGAGATTCCTGGACTCGGGGGTCGTCATCGCGGCCTTCGCCTCGTGGCACGAGGCCCACCCAGCCGCCCGCCGTGAGGTTGCCGCGGGAGCCCGGGTCGTAGGACACACGCTTCTCGAGACGCTCAGCGTCCTCACCCGGCTCCCGGCACCGCACCGGGCACCGGTCGAGGTGGTTGCCGAATACCTGCAGCGGACGTTCACCGAGGACGTCGCCCTCCTCGACGCACAGCAGCTGCGTCAGTTGGCAACCCATCGCCTCCCCGCACTCGGGATTTCAGGCGGAGCGATCTATGACGCCGCCATCGCCGAAACGGTGCGGCTCGCCGGGGGAACCCTGGTCACCCTGGATCGCCGCGCGCTCAGCACGTATCGGCGAATCGGATGTCCGGCCGAGTTGCTGAACGGGCTCGATCCGGTGGGGTAGATCGATGCGGCGCCGTGCGGGTTGGGCCTGTCGGAACCCGGCTGTCGGCGAGGGCCTCGACAAGCTCGACCGGCGATAGTGAGCGCCTCCCCCTGTCACATCGTGCGGTCACATCTTGCGGTCGGGGTTAGCGTGAGGACGTGACCGAACGCCCCACCATCGCAACCGTCGCCGAACTGCGTGCCAGCGGGCACGTGCAGAAGGGCCTGCGCGAGGAGATCCGCGACAACCTACTGACCGCGCTCGCGGCGGGGGAGAACCCGTGGCCGGGCCTGCACGGCTTCGACCGCACCGTGCTGCCGCAACTCGAACGCGCCTTGATCGCCGGCCATGACGTGGTGCTGCTGGGCGAACGCGGCCAGGGCAAGACCCGGCTGTTGCGCACCCTGGAGGGCCTGCTCGACGAATGGACGCCGGTGATCGCCGGTGCCGAGCTCGGCGAGCACCCCTACGAGCCGATCACCGCCGAGTCGCGGCGCCGGGCGTCCGAACTGGGCGACGATCTGCCGGTGGCCTGGCGGCACCGCTCCGAACGCTACTCGGAGAAGCTGGCCACGCCGGACACCTCGGTGGCCGACCTGATCGGCGATGTGGACCCGATCCGGGTCGCCGAGGGACGCCGGCTGGGCGACCCGGAGACCATCCACTTCGGCCTCATTCCCCGTAGCCATCGCGGTATTGTCGCGATCAACGAGTTGCCCGACCTGGCCGAACGGATCCAGGTGGCGATGCTCAACGTGATGGAGGAACGCGACATCCAGATCCGCGGCTACGTGCTGCGGCTGCCGCTGGACGTGCTGGTGATGGCCTCGGCGAACCCCGAGGACTACACCAACCGCGGCCGGATCATCACCCCGCTGAAGGACCGCTTCGGCGCCGAGATCCGCACCCACTACCCGCTCGAGCTGGACGACGAGGTGGCGGTGATCCGGCAGGAGGCCCAGCTGGTCGCCGAGATCCCCGAGGTGCTGCTGGAGATCCTGGCCCGCTACACCCGGGCGCTGCGCGAGTCGCCGGCGATCAACCAGCGCTCCGGCGTCTCCGCCCGATTCGCCATCGCGGGCGCCGAAACCGTGGCCGCCGCCGCGCTACACCGCGCGGTGGTCCGCGGCGAGACCGACCCGGTGGCCCGGCTGGTCGACCTGGAGACCGCGGTCGACGTCCTCGGCGGCAAGATCGAATTCGAGGCCGGCGAAGAGGGCCGCGAGGAGGCGATCCTGACCCATCTGCTGCGCACCGCGACCGCCGAGGCGGCACGGGCGCACTTCCGCGGCATCGACCTCGGCCCGCTGGTCGAAGCCCTCGACGGCCAGACCACGATCGTCACCGGCGAGCGGGTCACGGCGTCCGAGTTCCTGGACGGCCTCCCCGACGCCGACCATGTGTACGACCAGATCGCCGAGCGGTTTGAGGCCGACAACGCCGGACGCCGGGCCAGCGCGATCGAGTTGGCGCTGGAAGGCCTCTACCTGGCCCGCCGGATCGCCAAGGACTCCGACGGCAGCGAAACCATCTACGGCTGACTCATCTAGGACGACCATGCCTCGCAACCGTGCCTCGCGTTACGGCCGCTACGCCGGCGGCCCGGATCCGTTGGCGCCGCCGGTCGACCTCAGCGAGGCGCTGGCCGCGATCGGCGACGACGTGATGGCCGGCTACAGCCCCGAGCGGGCGCTGCGCGAATATCTGCGCCGCGGCAGCGCCGGACGCGAGGGGCTGGACGACCTGGCCCGCCGGGTCAACGCTCGCCGCCGCGATCTGCTCAGCCGCTACCGGATGGACGGCACCCTGCAGCAGGTCAAGGAACTGCTCGACAAGGCGCTGGACGCCGAACGGAAGCAGCTGCTCCGCGACGCCATGATGGACGACGACGACCGCGCCTTCCGCGAGCTGCGGCTGGACAACCTGCCGCCTTCGACGGCCGCCGCGGTCAACGAACTGGCCGACTACGACTGGGCGTCCACCGAAGCCAGGCAGGACTACGAGAAGATCAAGGACCTGCTCGGCCGCGAACTGCTCGACCAGCGGTTCGCCGGCATGAAACAGGCGTTGGAGAACGCCTCGGAGGAGGACCGGGCCGCGATCAACGCGATGCTCACCGACCTCAACGAGTTGCTCGACAAGCACCGCCGCGGCGACGACACGCCTGAGGACTTCGACGATTTCATGGCGAAGCACGGCGATTTCTTCCCGGAGAACCCGCGGAACGTCGACGAGTTGATCGACGCGTTGGCGCAGCGGGCCGCGGCCGCTCAGCGGCTGCTGCGCTCGATGAGCGCCGAGCAGCGCGAGGAGCTGATGCGGCTCTCCGCGCAGGCGTTCGGCTCGCCCGAGCTGATGGCCCAGCTCGACCGGCTGGATTCGTCCCTGCAGGCGCTGCGTCCGGGCGAGAACTGGACCGGCGGCGAACAGTTCACCGGCGACGAGGGGATGGGACTGGGCGACGGCACGGGCGTCCTGCAGGATCTCGCCGAGCTCGATGCGCTGTCCGAGCAGCTCGGCCAGAACTACGGCGGCGCCCGGTTGGACGACCTCGATCTGGACGCCCTGGCGCGGCAGTTGGGCAGCGAGGCGGCGGTCAACGCTCGCACCCTGGCCGAGTTGGAGAAGGCGCTGCGCGAGGGCGGCTTCCTGCGCCGCGACGCGTCCGGTGACCTGAGGCTGTCGCCGCAGGCGATGCGCCGGCTGGGCAAGGCGCTGTTGGCGGATGCCGCGAAACAGCTGTCCGGACGCCAGGGCAACCGTGACACCCGGCTGGCCGGGGCGTCCGGGGAGCCGACCGGGGCGTCCCGGCCGTGGCAGTTCGGCGACCCCGAACCCTGGGATGTCACCCGCAGCCTGACCAACGCGATCACCCGCAGCGCCGGCGAGGGCCGCGACCCGACCCGCGGCGTCCGGCTGGACATCGCCGACGTCGAGGTGATCGAGACCGAGGCGCGCACCTCGTCCGCGGTGGCGCTGCTGGTGGACACCTCGTTCTCGATGGCCGCCGAGGGACGCTGGGTGCCGATGAAACGGACGGCGCTGGCACTGCATCACCTGGTCAGCAGCCGGTTCCGCGGCGACCGGCTGGAGCTGATCAGCTTCGGACGCTGGCCCAGTCGCGGGAGATCAGCGAGCTCACGGCGCTGCCGCCGATGCGCGAGCAGGGCACCAACCTGCACCACGCGCTGCTGCTGGCGAATCGGTTCTTCCGCAAGCATCCGTCGATGCAGCCGGTGCTGCTGGTGGTCACCGACGGTGAGCCGACCGCGCACCTGACCGGCGGCGGAGACGCCGAGTTCGTCTGGCCGACCGCCCCCGAGACGGTGGCGCTGACCGTCGCCGAACTGGACAAGGCGTCCCGGCTGGGCGCCGCCACGATCATCTTCCGGCTCGGCGACGATCCCGGTCTGGAACGTTTCCTCGGTCAGCTGGCCCGCCGCGCCGGTGGACGGGTGGTCGCCCCCGACCTGGCCGACCTGGGCAGTGCGGTGGTCGGCGAATACCTGACCGCCCGCTTCCGCCGCGGCTGGGACCTCGGAGACTGGCTGGAGTAGAGCGCCCACCCCGGCTCGTCCGGACGACATCGCCCTGCTTCGGCGTCCTTTCCAGGGTTCAAACCACGGAAACGACGCCGAACCAGGGCGATGTGGCGTCGAAGCGGAGAGGCGGCCCTAGAGTCGGGGCGCACGACAGCGAAGGAGCGAACGAACGTGGTGAAGATACTGGTGGCCGGGGATCGGTTCATCCTGCCGGAGATTCTGCTGGAGGCGCTCGCCCGGCACGTCCCGGACGCCGAAACCACGATCGTCAAGGGCAATTGGCCGGTCACCCCGTTCGCCGACATCGCTGAGGTGCACGAGGCCGAGGGCGACGAGGACGCCTTGATCCGGGCCCTGGAGGGCTGCGAGATCGCCTTCGTCCACGCCCCGCCGTTCACCGAGAAGGTGATCGCCGCCGTCGCGCCGACGCTCAAGCTGATCACGGTCGGACGGGGCGGACCGGTCAACATCAACCTGGACGCGGCCGCGAAGCACGGTGTGGTGGTGTCGAACGCCCCCGGCCGCAACGCCACCGCGACCGCCGAGCACAGCGTGGCGATGATCCTGGCGTCCGTGCGGCAACTGGTCGACCGGCACAACGAGCTGGCGGCCGGGCAGTGGCGCGGCGACTACTACGCCTACGAGAACGTCGCGCCCGAGGTGTGCGGCTCGACGGTAGGGGTGATCGGCTACGGCGCGATCGGCTCACGGGTGGCCCGGACGCTGCGCGCGATGTGCGCCGACGTGCTGGCCTACGATCCCTACGTCGCCGCCGCCGACATGCCGGACGCCACCAAGCTCGACGACCTGGACGAGCTGCTGCGGCGCTCCACCATCCTCACCCTGCACCCGCGACTGAACGACGAGACCCGTGGCATGATCGGGCGCGACCAGCTGGCGCTGCTGCCGTCCGGGGCGATCGTGGTGAACTGCTCGCGTCCGCCCGTCCTCGACTACGACGCGCTCGCGGACGCCCTCGACTCCGGTCACCTGTACGCCGCGGCGGCGGACGTGCTGCCGTCCGAGCCGCTGCCGCCCGGCCACCGCCTGCTCCGGACGCCCCGGCTGACCCTCACCCCGCACCTGGCCGGCGCCAGCCGGGAATCCGCCCAGCTGGCGGCCGAACTCGGCGCCGCCGACATCGCCCGCTGGCTGGCCGGCGAACCGCTGAAGTATGCGCTGACCTGAGCCGACCGCGCGATCCGCGGCCCCAACCGTCACACTGGCCCGACCGTCATCCCGGCGAACGCCGGGATCCCCGACACCCGACCGACCCGGCGACGAGATCCCGGATCGAGTACGGGATGACGTGGGGTCGGGATCCCGGATCGAGTACGGGATGACGGTGGGGTCGAGATCCCGGATCGAGTCCGGGATGACGTGGGCCGGGTTGCGTGACCGGGGGGTCACGCCGTAGCGTCTGCTCAGAAGATTCGTTCTTCATCAGGGTTGTTAGTCCGTCAGGACGCAAGGCCTGAGGCGTTCGCGTGCCTCAGGCCCTTTTTGTTGCCCTGATTCGATCGAGGAGGATTGCATGGCAGTGGACTTTGCGACCTTGGGCGACGACATCATTGATGGCGTCGGAGGTCTGGGAAACATCAAGACGGCTCGGCACTGCGCGACCCGGCTGCGGCTGGAGCTGCGCGACGAAGAGAAGGCCGCGACCGAGGCGGTGAAGGCGCTGAAGGGCGTCCTGACCGTGGTGCAGGCCGGCGGCCAATACCAGGTGGTGATCGGCAACGACGTCCCGTTCGTCTACGCCCGGATCGCCGAGCGCCTGGAGGGCGGCGGCGGGGCCGCCGAAGAGGTGGAGGACACCTCGAACAAGAGCATCCTCAACAAATTCATCGACCTGGTCACCGGTCTGTTCCACCCGATCCTGTGGCCACTGGCCGGCGCCGGTCTGTTCAAGGCCTTCGTCACCATGTTCGCCACCTTCGGCTGGCTGAACGCCGAGAGCACCGAGTACGTGGTGTTCAACGCGGCCTCGGACGCCTTGATCTACTTCCTGCCGCTGCTGCTGGCCATCTCGGCCGCCAAACGGTTCAAGACCAACCAGTTCACCTCGATGGCGATCGCCGGCGCGCTGGTCTACCCGACGATCGTGGCGCTCACCTCGGCGGAAGGGCCGTTGGCCTTCTTCGGCATTCCGCTGGTGATCATGAGCTACACCAGCTCGGTCATCCCGATCATCGTCGGCGTCTGGGTGCAGGGCTACCTGGAGCGCTTCCTGATTCGCACCCTGCCTGGCGCGATCCGCAACTTCACCACGCCGCTGCTGGTGATGCTGGTCATGGTGCCGCTGATTCTGCTCACCATCGGGCCGGCCACCACGATTCTGGCCAACGGCATCGCGGACGGCATCACCTGGCTGTTCCAGGTCGCCCCCTGGCTGGCCGGCGCACTGATGGGCGGCCTGTGGCAGGTGTTCGTGCTGTTCGGCCTGCACTGGGGCTTCGTGCCGATCATGGTGCAGCAGCTCTCCACCGGCTACGCCATCATCACCGGCCCGCTGGTCGGCGCGGTGCTGGCGCAGGCCGCCGCCACCCTGGCCGTCTGGATCCGCACCAAGGACCACGACACCAAGGAACTCGCCGGGCCGTCCGCCTTCTCGGGCTTCCTCTCCGGCATCACCGAGCCGGGCATCTACGGCGTCAACCTGCCCCGCAAACTGCCGTTCTACTTCGGCGTCGCGGGCGGCGCGATCGGCGGCGTCTTCGCCGGAATCGCCGGCGCGGGCACCACCGCCTTCGTGTTCCCATCGCTGATCGCCCTGCCGGCCTACCTCTCCACCCCCAACCTGCCGCTGCTCTTCATCGGCATCGGGCTGTCGGTCGCGATCTCGTTCGTGCTCACCCTCTTCTGGGGAGTCAACGACGCCGCGGTCGCCGCTGAGGCTCCCGCGGAGACCCCGGCGTCCGCCGAGCCGGCGAGCGCCGCACCGGCGGTCGTCGCCGGCACCGAGGTGATCGTCCGCTCGCCGATGGACGGCACCCTGGTCCCGATCGCCGACGTCCCCGACCCGGTCTTCGCCAGCGGCGCGATGGGCGCCGGCATCGGCGTCGAGCCGACGTCCGGCACCGTCTACGCGCCGGTCAGCGGCACCATCATCGTCACCATGGGCTCCGGGCACGCCTACGGCATCAGCACCGAAGAGGGCATCGAGGTGCTGGTGCACGTCGGCATCGACACCGTCAACATGAAGGGCGAGGGTTTCGAGCCCAAGGTGCAGCAGGGCGACCGGGTCAACGCCGGCGACGTGCTGGTCGAAGTCGATCTGGACAAGGTGAAGGACGCCGGATACTCGACCACCACGGTCGTGATCATCACCAACACCGCCACCCAGAAGGAGGTCGCGCCGGCCTCGGCGGGCGCCGTCAGCCACGACGACGCCGCGCTGATCGTGACGGTCTGATCGCAACCAGGTTGAGACAGGAGAGAATCAACGCATGAGCACGACCTTTCCCGAAGGCTTCCTCTGGGGCGGCGGCACCGCGGCCAACCAGCTGGAGGGCGGCTACGACGCCGGCGGCAAGGGGCCGTCGATCCAGGACGTGATGCCGCGCGGCATCAAGGCCCCGCCCACCGACGAGCCCACCCCGGACAACCTCAAGCTGATCGGCATCGACCACTACCACCGCTACGCCGAGGACATCGCGCTGTTCGCCGAGATGGGCTTCACGGTGTACCGGTTCTCGATCGCCTGGAGCCGGGTCTTCCCCAACGGCGACGAGGAGACGCCGAACGAGGAAGGCCTGGCCTTCTATGACCGGCTGCTCGACGAGTTGGAGAAGCACGGCATCGAGCCGCTGGTCACGATCAGCCACTACGAGACCCCGCTGCACCTGGCCAAGACCTACAACGGCTGGGTCGATCGCCGGCTGATCGGGTTCTACGAGCGGTATGCCCGCACCCTGTTCGAGCGGTTCGGTCACCGGGTGAAATACTGGCTGACCTTCAACGAGATCAACTCGGTGCTGCACGCGCCGCTGATGTCCGGAGGCATCTGGACGCCCAAGGATCAGCTCAGCGAGGCAGATCTGTACCAGGCCATCCACCACGAACTGGTCGCCTCGGCGTCCGTGACGAAGATCGCACGGGAGATCAACCCGAACATCCAGATCGGCTGCATGATCCTGGCCATGCCGATCTACCCGCTGACGCCCGACCCGGCCGACGTGCTGAAGGTGCTGCAGTCCGACCACGCCAATCTGGCGTTCAGCGACGTCCACGTCCGCGGGCGTTACCCGGGCTACTTCCTGCGCACCCTGCGGGACAAGGGCATCGAGCTCGACATCACCGATGCCGATCGGGAGACGCTGACCAACACCGTCGACTTCGTCTCGTTCAGCTACTACATGAGCATCTGCGAGGCGGCGTCCGGTGGCGAGGTCGGTGAGGGCAACATCATGGGCGGCATCAAGAATCCGCACCTGCCGGCGTCCGAATGGGGTTGGCAGATCGACCCGGTCGGTCTGCGGATCGTGTTGAACCAGTTCTGGGACCGCTGGGGCAAGCCGCTGTTCATCGTGGAGAACGGGCTCGGTGCCAAGGATGAGCTGGTCGAGGTGGACGGCGTCCCGACCGTGCAGGACGATTACCGGATCGCCTATCTGAACGATCATCTGGTGCAGGTGCGCGAGGCGATCGCCGATGGCGTCGAGGTGATGGGCTACACCTGGTGGGGTCCGATCGACGTGGTCAGCGCGTCGTCTGCGGAGATGTCGAAGCGGTACGGGTTCATCTACGTGGACCGCAACGACGACGGCAGCGGCACGCTGGCCCGGTACCGCAAGAAGTCGTTCGGCTGGTACCGCGAACTGATCGCCAGCAACGGCGCGACCCTGTCCTGACCAGGGCATGAACAGAGAGGACGGACGGGGGTGAGTGCGATGAGGGTGCTGCGGGTGTTCAACAACAATGTCGTGCTCACCCGCGACGAACTCGGACGCGAGGTGGTGGTCACCGGGCGGGGCGTGGGGTTCCAGGCCCGGCCCGGTGACCCCATCGACCCGGCGCTGATCGTCCGCCGGTTCGTGCCGGCGGAGAATCCGTCCTCGATCGCCCAAGTGATCGCCGACATTCCGCTGGAGCGGCTGACCCTCGTCGAGCGGCTGTTCGCCGAGGCGATGCGCGACCTGGGTGCCGCGCTGCCGCCGCTGGCCATCGTGGCGGTCGCCGACCACATCCATCAGGCGATCGAGCGGGTGAAACGCGGCGAGATGATGGAATACCCGCTGCGCGCCGAGGTGGCCCATCTGCACCCCGAAGAGCTCGAGGTGGCCGAGCATCTCCTGGACAAGCTCAACCGCGACATCGAGACGCCGCTGCCGCGGGGCGAGGCGATCGCGCTGGCGATGCACCTGTTCCACGCTGTGACCGGCAGCCCGAGCATGGAGCAGACCTTCGTCCAGTCGCGGCTGATCCGGCAGATCTTCGACATCGTCGAGCATGCCTACGGGGAGGAATTCGACCCGGACTCGATCGACGCCGCCCGCTTCGCCACCCATCTGCGCTATTTCTTCGCTCGCGCCCGCTCCGGCAAGCAACTCTCCGGCGACGTGCCCGAGGTGGCGATCGCGGTCTCGGACAGCAACAGCCGGGCTCATCAGCTGGCGCTGCGCATCAAGGCACTGTTGGAGTTGCGGCTACAGCTTCCGATCACCCACGACGAGACCGTCTACCTGACCATGCACGTCGCCCGCATGGAAGCGGGAATGCACAGCCGGGCTTGATTCGGCCCGGTCGTCAGGGACAGTTCTCACGGTCACCGGGGACGGTTCCTTTGGTCACCCGGGACGGTTCTTTCTGGTCACTTGTTCGGTGTCCCAGAACTACGGAGAGCCGGGTCGGGAACGTTCCTCCTGCGTTCCGACCCGGCTCGATCCGAGCTCGCCCACTGAGCAGGTCCCCTCCGGTTCGCGTCCCCGATTCGCTACTGCGGCCCTTGCCCT
>NZ_JASGEF010000007.1:0-321490 GCF_047606665.1 Micropruina sp. | reverse complement strand
GGGGACGTGGAAACGGAGTCTGCGGGGTGGTGATGTTGGATTGAGCCGGGTCGGACGGACTGTTGGGGGGCGTCCGTGACCCGGCTCTCCGCATGTTCAAGGGGACAGGTCGTCGGTTACCAGGGCACCTGTCGGGTGACCGGGAGAACCGTCCCGGTGACCACAAGAACCGGCCCGGCGTACCGGCGGTGGGCAGCGGGCGGAGTTCCGTGTGCGGGCATGTAGACATGGGATGTGGAAATCGCGCGCGACGTCTTCGGCGACAGCTACGGAGTGGCCGGACGATATGTCGATATATTGGCAAGTCGAGGTGTCGACTGGGGTTTGATCGGACCACGCGAGGTCGATCGGCTCTGGCCTCGGCATGTCCTGAACTCCCTTGTCATCAACCCATTGATCGCTTCGGGTAGCCGGATCGTTGACGTCGGATCGGGCGCCGGCCTGCCGGGCATTCCGCTTGCCATCGCCCGTCCTGACCTCACCGTCGCACTGCTGGAACCGCTGCTGCGCAGAGCGAGGTTTCTCAGCGAGGCAGTGGCCGAACTCGGACTGTCCGAGCGCGTCACAGTCGTGCGGGGACGGGCCGAAGACCACCGCGAGCGCTACGACGTGGTCACAGCGCGAGCGGTCGCGGCCCTGCCGAAGCTCCTCGACTGGTGCCTGCCGCTGGTCGGACCACGGGGTCAGTTCCTCGGACTCAAGGGAGAGAGCGCTGAGCGGGAGCTTCTTGACGTCCAGAAGACACTGCGCAAGCGGCGGTTGAGTGGCGAAGTGCTCGCTGTGGCGACCCCTGGAACGAACGAATCGACCTGGGTGGTGCGAATTCGCTGACCGCACTGCGCGGCCTCGCGCGTCGGAGGCGAGACCGACCTGGGCTCGCCGGTAAGCTCTACAGCCGAGCATGCACCATGCGAAAGGCAGGCAGGTAACCCGCGATGGCGTCCGTTCCACGTGAAACACTTCTCCCTCCGACGGGATCGCCCGAGTGACTCAGTCCGCTACCCCGCGTCGCGTCTCCTACCAGACCGACGAGTTCGAGCCGGCACCGGTGGAGCTTCCCGACGAGGCCGTTCCACGTGAAACGCCGGTTCTGCCGGCGCCGGACGCCCCACGAATCATCGTCATCGCCAATCAGAAGGGTGGCGTCGGCAAGACCACCACAGCGGTCAATCTCGCCGCCGGCTTGGCCGGTGGCGGCCTCCGCGTCCTGGTGATCGACCTCGATCCGCAGGGAAACGCATCCACTGCTCTTGGCATCGACCATCAAGAGGGTGTCGCCGGCACCTACGAGGTGCTGATCGACGGCGCACCCATCGATCGGCACGTGAAGGCGTCCCCCGAAGCCAGGGGCCTCTGGGTGTTGCCGGCCACGATCGATTTGGCTGGCGCCGAGATCGCGTTGGTGGACGTTCCGGGCCGGGAGAGTCGCCTGCTGCGGGCGATCGACCGGCTGATCGCCCGCCATCGGGTCGACTACATCTTCATCGACTGTCCACCGTCGCTGGGGCTGCTCACGTTGAATGCCCTGGTGGCAGCACGGGAACTGCTGGTGCCTATCCAGTGCGAGTACTACGCGCTGGAGGGCGTCTCTCAGCTGCTGCGCACCATCGATCTGGTCAAGGGCTCGATGAATGACCGCCTGAAGCTGTCGACCATCGTGCTCACCATGTTCGACGCCCGCACCCGGTTGTCCACACAAGTGGCGAACGAGGTGCGCACGCACTTCCCCGCCGAGACGCTGACCACCGCTATCCCCCGCTCTGTTCGTGTGTCGGAAGCTCCGAGCTATGGCCAGACGGTGATCGCCTACCACCGCGCGTCCGCGGGTGCGCGGGCATATCTTGCCGCCGCTGAGGAGATTGCCCGGCGCGGCGCCACTGGGAAAGGACGACGATGACTCTCGCCAAACCACGGACCGGCCTCGGACGCGGTCTGGGCGACCTGATCCACCGGACGGACCCGGAGTTGGAGCCGCAGCGCGCGGAACCGCTGGCGGTGGAGCCTCCTGAGGGCTCGTACTACACGGAACTTCCGGTCGACAGCATCCGGCCGAATCCGAAGCAGCCCCGCCAGGTGTTCGAAGAGGACGCCCTGGACGAGTTGGTGGAATCGATACGCGAGGTGGGTCTTCTTCAGCCGATCGTGGCGCGTCCGCTCGGCAACGACGCCTACGAACTGGTGATGGGGGAGCGTCGGCTTCGCGCCAGCCAGGCCGCCGGGCTGTCCACGATTCCGGCGATCGTCCGTCCCACCGCGGAACACGATTTGTTGCGGGACGCCCTGCTAGAGAACCTGCATCGCGCGCAGCTCAACCCGCTCGAAGAGGCGGCCGCCTACCAGCAGCTGCTCACCGACTTCGATTGCACGCAGGAGGAACTCTCCACCCGGATCAAGCGCAGCCGTCCGCACATCAGCAACACCATTCGGCTGCTGCAGTTGCCCGCGCCGGTCCAGCGCCGGGTCGCGGCCGGCGTGCTCAGCGCCGGTCACGCCCGTGCCATTCTCGGACTGGGCGATCCGCTCGCCATGGAACGACTGGCACAGCGGGTGGTCGCCGAGAATCTGTCGGTCCGGGCGGTCGAAGAGATCGTCGCCCTCGATGATGGCCGGACGCCCAAGGCACCGCGCCAGCGGATCACCCGCGAGCCCACGGTACGGGCGTCCGCCTTGGCCGAACGACTGGTCGAACGCCTCGACACCCGTGTCAATGTGGTGATGGGCACGAAGGGACGCGGTCGGATCGTGATCGAATTCGCCAACGACGACGACCTCGGCAGGCTGGTCGACCTGCTGGCCTGAACCAGCCACTGACAAGGCAACTCAAAATAGATATTTATCGATAAATATCCGGAACAGGTGTCGGTGACACCCTTCGGGACGCGGCCCAGAGCCACGGGCTCGGACAGGTAGCCTCGGCAGCGTGATGACTGCCGACGATGCGCCCGCCGTCCGTTTCGCCCTGCTGCGTTACCGGGTGATGGCGTGGATCGTCGGGGTTCTGCTGGTTGTCTTGGTCTGCGTCGGCGTCCCGCTGAAGTACCTGGGCCACAACGACACCGTTGTCACCTGGACCGGCGTGCCGCACGGCTGGCTGTACCTGATTCTGCTGATCACCGCTTACGACCTCGGACGCCGGGTGAACTGGCCCTGGCTACGGCTGATCCTGATCGCGTTGGCCGGAACCATCCCGTTCCTGTCGTTCGTCGCGGAGCGCTACGCCACCAAGGACGTCCGCGCTCGGCTGGGCCTACTCGACCTCCGCTGAGCCCATGCCGGTGACGCCGGCCCGGCGCTTGCCTATGCTGTGCGCGATCCGCCAGCTCATGCCCAGCGCGAATAGGGCGAACGCCCACCACTGCAAGGCGTAACCGCTGTTGCGCCAGGAGCCCTCGCCCTCGGGCAGCGAGACGGTGGCCGGAGAGAGGCCTTGCCGGGCGGACGCCGCGGCGTCCAAAGTGATGAATCCAGGCATCAAAGGCTGCGGCCAGAGCTGCGCCAGCTGCGGCAACCGCACCGTACTCAAGGTATAACCCCTAGACGTAGGCGTGTCGTCGGCGGCCTCGGAGGGCAGGAAGATGCCGGCCTCGCTGTGTTCGCCGGACGGCGGAGCGGGTGCCTCGACACCCTGGGCGATGGTGCCGCGCACCACAGGCAGCACCCGGCCGTTCGGCAGTTCCAAAGCGGACAGCACCCGTACCACCCCGTCGGCGCCGAGGATCCGCTCCTGCTCTTCGGGCAGGTAGTGGCCGGTCACCGTCACCGGCTTTCCGTAAATGTCGCCGACCGTGCCGTCGGGGTTCACGAAGTCGAGCAGCACTACCGCCGGTTGCTTGGCACGGGCCTGGGCGGACGCATTGCCCTGGTCGGTGAACACCTGCAACTGCCACAGTCCGAGCCCGACCATGATCGCGGCCGCGACCACTCCGGCCAGGATGACAAGTGCCTGTTTGACCCGCAGCGACACGGTTCAGCCCCGGACGCCGGAGGGGCCGCGCCGATGCGCCTGCCGGACCAAGGCCGCGCACAACTCGCCGAAATCCTCGCCGGCCGCCTCGACCGAGAGCGGCACCAGCGACGTCTCGGTCATCCCCGGCGAGACGTTGGTCTCGATGAACACCGGCCCGTCGGCGCCGACCATGATGTCGGTGCGGGACAGATCGCGCAGCCCGAGCTGGGCATGCACGCTCAGAGCCAGCGCGGCGCAGGCGTTCGCCACCTCGTCGCTCAGCTCGGCCGGACAGATGAACCGGGTCTCGCCGGCGGTGTACCGGGCCGTGTAGTCGTAGACTCCGGAACGCGGCCTGATCTCCACCGCCGGCAGCGCCCGCGGTCCATCGCCGGTGTCGACCACGGTTACGGCGACCTCGGTGCCTTCGATGAACTGCTCGATGACCGCGGTCTCACCGTAGGCGTAGGCGGCCACCATCGCCGCCGGCAGCTCCTCGGCGACGCCCACCTTGGTGCAGCCCAGCGCCGAACCACTGCGCGTCGGTTTCACCATCAGTGGTAGTCCGAGCCTTTTCACTAGGGCTTTCACCAGTGCCTGCGCCCCCAGTTCGCGGAACACCGACTGAGGCAGGGCGGCCTGCGCGGGTTTGGCGACGTCCAGCAGCGGGGTGCAGATCGACTTGTCGAAGGCCCGTTGGGAGGCCGGCCCGGTCGAGCCCACGTAGGGGACGCCGAGCAGGTCGAGCACCTCGCGCACCGAGCCGTCCTCGCCGTCACCGCCGTGTAGAACCGGAAACACCACCGGATCAGCGGCGTCGGCCAGCAGGCCGGCGAGCCCCTCGGTGATGTCGGTCTCCACCACGTACAGTCCTTGGGCCCGCACTGCCTGGGCGACCCGGCGTCCGGAGCGCAGCGATACGTCGCGTTCGTGGGAGAGTCCTCCGGCGAGGACTACGACGGTGCCCGGTTGGCTGCTCATTGGCTGATCCTCAGGTGATGTCCGGCGCGGGTCCGGAGGTGATGTCGCGGTACAGATGGCCACCGGAGCCCGAGCCGATGCCGAAGGTGCGCAGCGTGTCGATCTCGTCGCGCAGCACCTCGCCGAGTCGGCGGGTGCCCTCGATGATCCGCTCAGGTGGCGGGAAGCAGAACGACAGCCGCATGTTCCGGCTGCCCAGCCCGTCGGCGAAGAAGGCCGTCCCCGGCACATAGGCGACCCGTGCCGAGACCGCCCGTGGCAGCATCGCCTGCGAGTCGAGGCCCTCGGGAAGCGTGACCCAGACGAAGAACCCCCCGGTCGGATGCGTCCAGGTGGTGCCCTCGGGCATGTTCTCGGTCAGGCCTTGCAGCATCGCGTCGCGCCGGGCCCGGTACATGTCGCGATACACCTGGATCTGGCCGCGCCAATCGAACTGGTGCAGGTAGGTCGAGATGGCGAACTGGCTGAATACCGGGGGAGCCAGCGTCGCCGACTCCTGCGCCAAGGTCAGCTTCTCCCGGACGGCGTGCGGCGCCAGCGCCCAGCCGATCCGGAAACCGGGGGCGAAGGTCTTCGAGAACGAACCCAGGTAGACGACACGGGAGTCGTCCATCGAGCGCAGCGCCGGTTTCGGTTCGCCCTCGATCGCCAGCAGTCCGTACGGGTTGTCCTCGACGATCAGGATGTCGAGTTCATGCGCGGCCTCGATCAACTCCTGGCGCCGCTCCACAGTCTGCGTGACGCCGGTGGGATTTTGGAAGTTCGGAATCGTGTAAAGGAACTTCACCCGCTTGCCCACGGCACGGCAGGCGGCGATCGCCTCGCGCAGTGCCTGCGGAACGATGCCGCGATCGTCCATTGCGACCTGGACGATCTGCACCTGGTACGCCCGGAAGGTGCCGATCGCGCCCACGTAGGACGGGGCCTCGGCCAGGATCACGTCGCCCGGATCGCAGAACACCCGTGTGACCAGGTCGAGGGCCTGTTGCGAGCCGCAACTGACCACTAGGTCGTCGGGGTGTGCGGCGATGCCCTCTTCGGCCATCACCTCGGTGATCTGCTCGCGCATGAACGGTTCGCCCTGGCCCGAGCCGTACTGCATGGCCTGGGTGCCGCGGTCGCGGATCAGGCTGGCCATGGCTTCGCCGATCGCCTCGCGGGGCAGATCGGCGATGTTCGGCATGCCTCCGGCGAGCGAGACCACCTCGGGCCGGTTGGCGACCGAGAACAAGGCCCGGACGGCCGACACGGTGAGCCCGTGGGTGCGTTCGGCATAGGCGTCGATCCACGGGTCGAGCATGGTGTCACGACGGTGAATGGGTTCCGGTGGGCTCACGGGCCCAGCTTACGGGCGTCACCTTCCAGAACTCGTCCGTGGTCGCCTTCGACTGCCTAAGATGAAGCCGACCGCCGGGTGAGGCGTGGTCGGAGCCCAGGAGGACACCGTGGTCAGCATCGAGCTGGTGGGGCCGGCACTGGTGCGTGGCCTGGCCTGTCCCTACTGTGGGCGGCCGATGCCGTTGGACGAGGCGGGGATGATCGCCGCCCACGCGGCCTGGGGCTGGTGCGGGGCGGTGGCGCTGGAGAGCCGGAGACCGGTCGGTCTGCTGTTGACGTCGGCCGCGACCCTGGGCGATCCGCGGGTCACCGTGGCCCGGATCGGTGCCGGCTGGGTCGCTGACGGCTATCTCGGGCAGGGCAACGGACGCGCCCTGCTGTACGGGCTGGCGTCCGGACTGCACCGCGCCCGGGTCGGGACGGTGCTGGCCAGCTCCGACTCGCGACGGGGCTGTGCTGCGCTGCCCTCAGGATTTCTGGACGCCACCGGCTTCGTCCCGGCGCACGCCCGGAACACATGGCGGCTCGACCTGAGCGCGGTGGTGACAGCGCCGAAGAGCTCGGTGCTGGTCCGGCTCGGACGCCTGGTGCAGGCGGTGCGGCCGGTGGCGCCGCCGGAACCGGCCCGACGGGTCAGATGAACTCTTCCAGGGCGCGCACCAGCGCCGCCTTGGTCTTGCCACCGGTGAACGATTTGACCAGCTCGCCACCCGAGAAGATCTGGATGGTCGGCAACCCCAGGACGCCCTGTTCGGTCGGGATGCGCGGGTTGGTGTTGGTATCGAGGGAGTAGAAGGCGATCCGGTCGCCGTACTCGCCGGCGAGCTCTTCGATGATCGGCGCGATCTGGCGGCAGGGCGCGCACCAGTCGGCCCAGTAGTCGACCAGAACCGGTTTGTCGGCCCGGACGACCATGGCGTCGAAGGTGTCGTCGGTGACGGCAGTGACGTTGGCCACGATGTTCCTCTCGTTCTCAGGCTTGGGGAGCGTGGGTCAGACCCTAGCGTCGAGCGCCGACAAATCCGCGGTGTCGTCGTGGTCGGAGCCGTCGTGCAGCTGGGCGAGGTAGCGTTCGGCGTCCAGTGCCGCTGAGCAGCCGGTGCCGGCCGCGGTGATCGCCTGCCGGTAGGTGTGGTCGACCAGGTCGCCCGCGGCGAAGACACCGGACAGATTGGTCTGGGTCGAACCGGGCTGCACCAGCACGTAGCCGGCGGCGTCGGTGTCCACCTGGCCACGGACCAACTCCGAGCGCGGATCGTGGCCGATCGCGATGAAGCAACCCTGCACGGCCAACTCGCGCTGCTCGCCGGTGACGGTGTCGGCCAAGGTCAGCGAGGTCAGCGATTGTTCGCCGTTGATCGAGGCCACCGTCGAGTTCCAGGCGAACGAGATCTTCGGGTCGGCCTCGGCGCGGGCGACCATGATCTTGGACGCCCGCAGCTCGTCGCGCCGGTGCACCACGGTGATCGAGGACGCGAACCGGGACAGGAAGGTGGCCTCCTCCAGCGCCGAGTCGCCACCGCCAATCACGGCGATGTCCTTGTCGCGGAAGAAGAAGCCGTCGCAGGTGGCGCACCAGCTGACCCCGCGTCCGGACAGCCGGTCTTCGCCCTCCAGGCCGAGCCGGCGGTAGCCGGAGCCCATCGCCAGGATGACCGCGTGCGCCCGGTACACGTTCCCCTCGCTGTCGGTGACCGATTTGACCGCACCGGCCAGGTCGGCCTCGACGATGTCGTCGGTGACGATCTCGGTGCCGAACCGCTCGGCCTGGGAGCGCAGGTTGGCCATCAGGTCGGGGCCCATGATGCCTTCGGGGAAGCCGGGGAAGTTCTCCACCTCGGTGGTGTTCATCAGCGCACCGCCGGCCTCCAGGGCGCCCTCGAAGACCAGTGGCTTCAAGTCGGCGCGGGCTGCGTAGATGGCGGCGGTGTAGCCCGACGGGCCGGAGCCGATGATTATGACGTCGCGGATCTCTGACATGGCGTCCTTACGCGGAGGATGGAGTGCGAGGCCAGCCTAATGCGACCGGCCGTTCTGCTGGGACAACCCAAGCGCCCCCGGTGGTATTCCGGGGGCGCTTGGAGTGGTGTGGGTGGTCGGTTCAGGCGTCGTCCTCGGCGTCCAGACCGGTGCGGTGGACGTAGCCGGGGGACTCGTCGCCGCCGTAGGACGGGTCGACGCCGGGCAGCCGGGGGTCATGCTTGTGCGGCGCGTTCTCGCCGCCGTAGGACGAATCCACCTCGGGATCGTTGTGCGGGTGCGGATGCTCGGATCCGCCGTAGCTCGGATCGACGGCCGGGCTGTCCTGTTGGGTCATGATGCGCTCCTTCCTTACTCGAGTCGCTCAGGCTACTTCCAGTTTTCCTCGGTCCAGCCGAGTTCGTCCCAGGCCTGTTGTGGAATCAGCCGGTCGACCCGGTCCATCACGTACGAGGGCTGGTGCTCCGGCGAGAGGGCGCGGACGTCGTCTGCCGTCGCCTCGCCGGTGAGCACCAGGCCGGACACCATGCCGGTGTCCAGCGCCATCTGGATGTCGGTCTGCAGCCGGTCGCCGACCATCACCGAGTGCTCGACGCGGGCGTCCAGGCCCTCCATGGTCACCTGCAGCATGATCGGGTCGGGCTTGCCCAGCGACTTCACGCACGTGGTGCGGGTGCAGGCCTCGATGGCCGCGGTGATCGAGGCGCAGTCGGGCTCGCCGCGTCCGCCGGGGAAGGGGCAGAACCGGTCGGGATTGGTCTCGATCAGGAAGGCCCGCTTGTAGAACCAGATGGCGTCGAAGGCGATCTGCAGCTTGCGGTAGTCGAAGGTCCGGTCGTAGCTGGCGATCACGATGTCGATCTCTTCGGGATCGTCGCTGAGGGTGAAGCCGGCCTTGATCAGCGCCCGCTTGAGCGGCTCTTCGCTGATCGGGAAGAGAACGGCATCGGGATGGTTCGCCAGCAGCCACTTGGTGGTGGTGACGATGGTGTTCGAGATATCTTCCACCGGGGTGGGCAGACCGAGCTTGATCAGCTTCCGGGCGTACATCTCGGGGTCTTTGGTGGGGTTGTTGGACAGGTAGCGGATCGGGATCTCCCGCCGGCGCAGTTCGTTGATCATCCGAGCCGCGCCGGGCAGGAGGTGGTCGCCAAGGTAGATCGTGCCGTCCATGTCGAAGACATAGGCGTCGTAGAACTCTGCGGGGTGTTTCAGGACGTCTCGCACGGCACGTTCTCCCTTGTCAGTGGTTTGGTCAGTTGCTGGCGCCCAGCATCGCGGCGACGATCCAGATCAGGGTGGTAGCCAGGAAGATGGCGACCGCCGGGGGGTCGATGTGGGTCTTGCCGCGGGACTGGAACAGCCGGGCCGAGGCCTCGCCGAGGAACGACGACAACGTCGCGAACGCCGTACCGATCAGGATCGCTCCCACGGCCAGGCCGTAGTCGACGCCCAGCGGGGTGTTCACGTGCAGGCTGTGCAGGGTGGCGGCGCTGATCGCGTGCTGGCCGGCCAGGATCGGGTAGAAGACGATCGCGCCCAGGCCGCCGATGATCGTCATGTGGTGGGTGACCGGCGAGTTGTAGCCGATGTTCAGGAAGAAGATCGTGATCGCAGAGATGGCCCACGGGAACGCGGCCGCACTCATGCCGACACCGGGGAAGTTGACGGCCAGCAGCAGCGCGATCGAGGCGCCGAGCAGACCCGGGAAGATGCCCATGGTGAGCAGCTGCGGGAAGGTCTCCTGGTAGCGGATCCAGGCGCTGTGCTCATGCGGTGCGAATTTGTTGCCGGTCTTGGCGTAATGCTCCGGGTTGAGCAGCGACCGGTCGGCGAAGATGAAGCGGGTGGCGATGCCCAGCGTGGCCACCGTCAGGGCCACCGTGTCGGTGTGCCCGCCGAACCACGGGATCTTGCCGAAGACGTAGCTGTTGAGCAGCCAGCCGACCACGCCGGTCCCGGCCGCGACCAGCAGGACGTCCACCTTGCCCAACCGGGCCAGCGGCTGCGCGATGTCCTTGCCGTTGTCGGTGTAGCCCCGCATGGCCGCGTAGGCGGAGCCGGCAACCGCGCCGGTGAAAGCGATGTGCGGGCCGGTGAACGGGCCGAATGCCACGTAGCTGAACAGGAAGCTGGAGATGTCGGCGCCGCCGGCCACACCGGCCGCTGTCGCTGCGAGACCGGCGAAGCCGGTGATCACGAAGGAGAAGTTGCCGCCGACACACGCACCGAAGAATCCTCCGGCCGCAGCGACGAGCAACAGAAACACGAATTCCATGGTTGCCACGCTTTCGAATGTGAGTACTTGGGTTGGCCGCGTCCCTCCGACAGGGCCGCGGGAAATCCGATGCTCAGTCGCAGGACTGAGCGGTTGCCTCGGCTTCGGTGCCGCCGATGTCGTAGGCCTCCAGTGCGGCGACCTTGGGTGCGGAACTCGAAAGGGGGTCGAAGGTGTAGCCGAGCCACTCCTTGGCGAGTCGCCGAGCCAGCTCGATGCCGATCACCCGCTGACCGAAGGTGAGGACCTGGGCGTTGTTGGACAGGATCAGCCGCTCGACCGAGAAGCTGTCGTGTGCCGTGCTCGCCCGGATGCCGGGCACTTTGTTGGCCGCCATCGCGACGCCCATCCCGGTGCCGCAGACGAACAGACCGCGATCGGCCTTGGCCTCGGCGATCAGTCGTGCGCCGGCCACCGCGACGTGCGGGTAGTCGACGTCCTCACCGGATCCGATACCGACGTCGATGACCTCATCGACCCGGTCATCGGCTTCGAGATCCTTCTTCAGTTGCTCCTTGTAGTCGTATCCGGCGATGTCCGCCCCGACCACGATGCGCAAACCCATTCGTACTCCTTTGCACGAGGTGAGCGAGCCAGCCGACTAGGCGCCTCGCACTGCACGAACCTACCAGTGGCTGAGGTGTTTGTAACAGCTTTTGTGAGAAGAACGTCCGTTCCTGGTGAGGTCGTCAGCCAGCTGCCCGGACCACCGCGACACCCTTGTCCCGCAGGGCGGCGATCGCCTCGTCCGAGGTCTGCGAGTCCATGATCACCTGGTCGAAATCGGTCATCGAGGCGAAGGTGTGCAGGGCACGCCGGTCGAGCTTGGTGTGATCGAGCAGCAGGATCGACTTGTCCGCGGACGCCATCATCGCCCGTTTCACCTGGGCGCAGTCCTCATAGGGGTGGTAGCAGAGCAGGTCGCTGATTCCGGACGCCGACAGCAGGCAGTAGTCGGCGCGGATGTCGGCGATCACGTGGATGGTGGTCTGGCCCACCATCGCCTCCGACCAGGCCTGGTACTCGCCGCCGGTGACGAACAGCCGGATGCCGGAGCGGCGTTCCAGTTCGCGAGCGACCAGCATCGAGTTGGTCACCACGGTGAGCGGGACCAGCTCGAGCATCCGCAACACCCACAGCGCGGTGGTCGAGTCGTCGACCAGGATCGAGCTGCCCGGACGGATCTGCTCCACGACGGCCCGGGCCACCTCCTGCTTCAGTTCGGCGTTCTGATTCACCCGGATGCTGGCACCGATCTCGTTGAGTCCGGTGGCGACGGCGGTCACCTGACCGCGGTGCCGGATCAGCACCCCGGCCTCTTCGAGCGACTCTATGTCGCGGTACACCGTCATCGCCGAGACGCCGGTAAGTTCCACCAACTCGTCCACCGATGCCGAGCCGTTCTTGACCACTCGTTCGGCGATCGCCATTCGACGCTCCCGGAGCGCTCCGGCCGAGCCGCGGCCCCGTCCCTTGGTGGTCACCCATCCTCCATCGTTCGATCACAATCATCATGCCGTACCTGTGCGATATCGGACGTGTTTTTCGCACGAAGGTCGTGCGAAATGATGATATTCGAGCAAGCGGTGACGGTGGGGGTCGAGGGGCTGAAGGTTGCCGGCCGTGGCACTAGGTTGGGAAGTCCAGGTTCGGCATGGTCGCCGAGCGCTCAAGTCCGCCGGTGTCGAGCCGGCGCTACCCCGGCATCCGCCGGAAAGGAGAAACCTTCATGGCAACCCTGGTGGTCCTGGGCTCCGGAATCATGGCCACGGCTCTGACGACCCCGTTCACCGACAACGGGGGTGAGGTGCGGCTGGTCGGAACCCATCTGGACCGGGCGGTCATCGACTCGATCAAAACCACCGGCGTCCACCCGAACCTGAACCTGGCCGTTCCCGCGAACGTCACCGCCTATCAGCTGGAAGAGGCGGCCGAGGCGTTCGACGGCGTCGACCTGGTGATGAGCGGGGTGAACTCGTTCGGTGTGGACTGGGCGGGCGAGCAGCTGGCCGGCCTGCTGCGTCCGGGCATGCACGTGATCGCCCTGGCCAAGGGCATGCAGGCGGACGAGGACGGGAACCTCACCATTCTGCCCCGCGCTCTGATGGCCCATCTCCCCGAGGAACTGCGCTCCCAGGTGTCGATCTCAGCGATCGCCGGCCCGTCCATCGCCGGCGAGGTGGCGATCCGGCGGCACACCAGCGTGGTCTTCACCGGTGAGGATCCCGAGGTGATCGCGATGTGGAAGGGGCTGTTCGAGACCGACTTCTACCACGTCTGGACGAGCACCGATTTCGTCGGCGTCGAGGTGTGTGCGGCGACCAAGAACTGCTACGCGTTCGGTGCCGGCTTCATGCACGGCCAGCTGCAGGCGCTCGGCGAGACAGACCCGCAATATGTGAATTTCAACTACGGCGCCGCACTGTTCGGCCAGGCGTCGGTGGAGATGACCCAGTTCATGGAACTGCTCGGCGGGCAGCAGTCCACCGTGCTCGGCCTGCCCGGCATCGGCGACTGCTTCGTCACCTCGATGGGCGGCCGGAACGTGAAGGTGGGCACCCTGGTCGGCGCCGGCATGACGTTCACGCAGGCCCGCGATCAGATGCCTGGCGTCACCCTGGAGGGTGCGGCGGCGATCAAGGTGATCGGGGACGCATTCGAGCGGCTCACCGAGCGCGGTGTGCTGAAGCCCGTGCAGTTCCCGCTGCTGCGGCATCTGCACGCGGTGGTGGCCAAGGACGCCGCGGTCGACGTCCCGTGGAAGATGTTCTTCGGCAGCAACGGCTCGGGAGTCTGAGAAAACTGACCGAAAGAACCGTCCCCCGGACCGGGGGGACGGTTCTTTCGGTCACTTTCAGCTGAGGCCGTAGGCCTGGTGCACCAAGAAGATCGGGTGCTCGACGGCGGCGCCGGAGCCCTTCCGGATCTGCCAGCGACAGGTCTCGGTGTCGCACATCGCGAACTCGGGGTTCACCTCGCGCACCTTGTCGAACAGCGGTTTGCCGACGGCCTGGGCGATCTCGTACTTCTCTTTCTTCAGCCCGTAGGTGCCGGCGATGCCGCAGCAGGTGGCGCCCGATTCGATCGCCTCGACGCCCGGGATCAGCTTGAGCACCTCCATGGCGGGCTGACCCATGCCCTGCGACTTCAGCTGGCAGGGCGCGTGATAGACGGCCGTCAGCGGGATCTCCTTGAAGTCCGTCGGCAGCTCGCCGGCGTCGTACAGCTCCAGCAGGAACTCCATGATGTCGCGGATCCGGGTGCCGACATCGGCCAGCCGGGCATCGTCCACGCCCATGATCTCGTGCGCCTCGTGCTTGAGCATGCCGGTGCAAGAGCCGGACGAGGAGATGATGGTCAGGTCGCGTCCCGAAGCCCGCAGATCGTCGCACAGCTTGAGCACCTTGGTGCTGGCCCCGTCGAACAGGCCGTTGGACTGCTCGGCCAGGCCGCAGCAGCCCTGCTTGGGCACCAGCACCTCATAGCCGAGGTGTTCCAGCACCTCGATCGACTTCTTGGACGTCTCGACCTCGAAGTATCCGCCGGCGCAGCCGTGGAAGAAGATGATCGGGCCGCGGGTCGCCGGCTTGGCGCGCTTGGTCCGCTTCTTCAGCCAGCCGGTGATGGTCTGGGTGTTGGCGTGCGGCATCGGGGCGTCGCGGTGGATGCCGAGCACCTTCTCGACCACGGTGCGCAGCGGCTTGATCGACAGTGCGGCGTTGGCCACCGGCGCCATCGGCGTCATCGCCCGGCCCATCAGCGTGGTCTGGGTGATCAGCCGGTCGCGCAACGGCATGTCGTCGGCCTTCATCACCGCGCGGGCCTGGCCGTTCAGCTCGGCGATCTTCACCCCCTGTGGGCAGGCCAAGGTGCACGCGCCACAGGACGAGCAGTAGTCGAGCGAGTGGTCGACCGACTCGCCGTGCCGGAACCGCTCGGCCTGCGGACCGACGAACTTCGGCCCGGTGAACTTCGGGGTGACCGCGGCCACCGGGCAGTGCGTCTCGCAGATCGTGCACTTCACGCAATGGTCGAGGGACGCCCGGGCCACCTGGGTCTGGGCGAACTCCAAGCCTTCGGAGGCGTTCATGAGGCTGCTCCTTGGGTGGTGATGGACGAGGCTGCGGCAAGGATCGAGTCGGCGGCTTTCACCGCGCTGGCCAGCGCGATGCCCTCACCCGATTTCTCCTGCCAGCGGGTGGCGCCGGCCAGGATGCCGCCGGCGGCGTACAGGTTGTCGTAGACGGCGTCCCCGCCGGGGTGATGGACCAGCAGGTCCGGCCCGGTCTCCACGCCGACGGTGAACAGCGGCTGGGGAGCACCCCAGTAGTCGCCGTGCACCAGGGTTCCCTCGGGACGCCGCAACGGCAGGTCGAAGATCGACTCGCGCAGGTTGTGGTACGAGTCGGCATGCAGCGCGCCCGATTCGAAACCGCCGGTGGCAAGCAGGAACGCTTCCCCGCTGAACTCACGGAGGCCGCCCGCGGTGGCCAGCTGGACACAAGCGACCGAGTCACCCGAGCTGCGGTAGCCGGTCACCCGGCTGCCCGGCACCACCCGGACGCCGGAGGCCTTCGCGACCGCGGTCAGGGTGCGGTTCAACCGCATGCCCGGCACGGACGGCGGCGGCAGCGGAATCTCGAAGACCGGTGCCCCGATGAGTTCGGCGATCTCGGCCCAGGCGTCGTGCTCGTCCAGACCGAGGACGGCCGGCAGGCCGACGCTCTCGCCGTCGTTGACCAGCGGCTTGATCGCCTCGGCGAACCGGCGCCGGGTGGCCGGGTCGTCCAGCGCTCGGGCGTAGGTCAGACCGGAGGAGTCCACTTCGCCGGCACGGGCCGGGAAGTCGAGCATCACCGGGCGGGCGGTGAGGCGTCCGCCGCCCGCCAGACCGAGACTGCGCAGGTCGGTGCGGTTCAGGTTGTAGGCGACCAACTCGGGGTAGAAGTCCTTCAGCTGGCGCAGCCCGACGATCACGAACTTCGCGCCTTCGACGCAGGCGCCGGCGGTCATGCTGGGCGCGGCCAGCGCGGTGGGCCGGATGGCACCGACCGCGGTGGGCAACTGCAGGTTGACCGCCGGGTCGCCGACCAGCAGGGCGGGCCCGACCAGTTCGGCGACGTAGCTCGCGGACGCGCCGACCAGTTCGGCGTCCAGGAAGCCGTAGGGATGGCCGGGGTTGGCCTCGGCGAAGCCGGCCAGGGCGTCCAGCGGCCGCTCGACCCGCTCGGGGGCGTAGCCGAGGATGTCGATGGTGCCCTGGGAGAGCTGCAGGCCGCCGGTGCCCTTGGCCAGCAGGGTCACCGCTGCGCCGGCCCGGGCCAGCCGGGTGGCCGCGACCAGGCCGGAGACACCGGCCCCGATCACCACAACGCGTGTCATCACACGACCTCCTCATGCGTCGGGCCGGGTAGGTGCTCGACGTCCAACGTGCCCTGGAAGATCCAGTTGTCGAGCGCGGTCTGCCGGACCTGGTCGCCGTACAGGATCGGCCAGATGCCGATCCAGCGGTTCTTCAGGAACAGCCGCACCAGGCCGGTGGCGCGCTCGATGTCGATGTGCTCGGACTGCAACGCGACGCCAGTCGCGCGCATCGAGCAGAAACCGCCCTGACAAGGCCCCATGCCGAGGCGCAGCTGGCGACGCAGATCGTCGAAGCTGCCCTTGGGCTGATCGGCCAGGGCGCGGGTGAACATGCCCTTGCTCATCAGCTCGCACTCGCAGAGGATCTGGTCCTCGGTGCGGTCGTGCTCGCGCTCTTCGAGCCGGTGGGTGATCACGTAGTTCTTCTTGGCCTCCGAACCGGGGCACTGCTCCTCGGCCGTCCGGCAGGGACGGGTCTCGCCCAGCTGGGCGCACATCGCGTTCACCACGTTCTCGGCCATCAGCCGGTAGGTGGTCAGCTTGCCGCCGGCGATGGTCAGCAGACCCTTCAGGCCGTCGCGCTCGGAGTGGTCGATGATCGACATGCCGCGGCTCATGTGCCGGGTGTCGCCCGAGCCGACACGGGAGTCCTTCACCAGCGGACGGGCACCCGCCCAGGCGTGGACGGCGCGCGCGTTGCGGAAGCCGGGCACCAGGAGTTCGCCGCAGTCCATCATCTGCTGCACCTCGTCCCAGGCGATCTTCAGCTTGTCCGGGTCGTCGGCCTTCTGGTCGGTGGTGCCGATGATGCAGACGGTGTGCACCGGGACCAGGATGTCGCCGTCGGCCGGGTAGGTGAGCCGGTTGATCACCGTGTTGGTGAGCCGGTGGTTCATCGCGATCATGATGCCGGCGCCGGGCACCACCTGAACGTCGGGGCAGCCGGCCATGTGGGCGATCTGGCCACCCCAGGCAGCGGCGCAGTTGAGCACGAAGTTGGTGTCGATCCGGACCTCTTCGCCGGTCTTCTCGTCGGTGCAGATCACCTGCGAGACCCGGTCGCCGTCCCGGTTGATCTTGGTCACCCGGTGGTAGGTGAGAATCTTCGCGCCGTACTGCTTGGCCGAGTTGGCGGCGCTCCAGACCAGCTGCCAGCCGTCGACCGAGCCGTCCTCGACCTTGAAGGCCCGGGAGATCTTCGGATTGACCCGTGGCTCTTCCTTCAGCACCTCGGCGACCGATACCTCTTCGAACGGCACCTTGGTGTCGGTCGCGCCCTTGGCCCAGTCGTCGCCCCAGGCGGGGTCGTCGACATGGGTGGCGACGAAGTAGCCGCCGGTGCGCTCGACGGCGTGGGCCTGGATCCGGGTGACGATGGCGTTCTCTTCGGCGCATTCGGTGGCCGAGTGTGGATCGCTGATCACGTAGCGACCGCCGGAGTGCAACAGGCCGTGGTAGCGACCCGTCGTGCCCTGACCCAGATCGGCCCGGTCGACCAGGATCGCGGAGTACCCGCGCATCGCTACGTCCCGGACGACACCGGCGCCGGTGGAGCCGCCACCCACGACGACGACGTCTGCGGAGAGAGTTCTCACGTGCATCCTCCGATCGACTGACGCGGCGCCGTCCTCCACGACGTCCCGCCAATGGGTTTTGTCGGTCAGGCCCCTGCGGCCCCGTGCGGGGACTGCTTGTCGTGCCCGATTGAACGGCACGCTACCCGAGCATTGCGGGCGTCTGATACGACTTTCGAGCCGCATTTAGAGCAGGATTTTCTTGCATTTTTCGATCTGCGCGTGAGTGTCCGGTTCCGTCATCTCCCCTTGCAGATCATCCATCGCGGTACTTCGATGGGAATCGATGAGTGGAAGAACCCCGACACGTATGGCCGCACGTACCCGGACCATCGCGATACTGATCGCGATGGCTGTGTTCACCGTGCTCTTCACCGGCCTGGCCGTGGCGTCCGCGATGAGTCAAGGGCGATCGTGGGTGGAGCCACTGATCGCGCCGGCGGTGTGCGTCCTGGTGGTCTGGTTGATCCTGCGCGCCCGTGGCGTCAAACGGAGCAGGTGAGTTCGTCGAGCCTGAGCCGGTGCCGCATCAGCACCACCTGGTAGGGGTTCCAGGTCGACAGCGTGTAGCGCAGCAGCAGCCGGTCGCCGTCTCGTCGAGCATCGAAGAAGTACGGGGCGTACGCAGCCCCGGTGGAGCGCGCCTGCTGGCGGAAGACGGCGTCGCCGACCGGGTCGGTGCCGTCGGCGAACGCGCGAATGAAGCGGCGTGAGGCGTCCGGTGGGTGCATGCCGCCGGCTATCCAGTCGAACAGCCGCAGCCGGGGCGACCAGGGTCCCCACGGTTGGGTGGCGGTGCGCAGCAGCACGGCCGCGCCGGCCGGGTCGTCGGGCCCACCCATGGTGAGCATCAGATAGCGGCCCACCTCGGGCACCCAGCGGACGGAGACCTCGCCGTGCGCTCCCGGCGTCACGATCGGCCGCGCGTCGGCCTCGTCGGCCGACCAGGCGTCCGGACCCGTCCAGTAGCGGACGGCGTCCAGGAATGGTGCGACGCCGCCACGGGCCAGACCGGCCACCACCGCGGGTGCGGTGAGATCGACCCGGGCCAGCCGGATGTCGTCGGCGCGGAAGGTGCCGCTGCCCCAGATCAGCAGGTGGTCGCCGTGGCGCTGCACCGACACGTTGACGAATCGATGATCGGAGAACGTGGCCAGCGGTCGGAACCGCACCGGGCGCCGGCGCTGCCGGGGATCGATCGCCGGAACCGCCCGTGTGGCGCGGGCGAGCACGCTGCGACCCATCGGCTGCTCGTCGCGGAAGTGGTTGGAGGTGAAGAAGCCGTACAGCTGGCCGCGGGCGCTGAAGGCGTCCAGCGGGACGTCGTACTCGCGCATCGTGACCAGTCCACCGCGCAGATTCAGCCCCCGGACGTTCAGTGGAGCCCCGTGGAAGCGGACGTCGGGCCGTTCGGCGTCCGGATCGAGCACCTCGGCGATCGCGTCGCGGGTGCCGAGCCAGGGGCGCCGCGACCAATGGGTGTCGCCGAACAGCAGAAAGGTGCGGCCGGCGTGATCGAACCGGACGCCGAGATCGGTGCCGCGCACCCCCGAGCGGGATTCCGAGGTGGACAGCGTCCGGCCCGTCCCGCCGGGCTGGCTGTCCCGTTCGCCGCTGACCTGAGCGACCTTGGCCGAGGGTTCAGTGGCGTCGAGAACCGGGTCGTCATCGGCCAGCCGCAGGCATGCGTGGCGTATCCACCGCACCCCGCCGGCCCGCTGCTGCCGGTGCAGGTGGTAGATGGAGCCGTCCACCTGGACCAGTGCCTGCACCCAGCCGTTGCGCAGCCGGGTGGCCGCGGTGGCTACGGCGATCACCACGCCGTAGCCCCACTCGCGGGCATCGTCCGGCCCGTCCCAGGGGGGTCTGGTCTCGATCGGCGGCGGTTTGTCCGGCCCGATCCGGCGCCAACCGGACGCAAGGGGGGCGGTCGCTGCCCAGGCGTACCCCACCAGTCCGTCCGGCTCGGGCACCGCGGCGATCAGTTCGTGCGCGGTGGTATCAGGGCGGCCGCGCTGGAACAGGCTCGCCGGCCCGGTGGCGCGGGTGCTGATCGCTGCGCCGCGCCGCCAGCCGTCGTCCGGACGCCGCTGGTCGCTGATGTAGTGATGAATGGTCAGGGTGCCGTCGGCGTTGCGGCTGCCGATTGCCGCTTCCAACCTGCCGGGGGCGCCCGGCAGCCACCGGGGCGTCCGGGCGTCCGACTCCAGCAGCGATGCCGGACCGATCAGCGCGGGCCAGGCCATGCCGCTACAGCCTGGCCAACACCGCGCGGGCGGTGCCCTCGTCGATCACCAGGTCGGTGGTGGTGCCGGCCCGCAGCGCTCCGACCACCGCGGACGCCCGCGACGGGTCGGCCACGACGCAGAACCGGCGGGGGACGCCGGCGAGTTCGACCGGGGTCAACCCCGAGGCGCGGGCGTTGAAGTCGATGTCGGTCCATGAGCCGTCCTCGCGCAACAGCACGGTGGAGACGTCGCCGACCACGCCGTCGGCGACCAGCTGCTGCATCTCGTCGTCGTCGAGATAGCCGGACGAGTACACGTGCGACGGAACCTGCGCTTTGAGGCAGCCGACGCCGAATATGGCGACGTCCATGCGGTGTTGCAGGGCCACCACGTTCTGCACCGACCGTTCGCGCCACATGGCCCGCTTGGTCTCGGCATAGTCGAAGAAGGCGGGCACCGGGAAATAGACCACGCGTGAGCCGAAGGCGTCCCCGACGCCGGTCAGGATCTCGCCCACATAGGGAATGCCGGACGACCACTGGTTCGTTCCGCCGTTCATCTGCACCACGGTGGCGCCGACCAATGGCTTGGGCTGCAGATAGCGCACGACCTGTGAGATCGTCACGCCCCAGGCGACGCCGATCACCTGGTTGTCCTCGACCGCCTCGGAGAGCAGCCGGCCGGCCAGCCGGGCCACCTGGTCGAAGCGGCGCTGATCGGAAACGCCGTCGCGAGTGGACACCAGATGCACCTGGACGCCGAAGGCATGGTGCAGCGCGGTGGCCAGCGGGGAGCGCGAACCGCTGTGGTCGGCCAGGCTGATCCGGACCAGGCCTGAGGCGCGGGCGTCCCTCAGCAGCCGGCTGATGGTGGACCGGGAGAGCCCCAGTTGGTGCGCGATGGATTCCATCGTCTCGCCCTGGATGTAGTAGCGAGAGGCTGCTTGGTACATCTCGTCGTAGCGGTCGTTCACTCTCCTCCTCTGCGTCTGCACGTTCGTGCAAAACACTTAACGCATGCGTGCAGCTATGGCAAGGCTGCACCAGACTTGGGTGGACGGCCGGAAGCGGACGGCCGCTCGGGGCTCAGTCGCATGGCGCGGCTACGCGTCTCGACACCCCTCGACCTCCCCGTCGATTCCACCAGGGGTCGGCGAAGCTAGGGCATGGCGGCCGGGGTTCCCGGCCCCAATCTCGGTACCGCGTGCGGTACCTGAAGGGAGCTGAGAAATGACTCTCGCAACCATCTTCCTTTCCGAAGTCGTCGGCACCGCGATGCTGTTGCTGCTCGGCGCCGGAGTGGTTGCCAACAACCTGCTGCCCAAGAGCAAGGGCCACGGCAGCGGAACTCTGCATATCAACTGGGCCTGGGGTCTCGCGGTCTTCGCCGGCGTTCTGGTCTCGTACAAGTCGGGCGGACACCTCAATCCGGCCGTCACACTGGGCATCCTCGCCTCGGGCGCGAAGGAGTTCGTGCCGGGGATCCCGGTCGATGCCGCCTCGGTCGCCACCTACCTCAGCGCCGAGATGGTCGGTGCATTCATTGGTGCGGTCCTGGCCTGGCTGGCCTACAAGAAGCAATTCGACGAGGACGCCCCGGACGGCATCAAGCTCGCCGTGTTCTCGACCGGACCTGAGATCCGCGACCCGGTGTGGAACGTGATCACCGAGGCCATCGCCACCTTCGTACTGGTCTTCGTGGTGCTGGGCGCCGGCAAGTTCACCGGTGCGGGCGCGACTCCGGCGGCCAATCTGGGCTGGCTGGGCGCGCTTGGCGTGGCCCTGCTGGTCGTCGGCATCGGTGCCTCGCTTGGTGGCCCGACCGGATACGCCATCAACCCCGCCCGCGACCTGGGCCCGCGCATCGCGCACGCCATCTTACCGATTCCCAATAAGGGCTCGTCGGACTGGGGCTACGCCTGGGTGCCGGTGGTCGGGCCGATCATCGGCGGTGTCCTGGCGGGCTGGAGTTCGGGATTCCTGCTGCCGTGACGGCGGATTTCTCGTCGGATGTCTGCGTGTCGGACGGCTGCGCAGCGGTCACTGGCCTTGCCGTCCGGCACCGGGCACGATGTAATCGAGCAACTACAAGGATGTGGAAAGGAACACAATGGCTGAGAAGTACGTTCTCTCGATCGATCAGGGGACGACGAGTTCGCGTGCGATCGTCTTCAACCATGCGGGCCGGATCGTCGGCTCCGGTCAGAAGGAGCACGAACAGATCCTTCCCAAGGCGGGCTGGGTCGAGCACAACGCCAAGGAGATCTGGGAGAACATTCGCGAGGTCGTCGCCATCGCTCTGGCCGATGCGCAGGTGAACAATGAGAGCCTCGCGGCCGTCGGTGTGACCAATCAGCGCGAGACCACCCTGGTCTGGGACAAGAACACCGGTGAGCCGGTCTACAACGCGATCGTCTGGCAGGACACCCGCACCGACAAGATCATCGAAGAACTCGGTGGCGGCAACCAGGACAAGTACAAGGACCGGGTCGGTCTGCCGCTGGCCACCTACTTCTGCGGCCCCAAGGTGAAGTGGATCCTGGACAACGTCGAGGGTGCGCGCGAGCGCGCCGAGGCCGGCGACCTGATCATGGGCACCATGGACACCTGGGTGATCTGGAACCTGACCGGCGGTGTCGACGGCGGCGTCCACGTCACCGACGTGACCAATGCCTCGCGCACCATGCTGATGGACCTCGCCACGCTCAGCTGGGACGCCGACATCGCCGCCGACATGGGCATTCCGATGTCGATGCTGCCCGAGATCAAGTCGTCGTCCGAGATCTACGGCTACGGACGTCCGGTGGGCCTGCTCTACGACGTGCCGATCGCCGGCGACCTGGGCGACCAGCAGGCCGCGACCTTCGGCCAGGCGGCGTTCGAGGTCGGCATGGCCAAGAACACCTACGGCACCGGTTGCTTCATGATCATGAACACTGGCGAAGAGATCGTCCCGTCGAAGAACGGCCTGCTCACCACGGTGTGCTACAAGATCGGCGACAACAAGCCGATCTACGCCCTGGAGGGTTCGATCGCCCTGGCCGGCTCGCTGATCCAATGGCTGCGCGACCAGCTCGGCATCATCTCGGCGGCCCCCGAGGTCGAAGAACTGGCGGCCGACGACAACGGCGGTATCTACTTCGTGCCGGCGTTCTCGGGCCTGTTCGCCCCGTACTGGCGTTCGGACGCTCGCGGCGCGATCGTCGGCATGACCCGGTTCGTCGACAAGCGGCACTTCGCCCGTGCCGCGCTGGAGGCGACCGCCTACCAGACCCGCGAGGTGCTGGACGCGATGGAGGCCGACTCGGGCGTCAAGCTGGCCGAGCTGAAGGTCGACGGCGGCATGACGATGAACGAGACTCTGATGCAGTTCCAGGCCGATCAGGTCGGCGTGCCGGTGATCCGTCCGGTGGTCGCCGAGACCACCGCGCTGGGTGCCGCCTACGCCGCCGGCATCGCGGTCGGCTACTGGAACGGTGAGCAGGACGTCATCGACAACTGGGCCGAGGCCAAGCGGTGGGAGCCGAAGATGGATCCGGCCGAGCGCGACCGGCTGTACCGCCAGTGGAAGAAGGCTGTGACCCGGACCTTCGACTGGGTTGACGAGGACATCGCGGCCCAGTAATTCCGGGCACTCGCTGTCACACGCAAACCGCCACCGGAGCTTTCCGGTGGCGGTTTCGCGTGGGTAGTGCGACCTCAGCTGCGGCGGATGGTCTCGTTCGCCCAGAGTCGGGCCGGGTTCTTGAGTTCGCGGACGTCGGCGTCGGGTTCGACCCGGCTGGCGCGACGCAGCTTGACCTCGCCGGCGATGGTTGCCCGCAACCGCGAGCGCACCTCGTCGGGGCAACGGACGCCTGGGGCGGCCCGCAGGTAGTAGCTGACCGCTTCTTCGGAGATCATGCGGCTTCTCTCTGCCGGAGACTCGGGTTTGGACGCAGCCTCGGACTGATCGGTTCCCATCTCAGTTCACCTCCTCCTTGAGGTGTTGCAGCAGGACGGCGAGTTTGGCCCGGCCACGCGAGCAGCGGCTCTTCACCGTGCCGGGGGCGCAGCCGAGGATACGCGCTGCCTGGTCCATCGAGTATCCCTCCAGATCGACCAGCACGAGGGCCGCGCGCTGATCTGGCCCGATCCGTCCGAGAGCAGCGGTGACCTCGTCGGCGATGCCGGCGCGGACGGCGGCGGTCTCGGGATCGTCCCTGGTGCACGCGAAGTGCAACGACCGCTCCGGGTCGTCGGGGAGTGGCTCGGACTTCCAGACGGCCATCCGGCGCAGCCGGTCGAGGCAGGCGTTGACAACGATCCGGTGCAGCCAGGTGGTGACGGCGGCGTCCCCGCGGAAGTCGGCGGCCCGGCGAAAGGCGGAGATCATCGCGTCCTGGAGCGCGTCGTCGGCGTCCTCGGGACGGTTCATCACCCGGATCGCGACATTCCACAGCCGGTCGGCGTGGCGCTCTACTAACCTGTTGAAGGCGCGATCGTCCCCCGCGACATGCGCGGCGAGCAGCTCGGCGTCTGTGGGATCGGTGGTCATCGTCCGCCTCGTCGATCTAGGGTCGGCGGGGTCCCTCGGGGGCGCAGACGGACGTACCAGGGACTCACCCTGCTGAGGGTAGCGGTTGGGCGAGACCGAGGTCGCGAGAGAATGGGACGGTGACCTGGATAGCGCGTCGTGCCTTGGCGATTCTGATCGGCTTTTCCATGGTCGGCTGCAGCGGCCCACTGCCGGCGTCCAGGGTGAGCTCGTCGCCTTCGGTGACTTCCGTCGCGCCGGTGATCGCCGCACCCACGCCCACCCCGACCCCGGCACTCAGTCGAGCTCCGACCCCGTCGCCGACCCCGACCGCCACCCGGACGGCGAAGCCGTTGGCCGGCCGTACCATCGTCGTCGACCCTGGTCACAACGGCGTCTGGACGACCGCGCTCAACCGGCAGGTGCCGGCCGGGAATGGACGGACCAAGCCCTGCAACTCCTCGGGCACCGCCGCAGGACGGTACGCGGAGCACGCCTTCAACTGGGATCTCGCCTCCGTGCTGGTCACTCAATTGCGTGACCTCGGAGCGAAGGTCGTGCTGACCCGGAGCAACGACCACGGCAGCGGTCCGTGCGTGAACATCCGGGCTCAGATCACCAACGATGCGAAACCCGACGCGCTGGTGTCGCTGCATGCCGACGGCAACCTGGCCAAAGGGGCTCGCGGCTACCACTTCATCATCAGTTCCACGATGGTCGGCGGGAGCGCTGTCGAGCGCCAGTCGCGCGCACTGGCAACGCAGTTGCGGAATGCGCTGGACGACGGGACGGACCTGCCCCGTTCGACATACATCGGCGGCGGGACGGGCATTCACGCCCGCACCGACATCGCGGGGCTCAACCTGATCCGGGTACCGGGCGTGATGCTGGAGGTCGGCAATATGCGCAATGCGGCCGACCTGGCCCTGCAACGCTCGCCCGCGTTCCGTAAGGCGGTGGCCACGTCCATCGCGAAGGGTCTGGTGCGCTGGCTGGACTGAGGGCGAGGCACGGGGCTACTGCCATCCGTAGCGCCGGGGCAACGGGTTGACCGGACGGGTCGGATCGACCAGGTAGGTGACCTTGACGCCGAGCTCGTTCGCCAGCCGGAAGATGGTGTCCAGCCGGGCGTTGCCATGGCCGGGTCTGCCGGTGGTGGGGTCCTTGGAGTTGTTGCGGTTGTGCTCGATGTTCTGGATCTGATTGCGCGCGATGCCGGTGCGATGCGCCAACTCTTCCTGCGTCAGACCACGATCCTCGCGGAGCGCCCGGACCTTGTCACCGAGCAGCTGAGCGGCCACGACGTAGGACTCGAGCGGCTCGGGACGGGGCACATGCCCACCTTGGTGGGCGTCGTCCCAAGAATCCGCCCAACCTGTTGGGTAATAGCGAATCCGCTAGTCACGCGGCATATCGGCGATGCTGGAAGTCGACGGTGAAACCCGCCGGTTTGGGTTCGTAGGGCAGGTCGGGCGGTCGGCTCTGATGCCGGTGCCCGGTCGGGGTCCGGACGATGACGGTGCCGTCGGGCTCGACCACATGTCGCCAGCCGGGGTGTTCTTTGATCTGGTTGCACTGTTCGCACAGGCCCTGCCCGTTGGTCAGGCTGGTGATGCCGCCGGCATGGACCGGGGTGACGTGATCGGTGTGCCGGATGGGCGCCCCGCACCACGGCGTCCGGCATACCTCGTCGCGAGCTTCGATGAACGCCTTCATGCCCTTCGGGAAGTGCCGGCGGGTCGATTCCATCGCGATCAGTCGTCCCTGGTCGGGGCGGACATACAGCCGGCGGAGCCATGCCTGGTGCTTCCCCACGGCCTCGGCGGCGAGGCCGCGGGCGATCGGGGCGGGGATCGGACCGTAGCCGTTCAACCGGGCTGGGATGTCGCTGTCGCCAAGGAGGGCTTCGTCGGTGATGACCAGCTGAATCTCCACCTCGATATCGGTCGCGGTCTCCTTGCCGGTGACTCGTGCGGTGAGGGTGTCGGCCATCATCTGGCCCTTGGACCGCGCGTCGCCGGCCGCACGGGCGGTGTCGGCCGCCTGCTTGAGGGCTGCGATGATCGCCACCCCGTCGACCGCGGGCAGCAACGCGCTCACGTAGGTCATGCAGTCAGGCGCCGGACGGCAGGTCACCCGCCGGTCTTTCACGGCTTGCCCGATTCGGTCGACCACGCTGTGCGGGTCGAGGCGATAGGCGGCCTTCCTGGCCTCCGCGCAGATCTGCCGGGTGGACATGCCGGCCAGCTGCGGTGCGAGTTCGGCGTCGACCTGAGCCCGATCGGCCCGCGAGAGACACGCGGTCTCCCGCGCGACCAAGGTGGCCCGCCATTCCGAGATCTCGCCGGCGCTGAACGCCGCCATCGTGCGCGGCAACTCACCGACCAGCACAGCGGCTAGCCCGACCAGGACACTGCCCCGATGCGGTGACTCGTGGCGAGCCAGGCCGATCTCGCCGGCCACCGAGGCAGCGACCCGCTTCACACTGCGTCCGGTGGCACGGGCCCCGGCCTCGCGGATCTCCCGCAGCTCGACGGTGGCACGAGCCTGGGCCGCGGCCGCCGCGTTCTTGAGCCGCTCCAACTGGGTGATCAGGTCGATCAGTTCGGCGTCCGAATGGTTGCAGCCGGACTCTGCCAGCGCCGTCACCGTTGTGGCGACAGCGGCCGCATCGAGCCTGGTCAGAGCATCCATGGTGCGAGTATAATAGATCACATGTACGAATACAAGGGTTCGATCGAAAGTCCGTACCGAGAGCCTCACAGCCCCTCACATCGCCATCCTGGCAGGTCGGGCTGACAGGCACGGTCCTAGCCGCGGACTTCGATGTGGCTGATGCCGCCCTGGTAGTAGTTGCCCGATTCCGGGGGCAGCGAGGTCAGATAGACCAGCAGGAAGCGGGTCTTCAGCGGCTCGTCCGGCTTCATCACGGCCGTCCCGGTGGCCTTCTCGACCATGGCCACGCTGGTCCAGTCGGCCTGTGAACGCATCGGGGCGCTGGTGACGCTGGCGTCGGCCGGCACGCGCAGTTCGACCGTGCTGCCGTCGCCGATCACCGAGACGTTCACCTGGTTCACGTTCCGGGTGCTGCCCAGATCGAGGACCAGGCCGACCCCAGGCTTCAGCTTGCCGAACCGGGCGTCCCCGCGGTACCGCTCGGTGAGCCACGCGGTCTCGGGGTCGTTGTCGATGGCGCGAGCGGCCAGCTTCGGGTTCTCGAAGTTGCTGCCGTGGTCGGCGGTCGGATCGAAGTCGGTGGCCGAGACGATGGTGACCAACTGCGCCGCGCTCGCGCTGGTGGCGGGCGCTGCCGGCAGCCGTTGGGCGTTCAGCTGTCCGATCGCCACCCAGACCAGGGTGCCGGCGAGCAGCAATCCGACCAGTCCGATGGTCAGCGCCAGCATCCGACGCGGCGGACGTCCCATGCCGCCCCGCTGCGGCGACGGCATGATCAGTGCCTGCTCGGCGGCCGTCGGACGCGCGGGCGGCGGAATCGGCGTGAACGGTTCGGTGGCCGGGTCGTCCGGCTTCGCGCCGGGGAACTGCCACGGCTCGGTCGGCTCGCCGGTGTCGTCGTCGTCCTCGTCCTCGTCGCTGTCGAGGAGGTCCGCCTCGTCGGGTTCGGACGCCGAGGACGCCGGTACCGGCACATTGAGCCGGGCTGCGGACGAGGTGCGGATCGGCTCGACCGGCAACCGCAGCCGGCGCTCCAGATCGGGGGCGGCGCTGGCTTGCCCGAGTACCGCGGAGAGCTGCTGGGCGATCGCCCGTGCCGTCGCGATCCGGGTCTGCCGGTTGCGCGGCACCGGGTTGAGTATCCGGTCGCACAGGGTGTCCAGCATGCGCGGGACGCCGGCCTTGACCTGCGCCGGGGTCAGCGTCCGAGCCCCCTCGCGCGGTGCCGCGCGCAGGCCGTAGCCGTCGCCGTCCGGCCATCGGTTGACCAGGCAGGCGTACAGCAGCGAACCCAACGCCCGGACGTCGGCGGCCTCGTCGCTGAACTCGTCATCCTGACCCTCGGGGTCGAGTGCGGCCTGGACCAGCAGCCCGACGATCCGGACATTGCCGGCGGCGGTGATCACCACCGTGCTCGGGTTGATCCGTTCGTGATAGAGGCCACGGCTGTGCAGCGCGGCAAGTGCCTGCGCCAGTTCCTTCACCACCCAGGCCGCCTCGACCGGCGACAACGGGCCGCCCGCGAGCACCTGCTCGAGCGAACTGCCAGGGGCGTACTCAAAGACGATGTAGTGCTCGCCGCCCTCGAACGATCCGGCGTCCAGGACCCGCAGGAACGCTGAGTCGGGGGCACCCGAGGCCCGCTTGGCAACGCCGATCAGCTCGTCGCCACGCGGGTCGTCCGCGGGCAGCAAGTGCATCAGCACGGCCCGCGACAGTCGTTGATCGAAGGCTCGCCAGGTGAGGGCCCGGCCGCGGCGGGTGAGCAGTTCGTCCAGCCGGTACCGGTCGTCCAGCACCTGACCCACCATGGCTTGCGCCAACTCGTCCTCGGACGGCTCGGGCTCGGCCTCCTCGTCGTCCTCATCAAAGAGCTGGTCGGGGTCGATCGCGATGAACTGGCCGGCCCCGTCGGGGTCGGTGTTGACCTGCTCGGCCTGCGAATCGGCCTCCGGCTCGTCGTCGTCCTCGTCGAGGGCCACGGTGCCGACCTCGTCGGCCAGCTCTTCGGACTGGACGGTCACCACCGGATGCGGCTCCGACCGGCGCCGCAGTGCCTGGAATACCTGGGTCGCCTCGCTGACGCCGATCCGTTTGGCGGCGAAGAAGAACGCCAGAACGGCCACGATCGCCGCCAGGCCGAGACCGACCAGGGCCAGCAGCACAGACTCGAAACGAGCGAAATACCAGGTCACCAGCCAGGCCAGCGCGGCCGCCGGAACGGTCGCGGCGACCAGCTTGGCCAGATGCCCAACCAGCGCGCCGCCGTCCAGGGCGACCAGTTGCCTGCGCAGCGAGAAATGCGACAGCCAGACACCGACCAGATACGAGGCGCTGTACGCCAGCGCCAACCGTGGCGCGACCGTGTTCACATCGCTCCAGGCCACCACCAAGCCGATCGCCAGCGCCACGTTCACCCCGGAGATGATCACCTGCAGCACGAACGGCGTCCGGGTGTCTTCGAGGGCATAGAAGCCGCGGAGATACAGATATTGGATGGTGAACGGCACCAGGCCGATCGCGAACGCGATCAGCGTCCAGGCGACGAAGTGGAAGTCGGAGGCGCCCTTGCCCAGACCGAAGGCGACCCGGGCGATCGGCTCGGCGAGCACGATCAGCCCGATCGAGGCCGGCACCAGGAAGGTGACCGCCAGCCGGGTGGCCCGCTGCACCTCGTCGGCGACGCCGATCAGGTCCTTGACCGCCGCCAGCCGGGACGCCTGCGGCAGCATCGCGGTGGCCAGCGAGACGGTCAGCAGCGAGTGCGGCAGCACCCAGATCAGATAGGCCTGGTTGTAGACGTTGCTGCCGGCGCCGGAGCCGCCGACCACCGCCGAGGTGGCCAGCCTGGTCACCACGGCCTGCGCCACCAGGGTCAGTGCGACGTAGCCCATCATCCATTTGGCAAGGTGGAATGTGTGACCAAGCCCAGTTCCCTTGAGGTCCCAGCGGGGTCGGTAGTGGAAGCCGGTGCGGCGATAGAAGGGAATCAGGATCAGCGTCTGGACGAGAATGCCCAGTGTCGAGCCGCCGCCGAGCAGCATCGCCTGATCGGTGCTGAACGGTGCCGAGGTGTTGGCGCTGTGGCCCCAGAGCACCGCGTACAGGCCGAGCACGCCGATCTGCACCACGTTGTTGGCGATCGGCGCCCACATCATCGGCCCGAACGAGTCCTTGGCGTTGAGCACCTGGCCGACCAGGAAGAAGGCGCCGTAGAAGAACAGCTGCGGCATGGTCAGATAGGTGATGAAGACCAGCGACTGCCAGTGCGGCAGCGTCTGCCACAGCGAGTCGGTCCACAGCGTGAGCAGCCAGGGCACGGCGGCCACCATCAGCACGGTGATCACGGCCAGCGCGGCCAGGAAGGCGGTCATCACCCGGTTGATGTAGGTCTGCCCGCCGTCGGAGTCGTTCTTGATGGCGCGGACGATCTGCGGCACCAGCACGGTGTTCAGGGCGCCGCCTGCGAAGAGCATGTAGAGACTGTTGGGAATCAGGGTGGCCAGGCCGAACATCTCGACCTGCCGGGTGCTGTTGCCGAGCGCGAAGGCCAACAGGATTGCCCGTCCGAAGCCCAGAATGCGCGACACCATGGTGCCCGAGGCCATCACGGCGGTGGCGCTCAGCAGCCGGCGTCCGGACGTGGCGGGGGCTTCCCGTCCCTCGACGCTCAAAGCTCCTCCTCGCGTTGCTTGCGGCGCACCTGACGGATGCGCAGTGCGGTCGTCGCCACCAGCACGACGCCGGAGACGATGACAATGATCCACCCGATCACACCCAGATCGGTGACCTCGACCGCGATCCGGGTGTTGCGCCCGATCGGCTTGTCGGACGTGGTGCGCAGGCTGGCCGTCACATTGACCAGTCCGTTCGAACTCGCCTCCGGACGGACGTTGATGGTTTGGCTTTGGCCCGGGCCGACGGTGATCGGCGCCGAGTCGGCGATGCTGATCCGCTGCGGATTGTCCGAGGCGAAGACCACCCGGACGACGATCGGCTCGGTGAGCCGGTTGATCACGGTCACCGGGAATTCATTGGTGCGCGACGACATCAGGACGCGCGGGCTGGCCGACAGGACGACCCGGTCGGCGATCGCGTCGGCGCCCACCCCCGCGTTGACCGCGGACAGCCAGGAGTTCGGCGACGGCCCGCCGATCCAGTTGGCCGAGACTAGGCGGCTCAGGGTGGCGTCCTCGTCGGCGGCCAGCGCCGAGTTGGGCACCAGGTCGCGGTAACCGGTGAAGCCGCGGGCCAGCGTGGTGTACTGCCGGAACCTGGAGGTGGGCAGCGTGGTGACCTTCGCGGGCAGGGTGAGCGTCGCGGTGGCATCCTCGGGGTCGTCCTCCAGCAGGCTGTCCAGGCCGACCCGGGTGAGCCAGCGCGGGCTGGTGTCGGCGTCCGCCGTGGCCTGATTGAGGGTGCCGATCAGCCGGACCAGTCCGCCACCGAGGATCGCCTCGGCATACTGCCGCTGCGCGCGCTGCACGGGGCCGTCCTCGGTGCCGGGGCCGGCGGAGTTGGTCGATGGTGCGAGCCGCAGCAGCCGGGATCCGGAGGCGCCGGCGGCGACGGTCGGGCCGCGTCCGGCGGTGCTGACCGCGATCGCGTCGGCGTCCGCATCCTTCAGCCAGGCCAGGGTGCTCGCGCTCGCCACGCCGCCGTTCGGCACCACCACCAACGGCAGGCCGCTCAGTTCGGACGGCACGGTCGCCGCCAGGGAACGCCGCAGCACCTCTTGCGCCTGGTTCTTCTCGGCGCCCAGGACGTCCGGGTTGCCGAACAGGGTGCGCGCGCCGCGGTCCTTCGGCAGGGCTCGGAAGCGTTGCAGCCACGACTGGGCGACCTGCTGTCCGGTCCCGGGACGGGTGGCCTTGCCGTCGATGACGCTGTAGCCGTCGGCCATGTCGGCGATCTCGTCGATGAGGGCGGGATCGACCAGCCAGGACATTCCGGGCCGGCCGGCCAGGCCCAGCAGGGTGTCGAGGCGGGCGGTCAGGTCGTCGAGCAGCCGTTCGTCGGCGAAGACGTCCGGACGCACCTTGCTGGGTGCGGCCGACAGCAGCACGATCGAGGTCAGCGGCAGCTTCTCCTCGGGCGGGTTGACGTAGAAGGTGCGGGCACGGGCCAGCACCTGATAATTGCTGGAGGCGTCCGCGGTGCCGCGCACCTGGACGCCGAGCAGATAGATCCGGCCCTTGCCGGTGAAGCCGAGGTCGGCGAGTGTGCCGCGGACGGTGAACTCGGCGCTGGCGCCGGGGTCGAAGGCCTGGTCGGAGGCAGTGATCGAAAAATAGTGGTCGGTGGTGCGATAGAGCGGGGTGCCCCACGGCTGGTTCTGGCCGCTCAGCACCGACGCGAACACGGACGCCTCGGTGATCGGATCGCGCGAGCGCCATAACATCGCTCGGACGCCGAACGCGGGCTGCGCGCCGACATTGGTGACCCGCCCGCGCAGCACGGCGGTGGCCTTCTTGCCGGAACCGGTGGTGCGCAGGCTGGTGAGTTCGACCTTCAACTCGGGAACGACCGCCTGTGCGGGTGCCGCGGGAGCGATCAGGACGGCGGCGACGGTGACCAGCCAGGCCAGCACGAGCGCGAGCTTGGCCGGGATGGTGCGGGTCACCGTCCCATCGTAGGGTGCGGGCCCCGTCCGGCCCGGCAGGAGGCGAGCGGGGCCGTCCCGGTAAAGTGTCTCGACGTGCCCGAGCTGACTTCCGCCCAGCGCGCTGCCTTGGAGCAGCTGCGTACGTCGTCGGTCGCGGTGGGACGGTTGGCGACGTTGTTCGCCGAGGCCGGGCACGAGTTGTACCTGGTCGGCGGGCCGGTGCGGGACGCGCTGCTGGGCCGGGTCGGCAATGACCTCGACTTCACCACCTCGGCGCGTCCGGACGAGATCGAACGGCTGTTGCGGCAGCTGTCACCTGCCATCTGGGATATGGGCCGTGCCTTCGGAACCATCGGTTGCGCGGTCACCGAGCCGGACGGCCGCAAGCTGGTGATCGAGGTCACCACGTTCCGGTCGGACGCCTACAGTTCCGACTCGCGCAAGCCGTCGGTGGTGTTCGGCGATCACCTGGGCGGCGACCTGGTGCGCCGCGATTTCACGGTGAACGCGATGGCGCTGGACATGGTCAGCGGGGAGCTGCTGGATCCGTTCGGCGGGCTGGCCGACGCCGAGCACGGTGTGCTGATGACGCCGTCCACCCCGGAACTGTCGTTCAGCGACGATCCACTGCGGATGATGCGGGCCGCCCGGTTCGCCGCCCAGCTGGGCTTCCGTCCTGCCCCGGACGTGGTGGCGGCGATGACCGCGATGGCGGAGCGGATCGCGATCGTCTCGGCCGAACGGGTCCGGGACGAGCTGGTCAAGACGATCATGGCGCCGAACCCGCGGGTCGGGCTGAACCTTCTGGTGGTCACCGGGCTGGCCGCCCAGGTGCTGCCCGAGCTGCCGGCGCTGCGGATGGAACGCGACGAACACAACCGGCACAAGGACGTCTACGAGCACACCCTGACCGTGCTCGACCAGACCATCGACCTGGAGCCCAGGCTTGGCGGGCCCGATCTGATCGCCCGGCTGGCGGCGCTGCTGCACGACATCGGCAAGCCGCGGACGCGACGGTTCGAACCGGGCGGCAAGGTGTCGTTCCATCACCACGACGTGGTCGGCGCCAAGATGGCGACCAAGCGAATGCAGGCGCTGAAGTTCCCCAACGAGCAGATCAAATCGGTGGCCAAGCTGGTCGAGTTGCACCTGCGGTTCCACGGCTACGCGGACGCCGACTGGACCGATTCGGCGGTGCGCCGCTACGTCCGCGACGCCGGCGACGAGCTGCAGCGGCTGCATGTGCTGACCCGTTCGGACTGCACCACCCGCAACGCCCGCAAGGCCGCCCGGCTGCGGACCGCCTATGAGCAGCTGGAATGGCGGATCGACGAGCTGGCCAAGCAGGAGGAACTGGACGCCATGCGTCCCGATCTGGACGGCACCCAGATCATGGCGATCCTCGGCATTCCGCCCGGTCGGGACGTCGGACGGGCCTACAAGTACCTGTTGGAGAAGCGGATCGACGACGGTCCGTTGGGCGAGGAGAAAGCTCGCGAGACGCTGCTGCAGTGGTGGGCGGAGCAGCAAGCCTCCCGTTGATCGGGTTCCGGGGTTCGCGGCTGTTGCGGCCGCTCAGCTGTGGCAGGGGACGGCCTGGCTACCACTCGAGTTATCCACAGTTTTCTGAGACCCCCTAGAAACACCGGCGGATGGCCCCCTACGCTCATCGAACGCATTACCACAGCAAGAGGTATCCGACGATGACCGACACGCGCATGTCACCGGCCACCGCCACGGTCAGGCCACGGCGCAATCTGCGCTGGATACTGATTGGGGTCCTCGCGATCTGCCTTGGCGGGCTCGGCTCGGCGGTTCTCTACACCAGCGTGGCCGATGCCACCTCGGTGTTGAAGGTCAACCGCACCATCTATCGCGGCGAGGTGATCGGACCGACAGACCTGGGCCCGGTCAGCCTCGGCAGTCACCTCGGAGTAGAGACTGTGCCGGCTGCGCGGGCGGACGAATTGATCGGCAAGACCGCATTGCTCGATTTGTCCAACGGTTCGTTGGTGACGCCGGCGTCCATCGGTGAGCCAGAGGCTGAGCCCGGCTTTTCCCGATTGGGCCTCAAGCTGACTGCCGGGCAGGTTCCGATATCGGCGTTGCCGGCCGGAAGCACGGTGGTGTTGGTGCCGATCACAGCCGTCAATGACGGCAAAGAAGCCGGTTCCGCCTTCCGCGCGACTATCGCGGTGGCACCGGCGGTGTCGCCCGACGGCAGCACCACGCTCGAGGTCACGGTCGCTGATGCCGACAGCGACCAGGTGGCCCGGTTGGCGGCCGCTGGACGACTCGTCGTGGTGAAGCGGGCACTCTGATGGCGATCGTCGTACTCACCTCCGCCGGGAATGCCCCCGGTGTCACCACGACCGCTCTAGGACTGGCGCTGACCTGGCCGCGTCCGGTGCTGCTGGTGGACGCCGACCGCACCCCGACCCAGGCCGTCCTGGCCGGCTATCTGCGTGGTGAACACCCTGGTCAACGCGGTCTCGGACGCCTACTGCAGGCCACCCGCGAACGGCGTCCGCTGGCGGAGCTGCTCGATGACGAAACCATTGAGTTGCCGCCGCTGCGGCCGGTGGACGTGCCGACGCGGTTCCTGCCCGGCTTCCCGCACCCCGGCGTGGTGGGGTTGTTCGGGTCGGCCTGGCCCGACTTGATGGACGCCCTGGCCGCGGACGATCGGGACGTCCTGATCGATGCCGGACGGATCGGCGTCGAAGGCCTGCCGGCGCCTCTCATGCAGCAGGCCGACCAGATCCTGGTGGTCACCCGGACGTCGCTGGTCGCCCTGGCCGGTCTGCGGCTCTATCTGCCGATGGTGGCCGAGACGTCGACCGAGACCGCATTGGTGCTTGTCGGCAGCGGGATGCCGTACAGCAGGGCCGAGGTTCAGGGCCAGTTCGCCACCACCATCGCCGCCGAGGTGGCGCATGCGCCGGCGCCCGCGGCGGTGCTCAGCGACGGTGGCCGGCCACCGCGCCGCTTCGGCGACTCGTCCTATGTCCGCAGCCTGCGGGCCGCGGCCACCTCGATCGTCGGCCGGCTGGACGCGACCCGCGAATTGATCGGGGCGCGGCCATGACCAGGCTGACGACGATTCCGCTGTGGCAGGACCTGCCGTTCGAGACGACGGTTCCCGCCGATCGGCTGCCGGGTCGGCGTCCGCGCCGCGCCGTGGCGTCCGACTGGGCCGCCACCATCCCCGCCTCCGCCCCCGAGCAGCCGGTGGGCATCGACTGGAGCCTGGTCGTGGTGCTGCGCCGCAAGGCGTCCGAATTGATCGCGCGGGCTCTCGCCGACCATGCCGAGACCCACCGCACCGCCATGCCCGACGTGGATCGCCGCCTGCTCGGCCGCTCGGTGGTGCGCCAGGTCGTCCGCGACCACGCAGAGGATCTGTCCGTCAACGGGCAGGCGCTGTGGCCGATAGCGCTCGAACACGCCTATGCCGCGGGGGTGGAGAATGCCATCTTCGGCTACGGCCGGTTGCAGCCACTTTTCGAGATCCCGGACGCGGAGAACATCGAGATCCACGGCTACGACTCGGTGATGGTCCAATTCGGCGACGGCCACCGGGAGATGCGTCCGCCGGTCGCCGATTCCGATCAGGAGTTGGTCGAGGCGATCCGGTTCCTGGGCGAATCGGTGTCGCCGGCCCGCCCGTTCGACGATGCGCACCCGACCATGACGCTCGCGTTGGGCGATCGCTTCCGGCTCCACGCGATCGGCTTTGGCTTGTCCTATCGGCCGTCGATCACCATCCGGCAGCACATTCTTACTGACGTGTCACTGAAGGATCTGGTGGGCACGGGAATGCTGCCCGATCAGGTCGGACGCTTCCTCCACTCTGCGGTGATGGCGCGGAAGTCCGTGGTTATCGCCGGCGATCAGGGTGCCGGAAAGACGACCTTGTTGCGGGCGTTGATCGACGCGATTCCGGACAACGAGCGGTTCGGCACGCTGGAGACCGACTACGAACTTCTCACCCATCTGCGGCCGAACCGGCGCAATATGCTCGCTCTGCAGGCAAAGGTCGGGCTCGGTGAGCGACAGGACGGACGCCGGCTCGGCGAATACACGGTCGCCGATCTGATTCCGGAAGCTCTCCGGCAGAACCTGTCGCGGCTGATTGTGGGCGAGGTACGCGGTACCGAGGCCGGCGCCATGTTCGAGGCGATGCAGTCCGGTGCTGGCACGTTATCCACAACCCATTCGCATTCGGCCGCGTCCACGATGGACCGGCTGGCCTCGCGGGTCGCCCAGGGTGGCGTGCTGAGCGTCGACGAGGCCTACCGGCAGATCGCCCACCACATCCATCTGCTCGTCTACGTCCGGCTGGTCGACGACACCTGGCGGGGCGGACGGCGGACCCGCCTGGTCGCGGAGATCAGGCAACTCACCGGCGCCATCGAAGCCGGGCGTCCGAGCACGCATCTGGTCTACGCGGCGCCAACCGCCACCACGCCGATGATCTTCCACCCGGAGCCCGAATTCGCCGCGGAATTGGTGGAATTCGATCACGTCTGGGAGTCGTCGTGACCGCGGCGCTGGCCGGTCTGCTCGGCGTGGCGCTGATCGGCGGCCTGGTTCTGGTGGGCGCAGGTCTCCGGCGCCGGCCGCCGCGGCCGGCTCGGCGGACGTCCGGGTCGTCGTGGAGCTCGCGACTGGTAGCCCTGGCCCGCGGCCAAGGGCTGCGGCTGGCGATCGGGGTGGTCGCCGGAATCGGCTTCGCGGCGGTCACCGGCGTCGCCGTCATGGCGCTCGTCGTCCCGCTGGCGGTGGTCGGGCTGCCGATTCTGCTCAGCGCACCGCCGAATCGTGACATCCAGATGCTGGAGGTGCTCGACCGATGGGTGCGTGGCCTGGCGGCCACGCTGCCGACGGGGCGGTCGATCACCGACTCGATCCGGGCATCGGTGCGTAACGCCCCTGAATTATTGGCCGCTCCGCTGGCACTGCTGGTGGCCAGGCTCGACGAGCGATGGACCGCTCCGGAGGCATTGCGGGCGATGGCCGACGAACTGGACTCGCCGGACGCCGATGCGATTCTGGCTGCGTTGGCGCTGGCTGCCGAGCGTGGCGGCACCGGCGCCACCGCCACCCTGCACGCACTGGCGGATTCGATCCAAGATCGGCTCAGGGCGCAGCGCGAGATCGACACCGAACGGGCCAAGCCGCGGATCGTGGTCCGTCAGGTGACGGTGATCACCGTGGTGGTACTGGCCGTCGCCCTGGTGTTCGGCCGCGAGTTCTTCGCCCCCTACGGCACACCGATCGGGCAGGTGCTCCTGGTGTCGCTGCTCGCACTCTATGTCGCATCGTTGCTTGTCATGCGTCGAATGACTCTCCCACGACGCCGGGACCGGATTCTGCGGAGCCTGCGATGACCGGGCTCTTGCTGGCGATCGTCTCCGGGGTTTTGGTAGCCGCCGGGCTGTGGGCGATGAGCGGGCTGTTCGTGCCGGCCCATCCCCGGCTCACCGACGCGCTTCGGGTACTGGACGGCCGCGTCGAGACCGAGATCGACGTCCCGGCGCCGGAGTCGCGCGGCGACCGAATGGGGGCCTGGGTGCGCCACCGGATCCCCGGCCGGGTGGACGACCGGATCGGTCGCCAACTGCAGTTGCGCGGCATCGGACTCGACCGGTTCTACACCTACAAGGCGCTCGCGGCGCTGGCCGGGTTCGTCCTGCCGACGGTGGTCGGCGCTGCCCTGCTGCTGCTCGCCGGCCAGTCGATGGCGATGCCGCTGCTCGTCGCCGTTCTGTTCGGGCTGGTCGGCTTCTTCGTGCCCGACATCGTGATCGGACGCCGGGCCCGCAGCGTCTCTGCCGACGCGACCGAGGCGCTGCTGACCTTCATGGACCTGGTCACGCTGGAACGGCTGGCCAACTCGAGCGCTACCCAGTCGCTGCATACCGCCGCCGCGGTCTCCGAGCAGGCGGTGTTCGTGGCCATCCGGGATTCGCTGCAACGCTCCCGGCTCGAACAGCGCGCGCCGTTCGCCGAGCTGAAGAAGCTGGGCGAGACGCTGGAGTTGCCGGCCCTGTGCGACGTCGCCGACGTGATGAAACTGGACGACTCGGGGGCCTCACTGTCCGACGCGCTGCGTGCGCGGGTCAAGGAGTTGCGCGACGCGCACCTGACCAGGGCGAAGGTCGAGGCCGCCGCCGTCTCCGAACGGATGACCTTCCTGATGGTCATCCCCAGCCTGATCTTCGGGCTGCTTTTCCTAGTCCCACCCCTGCTCAGACTGCTGAGCACCTGACGTCCTCATCTGTAAGGAGTACCGCCATGACCACCATGCTGCACACCCTGATCGGGTTCCTGCTCAGCCCGCCGAAGCGGAGCGAGAAGGGACTCTCCCAGTCCACCGAGAATGCCCTGCTGCTCGCCGGAGCGGTGGCGGTGGCGCTGATCATCGTCGGTGTGGTCACCACTTTGGTGGATACCAAGATGGACGTCCTGCGGAACCAGTGAGCGAACGCGGGGCCGCTGAGTCCACCCAATGGGCGTTGCTGGTCCCCGCGTTGCTGCTGACCGTGCTCGGCACCATCCAAGCCGGAGTCTGGCTGCATGGCCGCGATGTCGCGGCGCAGGCGGCGACCGCGGCCGCCGAGCACATCGCATGGGACCGGGGCTCTGATTCGGATGCCACAGCCATGGGCTGGCGAATCGCCGACGCCGGCGGCCTGGTCGGTGCCGACGTCCGAATCGAACGGCGGGCCGGCACCGTCCGGGTCGTGGTGACCGGGCAGGCGCCACTGATCGTCGACCTCGGTTTGGGCGCGGTGACCGAACATGCCGTGATGCCGTTGGAAAGGACGGGGCGATGAACCGGGCAGGCTCCGAACGGGGAGCGGCCGCGCTGGAGTTCGTGGTTATCGTGCCGGCACTGGTGCTGCTGATCGCGATGACCATCGGCGCGGCACGGGTCTGGCACGGTCACACCGTCGTGGAGCAGATCGCCGGCACCGCGGCACGGGCCGCGTCGCTGGCCACCACACCCGGACAGGCTAGGGCGGACGCCGAGCGGATCGCCCGCGACCAGGCTTCGACCCGCGGACTGAATTGTTCGGCGCTTAGCGTCGACGTGGATGTCTCCGGCTTCCGGCTGCCGGTCGGGCAGCCGGCTCAGGTGCGCACCAGGGTGTCCTGCAGCGTGCCGTTGGCCGACCTGCTGGTGCCCGGTTGGCCGGGGCACTGGGACCTGGACGCCGAGGCCAGCTCGGTGCTGGACCGCTATCGAAGGAGAGGCTGAGATGGCTCGATTGCGTGCTCTCGCCGCAGCGCTGGTGCTGCTGGCGATTGTTGGCGCGGTCCCGGTGGGGCTGTGGTGGTGGGGGGTGTCGCCCGCCGGCCTGGCCGCCCTGCTTCGTCCGGACGACGGCTCGGGCATTCTCGCCGCGCTGACCCTGGTCGGCTGGGTCGCCTGGCTGGCATTCACGGTGTCGGTGGTGATCGAGGCCGTCAACGTGATCGGCCACCGGACGGTTCCGCTGCAGCTGCCGATGCTGGGCGGGCTGCAGGCCTTGGCCGGCGCGCTGGTGGCCACTGCGCTCTCGAGCGTTGTCGTGCCCGCCACGGTCGCGCCGCCGGCAGCTGCTGCCCCTGCTCGGGTGGCGACCGCTGTCGAACCCGGCGCCGACGCCCGTACGAACGTGGCTCACGACGAGTCGGCCGGTTACCTGGTCCGTCCCGGCGACGATCTGTGGAGCATCGCGGAGCAGCTTCTGGGGGAGGGCGGTCAGTGGCGGCTGCTCGCTGAGGCGAACCCGGACATTCTCGTGAACCCGACGGTGGATCTTCGCCCCGGCGTCCGGCTGACGGTTCCCGAGGTCCCCGATTCCACCCATCGGGCGCCGGCCAAGCCGGAGAGGAAGCGGCCGGGCGCCACCCCGCTGACCGTCGTGGTCGAGCGCGGCGACACCCTGAGCGGGCTCGCCGAGGAACACCTAGGGTCGGCGTCCGCCTGGCCGCGCATCCACCAGGCCAACCGCGACCGGATCAAGGACCCCGACCTCATCGACATCGGCTGGAGGCTGCTGATCCCTGCGCGGACCACCGCAGGCACTCCGAAACCGGCGCACCACCGTCCGGTGCGCAAACCGGTGCCGGCCCCCGAGGTGCACCGCCCGCAGATCGAGCAACCGGCCCCCACGCCGGCAACAGCCCGGCCCTCGGGCGAGGCGTCCCCGTCGAGCCAGGAGCCGCAGACCGGCCAACTGCCCGAGATGTCGGCCGCTCCGGCCTCCGACCCGGCCTGGCCGTTGCTCGGCGGGCTCTCGGCGGCCGCCGCCGCGATGATTATCGCCGGGGTGAGCCTGGCCCGGCTCGACCAGCTGCGGGCGCGTCCGTTGGGTCATCGGATCACCCACCCGCCGGTGGACGTCCGCCGCTACGAGACCGCGTTGGGCCGGCGTGAGCGACCCGATGTGACGGCGCTGCTGGAGACCGCGCTGCGTGCCTTGGGCGCGCACGCCCATGGCGTCGGCCGTCCGTTGCCGCGGCTGAGTCTGGTGCGACTCGACGGCTCGGGGGTCACTTTCGTGTGGTCGGAGGTGCCGGCGCTCACCCTGCCGGAGGGTTTCCGGCGCGTGACGGCGACATCGTGGCGGCTGACCCGCGCGACGGCCGACAAGCTGCCGCAGTCGTCCCACCCGGTGCCGTTCCCGGCGCTCGTGACCGTGGGCCGGGAAGCCGAGGGCGGCTGGATCATGGTCGATCTCGAGGCCCGCTCACCACTGGCCCTGGACGGTCCGCGCCTCCTGCGGCACGCCGCGGCCGCGGCGATGGCGGTCGAACTCTCCTGCTCGCCGTGGGCCTCCGAGCTGACCCTGACGGTGGTGGGCGGCGACGAGGTGTTCGTCCGCGCCGCCTGCCCCGAGCTGGTCCGGTTCCACGCCGAACCTGCCGGTGCGCTCGATGCGCTGGCTGCGGTGGTACGGCAACGAGCGGACGCCGACGCACCCACCGCCTTGCTGCGGACCGATCCCGACCGGGCCGAGGCCGGTGCCGCCCAGATCGTCCTCGTCGCCGACGAGCTGGACGAGGCGGACCGCGTCCGCTTCCTGGAGTTGTTGGACGACCGCGATCTCGGCGTCGGCGGGGTGATCGCCGGCCGCGGCGAATCGGCATTGGTGCTGTCGGGCACCGAGGACGACCCGCACGCCCGCCTCGACCCCGATCGGCAGGAGCTCCGTCCGCACCTCGTCCCGGCACACACACGAGCCGCGATCGGGACGATCTTCGTGGCGACCGACGAGCTACCCGACGACCAGGCCCCCTGGTGGTCGGAGGCCGACAACGTCCGGACGCTGACGCCGCGACGCGAGTCGGTCCGGATCGGTGAACCCGAGCCCGAGGTCGTGCACCACCCCTATCTGCGGCTGCTCGGCCCGATCGAGCTGCTCGGCGCCGCCGGCCCGACGCCCGCCCGGTCCCGTCGGCAATGCGAGGAGTACTGCGCCTGGCTGCTGGAGAATCCGCAGAGCATGGCCACCCGGATGGCCGCCGAACTGGTGGTGGCTGAGACCACCCGGCGTTCGAATATGTCGCGGCTGCGCTCGTGGCTCGGTTCGGACGCCACCGGCAAGCCCTATCTGCCGGAGGCCTACTCGGGCCGGATCGAGCTCCACCCGGCCGTCGAATCCGACTGGCAACGGGTGCAGACGCTGGCCGCGCCCGGTGTCAACCGACTAACACCCGAGACGCTGGTCGCCCTGCTGGAGTACGTCCGAGGTGCCCCGCTGGCGGACGCAGCGCCCGGACAATGGCGCTGGGCGGAGGAGTTGCGGACCGACATGTCGTCGCTGGTCCGGGACGCCGGCGTGGTGCTGACCCGGTGGGCGTTGCATCATCACGACCTGGACGTCGCCCGCTGGGCCGCCGCCCGCGCGCTGTTGGCGGCACCCGAGGATGAGCTGCTGCTCGTCGAGCGGATCAACACCGAGGCTCTCGCCGGCAACCCCGACGAGGTTCAGCGCCTGGTGCGCTGGGTCACCGGTCAAGCACGGGTGCTCGGCGTCGATCTCGCGCCGGAGACCATCGAAGCTTGTCAGCGAGCCATGGAGGGCCGGACGCGGCCGCGCGCAGCCCGCTGAGTACGGCATGACCCCAGGTCGGCGATCCGTCGTAGGCTCGCTGCATGGATCCTTCCGAGATGCGGGTCAGCTACGAACGGGACAGCCTGGACGAGGCACACGTCGCCACGGTGCCCCTGCGGCAGTTCGAGACGTGGTTCGACGAGGCGGTCGCGGCCGGCGTGGGGGAGCCGAACGCGATGACGGTGGCCACCGTCGGAGCCGACGGCCGTCCGTCCACCAGGATTGTGCTGATGAAGGGTTTCGACGAGGCCGGGGTCGTCTTCTACACCAACTACCGCTCCCGCAAGGGCCGCGAACTGGCCGCCAACCCGGTCGCCGCGCTGCAGTTCCACTGGGCCGAGCTGGAGCGGGTGGTACGCATCGAGGGTTCGGTGCAGCGCACCACCGCCGCCGAATCGGACGCCTACTTCGCCAGCCGCCCGGTCGGCTCCCGGATCGGCGCCTGGGCGTCCCCGCAGAGCGAGGTGATCGGGAATCGCGAGGTGCTGCTGGCGAATGCCCAGGCGGCGTCCGAACGCTACGGGGACGATCCGCCGCGACCCGAGCACTGGGGTGGATTCCGCGTGGTGCCGGACACCTGGGAGTTCTGGCAGGGACGGACGTCCCGGCTGCACGACCGGCTGCGCTACCGGCTGCTTCCGGACGGCAGCTGGGTCAGGGAGCGGTTGGCTCCCTGACCCAGGTGAGGTGAGGTCTCGACAAGCTCGACCAACGACGGTCCGTCAGGGGACCACGATCACCGGGACCGGCGAGTTCCGGACGATCTTGGCGCCGCCGGAACCCAGGAACACGTTGGCCAACTGGTGGGTGCGCGACGACCCGACGATCAGCACGTCGCCGTCGGTCCAGGTCACCCCACCCAGGGCGTAGGCCCACGACGAGCCGCGGGCCACGTCGACGGTGGCCTCGACACCACGCGAGGCGAGGTGCGCCAAGGCCTCCTGCTGGGCGCCCTTCACCTGATCGAGCAGCTTGGCGTACACGACTTCCTCGTCGCCCCGGACCGGTGAGGTCACCATCGTCCGGTGCTTCAGGGCGACCGTCAGCAGCCGCAACTCGGCACCGGCGCGTTTGCAGATCTCAGCGACTTCGTCGAGCAGCTTCCAGGTGGCGTCGTCGTCGCGGAACGCCAGGGTGACCCGGTTGATCTTCGAACCCGGCGCCGGGTCGTAGCCGCGGGGAGCGAGCACCACCGGCACATTGGACGAGTGCAGCAGTCGGTCGGTCTTCGAGCTGACCGTGATCCGTCCCTCGGGTCCGTCGGTGCCGGAACCGACCACGATCAGCCTCGCGTTCAGCTTCGTAGCCTGTTCCATGATGGCCGCCGGCACCGAGCGCCCGGTCACCCAGGTGGCCTCGGCGGTGATGCCGGGTTCCCTGGCCAAGATCTCCAGGGCGGCCTTGGCGCTGGCCTCGCCCTCTTCGGCGGCCCAGGTCTCGAACTCACCGTCCGTCGCGGCGCCGGCGGAGGTCTCCCAACCGCGCGGCACCACGGTCAACGCGTGCACCGTGTCCGGCTCCGAGCGGGCGAACTGGCATGCCAGGGCGAGCACGCCCGAGTCGTCGGTCTGCGGTCGATAGCTGACCAGGTATGTCATTCGTCGTCCTTGCCCTTGGGTTCAGCGATCTCTTCCAGTGACTTGTAGGTGTTGAGCGTCGCGTGCTGACGGCCGTAGAACCAGTAGTACGCCCACACGACGATCATCCAGCACCCGAAGATCGCCCAGGTGAGGGCAGAAAGGCCCGACAGCACGTACAGGCAGGCGACGATGGTGAGGATCGGGACGACCGGGTAGAACGGCACCTTGAACGGACGCTCCAGGTCGGGGTGGGTCCGCCGCAGCACCATGATCGAGACGGCCACCACGGTGAACGCCATCAGCGTGCCGATCGAGACGGTGTCCCACAGGTACTCGGCCGGCACGAAACCGGAGACGATCGCGACCAGCACCGACACGAAGACGGTGTTGTAGGTCGGGGTCATCGTCTTGGGGTTGACCGCGAGGAATTTCTTCGGGATGAGGCCGTCGCGGCCGACCGCGAACAGGATGCGGGTCTGGCCATACAACGTGACCAGGGTCACCGAGAAGATCGAGATCACCGCGCCGGCGGCCAGCACCGTGGACCAGATCTGGTTGCCGGTCACGTCGGCCAGGATCTTGGCCAACCCGGCCTCGCCGGCGGCCTCGGTGGAGAAGAACTCGACCGGCTTGGCGGCGATGCCGGCACTGGCCACCAGAATGTAGATGGCGGTGACGATGATCAGTGCCCCGATGATGGCCCGCGGCAGTGCTTTCTGCGGGTTCTTGACCTCTTCACCGGCGGTCGCTACCGCGTCCAGGCCGATGAACGAGAAAAAGATGGTGCCGGCCGCGCCACTGATTCCAGCGGCCTGGGCGAAGAAGTTGTTGAAGTGGTCGGCCTGGAAGGCGCTGAACCCGATCGCGGTGAACAGCACTAGGACGCCGAGCTTGATCATCACCATGATCGCGTTGACGGTGGCCGACTCGGACGCGCCGCGGAGCAGCAGCACCATGCAGAGCAGGATCAGGATCATGGCCGGCAGGTTGATGCCGCCACCGGTCGCCTCGAAGCCGCCCTCGCCATCGGGGATGGGGACGAACGACAGCGACAGGAACTTCGGGATCGTGAAGCCGAAGATGTTGTGCAGCAGTTCGTTGAAGTAGCCGCTCCAGCCGACCGCGACGGCGGACACGGCGACGCCGTACTCCAGCAGCACGCAGCCGGCGATCAGCACCGCCGCGCCCTCGCCGAGGGCGTGGTAGGTGTAGGAGTAGGTCGATCCGCTGACCGGGATCGCGGAGGCCATCTCGGCGTAGCACAGTGCCGACAGGCCCGCGGCCGCGGCGGCGATGACGAACGAGATGAGGACGGCGGCGCCGGCCTTCGGGATCGCCTCGCTGAGCACGAAGAAGATGCCGGTGCCGACCGTGGCTCCTACGCCGAACATCATCAGCTGGAAGGTGCCCATGTTCCGGGCGAGCTCCTCGCCCTTGTGGTGCATGTGCTGGAACACGATCGGCTTCCGCCGCCGCAGTTGCTCGCCTATCGACACACTCATCTCGTCTCCCGATACGTTGTCCGACTGGGACTCGGAGACAAGCTAGCGGCTGGTCGGCGTCGTGGGAACAACCTGGCCGGGTTCTCTCATGACTGACTTGTTACGATTTCCTGTGATCAGGCGGTTTGCCGGTCAAAATGACGGCTGAATCCGGTGTTCGCACGCTCAACCACGGGTTGAGGGCCGATGCGCCGTCGAACGGCCACAGTCGCTCAGTCCCGGCTGTAGACCAGCACGCTGTACGGCGCGATGTCGACGTCGGTGTGCGCCGCCATGCCGTCCCGCTCGCCCGGCCAGGCGGTCAGGTCGAAGGAGTCGAAGTCGCCGAACTCGTCGGAGTAGATCGTCGCGTCGCTGTTGAACCGCAGCTTCCACAGCCCGTCGACCGGCATGCCGATGGTGTAGTCGTGGCGCGCCTCGGCGTCCAGATTGACCACGACGACCACGTCGTCGCGGGGGCCGTGATCCCACCAGCGCTGGAACGCGATCAGGTTGTTGTCGTCGTGGGCGTGGATGATCCGCAGCCCCGAACCCATCAGGCCCTTGGTCAGCCCGGCCAGGTTGCGGCGCAGCGCGATCAGGTCCCGGTACATCCGGACGATGCCGTGGTACTCCTGGTCGAGGTGCCAGTCCAGCCCGACGTCGTCGCGGAACCAGCCGCCCTGCAGGAACTCCTGGCCCTGGAAGAGCATCGGGATGCCCGGCGAGGTGAACACCAGAGCGGCGCCGACGGTGGACCGCTTCTGCGCCCAGTAGCCGTCCGGGTCGCCCGGGTCGATCTCCTGCGGCACCCGGGCCTTGCCGTTGGCCACCTCGTCGTGGGATTCGGTGTAGATCACCCGCGCGTAGCTGTCGCCGTAGTTGTTCGCGATCGCCTCGACCACCGCGGGAACCGACCGGTAGGCGTCGTCGGCGACGATGATCGCCTGCCGCACCGGGTGCACGAATTTCGCCTCCCACTGGGCGTGATAGCCGGCGCCCTCGGGACCGGTGCTGGTCACCGCAGGGTTGCCGTGGAGGTCCTCGGCGATGGTTATGGCGTCGGGGAATTCCTGGCGGATGCTGCGGTTCAGCCAGCTCTGCAGGCTCCAGCCGTCGGGCAGGTCGAAGTCGGCGTCGGCGTCCACCGAACGCATGTACGGGGTCATGTCGAAGCGCAGGCCGTCGACGTGGTAGTCGCGCAGCCACATGAAGGCGTTGTCCCGGATGAACTGGCGCACCTCGCCGCGTCCGTAGTCGGGACGGGTGTCGCCCCAGGGCGTGGTCGAGCGCCAGTCGTTGTAGAAGTAGATGCCGCCCTTGCCGTTCTCCGACCAGCCGTCGAAGCGCCACAGGTCGAGGTCGGAAGGGCCGAAGTGGTTGTAGACCACGTCCATGATCACCGCGATGCCGGCCTTGTGGGCCTCGCGGACCAGCGTCTTCAGGGCGTCCGGGCCGCCGTAGCCGCTTTCGGCCGCGAAGATGTGTGCCGGGTTGTAGCCCCAGGAGAAGTCGCCGGCGAACTCCGCGGATGGCATCAGCTGGACGGCGCTGACCCCCAGCCGCTGGAAGTGCTGCAGATTGGCCTGCACCGCCTCGAAGGTGCCGACCCGGCCGTCGCCGGCCGGTGCGAACGAGCCGACGTGCAGTTCGTAGATCACCAGGTCGTTGTGTGGCGGGCAGACGAACGCGTCGCCCTGCCAGTCGAAGGCGGCATGGTCGTAGATGACGCCGTTGCCGACCGAGTTGGTCACCTGGAAGGCGTACGGGTCGATCCGGCTGAGCGACTGGTCGCCGTTGCGGATCAGGTACCGGTACTCGTCGCCCGGACGCGCACCGGCGACGAAGCCGTACCAGTAGCCGTTGCCCTCGGACGTCAGCGGATCGCCGGCGTCCGACCAGTCGTTGAAGCTGCCGGTCACGGTGACCGAGTCGGCGTGCGGTGCCCAGACCCGGAAGCCGACGCCGCCGTCCGCGACGATCGCGCCCATCCCGTCCAGCGCTCTGGTGGGCAGACCGGGGTGCGGCGAGGCAGGCATGGCGCACAGCCTACCGGCGGGCCCCGAACGGCCCGAGGCCGTCGTCCACCTATCTTTGGTTCATGGTCATCTCCTTGCGCGCGCTGGGCGCGGCCGGTGCGGCGCTGGCGCTGACCGGGTGCGCCAGCATGGCGTCCCCTGGTGGGAGCAGCAGCCCTTCGGTCGGCTCGGTGCGGCCGTCGGCTTCGCCGGCGCCGAGCCACACGTCGGCCCCGCCGTCCGATGCTCCCGGCGCTTCGACCGCCGTGGTGCTCGAAGCCGGAGGGCTTTCCGGTGCCGACTTCGGCAGCGCCGAGAGCCGCGTCGAGGCGCTGTTGACCGCGAACGCGGGTCAACCCGACGACACCTACGCGGGTCGGGTCTGCGACTTCGACGATGCCAGCCCGTACGGCCGCCAGCTTTCCTACGGCGGTGCCGCGTTCCTGTTCCAGAGCAAGGCCAAGGGCACCGCGACGTCGCCGCGCACCTTCACCAGCTGGGTGATCAACCTCGACCAGAAACTTCAGCCGACGATGAAACTCGCCGACGGATATCCGGCGGAGGTCACCTTCGCGACGCTGAAGACCGCCTTCCCGAAGGGAAAGATGACAACGATCACACTCGGCGAATCAATGGTTCACGTGTTCAGGACGCCGTCGGGAATCTGGTACCGCGGCGATGACGACAAGCGGCCGTCCGATGTGGGGTCGGGTGCGATGGGTGCTTGCGAATAGATGTCCGAGAAACTGCTGGCGGGCCGTTACCGCCTGGAAAACGAGATCGGAGCCGGCGGCATGGGCCGGGTCTGGCGGGCTCGCGACGTCCGGCTCGATCGCGAGGTCGCGGTCAAGACGGTCGACCTGGGCCGGGTCAGCGACCCGTCCGTCGCCGGCCGGTTCCAACGCGAGATCATCCTGACCGCGAAGCTGACCAACCCGCACACCGTGACCGTCTTCGACGGCGGTGTCGACGGCAGCACCGCCTACCTGGTGATGGAGCTGCTGCGCGGCGAGTCGCTGGCCGACGCGATCTCTCGGCGCGGTCCGCTGAGTCTCACCCAGACCCTGGACGTCGCTCGCCAGGTGGTTCTCGGGCTGTCCGCCGCTCATGCGGTCGGCCTGGTGCACCGCGACATCAAGCCCGCCAATGTGATGCTCAGCGACGGCCGGGTGAAACTGCTCGACTTCGGCATCGCCCAGCTCATCGGTCAGGCCGACACGCACCTGACCGCGCCGGCGATGACCATCGGGACGGCCGCCTACATGTCGCCGGAGCAGGCCTCCGGGCATCGGGTGGACGCCGCCACCGACCTGTACGCGCTGGGTTGCCTGATCATGACGATGCTGACCGGGCGTCCGCCCTTCGAGGGCGATCAGGCCGTCGTGGTGGCGTCCAATCAGATCAACACGCCACCGCCGCGGCTGCTCAGCCGGCGTCCGGACGCCCCTGCGGCACTGGACGCCCTGGTGGCCCGGCTGCTGTCGAAGAACCCGCTGGAACGGCCGGACACCGCCGCCACCCTGCGGGCGCTGGAGCAGATCCAGGCCGACCCGCAAGCGCCCACCGTGGCCCTGCCGCAACCGGCAGCGCCGCCGATGCCGCAACCCGGGACCACGCCGATGCCGCAGACCCGGGCCTACACCCAAGTGGGTGGGCCGGTGCCGGGTCCGTCGGTGCCGGCGTCCGCCGCGCAGTCGCTGCGCCATCTGCAGCCGGCCGGCTCGTGGTGGATCGCCGGCGTCCTGGTCAGTCTGATGGCGGCTATTTTGGCCGGCGGCATCGCCGCCAACCTGACCGGCCTGGTCAGCAAACAGCTGTTCAGCGGCACCGGCCAGCCGTCGAAGTCGCCCTCGCCGTCGACCAAATCTCCCACGCCGAAGACGACGCCGAGCAAGACTCCGACCGCGAAGCCGCGCACCAGCACCAACACCCCTGACCCGGCCCGATCCCTCGGGCTCGCGGTGGCTCTGAAGGGTGTGGAGGCAGCCCTGAGCACACTGCCCGACAGCGACGCCAAGACCGAACTGTTGAATCAGTGGGAAACCGCCAGCGCCCGGATCGCCGCGAGCCAGACGCCCAAGAACACACTGACCGCGTTCGACAAGGCAATTGACGCCTCAGAGCTGGAAGGCTGGGAGAAGCAGGTGGTGCTGACCGCGACCAGCGCCGTCCGGGCACTGCTGTAGCGTCTGCAACCGGATCAAAGTGAGACGCGTCTGTCAACCAGACGCGTCTCACTGGACGATTTATGGTCATGCGATTCGAGTGATAACACTTGGTCCATGGTGGCGGTCGAGTTCATCAAGCATGTCTCGTACATCCTCGGCCCAAGCTGGTTCACTTTCGTCGTAGACAACATCAGCGAAAAGCTCGGCAAGCTCGGCACCGGCGGCGCGCCTGAACGCTGCATTGAAAGTGTCGACCCGTTGCCGGCCATGACGGTGCGCCTCAGGGATGACGCTGAGGTAGGCCCTTCCTAGGTTCATGAGCAGGGATTTTGCCTCCTCAGGTCCTAGGCTGGCCGCCTGCGCGTCGGCACGCGCCTGTGCGGTCAGTTCGACCCGGTTGGTCTCATACGCGTCGCCGATGAGTAAGTGTCCTGCAGCCATGGCGAGGGCCACGAGAATGAGAATCGCAGTATAGGTCAACGTAAGCAGCGGCCGGCCTGGCACCGTGCCGACTTCTACGGTCGTAGCGCCACCACCCGTCGCCGTCGCGATCACGAGGTTGTCAAACCCACCGACCACTAGCCCGAGAGTAACCGCGACCACCGCGATCATGATGGCGGCGGTCGACGCCACTTTTCCACCTTGCCGGCGAACGATCGAGGGGTGCGTCTTGTGCAGCCAGCCGCCGGCCACTAACGAAGCGCCGTTGACCGACAGTGACAGGGTGATTGCCGCGAGGAGTGCCGTTCGGTCGTCAGCACTAGTCAAGAGTGCTGTGGCGGCCTGTCCGTAGACGACCTCGGTGACGATCGCTGCTATCGCCAGGGTAATCAGCACGAAGACCAGCCATATCATCCTGGGGACGATCTGTTTGGCTCCCACTTTCAATGGCATGGCTATACCAAAGGTCCCGTCGGCATAAGAAGCGCGCATCATCGCGAATCGGGTGCCAATCATGGCGAGCGGAGATCGAGCCGCGTGTGCAACGAGGGGCCCCGACGGATGGGTGGGACGATGAGGTCCCGTGTGTAAATCTGCGGCGGGCCTGCTGGCATCAATTTCGCCGAGTTCTCGATAGGACTCGATTGCTCGGGGGTTCGCGTTGACGGTCGGAGGATCAGTTACCGACCATTCGGTGTCAACGATGTCTTCGGCAGCGATGAGACGTGCCTCCGCAGAAAGAACTGGGAAGGGATTGTTCGATCGGAACCTGAATTTCTGAGGCATCGGGATAGCCTTTCAGACGGTACGAAACTCGTAGGTGGCTCCGGCCCGTTTAGTCCATAGACCCACCACCGTGCGAAGATTTTCCAGGGATCCAGCGTCGAGCCGCGACCCGCGGCCAGCACCGATATAGATTATGTTGGGACGTGACGAGAGGTCCGGAGTAAGGCTGTCGGGAATCGAGTCAGCGACATGCTGGGGATCAGAGAGGACCGCTGCCTTGCAGGTTCCTCCTACGCTAAGGGTCGTATCGCAGAGGTCGGAAAAGACCCAAGCTTCAGACGAAGTGGGATAGGATCTGAAGGCGTCAGCCAGGCCGCCGAACAGTTCGGTGGCGGAGCCGTGTTTTTGAGAGCACGCGATCAACTCCGGTATCTTCACTCCCACAGCTTGCTGATTTGTTTCGCGGGCCTTCTTCTCCAGCGCGAGATTCTCCTGCACAGGCAGCCTGAATATGACGTCAGTGCACACGGCGGTGACATCAGAATTCATGGCACGAACCGCTATCGTGCTGCCCACAGACATGTTTCGGACGAGGTCGAGCGACTTGTTCTGCGCGGCTGCGAGAAGATCTGTTTCGTTGATCGAACCCGAGGTGTCGATGATCACTAGCTTGGTGATCTCGCGAGTAGGCCCATCCTCTGCGACTGGAGCGTTGCTGCAGCCGACGGCTAGCGGCAAGGACACGATGGCGATCGCGGAAAGGAATGAGAAGGATCTAAAGGTCGTCATTACGCGGCACTTCTTTCTGTCTTGTCGTTGTTGTCAGTGGGAGGGGTCGAACCTTCCGAGGTGGCCTCTGAACTCGGAATTATGGCTGCCACGCGGGCAAGGCCGATTTCGTTTACGTCGTCTGGTAGGGAAAGGGTGGTCGGTACGCGGTAGCTGAGTAGATGCCCGAAACGGTGCTCTCGTATAACCAGACGATTGAGGTCCGCGATAGCATCCAGCGCGTAGGCGGTCGTACTCGCAATTGCTATGAGGTGGCTTTCATGTACAGTGATCACTCGTTCGCGAGCTTTGAGGATCTCGCGCGCCAACTCGATCTGCCGAGCGCGGCCGCGCGAGATGCTGCTGGCCTGAAGCTCAGGAATGGTCGTTGTCGGTCCATCCATCAAGCTGTGGTCAAGGATGTGAACGCTCCCTACGATGAACTCGACATCGGTGGCCGCGCGGCGGATGGCATCAGCCTGAAGGCCTCGCACTCGCTGGACGAACAGAGTGGCGATGCGGGCGAAGCCGGGGGGTGGCGCTGCTGGACCGACCAAGACGTCCGGTTGATCGCGCCGGGCGAGCGTGATGGTGCTCGCCCAGACCTCAGCCAGCCCGGGATCTGTAGTTGGATCCCACCAGGACAGAGTCGAGTTAAGCACGGCACGGCCCACCATGCTGGGCGGCCGAGCTGCCCGTTCTTGGCCCCGGGCGGCACGACACCCTGTCCTTGGTGGTGTACCGACCCCTGTTGCGGGTCTTCCGCGTCTCTCGCGGGAACTGCTCGTTCTCCATAGCTAGATGCAACCAGTCAATGGTGCTGGTAGGCGAGCTGATCAGGGGTTCGTGCCGAGGTTCCAAAGGGCGGGGGAAGCAAGATCCGACGCGGAAGGTGACTTGCGTTCCCGTTCAGAGACACCGTCGAGAACGCGTCACACGAGGTGGAGCGCATCTCGCATGGAAACCTCCCCCAGTTTCCATGCGAGATCCTGTACAACTTGCCCATGGACGTGAGAAGTACCCCACCGTCGGCACAGACTAGGAAAGTGCTGCCATTCCGTCAGAGGGTCCTGAGCCTTCAGGTGCAGTCAGTTCGCTCTAGGTTGGCGCTCTATGCACTTCTGGACCAATGTGGGCTCGACGCGCTCGACGCCTCCGGGCGCTTGCCAAGGGAACTCTGGCTCGCCGACCATGGTCCGCTCAAGCCGCAGCAGTTGAGGGACGCGTTCGAGGCATCGCGGCAGCCGACCATCGCTGCGGATGGACGGAGCGGGGTAGCCAGGCTGGTGTGGGAGGCGAAGTGCTGGACGTTCGAGCCGCATCATGACGGATGGGTTCGCGAGCAGAAGGCGCTGCGGCTCCGGCCGCAGACGCAGGCGGAAACCTACCTTGCCATCTGCGCCCAATGGGCCTTGGCTCACCCGGCTCTAGCGATGCTTGGAGTCGGTCCCCGCCTCCCCGAGCGGGCTCGCGATACGTTACGAAAACTCGCCACCCGTGCTGAGACCCGCGATATCGCCGACAACGAGCGCATTCTGTTGGATTGCGGAGAGCGTCTCATCGTCCTCACGCTCGATTCTTCGATCGATAAGGAGGTGGCGCCAATGCTCAATGCGATCCGCGGTGATTTGGCCACTGTCAGATTTTCTGATGGGCTAGCTGATGAGGCTCAGAAACTGCTTGCCGCGATTGGCCGGTTCATGTCGTTGGCTGCGAACGCCACGGCGAGTTCGACCTCCGATCGAGTTGTCCTTGCCGCACTGGAAGGCGCAGTATCGGCCCTTCGTGCACTCACTCTCCAGGAAGACGATGTCAATGCATGAAGCAGCCAGCCAATTGCCGAGCAACAAGCAGGCTCTCGAGGAACTGGCCATGCGCCAGGCCAGGGAGATCGAACTATCTGCCCGGCTGGAGACCGTCGAACGTATCCGAGTGCGCGGGCAGCGTGTCCTCGCCGAGTTCAGTCGGCTCTATCGGGATGCGGTCGCTGAGTTGGGTCCCGATCATGCAATCTCCTTGGGAGCGGAGAAAGGATTGATCTTGGAGCAGCGGAACAAGGACGGGTCGGCGCTTACTGCCCGTCGACTGGCCGACCTCGCCAGCAGGTGTTCAGCCGTACTGGGCGAGGATGAGCCGATCACGCGAGCGGCGTCCGCTGAGGCGGTCAGATTCTCCCGGTACGCGGGAAACACTATGTGGCGACAAGACTATGAGCGCCTCATTGTTGAGGCAGAGGTTAGATATGGAGTTGATTCTAGGCTCGCCAGCATAAAACGCAGCAATCTCTCGGTAGCGCTGAATGAGTGGGGTCAGTCGGAGGCGGATCGTGAAGAAGCATATCGAATCGCAGTACGCGAGTGGCAATGGCGTCTTGATACCTATGGTCCAGATAGTCCCTTCCCCTATGTTGCCGCCGCCAACGCGCTCAGCGCGGCCCTGAGGGCGCTACAATATGGAAAGCCACTTATGGACAATCGAAAGCTGCAAGATCAGGCTTTGAATGTGTATGAGCAGAGACTGAGACTTCTCGGACGTGAACACGAACAGACGCAGAATCTTTTTGTCACGCTCCATTCTGTCCGTTCCGAACTCGGCCATAACGACGCTCGCTGGCAGTTGCTCAGCGTTGTTGGGAATGAACACGAAGGCCGGGTTACTACCGGAATGCCAGAAAGTCTACCTCTGGCGCTCAGTCGTGCTTTCGCCCTTGCGGGTGATCTTGAATCTGCCAAGACGTGGATGGATACGGTGCGGGAGATACTTGAGCGAAACCATGGAGCAGATGCCCCGAGGACAACCGGTGCGATTGCGTTCCTTGAGCGAAGTATCCTAGCCGTCAACTAGGTCACCTAGCTTGTCTAGCAGCAGTGCCCCGGACCGGCAGGGAATCGGAACCGCAGCCAGCCCTTCATCGATAGATGTCCCGTCGATGTCCGACCTCGATCGTGAGTACCACGAGTTCAGCGTCTCGAATCTCGCAGAGCACGCGGTAGTCACCCACGCGGTAGCGCCACTTGCCCGTCAACCCCGCGGTGAGACCTTTGCCGGTCGTACGTGGATCGTCACATCCGTCGATGTTCTTGTTCAGCCACGCCACGATGATGCGCCGAACCCCCGGGTCGAGCTTGCCCAGCTGTTTGTCCGCCCGGCGAGAGTAGAGCAGCCGCCACATCTAGAGGTACTTCGCCGCGATCTCGTCGGCGGTCAGCGTCTGCGGGTTCGCATCGAACTCGCGCTTCGCTTCGTCCCACGCCCTGAGGTCGAGTTCGTCCTCGACCCGCTCCAGCGCCGCGGTGCGGACGAACTCGGAAACGGACATTCCGAACGCCCTCGCGTAGTCGGCGAGGAGCGCTTTCTCCGCCTCGGCAAGCCGCAATGTGACCGTGGTCGTCGCCATGTCTACCTCCTGTGTTACAGCGTAACACCACGCCCGAGGCTCGAGCCGTCCGCCACCCAAACGATCAGGGCCCGGCGATCGCGCGGACAGAGCAAGCCGCCTCGGCCACCGTCAGGCCACTGGCGTCAAGCAGGGCCTCGCCGTCCCGGAGCGCCATCCCGGCCTGCGCATTCCCCTGTGCGAGCACCGAATCGAGGACGAATTCGGGCGCGGCAACGAGATCGTCCCCGGCCAGAACCACGCCACTCCCTTCACTGCGATTCCGGATGCGCTCGCGCCGGGCTCCTTCGTCGGCGAGTATCCGAACCCAGGCAAGACCAGCTGAGCCCAGCGTCCGACGCACGGCACCGGGGTCGACCGGCAAGGGCGCGACGATCACCACCTCTTCGGCACCGACGTCTCGAAAGACGAGCGCGAGTTCTGCCGCGTTGCGTGCACCGACATCGTTGCCGCTGTTCCATGTGAAGCTCAGCTGCGCGACGTCGAGGAAACCTGTGCGGCGCCCCTGGCTCCACGCCTGGGATGCGACGGCCCAGCCGACACTCGACGTCCCGGCTCCGCGCGGCCCGCACAGCCACAGCACACGCGATGTTCCGCCGTCACTCCGACGCTCCCGACCGAACTCCTCAGCGAAGGGGGCGGCTGAACGAAGCGATGGGACCTCAGCCAGGGCTCCGAGCACATCGGACGCCGTCTGATGCGGCGCTCGATCACCCGTCTCGAGCCGAGCCCAGCTCGGGTCCGCACGATTCGACTCGGATGCGCCGATGGACGCCACCTCGGCTACGCGCTCGCTCGCCCAGCCACGCGTCGCCAGACGCTCGCCCAGAACGGCCTCGGGTGCGTCCAGCCAGAGAGATCGCGTGGGAAAGTCGCAGGCAGGCGGCGGAGTGTCGGCAGATGCGACCCCGGACACGATCAGGCGTCCGACGCCAGCAGCCGCGAATGACCTTGCCAACCGTCGGAGTGCGCGCTCTTTGAGCCGCCAACGGTCCGGGTCGTCAGCTGGAGCGGGATAGCACATGCCGAGTTGGTCGATGTCGAGATACGCGACAGGCCCGCCGGTTTCAGCAACCCGCCGAGCGATCTCCCACGCGACGGTCGACTTCCCGACACCGGGCGGCCCAGCGAGCCGCAGAATCTCCACGCCCCCAGCCTACGGGCGGGCTCACACCCGATCGCTGCCGAGCTTCTCCAGCAGCAGCGCCTCGGCCAGGCAGGCCTTGGCGAAGTCGTCCAGATGCAGCGACTCGTCGATGCCGTGCATTCGGGAATCCGGGTCGCAGACCGCGGTGACCACGACCTCCGCCGCGGGGAATGCCTTCTGGAAGTCGGCCACCATCGGGATCGAGCCGCCCTGTCCCATCTGCACTGGCTCGATGCCCCAGGCTTCGACGAACGCGTCGTGGGCCGCGGCGGCGATCGGGCCGTCCGCCGGCACCGTGGTGCCGGCGCCCTGCGAGCCGTCCGTGACCCGCACCCGCGCACCCCACGGGGCGTGTGTCTCCAGGTGCCGGGCCAGCGCGGCCATCGCGGCGTCCGGGTCGGCGTCCGGCGCGATCCGGACGCTGATCTTGGCCCGCGCCGACGGTGCCAGAGTGTTCGAGGCGTCCGCCACGCTGGTGGCGTCGATGCCGATCACGGTCGCGGTCGGCTTGGTCCACAGCCGTCCGGCGATCGGCCCCTCGCCCAGCAGCCGGACGCCGTCGAGCACCCCGCTCTCGGCCCGCAACCGGTCTTCGGGGTAGTCCAGTCCGGGGTCGGGCATGGCGCTCAGGCCCTCGATCGCGACATTGCCGTCGGCGTCGTGCAAGCTGGCCAGCAGCCGGCACAGCGTGGTCAAGGCGTCCGGCACCGCACCCCCGTACTGCCCGGAATGCAGGGCGTGATCGAGGGTGGAGACCTCGACCACGCAGTCGACCAGGCCCCGCAGCGTCGTGGTGAACGCCGGCTCGCCGACGTTCCAGTTGGCCGAATCGGCGATCACGTAGGCGTCCGCGGCCAGCAGATCGCGGTGCCGCTCCATGATCGTGGCCAGGGACGGCGAACCGACCTCTTCCTCGCCCTCGATGAACAGCGTGACGCCGACCGGCGGGGTGCCGCCGAAGGCCCGCAGCACGGCCAGATGCATGATCACGCCGGCCTTGTCGTCGACCACACCACGGGCGAACAGCCGCTCGCCGTTGCGCCGCACCCGGAACGGGTCGGACGTCCACAGCGCCAGGTCACCGGTCGGCTGGACGTCGTGATGGGCGTACAGGCACACCGTCGGGGCACCTTCGGGGCCGGGGAACCTGGCGATCACCGCGGGCTGGCCGCCTTCGGCGACGATCCGGACGTCGTCGCAGCCGAGCCCGCGGACCTGCTCGACGATCCATTCCGCGCTGGCCCGGACGTCCGACGCATGACCCGGCAGAGCGCTCACGGACCGGATGGCGACCAGCGTTGCCAGGTCGTCCAGGGCACCGGGAAGAACGGCGTCGACAGCATCGGTGAGGGTCATGCCGGCACCCTACTCGGCGGGTCGGACACCGTCGGCCGTCCCGGAGAACCGGCGTCCGGCTCAGGTCGCGCCATGCCCGGCCGGCGACCCGGCGTGCTTGGATGGGAGTCGTGGAGATTGCCGAGATCACTGTCAGCGAGTTGCCCGACGACGCCGTCGTCCTGGACGTCCGGGAGCCGGCGGAATGGGCGGCCGGTCACGTCCCCGGCGCGGTGCATATTCCGCTCGGTGAGGTTGTCGGACGCCTGTCCGAGTTGCCCGAGACCGACGGCCCGCTGCCGGTGATCTGCCGCTCCGGCGCCCGCTCGGAGCGGGTCGCGGCCTACCTGCTGGCCAACGGCGTCGACGCGGTCAACGTGGCCGGCGGCACCCTGGCCTGGGCGCAGGCGGGCAAGCCGCTGGTCGCGGACAGCGGTGATCCGTACGTGATCTGAGCCTGGTTTGGGTGTGCCGTGACGGCTCGGCAAGATGGCGGCATGAGTCTCGATGCAGCCAACCCGTTTGCCCAGCCGTCCACGCTGCCCTACCAGCTGACCCCGTGGCGCGACGTCCGGGCCGAGCACTATCTGCCGGCGGTCGAGGCGGGCATTGCCGAGCGGCTGGCCGCGTTGCAGGCGATCGCGGATGACCCGCAACCGGCCACGGTGGCGAACGTGATCGATGCCTGGGAGGCGTCCGGGCAGCTGCTGAGTCGGACCCTCGGGGCGTTCTGGACGGTCCAGCCGGCCGACACCAACGAGGAACTGGACGCCATCGACGCCGCGATCTCGCCGATGCTGGCCCGCTACAGCGACGCCATCTACCTCAACCGGGCCCTCTACGAGCGGGTCCGGACGCTCGACGAGCGAGTCAGCTGCGGTGCGGTGGAGGCCGATCAGCAGGCCCGCTACTGGCTGGAGACCCACCTGCGCGACTTCGTCCGCGGCGGGGTCGCGCTGGCCGACGACGACCAGGCACGGCTTCGGGAACTGAACGCGAAGCTGGCCGAGTTGACCTCCGCGTTCGGTCGGACGGCGCTGGCCGGCTCGAACGCGGCCGCGGTGCATGTCACCGACGAGGCCGAGCTGGCCGGAGTCTCCGAGGCGTCCAAGGCGGGCGCCCGCGCCGCCGCCGAGGGCCGCGGCCTGGAGGGATGGCTGCTGGAACTGGATTCGTGCACCCCGCAGGGAATCCTGTGCGAGGTGTCGGACGCCGGGCTGCGCCGCCGCATCCATCAGGCTTCCGTGGGCCGCGGCTGGTCGGGCGAGCACGACACCCGCGCGCTGGTGGTCGAGATCGCCCGGTTGCGTGCCGAGCGGGCCACCCTGCTCGGCTTCCCGCACCACGCCGAGTACGTGGCCGCGGACGCCTGCGCCAAGACGTCCGAGGCGGTGCGCGAGATGCTCGGACGACTCGTGCCGGCGGCGGTGCGCAACGCGCACGCTGAGGCGTCCGATCTGCAGCAGCTGCAGGACGAGCCGCTGCAGCCGTGGGACTGGGAGTTCCTGGCCGAGAAGCTGAAGGCCGAGCGCTACAGCTTCGACTCCGCGCTGCTGCGGCCGTATCTGGAGTTGGAGCGGGTGCTGCACGAAGGCGTGTTCGCCGCCGCCACCGCCCTGTTCGGTGTCACCTTCGCCGAGCGCGACGATCTGATCGGCTACAACGACGAGGTCCGCGTGTTCGAGGTTCTGGACGCCGACGGCACCCGGCCCGACGGTACTGGGCTGGGACTGTTCCTGGCCGACTACTACACCCGCGCCGGCAAGCAGGGCGGCGCCTGGATGAACAACATCGTCGACCAGAACCACCTGCTCGGGCAGGCACCCGTGGTGGTGAACAACCTCAACATTGTCAAGCCGCCGGCCGGACAGCCCACGCTGCTCAACTGGGACGAGGTGAACACGATGTTCCACGAGTTCGGACACGCCCTGCACGGCCTGCTCTCCGACGTCCGCTACCCCTCCCAGTCGGGTACCGAGACGCCGCGCGATTTCGTCGAGTTCCCGTCCCAGGTGAACGAGATGTGGGCCTTGGACGCCGGACTGCTGCGTCGCTACGCCGTTCATCACGAGACTGGCGAGCCGATTCCGGCGGCCTGGATCGACGCGCTGAAGCGGGCTCAGCTGTTCAACCAGGGGTGGGCCACCACCGAGATACTGGCCGCCTCGCTGCTCGACCAGGCCTGGCACTCGTCGCCGATCGACGAGCTACCGGACGGCCCCGACGGCGTCGCCGATTTCGAGGCCAGGGCGCTCGCCGCCGCCGGCGTGGACTATCCGCTGGCCCCCACCCGGTACCGGTCCACCTACTTCAAGCACATCTTCGAGGGCGGCTATGCGGCCGGCTACTACAGCTACCTGTGGTCGGAGGTGCTGGACGCCGACACCGGCGCCTGGTTCCTCGCCAATGGCGGCCTGACCAGGGAGAACGGTCAGCGTTATCGGGAGCGGCTGTTGGCTCGTGGTGGATCGGTCGACGCCATGGACGCCTACCGCGACTTCCGCGGCGCCGACCCCGAGATCACCCATCTGGTGGTGCGGCGCGGGCTCGCCGACTGAACCTGGGCTTCGGCGCCGGCACCCGCTACGTAGTTGTGCCACCTCCGAAGGCCGTTGCTAGTGGCACTTATCGGTACGAACACACTGTCCCGAGTGGAGGAGCTATCCCCATGCTGTGCCGCAAGAACGTCGCCGAACTCACCGCCGCCGAGAAGGCGGAACTCGTCCAGGCCTTCCTGGACCTGAAGGATCCGATCAAATCGCCCAGCCGGATACCCGCGGCGGCCGCCGCGGTCAGCGCCGGCGGGGGGACGCCGAACCGCTACGACGATTACGTCTGGCTGCACAACACGGTCAGCGCCGGCGCCCACCGCGGGCCTGCCTTCGGGCCGTGGCACCGCGAGTTCCTGCATCAGATCGAGTACGACCTGCAAGTGGTCAGCGGCAACCATCACCTGACCATCCCGTACTGGGACTGGATCACCGCCCGTACCTCCAGCGATGCCGGCTGGCCCTTCACCAACGACCTGCTCGGTGGCTTCGGCAACGCCGGACCCGGCCCGACCACCGGTTTCGTCACCTCCGGGCCGTTCGCCGACCCGACCACCTGGCGGATGAACATCCGCCGCTCCGGCGATGCCGACCTGACCCTGAAGCGCTCCAACGGCGCGCCGCTGGCCGGCGATCTGCCCACCCGTGCCGAGGCGCTGCGTGCCTTCGGCATCGCCGTACCGTCCGGCCAGACCTGGCCGAACGTCTACGACAGCGCGCCCTGGAACGACATCTCCCCACCGACCAACGCGCAGGTGTTGGCGTCCTTCCGCAAGTATCTGGAGCGGGTGCTGCACGACGGCGTCCACGTCTGGATCGGCGGCGCCTGGGAGATCAACGCCTTGGGTCAGCCCGGTGACGGCGGCCACATGACCTTCCCGTCGGTGTCGGTCAACGATCCGGCCTTCTGGTTGCACCACTGCAACGTGGACCGGCTGTGGTCGATCTGGCAGCGCAAGCTGGGTGTCGCTTCGGAGTTCCAGCCGCAGGCCGCCGGCACCGCCAATCTCGGCCACAACGGCGACGACACGATGGTCAATCTCGGCACCGCCGCCTGGTTCGCCGCGCCGATGTTCTCCACGCCGAACGCCAACGAGGACCACCACGCCGTCGGCTACTGGTTCCACAGCGACCTGCCCGAGGTGAGCCTGGACACCCCGTCTGTGGCGTTCGGCTCGGTGCCCGAACTGCTCACCACCTTCCATCCGGTGCAGTTCACCGTCCGCACCTGCCGGCAGGTCCGCTTCGAACTGACCGCGGTCACCGGTGCCGGCTTCAGCGCGCCGGCCGGACAGGGCATCGTCACCGTGGAGCACGACGACCATGCCGAGACGGTGACCGCCAGCGTCTTCGTCCAGTTCCAGGCGTCCGGTCCGATCGGCGTCCCACAAGCGGGGACGGCGACCGTCCGGGCCTTCATCGTGGACGACGACGGCTACGACGCCGCCAATCCGGGCGACGAGTACGACCTGGGCAGCTGGGTGGTGGACCTGTCCGCCACGCCGGTGACCAGGCCGCGGGCCGCGGTCTCGCTGGTGCTGGACCGCTCCGGGTCGATGTGGTCCTCGGCGGGTGCCGCCGGATCGCGCTACGACCTGCTGAAGGAGTCGCTGACCGTGCTGCGCGACGTGATGCGTCCGATCGACGGGGTCGGTGTGGTCACCTTCGACGACGTCACCGCCGTTCTGGACGGGATCACCGAGATGGGTCCGGCGCCCACCGCGCCCGGCTCGGGACGCGAGGTGCTCGAATCGGCGGTCGCCTCACCCGAGTTGGAGCCGCGCGGCATGACCGGCATCGGCCAGGGCATGATCGACGGCGCCGGCGTACTGGACGCCGAACGCGGCAACCCGGCCACGCTCTACCAGCAGTTCGCGCTGTGCGTGCTCACCGACGGCAACCAGAACCAGTCGCCGGGGGTGACCGATCCGCCGGTGACGGCCGCGATCGCGCCGTACGCCGATCAGGTGTACGCGATCGGTCTGGGCGATCCGGGTGGTGTCAGCGACGCCGTGCTCACCTCGATCTCGCGCTACATGCTGATCACCGGTGACATGACGGCCGCCGAGCGCCGGTTCCGGCTGACCAAGTACTTCATCCAGATCCTGGCCGGGGTGACCCGCACCGCGATCGTCGTCGACCCGCAGGGCGATCTGGCGATCGGCAGCGAGCACACCGTGGCATTCACGCTGGGCGAGCTGGACCACCAGGTCGACGTGATCGTGCTGTCGCCGTTGGCGCAGCTGCTCGACCTCACCCTGGTGGCGCCAGACGGCACCACGATCGACGGCTCGTCCGGTCTGCCGACGGTGGAGTACCAGCAGAACGCCGACGACGTCTTCTACCGGCTGACGCTGCCGGTCGACCCGCGGATCGCGGCGTCCGGGGAGTGGAAGGCCGTGCTCAGGCTGCCGAAGGACGTCGTGGAGAAGCTCCGCGGACGCGACGACCTGCGTGCCCGGATGGCGCAGTTGAGGCAGACTGGCACCGTCCCGTACAGCCTGATCGTGCAGAGCTACTCCGACGTCCAGCTGGACGCCGAACTGGCACCGTCCCTGGTGATCGCCGGCGACAAGCTGGAGCTCCGGGCCACCCTTACCATGTTCGGACGCCCGTTCACTGGCCGGGCACGGGTGCTGGCACGTGTCACCGATCCGTCCGGTGCCGAGACGCTGATCGCGTTGCGCGCAGCCGGCGACGGCACCTTCGGCGGCGCCCTCGCCACCGGGAAGCCGGGCGTCTACTCGGTGCGGTTCGTGGCCACCGGCGGCGACCGGCGGGCGGCCGTCTTCCAGCGCGAGGAGTTGCGGACGGCCGTGGCCTATCGGGCCGAGATTCCCAAGGGGGAGGGCCGGCCCGAGGACGACAAGCGTCCCAGCCGCGATGTTCCGGTGGGGGACGATCGGGACAAGGAGCGCGACGAACGGCGCACGGAGGAACAGGGCCAGAAGGAGGCCGAGAAGATGAGCGAACGCAAGGAGCGCGGTGCCGGCGTGACCCGGGCAGCCGCGGCGACACCCGTGCCGGACGCCGAGCTGCTGACCCGGCCCGAGGTCGAGGCGGCGGCCCAGCCGCACGACCACGGGCACGACGAGCACATGCATCACGACCACGACGCGATGTTCTTCCAGCCCTGGCGGCTGGGTGCCGACGGCGAGGTGCACGAGGTGCCGTTGGAGGACCTGAAGCGCGACACCAGCCGCTTCGTCGACGGACGCGATCCCGGCGTCGGCACGGACGGCGTCCGCCCGGCACCGCATGACCACGACGGCGGTGGCCACGAACACTGACCCAGATATCGACGGGCTCGACCAGCAGCTGGTCGAGCCCGTCGAAATTGGAGACCCAACGGCGCCTCGAAATCCCGCACAGATGGGTGTGTAGGCTCATGTGTAAGGAGGTGCACATGGCCACCAATCTCGCCATCGATCCGGAGCTGCTGAATCACGCGGTCGCGGTCAGCGGGGCGCGGACCAAGAAGGAGGCGGTCACGATCGCCCTGCAAGAGTTCATCGCTCGTCGGGAACGGGCCACGATCGTCGATTCGTTCGGCACCCTCGACTGGGACGTCTCCTACGACCACAAGGCCGATCGCCGCACGCGTGACGCCCGGTCGAGTGCCGTCGAGTGAGTGGACTGCTGGTCGACACCAGCGTCTGGTCGCTCGCCTACCGACGCGATGTGCCGCCGGGTGCGCCGGAGGTCGAGGCGCTGCGGTCGGCGCTCCTCGGCGGGGAAGAGGTCGCCGTGACCGGCATGATCCTGCTCGAGTTGCTGCGCGGCTTCGTCCCGGACGCCGCACGCCAGCGGATCGTCGCCGATCTGGCTCACGTCCAACTTCTCGAGCCGACCCGCGACGACTACGCGGCAGCTGCCGACCTGGCCACGACATGTCGGCGTTCAGGCGTCCAGATCGGATCGGTGGATGCGCTGATCGCGCAACTCGCCATCGCCCATGACTGCACGCTGCTCAGCACCGACGCCGACTTCGCCCATGCCGCGCGGGTGATTCCGCTCCGGCTGTGGTTCAGGGAGCCTCCCGTCGCCACAGTGCATCAAGCGGGAGCGCCATGATCCGGTCGGCGACCAGGCGGGAGGTCTCGCCGGTGTGGAGCACGTACCCGCCCACAAACCGATTCCCCAGTTTGTCGCGAAGCAGCGCCAGGCCGGTGAGGTCCTTCGGATGCACAGTGGCGGCAGCCTTGACCTCGATGCCGACGACCCGGCCGTCGGGAGTCTCCAGCACCACATCCACTTCGACCCCGCGCTGATCGCGGTAGTGGTACATGTTCGCCCGCTGAGAGCTCCAGCCGAGTTGACGGCGCAACTCACCCACGGCAAGTCCCTCGAGCAGACCACCCGCAGGGCTGTTGGTCACGGTGGGCCCCAGTGCATCCGGCACGACCCCCAGCAGGCTGGCTGCGAGGCCGGTGTCGAGAAGGAACACCTTTGGCTGCTTGACTTCGCGGGTTGTGAAGTTCACCGCCCAGGCCGGCAACACGTGGATCAGGAACAGGGTCTCGAGCAGCCGGACGTAAGGATCGAGGGTCGTCCGAGGGATTCCCGAGTCGCTCGCAAGAGAACTCCAGACCATGCCGCTCCCGCTGCGCGCCGCAATGAAGCGCAGCAGTCGGGGGAGGTCGGCAAGACGCTGCAGGCCGGAGATGTCCATCGCATCGCGGTTCACGATCTGCGTCACATAGGTGTCGTACCAATCTCCGCGACGGGTCGCGCTCGACCGCGCCAGCGCCTCCGGATAGCCGCCCCGACACGCGCGTTCCAGATACTCGTGCCGAGTGAGGCTGCTCCGATGCCCGAGGAGTCGTCGTCCGCTGAACGCGGCATCGATGAAGGAGCCCGGCTGTTCCTCAAGCTCTGCCTGGCTCAGCGAGTGGAGCGTGAGCGGCTGTGCGCGTCCGGCGAGCGATTCATGCGTGGCGGAAAGGTCGAGGAGGTTGGCGGAGCCAGTGATCAGATACCGTCCAGGCCGCTTGTCGCGATCGACGGCGGCCTTGAGTGCGACGATCAACTCCGGAACGCGCTGTACCTCGTCGATCACCAGCAACCCTTCCGGAAACTGGGCGACGAAACCCACCGGGTCTGCGGACGCGAAGCGTCGCACGTCTGAGTCGTCGAGAGTCGTGAGGTAGCTCGTGCGCCGCCCGGCGATGTGCTCGGCCAGCGTTGACTTCCCCACTTGCCGGGCACCCTGCAACACAACGACCCGAGTGTCGCTCAGAGCGTCCTCCACTCGCGGGAGAAGCAGTCGTTCGATGACTCCACCACCAGCCGTCATCGCCCGATGATACCGTAACTCGTCATTTTCCCACCGAGTACTCGTCATTTCCCCATCTGGCGGTCGTCACTTTCCCAGGCGGGTCTCGTCGACGTGCTACCGATGTTCTTCGATGATCCGCTTCAGCAGTTCGGCGTCCGCGGGGATCTCGGTGACCTGGCGGGGGAGGTCCTCGATGCCGACGAAGGCGTCCGGACGCTCCGGCTCGTGGCCCAGCGCCTCGACGATGGTGGCCGAGAATTTCACCGGCAGCGCGGTCTCGGTGACGATGATCGGGCCGGCGATCGAGTCGCGCAGGTCACCGGCGACCTTGACGGCGTCCGCGCTATGCGGATCGATCACCACGCCATCGGACGCCTCGACCTTTCGGATGGTGGCCAGCCGGTCGGCGTGGGTGGACGTTCCGGAGACGAAGCCGTACCGCTCCCGGATCGTCGCGAACTCAGGTGTTCCGGAGAGGTCGATGAGGCCTTGCTCGGGTAGTTGCCGGGTGAACAGGTCGGCGACGCGGGCGCCGTCGCGTCCGAGCAGGTCGTAGACGAACCGCTCGAAGTTGCTGGCCTTGGAGATGTCCATCGACGGGCTGGAGGTCTCCTCTGCACCGGCCCGGACCCGGTAGACGCCGGTGCGGAAGAACTCGTCCAGCACGTTGTTCTCGTTGGTGGCCAGAATCAGCGTGTCGATCGGCAGCCCCATCTCGCGGGCCACGTGGGCGGCGCAGATGTTGCCGAAGTTGCCGGTCGGGACGGCGAACGACACCCTGGACGCGGCCTCGCCGGAGGCGTCCAGGGCAGTCGTCACCCGCAGATAGGAGACGACGTAGTAGACGACCTGGGCGACCACCCGTGCCCAGTTGATCGAGTTCACCGCGCCCAGGTGGTGCGCAGCCTTGAACGCGGCATCGCCCATCACCGCCTTGACCAGATCCTGGCAGTCGTCGAAGACGCCCTCGACGGCCAGGTTGACGATGCGCGGGTCGTCCAGGCTGAACATCTGGGCTTGCTGGAAAGGACTCATCCGGCCTTGTGGCGACAGCATGAACACGGTGACGCCGTGGCGTCCGCGCATCGCATACTCGGCCGCCGAACCGGTGTCGCCCGACGTGGCGCCGAGGATGGTCAGGGTCTGGCCGCGGCGGGCCAGTTCATATTCGAAGAACTGGCCGAGCAGCTGCATCGCCATGTCCTTGAACGCAGCCGTCGGCCCCTCGGAGAGCTTCGCCAACCAGATGTCGTCCGACAGCGGCAGCACCGGCACCACCGGATCGCCGAACACGTCGGTGGAATAGGCGCGTTCGCAGATCGCCCGCAGGTCGGCGTCCGGAATGTCGTCGACGAACAGGCTGAGCACCTCGAAGGCGACCGCCGGGTAGCCGTCCGACTGCAGCAGTGACCGCCAGCGCCGGAGCGTCTCGGCAGTCAGGCTGGGGTAGTGCTCAGGCAGGTAGAGGCCGCCGTCCGGGGCGAGGCCGTCGAGCAGGATGTCGCAGAACGGCAGTCCGGAGTCGGGTTCGGTGCCGCGGGTGGAGACATAACGCACCCGCCGAGCCTATCGGGCGGTCTGAGCTAGCGGCGGACCAGACCGGACTCGTAGGCGAGCAGCACCAGGCCGACCCGGTCGCGGCAGTGCAGCTTGGCGAGCAGGCGTCCGATGTGGGTCTTCACGGTGCCCTCGGCCATGTACAGCCGGGCGGCGATCTCGGAGTTGGTGGCGCCGGCGGCGATCTCGATCAGCACCTCGCGCTCCCGGTCGGTGAGGACGTCGAGCCTCCGATCGGCGCCCGGTGAGGTCGGCAGGGTGGGCACCACCTGGTCGAGCAGCCGGCGGGTCGCGGACGGCGCCATCACCGCATCGCCGGCCGCCACATTGCGGATCGCGCTGAGCAGATCGGTCGGCCGGGCGTCCTTCAGCAGGAACCCGGACGCCCCCGCCTTGAGCGCCGCGAACACGTATTCGTCGACGTCGAAGGTGGTCAGCACCAGCACCTTCGTGCCCAGTCCGGCCTGGACGATCTGCCGGGTGGCCTCCACGCCGTCCATCACCGGCATCCGGATGTCCATCAGCACCACGTCGGCCGGCTGCGCGGTCAGCGTCCGCACGGCTGCGGCGCCGTCCGGGGCCTCGCCGACCACGTCGAGATCGTCTTCGGCCTCGATCAGCATCCGGAAACCGCTGCGCACCAGCGCCTGATCGTCGGCCAGGAAGACCCGGATGGGGGGGCTCATCGATGTGCTCCTTGTCGGTTGTGAACAGGCAGGACGGCGCGGACCACGAACCCGCCCAGGGCCAGCGGATGCGCCTCCAGCCGGCCGTCCATCGAGGTGACCCGCTCGGCCATGCCGCGCAGGCCGTGGCCGGGGGTGGTCGTCACCTGCTCGGGGCCGGGTCCGTTGTCGACGATCTCCACCATGATCTCGGTGGCGCCGTAGGCGAGCGTGACGACGGCGGTCGCGGTCGGTCCGGCGTGCTTGAGGAAGTTGGTCAAGGCCTCTTGCACCACGCGGTAGATGGTCAGTTCCAGAGCGGGCGACACCCGTGGCGGTTCGCCATGGACGACGAGGGTGGCCCGGTCGGACGCCCGGTGCACCAGTTCGGGAATGTCGGCCAGCGAGGGTGCGGGCTCCCAGTCGGCGCCCCGTCGCTCGGGCTCGGACCGCAGCACGCCGACGATCCGGCGCATCTCGCTGAGCGCCTCGCGTCCGGTGTCGGCGATGGTGTCGAGGGCTGCGACGGCGGCGTCCGGACGTTTGGTGGCCAATGCTCGGCCGCCCTCGGCCTGGACGATCATCACCGACAGCGAGTGCGCGACGATGTCATGCAGTTCGCGGGCGATGGTGGCGCGGGCGCGAGATTCGGCGAGCCGGGCCTGCTGTTCGCGTTCGGCCAGCAGCAGGTGGTACCGCTCCTCGGCGGCCGCGATCCGGTCGGCGTGGGCCACCGTTGACTCGCGCACCCGGCGTCCGATCGCGTAGGGAGTGACGATCAGGCCGAGGCAGACGAACGCCGACAACACGAACAGCACGATCGCCCGCGCGCTGATTCCGAAACCTTCCGTGGCGCTCGACCAGCGCAGGGGGCCGATGACCGCCCCGAGGGCGCCGATCACCACCACGGAACGGGCCCACCGTCCTGATACCCAGCGGGCCACCGAGTAGGCGACGATCGGCAGCACCACCAGCGTCGCGGTGAAGGTGTTCACCACGATCACTTGGACGATCCCGGCCACGGTGCACCCGGCCAGCATCAACAGCGGCGAGTGCCGGCGCAGCAGCAGCGGCAGCACCATCAAGGTGAGAGTCGGCACCAGCACCAGACGCGGAATCGAGTTCCAGTTCGAGAAGATGGCGAACGGCAGCACGGTGACCGTCATCATGGCGAGCGTGAGCAGGCCGTCCATCACCCAGTCGTGCCTGGTGGCACCGGGTGGGAAGACGAGTTCGCGCGCGTTCATCGCCCCAAGAGTAGGCGTACGACCACCGAGTCCCGCGGGGTGCGCTGCGCCACCGGTTGCGCAGTGCCATAGGTTGCGCAGGGAACCTAGCCTGGTCCCATGCGTAGCCGGAGCGATCGCCTGGTGGCGGTGGCCACCCTGGGCGCATTCGTCGTCGTCACCGGTGTGCTGGGCCTGGTCTCGCTCTACCTCGGCGCGGTGACCCAGGCGCTCTCCGAGGTACCGCGCAGTTCCCCGCTGCCGGACTATCCGGGCCGGCCGAGTCCGTCGGTCGTGGCGGACGCCGCGGCCCCGCTGCGCTACCTGGTGCTGGCTACCGACAATGACGGCCTGGCCAGCGTCCAACTGGCGCAGCTGTCCGCGGGGCGTGACCGCCTGCAGCTGCTGGGGCTGCCGTCCAATCTCCTGGTGCCGGACGCCGCCGGCGCCGAGACGACGCTGACCAGCCTGTTCGCCGCCAACGGGGGCGCCGGCGTCTTGCGGTCGGTCGAGGCGTTGCTGGGGACGCGGATCGACCACCTGGTGCAACTCCGGTTGGACACGTTCCTCCAGGTCATCGACGTGATCGGTGAGGTCCGGGTGCAGAACGAGGCCGAGCGGTCGGCGGGGGGGTGGAACTTCCCGTCCGGCGAACTGCCGCTGTCGGCACGGGAGGCAGTGGTCTATCTGACCTCCAATCGGCAGCCGATGACCGAGTTGAGGCGCACCGAAGAGGTGTTCGTCGAGATTCTCCGCGGTGTCGTCAGCGGTGACGCGCTCACCTCCCCGGCCAAGGTGGAGAAGATCGGCACCATTCTGCGCGGCTGCGTGACCGTGGACGCCGGGCTGACTCCGGGCGAGATCCGCCGAACCGCGATCGACGTCCATCTGGCGGCAGAGAGCATCGTCGGAATCCCACTGCCGATGGAGGGGGTCAGCCAACTCAACGGCGCACCGGTGACCGTCGCCGACCAGACCCGGCTCGCCGAGTTGGCGGGCGCCATCGCCACCGACGAGGTGGACATCTGGGCCGGCCGGCAGACCGATCCGTGGCGCAGCCTGCCGACGTTGCCACCCCGCTGACGCTCCGCAACTCCCTAGACTTCCGGCGTGAAGACTCTGCTCGGGCTCGCGGTCGTCGTGGCTGTGCTGGTCGGCGTCCTCGAACCGCGGCGGCGTAGACGCGACCGGGTGGCGGCCACCTGGGCGGCGGAGACGGACCGGACGTGACCCAGGACGCGTTCGACGTGCTGGTGGCCGGCATGGTGTTCGCCGACGTGGTGTTCACCGACCTGCCGATGCCGCCGGCGCCCGGAACCGAGGTCTGGGCCGGCGGCATGGGCACCTCGCCCGGCGGCATCGCGAACCTGGCCGTGGCGCTGAGCAGGCTGGGGCTGCGGACGGGACTGATCGCCGGGTTCGGCGACGACGGTTACGGGCAGTGGTGCCGGCAGGTGCTGACCGACCAAGAGGGTGTCGACACCTCGATGTCGCCGACCTTCGAGGGCTGGCACACCCCGGTCACCGTCTCGATGGCGTATGCCGGGGACCGAGCCATGGTGACCCATGGTCATGAGGCGCCGGTGCCGTCGTCGCGGCTGATCGAGCGGAGGACGACGGCCCGCGCGGTGATCGCGGAACTGGACGGCGACCCCTGGTGGCAGGAGCTGCGGGCCGCCGGCGCGCTGGTCTTCGCCGATGTTGGTTGGGACGGCACCGGGGCCTGGGATCCGTGTGTGCTGGACCGGCTCGGCGGCTGCCACTGCTTCATGCCCAACGATCGTGAGGCGATGGCCTACACCCGGACGCACACCCCCGAGGAGGCGCTGGAACTGCTCGGCGACCGGGTCCCGCTGGCCGTGGTCACCCTGGGCGCGGACGGCGTGATCGCGCACGAATCCGGTAGTGGGACCTGGGCACGGGTGCCGGCGCTCCCGGTGATCGCGATCGACCCGACCGGGGCAGGGGACTGCTTCGGCGCGGCGTTGGTGGCCGGCACTTTGGCCGGCTGGCCGTTGGACGTCCGGCTGAAGTTCGCCGCGCTGACCGCAGGTCTGGCGGTGCAGCAGTTCGGCGGGGCGCTGGCGACGCCCGGCTGGGGCGACGTCGCCGATTGGTGGGCAGAGCAGCACCGAGCGGCGGAGTCCGGTGACCCGGTGGCCCGCAAACTCCGCGATGACTACGCCTTTCTGCCCGACATCATGCCGGCCGGGACCCCGGCGCGGGTGCGTCGTGCCGAGGCCACGATCGCGAAATTCGCGCACCTGCCGACGTCCGGAAGTTGAGTTCCACGATGTCTTTGCCGCCACGGGGCCCGGACTTCCCCGAGGTGTGGGCGGCGCTCGCCGTGCGATTCCTGCTCAGACTCCGCTCCCTGGTGCGGCCGTACTGGCCCGGCAGCCGGTGGCCGGATAGTGGGGCTGAGCCGCGGGATCGTCGCCGTTGTCACGTTGCGCGTTGAACTGATTCAGGATGATCATTTCCAGTCATGTGCGAGCCAGCGCGCGTTCCTACCCTCGAAGGAGTCGAGCGGTAAGGAAGGGCAATCACATGACAGGTACAGCGCAGACGGCCGATGCAGGCGGCGCCACCACGCCGACGCAGCGCCAGGTAGCAGCGGTGATGGCGTCCGGCGAGGTCACGGAGGTAGCGAGCCGCCTCCGGCAATGGCGGATTCTGCTTCCCGGGACGGGACGGGTTCTCCGGCAGAAGCCTGAGTTCGGCGTGCACAGTGACCGCAACTTCGCGCTCCACGGCACGGTTCTGGATCGATACCTCCAGAACGAGCACCAGACCTTCGGCATCAACCTGGGATGGACGGACGACGCCACCGTATCCACGCGGACCAAGGTCACAAGGTGGTTCGTCGATAGTGCCGCAGAGGGCGACATCCCGGTCACATACGGTGAGCGCGTCGCGCTCGGGAACGGCGGGGATCCGTCCTTCATCCGCTATGCGCGGCGCCGCAGCGGCATCAACCTGGAGTGGTCGGAGACGGCGGCCTATCAGTGGCGCCTGCTCGGGGGTGTGCCCGGCACGCCGATCAAGGATGGAGATCGAGTCGCGATCTACAACGAGCGGGCCGGATCCGACGACTCGGATGGGAACTTCCTCATCTACTTCAACCGCACTGTTGGCGGCGACATCGGCTGGCCCGACAGCAAGTCCTGGTGGCAGCAGCTCAAGGCAGAACTCCCTGGCATCGCCTGGTCCATCGCCAAGAAGGCGGCGAAAGCCCACTTCGGCCTGGAGCAGTGAGGTGTCCGCTCGAGTGCACAGTCGTCGTGGTGCGTCGGCCCTCGTTGCGGTCGGCATCGCGACGGCGATCGCGATGGCCGGGTGCATCGTCTTTGGGGTCGTGGCTGCCTTCAACCCGGCCATTCCGGCCGCAGTGTCCGACCTGACAAAGACGCTGCTGCAGGTCGTCGGCGTGGCATTCCTCGGCGCGTGCGCATCGCTGCTGACCACTCAGTTTCAGAACCGTCACGCCGAGCTCGCAGCGGAGGATGAGTTGCGCCGCGAGGCGCGGCGACATACCGAGGAGGCACTCCGCACGCTGCTCACCGAGGCGATCGATAACTATCATCGCGTCAAGCGAGCCCGCCGGACGCTACGTGCCAAGACCGGTCCGGTCGATCGAGGCGTCCTGGATATTGCGTCGTACGACGAGTGCATGAGCGTCCTCATGGATGTGCAGTTGGAGTTGGAGCAGTGGAAACGCTTCACCAAATCACTGCCCGCCTATCAACAAGTGGTTGTGTCGGCCAGTCGGCCTGATGGGCGCCCGTCCACGCTCGCCGACGAGTTCGCGACCGCTGAACGCTTTCTCAACGAGGTGCTCGATGAGTACGCCGCCAGCTGGAGGTCGGTGCGTGACGCCTCGACCGGGCTGCCGCTGAGCAGGTTTCCAGTCCTATGCGCCTTCTTCGACTCGGCGAGCTTCAGACCAGGTGCCGCGATCCCGTTGAGCCGTATCCAACACGCTGTCGCGGCATCCCTCACCATGACGGCGGACGACATCGACAGTGCGGAGTCAGGTCGAGCAGGACGGTGATGGGGCCCACGGCGATTGGTCCGCAGCTTGTGGACCAATCGCGTCGAGCCTGGGCCAGGCGGCCGCGAACATCCGCATGTGCTTCCGGTTCGTCGGGCGACCAGCCCCGGATGACTTCGGTGTTCGCCGCCCGCGTCGCTCGGAACTAGGTCGTGCGAATCTCCGATGGGATGTGACGGTAGCGGCGGCCACTGACGTTTTCGGCGAGAGCGTCAACCGATCGATTCGGCGAGACCGATCAGCAGGCCTTCGGGACCGCGGATGTAGCAGAGCCGATAGACGTCCTCGTACTGGACGACCTCCCTGCTGACCAGCTGTGCACCGTGTGCGTAGAGCCGACGCAGCGTGTCGTCGATGTCGTCCACCTCGAACATGACCCGGAGGTAGCCGAGGGCGTTCACCGGCGCGTCGCGGTGATCGGCGATCACCGGTGGTGCCAGGAAGCGGGAGAGTTCGAGCTTGCCGTGGCCGTCCGGGGTGCGCATCATCGCGATCTCGACGCTCTGATCGCCCAGTCCGGTGACACTGCCGGCCCATTCGCCCTCGACCATGGCGCGTCCCTCGAGTTCCAGGCCGAGCGCACCGAAGAATGCGATCGCGGCGGTGAGGTCCTCGACGACGATGCCGACATTGTCCATTCTGATCGCCATCCGGCGATCCTATGCTCGTCGGATGACGCGGTCGGAGGGAGCGCCGGTGATATCGGAGACACGCGAGACGTCCATGGCGCCGGACGAGGTCTGGTCGCGGCTGGTCGACGTCGAAAGCTGGCCCTCGTGGAGCGCGTCGATGGAGCGGATCGAGCGGCTGGACGAGGGCCCGCTCCGGGTGGGTGCCAAGGCCAGGGTCACGCAACCGGCCGGCCGCCCGGCCATCTGGGAAGTGACCGTGCTGGACGCCGGGCGCGAGTTCACCTGGCAGAGCCGGCAACCAGGGGTCACGGTGGTCGCCCGGCATATCCTGCGTCCGACGCCGACCGGCACGCACATTCTGCTCACGCTGGAACTCCTCGGGCCGCTGGCCTGGCTCGGACGGCTGCTCGCCGGCCGCCGGATCGCCCGGTACGTCCGGATGGAAGCCGACGGTCTCGCTGGCGTCGAACCGGAGCGGTGAACCTGTTCGGGTAGTTCCAGTACGACCCGGCCACCACCCTTGGGCTGCATAGGATCGCCGTGTGACTTCGTGCAAAGTCGTGCTGTTCGATCTCGATGACACTCTCACTGACCGGCCGGAATCCGTCCTGCGCTATGCGTCGCGGCTGCGCCGAGACTTCGCGGGCCGCATCGGGGATGTGGGCGTTGCGGAGATCGTGGACGTGATCACGTCCGTGGACGAACGCGGTTACGCGCCTCGCGAGCAGGTGTTCTCGACGCTGCTGAGCCGGATTGCGTGGAGAGAACGGCCGGAGATCGCGGACCTCGCGGAACACTGGGCCTTGTTCTTTCCGCTCGACACGGCACCGCGCGAGGGTGCTATCGCCACGCTGGAATTATTGCGCGAGAACGGCTTTGCGCTGGGCATCGTGACGAACGGGCCTGTGGCGATGCAGGAAAGGAAAATCTCCTGCCTCGGCATCGCGAAGCTGATGAATGCGATCGTGGTGTCGGGCGCGGTAGGCGTCCACAAGCCGCATCCGCGGATCTTCGAGGTGGCGCGCGGTCACTTCGACTGCGCGAGTGACCGCATCTGGTTCGTGGGTGACCATCCGCGTAACGACATTCTCGGTGCCGCAGCGGCAGGGTTCGCACCGGTGTGGTTGCGCGGCATACATCCTTGGCCGGAAGGAGTGCCGCCGCCGCGACATCAGATCGATTCGCTTGTCGAGGTTCTCCCGACCGTTTGCCCGGAGTAGAACGCGCCCGAAGCCAGCTACCGGCACCCCGTCACGGGGGGTGGGCCGATAGCTCAGCGGGCGCTCAGCGCAGCCCTCGCGACGCCAGTAGCGGATTGTGGATTCTGACCAGTGACGAGCCGGCCGTCCGCGACGACGTTCTCGGTGAAGTCCGGGCCGGGAATGTGGGTGGCACCTTTGTCGGTCAATGCGTCCGCGAGCAGAAACGGCACGACATGGGTCAGGCCGACGGCGGCTTCCTCGCTGTTGGTGAAGCTCGTCACCCGCTTGCCGGCCACCAGCGGCTGCCCGTTGGCGAGGGTGATGGTGACCAGTGCGGCCGGGCCATGGCAGACCGCCGCAACGACGCCGCCGGCCTCGTACACGGCGCGGCCCACACGGGCGACGTCGGGTGAGGTCGGGAAGTCCCACATGGTGCCGTGGCCGCCGACGAAGAACACCACGTCATAGTCGTCCGGGCTCACCTCAGCCAGGCTCGGCGTATTCCGCAACTGCGCGGCGATATGCGGATCGTTGAGAAAGGCGCGCTGCGTGGCGTCGTCCTCATTGCGGCCGTCCTCGGGCGGTGTTCCGCCGGCGACGGACGCCACATCGACGGCGTAGCCGGCGTCGGTGAACACCCGCCAGGGTTCGGCGGCTTCGCCGATGTAGTAGCCGGTCGGGCGAATGCCGCCAAGGTCGTTGTGGCTGGTCAGGACAAGAAGGGCACGAGAGGCGTCAGTCGTCGGAGTGCCTTCTCTGGAGCGGAGACGACCCGGACGGGTCGCGTCCCACGGTAGGAATCAGTGGTGCTCCGGCCGTAACCGGAAATCCGATGAGGGGTATCGGTATCCCGGTGACTTATTAGTCGGACGCCTCATCCGCTATCGCGACGATCGCGTCCCGCACCGCCCTCACCGCGGCGTCCGGCATGCCGCTGGGCTTTCGGGTCGCGACGAACAATGTGTTCAACGGAGCAACCTCGGGGGAGTGCAACGCGACCAGGGCACCCGACGCCAGACGCGGGCGGACGAGGTAGTCCGGAAGCACCGTCATGCCGGCACCGTCCAGGGCCAGCCGCAGCAACGTGCGGAGGTCCGGGGCGATGAGGGTGGTGCGCAGGCCGTCCGGACGGCGACCGAACACACTGCGCCAGTAGCGGCGGATGATCGGCAGCTCCGGGCCGTACGACAGGATCGGGATGGCATCGAGGTCACTGGCGGACGGCCCGGCCCAGCGCGGATGGGCGACCAGCGCGAATTCCTCGTCGTAGATCGGTTCGGACGACAGATCGGCACCGCGGGCCGGAAGCGCGCTGACCAGCACGTCGATCGCACCCACCACGCAATTCATCGATCAGCTCGTCGGCCAACCCGAACCGCGCCGTCACCCGAAGTCCGGACGGCAGACGCTCGGCGAGCCCGGGCAGAATCACCTCCGACAGGAACTCGGCCGGGCCGCCGACGAACACGATCCGTTCCGCGTCCCCAGCTCCCTCGCTCAGCCCGACCGCTGCCGCGAGGGCATCGACCGGCCCGGCGATCCGGGCAGCCAACTCCCGGCCCCGCTCGGTGGTCCGGACGCCCGCCGGGCTGCGGTCCAGCAGCGGATAGCCAAGGTTGCGTTCCAGCCGGGCGATCTGTTCGGACACCGACGACTGGGCCATGCCGAACTCGTCCGCGGCCGCCGAGAACGAGCCTGCCCGGAACACCGCCACGAACACCCGCAACGCGTCCCACGAGATCGTGGATCCAGCCACATCACTCCTCTGCTCGACCTCTCGGGCGACCATTGTCGCGGACGCCGACCGCCCTGCCTGTGGAACCTCTCACCTTCGGCCGGCGATGAGTGCGGCCGTGGCGAGCAGGGCCAGATCGAGCGGAAGCGCTCAGGTCATCGCATCCTGTGCCCCCGGTGATGCTGGCGAGGGCCTGCACCGAGCTTCTTCCGGGGGATCTCGCCGCCCGCCACGCTACGACGCTCGGCTGGCCCTTGGGAGCGAACAACGCCGATGCGGGCGCGACCCAGGTCCAGGCAGCCGAGAGGAGGCCCGAGCTTCTTCAGAGTTTCTGTCTTTATGGTGTGCACGCTCATGACAGAAACTGTCTATAAAACTCGATCCCATCGGCGACGCTCTGCGGCACGTTGCCGAGGGAGCTACGGCTGCTTCGCTTGAGACCGAGACCCTCGATTTCAAGCGCGACCCCCACACGGTGACCGGACGGGGCGCGTCTGGGAACCCCCAGGCCCGACTCGTCGAGGAGTTGGTCAATGCCGTTGTGTGCTTCGCGAACACTCGTGGCGGACGCATCATCCTGGGGGTCAGCATGTGGCCGTCACCTCCAAGTCTCAGTCCTCAATGAGCCGCTTGCCGAGCATGAGCACCTCACCGATCTCGTAGCCAAGTGCGGTGTAGAAGCCACATGCCTGCCGGTTGTCTGCCCGCACCATCAGCTGGGTCTTGGGGCAGCCCAGTGCTTCGAGGCGCCCCTCGACCTCGGACACGAGCGTGCGGCCGAGGCCCCGACCGCGGTGGGATGGTGCGACCGCCAGGTAGTACATCCAGCCACGGTGACCGTCATAGCCAGCCATCACGCTGCCCACGATTCTCGCGTTTCCGCGCTCCTCCGCGACGAGAAATAGTTCGGGTTGCACCGCGAGCTTGCGAGCGATGTCGGCGCGCGGATCGTTCCACGGACGGGTAAGGCGACAGGTCTCCCAGAGGCTAACGGTCTCCTCGGTGTCCGCCGCGCTGAACTCGCGTATACGTAGGTCCACGTCGTCGGTAGGCATGAAGAGAAGATAGAGCAGGGACGTCGGCGGAAGGCGACCCGGATCAGCCTGGCAGTTGGTAGTCCAGTTCCAATCGGTGGGTGCCGTCCGGGTCGACGACCAGTTCACCAGTGCCGGCGATTCCGGTCAGTTCGCCAGTGCCGCTGGTCGGCACGATCACGAAGATCGGAGACAGCCGATCCGTCCCGGTGGTGGTCGCGCTGTGCCCGAAGACGAAGCAGCCGGACTTGCCGTCGATCTCGGCTTGGAAGGATTCCAGTGCCAGATAGGTGCCGGTACCCGTGGCCTGGTCGAAGGCCGCGGTGAAGATCGTCGACGACTGGCCGTTCACCGTGGCGGTGAAAACCTTCCGCATCATCGCCACGGGTGCCGAACAGCGGTTCGTGGTGCGAGGCGCGGTTGCGGGCGTTGTTGATCGTTGTGAGAGAGCGTTCGAGCGCGATGCGGCTGGTCTTCTTCGGCCAGGCACGGTGTAGGTAGGGCACCCACAGCGTCTTTTCCGTGCGCGGCATCGGTGCAATGCCGCCAGAAGCCGAAGGAGAGTTCGGCAATCACTTCTCCTGGTTTGGCGGTGGCTCCGCCGCAGCGGTGGATCGCATCGGCGACGGTGCCCCGGTACAGATCCAACGCCCGCTGAGTGTCACCACCGGCTTTCATGCAGGTAGCGAGCGAACCGCGGAGTGGAGAGCCAGGTCTCGACCCACTCGGCGGCCACCTTGTGACCGGGCGTGGATTGGGTCATGCGGCCGCTTTCAGCGTACGAGCGGTATGTCAAAGCCCCGGCGAGATGTAGTTCGGTCTCCCGAACCAGCGCTCCACCGGGGCGTCGCCAACGAGAGTAGCACGCAGGCTCGGGCTTCCCGACGGCCTGGATTCCGATCGTGACATGCAGTGGAGACGAAGGGACTCGAACCCTCAACCTCGACCTTGCAAAGGTCTTGCGCTGCCAATTGCGCCACGTCCCCGGTCGTGCCCACGGGCGTCGATGCGCCCGGAACCCCAGTGATCTTAGCCCCAATCCGTCGATCTGCGCCTACTGCGCGACCTCAGCTGGGCGCACTGGCTTCGCCGGCCCCCGCTCGACGTACGACCAGGTACGCCATCGCGTGCCTGGCTTGCCATTGCACCCATCTGGCGCCGCTCGCTACGGCGCCCATCGGCGGCTCGGGGCTAGCCCGCGCCGTGCTCGGACGCCCAGTCGAGCGGTGGGCGGGTGCGAGCGGCGTCCGGCGTCCTGGAGCAGGCGAGATCGACCGGCCGGTTGAGCGGCAACTACCCTGGAGCCCATGTGGTCCAAGCGCGAGGTGATCGATTACGCGCTGCAACGCAGGAACACCCTGCAGGCGTTGCGGCGCTCGCCACGCACTCTGTCGCGCGCGGACGCCTGCGACGCCGACCCGATGCTGATCCGTGCCGCCCTGCACCATGGCGAGGACGCGTCCGGCCGGTGCCCGATCTGCGAGTCGCGGATGGTGCACCTGCACTACGTCTTCGGCGACCAGCTCGGGCAGTACTCCGGGCGGATCAAGTCGACCGCCGAGCTCGATGAGATGCAGAACGAGTTCGGCGAGTTCAAGGTGTGCGTCGTCGAGGTGTGCACCGACTGCGGCTGGAACCACATGATCACCTCATTCCTGCTCGGCGACGGAGTCACCCGCCGTCCGCCCCGCCGCCAACGAACCGTCGAGGACATCTATGGCTGACCCCTCCACGCGCACCTCCGGCACGCCTGGCCGCAAGCGGAAGAGCGGCTGGCGCCGGTTCTTCACCTGGTTGGGTATCACCGTGCTTGCCTTGGTCGTCGCCGGAGGCACCGTGCTCGGAGTCGCTTACGCCACCGTGCAGCTGCCCAACCCGAATGCCGACTTCCAGACCAACACTTCCTTCGTCTATTACCGCGACGGCAAGGAGAAGATCGGCAATTATCAGATCCAGAACCGGCAGACCCTGGCCTATGCCGACATACCGCAGAATGTGAAGGACGCCATCGTCGCCGGCGAGAACCGGACGTTCTGGACCGATCCCGGCATCTCGGTGTCCGGCCTGATCCGGGCCGCGATCTCGGTGGTGAGCGGCGAGGACGTCGTCGGCGGCTCCACGATCACCCAGCAGTACATCAAGGTGCTCTACCTGACCCAGGACAAGAGTTTCACCCGGAAATTCCGCGAATTGCTGCTGGCCGCCAAGATGGGCCAGGAGATGTCCAAGGAACAGATTCTCGAGGGCTATCTCAACACCGTGTACTTCGGCCGCGGCGCCTACGGCATCGAGGCGGCGTCCCAGGCCTTCTTCGGCAAGTCGGCCGCGAAGCTCGACGACGCCGAGGCGATCGCGCTGACCGCGATGATCAACGATCCCGGCAACCTGGACCCGCGCCAGGGCGAGAAGCAGGCCGCCGATCTGCTCGAGCGCTACCAGTACACGATCAATGCGCTGGTGGAGATGGGCACGATGACGGACGCCGAGAAGGCCACGATCTACTACGAGCTGCCCACATTCCCCAAGGTCGAGCGCGATTCCCAGTTCGGCGGTCCGAAGGGCTATCTGCTCACCATGGTGCAGGACGAATTGCGCGCCAAGGGCTTCACCGAGCAGCAGATCGAAGGGGGTGGGCTGACCATCGTCACCACCTTCGACGCCGATGCCCAAGAGGCCGCCGTCGAAGCCGCCCAGACGATCACTTCGCAGACCGCCGGTGGCAAGGCCAAGAAGATCCGCGAACTGCACGCCGGGCTGGCGTCGATCGACGTCCAGACCGGGGGTGTGCTGGCACTGTACGGCGGACCCGACTTCCTCAAGGGACGCAACTGGGCCACCACGCCGCGTCCCACCGGCTCCACGTTCAAGCCGTACGCGCTGGGCACCGCGCTGAGTCAGGGCTTCACCCTCAACGACGTCTTCAACGGCAGCAGCTTCGTCCCGCCCGGCGGCACCCGTCCGGTGCAGAACGCCGGCAACCGCAACTACGGCAGGGTCACCCTGCAGCAGGCCACCACCAACTCGATCAACACCGCCTATGTCGACCTCGAGACCCAGATGAAGGACGGCCCGGCGAAGACCTTGGAGTTCGCCCAGAGTGTCGGGCTGCCGAAGGCCGGCGGCTGGGATCCGGTGAGCGTCCTGCCGCTGGGCATCCCAGAGGTCAGCCCGCTCAGCCAGGCGTCCGGCTACGCGACCTTCGCCAACGGCGGCAAGCACGCCCAGACCCACGTGGTCGCGCAGGTGGAGGACGGTTCTGGCGCGATCCTCTACCGGGCGGACACCACGGCCAAGCAGGTCATCGACCCCGACGTCGCCAACGATGTCGCCTACGCCCTCACTCATGTGGTGCAGGACGGCACCGCCTCGCGCGCCGGCGGCATGGGCTTCCCGATCGCCGGCAAGACCGGCACCTACTACAACCGGGGCGCGGACGGCGGAGCGGCCACCCAGGCCTGCTGGTTCGTCGGAATGAGCAAGCAGATCTCCACCGCCGTGATGTTCGTGGCAGGCAAGGACGGTACCGACGACCTCGACGAGATCTACCCGAGCTTCTACGGCGGCGGGCCGCCGCTGAGCACCTGGATGGCGTACATGCAGCAGGCGCAGAAGGGTCTGAAGGACATCCCGTTCGACCCGCCGACGCAGCGGACGTCCACTCAGAAACCGACGCTGCCAGCCCGGACGTCCACCCCTACCCGGACCGCGACCGCGACCGCCACGGCCAGTGCGAGTGCGAAGCCGTCCGCCTCGGCCAGCGCCGAGCCGAGCGATGACCCGACCGGCGAGCCGAGCGGGCGGCCGAGCCCCAGGCCGTCGACCCCTCGATGACCACGTCCCGGCTCTTGGGTGGCAGGGTCGGCCAGCGGGCCGAACGATCCGGGGTGTGGTTCAACCCGCAACCGTGGGTGCTGCTGGCCGGGACGGCGTCCTATCTGGTGCTGATGCTGCGCCAACTGCCCTGCCAGCTGGGCGCGCCGGTGTACCAGGCGATGTGCTACAGCGACATCCTGCCGTTGTTCTACTATCGCGGGCTGGCCGACGGGAAAATCCCGTTCATTACCGCCGATGTCGAGTATCCGGTGCTCACCGGCGCCTTGATGGACGCCGCCCGGCGGCTCACCACCTTGCTCGGCGGCCAGGTCGGCCCCGACGTCTCCGACACGGCGACCGCGCAGGCCGCTGCCCTTTTCGTCGGGGTGAACGCGCTGCTGTTGTTCGTCTTCTTCCTGCTGGTGCTGTGGGCGCATCTGCGGCTGGCCCGGTCCTGGGACGCGATGATGATCGCGGTCGCCCCGGCGGTGATCACCACCGGACTGATCAACTGGGACTTCCTGGTGCTGGCGTTCACCGCGCTCGGCGTCCTGGCCTGGTCCCGGAAACATGCCGGCTGGGCAGGCGTGTGGTGGGGGCTCGGGGTCGCCGCCAAGCTGTACCCGTTGCTGCTGTTCGTGCCGTTGGCGGTGCTCTGCTTCCGTTCCGCGCGGCTGAAGGCGTTCTGGTTGGCGGTGGCCGGCGCGGCCGGCAGTTGGGTTGCGGTGAATCTGCCGGTCTACGTGCTCAGCCCGTCCGGCTGGCTCTATTTCTGGACCTTCAACGTCGACCGGGGCGCCGACCTGGGCTCGATCTGGTATGTGCTGAGCTTGGCCGGGCATCCGGTGCCGGACGCGTCCGCCGCCCAGACCTGGTCGATGGTGGTCGGCACGGCGGCGATCTGCCTATTGCTGCTGCTGGCGCCGCGGCGTCCCCGGCTCGCCCAGGGGATGTTGCTGTTGATGGTGCTGTTCCTGGTGGTCAACAAGGTGTACTCGCCGCAGTACGTGCTGTGGCTGCTGCCGTTCGTGGTGCTGGCGCGTCCGCGGTGGCGCGACTGGCTGGTCTGGAGCGCCGGCGAACTGCTGTATTTCATGGCGATCTGGGCACACCTGGACGGCACCCTGGAATCCGGCTCCGGTGGCCAGGGGCCGTATCTGGCCGCGGTACTGGTGCGGGTCGGCGTCCAGCTGTGGATCGCCGGCCTGGTGATCCGCGACATTCTGTTGCCCGGATTCGACCCGGTGCGCAATCCGCAATGGACGAATCGGCATGCGCTGCCGGCAGCGCAGGTCGACGATCCGGACGGCGGGGTATTGGACGGCGCGCCGGTCGCGCGCTGGATGCGGATGGTGCGATGGCTGCGGTGACCTTCCGGCCGGCGGTGCAATCTGTGCCGCCGCCGGTGCGCGACGGGGGACGCCTGGTCGTCCAGACCTGGCTGTTCAGCCGACTGCTGCTGGTCGGCGTCGTGCTGTGGCTCGGCGCCAGCACCGGACGCTCGGCGGCCGGCATGCTGGCCAACTGGGACGTCCAGCACTACTTCGCGATCGCCACCCATGGCTACGCCGACGCCACCGACATCGCCTTCTTCCCCGGTTGGCCGCTGGTGCTGCGCGTGTTCGCGACGTTGGGCGTCCCGATGCTGTGGGCCGGGGTCGGGATCGCGGTGATCTGTTCGGCGCTGGCTGCCGCGGCGCTGCACCGACTCGGCGGTCCGATCGCCGCGGTGGCCTGGTTGTTGGCGCCGACTACGGTGTTCACTCTCGTGCCCTACACCGAGGCGCCGTTCTGCGCGGCCGCGTTCTGGGCCTGGGAGCGGGCCGCCCGCGGACGGTGGGGGGCTGCGGCCGGCCTGGCCGCGGTCGCCTGCACGCTGCGGGTCTCGGGCTTGTTCCTGGTCGGGGCGCTGGTGATCCTGGCGCTCACTCACGGTGGACGTGGACGCCGCGGCGGCGTCCGGACGACGCACGGCGACTCGCCGCCGGCTCCGATCCCTGGTTGGTCGGTTCCGCCCATTGGTTGGCCAATTCGGCCAGCCGGCGCGCCAGTTCCGACGCCCGGTTGGTCGGCTGCGGTCACCCCCGCCCCGCCGGTGCTGACCTGGCGTCAGCGAGTCCGCGCCCTGGCCTGGTTGCTGATCCCGGCGCTGACTCTGTTCGCCTACGCCGCCTACCTGTACCAGCTGACCGGCGACTGGAACGCCTGGTACCGGGCGCAATCGACCGGTTGGCCACGCGGATTCACCTGGCCGTGGGTGTCGCTGCAGCACACCCTGGAGGCGGCTGCCTCGAACGCCTACCCGGCCTTCCCGGAGTGGTCCTGGGTGTTCCGGGGCGAGATCATCTCGATGACGATCGGACTGGCGGTCACCATCATCTGCCTGGTCCGGCGGCGGTGGGCGGAGGCGTCCTGGGTCGGCGTGCAGGTGCTGGCGTTCTCGTGCTCGTACTGGTTCCTCAGCGTGAACCGGGCGGTGCTGCTGTGGTTCCCGCTGTTCATCCTGATCGGCGAGCTGTTCTCCGGCCGCCGGAATGCCAGTCGCGGACGCCGAGGGCTCCGGATCCTGCTGACCTTCTTCGGCGTGCTGGCCGCCGCCGGCGTCCTCTGTTTCTGGGGCTGGCTATTTTTCACCGGACGCTGGTCGAGCTGACAGCGTCCGGGCCGGCGGCTGGTCGGAGCGCCAGGGTCCATCGTCAAATAGCGACCGATTCGCGGGGTCGGTACGCCTACTGAGGCGAGATGCTCCCGGAATCGGTCGCCGATTCGCGGGCGCCGGACGGAATTCTTGGACGAGTTCTGTGGATAACCCGCTTTCGGGCACCCAAGCCGAGGCCGAACGTGATGCGCTGGTCAGGTGGACGATCTCGACGACCTGATGCTGCTCACGAACGTGATGAAGGTGAACAACGGGGTGCTGCGCCGTCGCGACCATCCGCGCTCACGGGCTACCTTCGACGCGCTGGAACGTTCGGGGGCACTGGTGCGCGTTCTCCCCGGCACCTACGTCGACGCCACCCTGGTGACCAGCCGCCGGACGCGGTTCGCGGCAGCCTTGGCGACATCGCCCGGTGCGGTGCTCTGGGGCACGGACGCGATCGCCGCACTGACTGGGACCCTGGACGGACGTCCGTTCAACGCCAAGGATCGCGTCCAGCTGGCTCATCCACGAGGGCACGCCTCGACGGCTGCCGTCCGCTGGGTCCGGCGCCGCGTGCCGCCGGAGCATCGCGTCCGGGTGGAAGGCTTGCGCTGTCCCTCTGCCCGCTATCTCGCCGTCGAAAGTGCGGCGCGCGATTCCGGCGTCCTGCTGGAACGATTCCTGCGCACCGGCCTGGTCAAGCCGTCCGAGTTGGCCGACACGGTATCGGTCTTCGACGGAAGTGTCGGGCAGGCGACCCGGCGTCGCGTCGTCCGGACCAGCATCGACAACCCCTGGTCGGGTGGAGAGCGGCTGTTGCACACGGTGCTGCGACGCCATCGAATAGCAGGCTGGGTGGCGAACGCCGAACTGGTGATCGACGGCGGTCGCTACTTCCCCGACGTCCTGTTCGAGGAGGCCGGACTCGTGGTCGAGTTCGACGGCTACGAGGTGCACAGCAAGCCGGAGGTCTTCGAATCCGATCGGCGACGCCAGAACGCCCTGGTGGGAGCCGACTACCGCGTCCTGAGATACACCTGGAAACAGCTCAACGACGAGCCGTCGGTGATGATCGGTCAGGTGCGGGCCTTCCTCGCCCGTCAATCAGCGACCGATTTGGCACCTACCTGAGGCAGCGGAGGCGAGATGCCTGCCAAATCGGTCGCGGATCCGCGAGCCTCCAACCACTTCACGGCTTCCCGGCGCGACAGCGGCGAGAGTTGGGACGCCTGGGCGGCGACATACCCGCGGACCCAGTCGGCGCCCGTCTTGGAGTAGTCCCGCAGCGCCCAGCCGATCGCCTTGCGAGCGAAGAAGTCCGGGTCGTCGATGCTGCCCTCGATCGCGTAGGTCAGCAGGTCGATGTCGGTGCGGTCGCGGGCGCCGAGCTGGGCGATGATCGAGACCCTGCGCAGCCACAGATCGGGCTCCCGCGACCAGGCTCGCAACACGGTAGTCATCGCCGGACGATCGGACGCCAACAGGTCACCGGCAACGTGCGAGAGTTCATCGACCAGGTCCCACCAGGCGCCGGACGTGACCAGGTGCCGCAGCAGCCCCAGCAGGTCCTCGTCCGGGAGCAGCCAGTCCCGGTAGCGCCGATGCCGCAGGACGCCGATCGCCGCATACCGCTCCTCGCGATGGGTGGCCTCGTCCCAGAGCGCCGCCACGGCCGCGAGCCAGGAGACACGATCCGGCACCGGATGCGCGGTGACGACACTACGGACGAGCACCCGCACCTGGGGAACGGTCAGCCCGTAGAAGGGCAGCGCTGACTTCATGTAACGCTGCTGACCGACGGCGCGCTCGGGGTCGCCGCCCTCGGCCAGCGCCGTCCGGATCGCCTCGACCAGCCGGGCGGACGCCTTGGGCACGCCGTCCATGCCTCAGCAGTCGCCGACGATGAAGGCGTCCAGCAGGGCGGCGAGCTGTTCGGCCAGATCGGCCGGACGGCTCTCGCCGCGCAGCAGGCTGAGGCTGACCGTGTTCTCGTAGACCGCGCCGAGCAGTTCGATCACCTGGGAGCTCGGGACGGACAGCCGGGCGCCGACCCGGTCGAGCGCGACGTCCAGCAGGCCGGAGGTCGACTTCGAGATGCCCTCGTGCACCGCCAGCCAGCCCTCGCGCAACTCCGGCGTGCGCAGCGCGTGCAACCGCAGCTCCATCATGCTGACCAGTTCGGCAGGCTTCTTCGGCTGCGCCTCCAGGAACACGCCGACGGCGTCCCGGATCAGCCCCTCGGTGCCGCCGCCGGCAGGTCCGGGCACGTCCGGAATCACCGCGATCGCGGCCTGCATCGCCGACAGATACTGCTCACCCTTGCGGCGCAGCACGTCGAGGCACAGCTCGTCCTTGGATTCGAAGTTGGAGTAGAACGCGCCGCGGGTGAAGCCGGCCCGCTCGCAGATCTCCTCCACCGAGGAACCGAGCACACCGCGCTCGCCGAACAACTCCACGGCGGCGTCCAGCAGCCGCTGCCGCGTCGCCTCGCGGCGGGGGCTGCGCCGCACGGTCTCCGGGGTGGTGTTCATCGCGGCATCCTAGCTGTTTGCATACGCGCTTGTATTGAATACACTGCTGCATCGGATACACAACTGTATCGATAGTTCTGTATCGAAGGCTCTGGGGAGGGGACAGCCGATGTCGTCGATGCTGTATCGGATCGGACGTGCCTGTTACCGGCACGGCGTCCGGGTCCTGGCCGTCTGGCTGCTCCTGCTCGCCGGGCTCGGCGGGGCGGTCGGACTGCTCGGCGGGGCGCAGTTCAACGACAGCTTCCGGATCCCCGGCGCGTCCTCGCAGGTCGCCCTCGACCAGTTGAAGATGACCTTCCCGTCCGGCGCGGCCACCACCGCTCAGGTGGTGCTGCTGCTGCCCGAGGGCGAATCGCTGAACGCCAAGGCGACCAAGACGGAGGTGATCGATGCGCTCGACACCTTCAAGGAGCTCGCCATCGTCGACGACGTGGTCAGCCCCTACAACGAGCACGTCGACGGCCTGATCTCCGACAACGGACGCGCCGGGCTGGCCAACGTGCAGCTCAACGTGTCGGTCACCGAGATCACCGCCGACCAGAAGCAGCAACTGGAAGATCAGGCCGCCAAGGTCGCCGGCCTGCTGCCTGGCTCCGAGGTGCATCTCGGCGGCGAGGTGTTCTCCACCCATATCCCGCACCTGAGCATCATCGAGGGTCTGGGCGTGGTGGTCGCGGTCATCGTGCTGCTGGTGGTGCTCGGCTCGGTCACCGCCGCCGCGATGCCGGTCGGCACCGCCCTGATCGGCGTCGGCATCGCGGTCGAGGTCACCATGCTGGCCTCGCAGGTGATCGAGGTGAACTCGACCAGCCTGATGCTCGCCGTGATGATCTCGCTCGCCGTCGGCATCGACTACGCGCTGTTCATCGTCTCCCGGCATCGCGACCAGCTCAGCCAGGGCCTGGACGCCGAGGAGTCGACCGCGCGCGCCGTGGCCACCGCCGGCTCGGCGGTGGTGTTCGCCGGCCTCACCGTGATCATCGCGCTGGCCGGCCTGACCATCTCGGGCGTGCCGTTCCTGGGCGTGATGGGCATCTTCTCCGCCGTCGGCGTGTTCTTCGAGGTGCTGCTGGCGCTGACTCTGCTGCCCGCCTTCCTCGGTTTCGCCGGCGAGCGGCTGCGGCCCAAGGATCGCCGCGCCGTACGGGCCGCCAAGGCGGCCGCTGCCTCGGGTGCCCAGCGCGTCGAGGCTGCGGACGCCGCGCCGGCGTCCGTCCGGAAGAGGTTCGATCTCCGCAGCGCCTGGGTCCGGACGGTGACCGCCGTCCCGCTGCTCACCGTCGCGCTGGTGGTGGCCGCGCTCGGCGCACTGGCCTTCCCGGCCAAGGACCTGCAGCTCGCCCTGCCCAACTCGGGGCGCAACCCGATCAGCTACGCCGACCGGGTCACCTTCGACGTGATCAGCCGCGAGTTCGGCATCGGCTACAACGGGCCGCTGGTGATCACCGGCACCATCGTCGAATCGGACGACCCGCTGCAGATCGTCGACGACCTGAAGGCCGACATCGAGAAGCTGCCGGGCGTCCAACTGGTGCCGCTGGCCACCCCCAACGAGAACGCCGACACCGCGCTGATCCAGGTGATCCCGACCACCGGCCCGGACGACCCGGCAACCGCCGAACTGGTCCAGACCTTGCGCGCCCAGCACGACCGATGGCTGAGCGAGTACGAAATCGACACCTCGGTGACCGGCGCGACCGCCGTCCAGATCGACGTCACCCAGCGGCTCGCCGGCGCCCTGCTGCCGTTCGGCATCTTCGTGGTCGGGCTGTCGCTGGTGCTGCTGACGCTGGTGTTCCGATCGATCTGGGTGCCGATCAAGGCCGCGCTCGGCTTCCTGCTCAGCGTCGGTGCGGCATTCGGCGCGACCGCGCTGGTGTTCAACCAGGGCTGGTTCAAAGAGGTGGTCAACCTGGGCGAACCGGCTCCGGTGATCAGCTTCCTGCCGATCATCCTGATGGGCGTTCTGTTCGGCCTGGCCATGGACTACGAGGTCTTCCTGGTCTCCCGGATGCGCGAGGAATACGTGCACGGCAACACCGACCGCTTCGTCGAGGACGGCTTCATCCACTCTTCGCGGGTGGTGGTGGCCGCCGCGCTGATCATGTTCGCGGTCTTCGCGTTCTTCGTCCCCTCCGGTGAGGGAACCATCAAACCGATCGCGTTCGCCCTTGCCATCGGGGTGGCGATCGACGCATTCGTGGTCCGGATGACCCTGGTTCCGGCGGTGATGAAGCTGTTCGGACGGCAGGCCTGGTGGCTGCCGCGCTGGCTCGACCGCCGGATGCCGGTGGTCGACATCGAGGGCGAGGCGCTGGCCCACCAGCTGAAGCTGCAGTCCTGGCCCGAGGCCGGCGGACACGTCGTCTACGGCCGCCGCCTGGCCGTGCGCGGCGCGTTCGACGGTGTCGACATCGCGGTCAGACCCGGCGAGGTGCTGGTCGTGGAGGGCGAGGTGACCGCCCGCCGCGCCCTGCTGCTCGCCCTGGCCGGACGCCTGCCGCTGACCAGCGGCGATGTCGTGGTCGCCGGACGCGCTCTGCCCGAGCAGGCGTCCGAGGTGCGCCGGATCGCCGCCGTCGCCGCGCCGTCCCATCGATCCCCGATCCGCGACTTCGACGGACCCGTGCTGCTGGTCGAAGAGGCCGACCTGTTCAACGGACGCCAGCGTGCCGCGCTCGCGGAGAGGCTGCGCACCATCACCGAGGCCGGCGGCTGCGCCGTCCTGGCCCATGCCCCGGGCGCCGACCTGTCGGACCTGTTGCCGTCCGCGCACCGGACCGTGACCCTGCAAGGAGAACCCAGTCATGTCTGAAGCCACTCGTTCCTTCTCGTGGCGCACCCTGCTCGCCCTGGTGCTGGTGCCGGTGCTGGTCGCCGGCGGATTCCTGTGGGGCACCTGGAACGCGGGGGAGCGTCTGCACCGGGTCGAGGCCGCCGTGGTGAACCTCGACGAGGGGGTCACCCTGGAGGGCCAGTTCGTCCCGCTCGGGCGGCAGCTGTCGGCCGACCTGGTCGACACCGAGAAGCAGCAGAACTTCACCTGGGTGCTGGCCGACGAGGCGCACGCCTGGCCCGGGCTGTCGTCCGGACGCTACGCGGCGGTGGTCGTGATCCCGAAGAACTTCTCCGAGGTGGCCACCTCGTACGGCAACGAGGATCCGGCCACCGCCGAGCAGGCCACCATCGCGGTGCACACCTCCCCGGTGGCCGGGGTGGCGGACGGCTGGCTCGGCAACGTGCTGGCCGGGGCGGCGTCCCGGACCCTGAACGAGACGCTGACCAAGGCCTACCTGGACCGCATCTACATCGGCTTCAACGACACCGGCAAGCAGTTCCAGACCGTCGCGGACGCCGCCGGCAAGCTGGCCGACGGCACCGACGAGCTCGGCGACGGCATCCGCACCGCCGCCGATGGCGCCGAGCAGCTTTCCACCGGCGCCCGCCAGCTGGCCGACGGACTCGGCACGCTGTCGTCGAAGACGTCGTCGCTGCCTGCGCAGACCACGAAACTGTCCGACGGGGTGTCGCAATATGTCGAGGGCGTCAACGATCTGGCCCAGAGCACCATCGATTCGCTGTCGGGCCAGGTGAAACTGGCCGGCGGACTGCGGCAGCTCGCCACCGGTTCGAGCGGGATCGCCGACGGCCTGACCGCCTACCAGAGCGCCCTCACCAGCAACGCCAAGCAGGCGACCCAGGGCGCGGAGCAGATCGAGCAGCTGCTGGCCGGGGTGCAGAGCGATCCGGCGACGTACCTGCCCGCTGCGATCGCCGCGATCAAGCAGGCTTGCGGCGTCGAAACCGACGCCGACCAGCTGGCCGTGGCCGGCGCCGGCTGTGTCGGCTCGCTGAAGGGAGCGGCCCAGGCCCTGACCCTAGCGGCGCAGGGCCTGGACACCGAGGACGAGGAGTCCGGAGAGAGTCTGACCAGCGCGGCCGAGGCGGTCGCCGCCGGCATGAGAACGGTCAGCGATCAGCTGACGAACGGGTTGCCGGACGTCGACAAGACCACCAAGCAGCTGAAGCAGCTCATCGCGGGCGGCAAGCAGCTCGCATCCGGCACCAAGCAGCTGGCAGACGGCATGCCCGCGTTGACCGACGGAATCGGCAAGCTCGCTGACGGCTCCGGTCAGCTGGCGACCGGGGTCGCGTCGCTGAGCACCGGCCTGGGCAAGGCGGCGGACGGCTCCGGCAGCCTCGCCGACGGGTCGCGCAAGCTGGCCGACGGACTGGCCGAGGGTGCCGACAAGGTGCCCAGCTACAGCAAGGCCGACCGGGAGAACCTCTCGGCAGTGGTCGCCGCGCCGGTCAGTTCGGACGCCACCAGCAGTGTGGTGGCGCCGACCGCGTCCTGGGTCAGCCTGCTGCTGGCTCTGGCGCTCTGGATCGGCGCGCTGGCCACCTTCGCGATGGTGAAGCCGCTGGACGGACGCCTGGCGCTGTCCACGGCGTCCACCACGACCCTGGTCTGGCGGGCGCTGCGTCCGGGGCTGATCGTGGCCGTCGCGCAGGCGATCGTGCTGACCGCGATCGGCGCCGGCGTGCTGGGCCTGGCGTTGCCGGCGGCGTCCGCTCTGGCTGGCTTCCTGCTGCTCGCCGGAGTGGCGTTCGTGCTGGTCAACCACGCTGTGGCGGCCTGGTTCGGCAACGCCGGACGGCTGCTGGCGATCGCTTTCGCGGTGCTCACCACGGTCGGTGCGGTGACCGGCGCGGCGCCGGAGTTCTTCGACAGTGCGCGTCCGGTCTCGCCGGTCTCCCCGGCTCTGGACGGCGTGCGGGCCATCGTCACCAACGCCACCGGGACCTCCGCCGCGGTGTTCACCCTGCTGGGCTGGGCGGTGCTCGCCCTCGGCGCCAGCATCATGGCCGTCGTCCGGCGCCGCACCGTCCGGCTCCGCGAGGTGCCCGCCCTGGCCTGATCGGCGTCCTCGCCATCCCGGCTAGGAGCCGGCGAGCAGGTTGAGGGTCAGCTGCGCCTGGGTCCGGTGGTCCTCGGGCAGCGCGCCGAAGGGCGCGGCACAGAGATTGTCGCCGTGGTGCCGGGCACGATCGCCAAGCGGGCGTTGACGGTGCGCCGCAAGGCTTGCGTGCCGCCCTCGATCGTGGGGCGTTCGACGTTCATCGGTACGCCTCCAGCAACTCGGCGAGTGTCCGGCGGCCGACGCCCCGCAGCCGAGGATCGGTGCTGGTCGCGGCGTCCAACGCCGCAGCCGGCGTGGTCGCGACGAGGTCACGAACGCGGTCGAAGGCGAAGCCGGTTGTGCGCAGGAACACGGACCCACCTGCGTCAGCCCGCAGCCCGAGTGAGCGGGCGGTGTCATCGAGGTCGGTCGCGGCGAGGTAGCCGTCCACACTCTCGTCGACCGCGTCGGTGATTCCGAGTAGTCGCAGGTTGGTGGAGGCGATCTGGTCGCGTAGCCGCGGGAGTGCCGCGCGGTGGGCGTCATAGGTGCGGACCCGGGCGCGGTCCCGCATCCGGGTCAGCAGGTCATCGACGTCGGTGATGACGCGCAACGTCGACCGGAGTCGCGAGGCTTGCACGACACCGAGCCAGTCGGCGTCGAGGCCGGACAGGAGTGCCACGGCACCCCACGCGGTGTGCTCGGCCCAGGTCCGGGTGCGACCCTGGCGCTGAGACTGGATGTAGCGGTCGACTGAGGTGCGGTCGATGAGCCCCCGCGCCACCCGGCTGAGTGAACCGGCGTCCGCAAGTCGCCGGGCATGACGAGTTGATACCCCGAGGGCGCTCGCTGCCTCCTTGATCGTGAGGAACTCACCTGCCATAACAGATAATGTCCCATACCGGACCTAATCTGTAAAGCGCGGGTGAGCGTCGCGGTCAGCGAGGCCGCATCTGCCTTGCCCGACACCGGCAGGTCGAGGGCTGCCACATCGACTCTGATGCAGCTATGATGCAACCATGCGAACCACGGTCGACCTGCCGTCGGCGGTTCACCGGCGCGCTCGGGAGTTGGCTGCCCGAAGAGGGCAGTCCCTGTCGTCGGTGATCGCTGACCTGACCGTGCGCGGGTTGGCCCAACTCGACGATCCGGTGACGTTGCAGACGGACTCGAGGACCGGGCTGCCGGTGCTCTCGCTGGGTCGTGCCGTGACGTCCGCAGATGTCGCCGAAGTGCTCGATGACGAATGACGACGTACCTGCTGGACGCCAATGTCCTGATCGCGCTCACCATTCGCGAACACGAGCACCATGACCGCGCGAGCGAGTGGTTGGCGAGGGTGGAGGAGTTCGCGGTCTCGCCGGTGGTGGAAGGCGCGCTCGTCCGGTTCCTGCTTCGCACCGGTGAGTCCGGCGCCACGGCTCACGCCATTCTGAGTGGCGTCCGGCAACACTCGCGGTGCCGGTTCCTGCCGGACGACTCCTCGTATCTCGATGCCGACTTGCCGAACCTGCGCGGCCACCGCCAAGTCACGGACGCCTACCTCTCCGCCTCGGCCCGGCGCCATGGCGTTCTGCTGGCCACCATCGACGCCGGCCTGGCTCAAGAGCATCCGGACGTTGCGCGACTACTACCCGCGTAGTGTTGCCGCCGAGGAGCTCGCGGAGGCGCGATAGCCCTCCTACTCGGACCACGGACGGGCGACCCACGCGGCCGTGTCGGATGACCGATCGTGGCGATAGGTTGAAGGCGACCCGACCGGCGGGGAGATTCCTTTTCGTTCTCAAGGGGGCACACCCTCCGATCGCTATTGACGTTCCACTTGGCGAGGGGTAGCCTGCAAAGCTCAACCTACCACGGGAGTACTCCGTGCAAGATGTATGTTACTTCTCGTCCGCCGCGCCTACTACCAACGGAACCCTCTTGTCACCGACGATGACGGGGTGGAGGATGCCATCTATTTGTCTTGTCGGGTTTGCTCTGTTTCTAGGGCCAGTGGTTTCGACAGCAAAAGCAGAGGAGGTTAGCCGCAGCGACATCGTTATCACGAGTGGTTCAGGCGGCTTCACGACCACCTTGAAACTCGCACTGTCGAAGCCGATCACCGCGACACAAAGGCGGCAGGTCATTAAAGACTTGAAATCAGGGGCAGCCGACGGACAAGTGAGTCCGATGGCTATGATCAGAATAGACTGCAATCAGACTTTCGCGAGAACAACGAATGAGGGTACTTGGGAGACGGACTACAAGTGCTTTCCAACTTACGCCACGCTTCCATGGGGCTTCCGAATTTCCAAGAGTGTAAGAGGTATCATCGTCGGCCTCGTCAAGGAGCACGGCTTGAAGTGGTGGCGTAACAACGTGTCACAGCCGAAGAACGCTCCACATCTCGAAGCGAAGGACTACATCTTTCACGGCACTATGAAGAAGGTGTGGAACGGCGATACGGTCGCCTATAAGGATCTCTACACTTTCCGCCACAACGTTAATGGCGGAGGTGACGGGAGTATTAGTACGGGAGGGACATTTGGCGTCGGTCCGTGAGTTGGCGCTATCGCTCGCGGAGCAGTTCTTGCGAAGTGCTCCGCTGGCGGAGCCTTGGTCGCCAAGGCTCTTGCGTGATGAACCCGAGCATGAGTGGACCGGTGTAGGCGCGGAGTTCGTCGTGCTGAAGCTGGTCCGCACCTCTGACGCTGTGGCCGGTTATGCGACGTTGACGGGTTCTACGCCGGACGATAGGGCGCAGTCCGAGTTTGTCGATCAGTTGCAGGATATCCTCCTCGAGAATGGTGGCGGAATGGCATGGCCCCCATGTCAGGGACATCTGCATCCGATGAATCCGATCGTCGTCAACGGCGCAATTCGGTGGCGGTGCCCGGCGGCTGTCACGACGGGCGGTAAGACTGACGGGTCCTCGTGAACGGTGACGGCCCAGGAGGGGATGCTCACCCTGGAGCAAGTGGGGCGTCGGCTCGACGTTCACCGCTCGACCGTCGTCCGCAAGATTCTGGCGGGTGAGACCCGGGCGGCCAGAGTGGGAAACCGCCATCGCGTCCCATACTCGGAGTTCCAGCGATTCCGCGACCCTAAGATGGGCCAAAGGGACGGTTCTTTCGGTCCACGAGTGGACCGAAAGAACCGTCCCCGTTTGGTTGCGGCAGCGGCTACTTGACTTCGAGCACCGGGGTGCCGGCGGAGGCGTTGCCGGTGGTCAGCTTCAGGCGCTTGCCGTCCAGGTTGGTGATGACCACGATGATGGTGGTCTCCTTGCCCTGCTCGACGACGTAGCCGAGATCCATCGCGGCCAGCGGCTGGCCGGCGCTGACCTTGTCGCCCTTGGTGACCTTGATGTCGAAGCCCTCGCCCTTCAGCGCGACGGTGTCGATGCCCATGTGGATGAGCACGTCCAGGCCGTCGTCGCTGTGCATGATGATCGCGTGCTTGGTCGGGAAGATGCTGACGATCTCTCCGTTGAACGGTGACACCACCCCGTCGGACGTGGGCCGAACCGCGAAGCCGTCGCCCATCGTCTTGCTGGCGAAGACCGGGTCGGACACCGCGTCCATGGCGATCACGTCGCCGTCGGCCACGCTCAACAGGGTCGGGGCCGGCTTCTTCTTGAATCCGAAAACCATCTGAATGTCACTTCCTTCGGGTGCGTTGTTGTGGTCAGTCGTTGGGGGCGTAGGAGGCCCGCACCAGCTGCGCGGTTTCGCGTGCGATGCGGGGGGACAGGCCGACGTAGTTCTCCGGCTTCAGCAGTTCGGCGATCTCGTCGCGGGTGAAGGCGGAGTTGACCACTTCGTTCTCGAGCAGCACGTCGGAGTACTTGCGGTGGTTGACGGTGGCGTCGATCGCCAAGTCGTACACCAGCTCGTGGGCCTGATCCTTGCCGAGGCGTTCGGCCAGCTTCATCATGATGTATTCGCTGTTGTCGATGCCGTGGTTCAGATTGGCATTGGCGTACAGCCGCTCGGCGTTCACGTGGAGGGTCGCGGAGAGTTCCACCATGCGCACGATCGCCTCGCGCATCAGGCCCACGGCCTCGTCCAGGATGCTGTCGAACAGCATGTTGGACGTGCTGTCGGCCTCGAACGGACGGGCGCTGGAGAAGTAGCCGACCGAGGTCAGCGAGTACAGCTTCTGCGCGTTGGCGATGATTCCCTTGGCCAGCTTGGGGTTGATCTTGTGCGGCATCGTCGAGCTTCCGATGGTGCCCTTCTTGAAGCCCTCGGAGACTTCCCCGAACTCTTCGATGGACGTCTGGAAGACCTCCTCGGCGATCGTGTGGAAGTTGTTGGCCAGCAACGCCAGGGCGTTGATGTACTCCACCTTCGGCGAGTTGATCGCCCGCGACGGAATCTGCATCACGTCCATGCCGAGAAGCTCGCCGACCCGTCGCTGCACGTCGAGACCGACCGCTCCGGTGGAGTTGAACGCCCCCACCGCGCCGCCCATCATGACGGTGAACACCCGCGGCTCCAGCTGCTCCAGCCGCTGCACGCTCATCAGGATCTCCGACATCCAGGTGGCGACCTTGTAGCCGAAGGTGATCGGGATCGCATGCTTGCCGTGGGTGCGGCCCGCCATCACGCTGTCGGCCTGCGCCTCGGCGAGATCGGCGAGATTGAGCAGGATCTGCCGGGTGAGCTCCAGGAACTTCCGGTTCACCTGCTTCAGGATGATGCTCTGCGAACTCTGCTGGATGTTCTGCGTCGTGCTGCCGAAGTGGATGTACTTGCCGGCCTCGGGATCGCAGGCCTTGACGAACACCTTGACGAAGGGCACGAAGCCGTGGCCCACCGTGCGGTAGATCTCGTCCATCAGTTCCAGATCCAAGTTCTCGTACTTGGCGTTGGCCTTGATGTTCTCGGCGGCTTCGCGCGGGATGACGCCGTGCTCGGCCTGCGCCACTGCGAGCGCCGCCTCGACGTCCAGCCAGGTCTGGAGCTTGACCTCCCGCGACAGCAGCCGGCTGATGCCGTGATCGTCGAGGGTCTTGCTGCTCGAATCTGTCAGAGCCACGGGTGTCTCCCTATTTCTTCATGTGGGTGTCGACGGCGTTTCGGACGAACTCGACGTACGGCCCGAACACGACGTGGATGTGGCCCGCTTGCGGGAAGAAGATGCCGCTGGTTCCGGTGTCCTTGAGCAGGTCCTGGTTCACCTTGTCGTTGTCCACCAGGTCGACGCGCAACCGCGAGACGCAGTTGTCGACGTTCTTGATGTTCTCCTTGCCGCCCAGCGCGATGATCACCAGCTCGGCGATGTCGTCGTAGCGCTTCTCCATCAGCAGCGTCCGGTCGCCCATCGCCTTCTCACGGCCCAGTGTCTCGAGCTGCCATTTGGTGATGACGAAGCGGAAGACGAAGTAGAAGACGACCGAGTTGACCAGCCCGAGCAGCACCAGGTTGATCCAGTTGGTGTCGTCGTAGAGCAGCCCGAAGATGCCGAAGTCGAAGATGGTGCCGCGAATGTAGCCGATGCTGATGTGCAGGAACTGCAGCGGTATGGCCAGCAGGCCGCACAGGCCGGCGTACAGGATGAACAGGCCCGGGGCGATGAACAGGAAGGAGAACTCGATCGGTTCGGTGATGTTGCCCAGGAACGCGGTCAGCACCACCGTCAGGATGGCCGCCTTGGCGATCTGCTTGTTCTCCTTGAACGCGGTGTGATACATCGCCAGGCCGATCGCCGGAATGCGGAACAGCGTGGTCAGCATCTGGCCGGTGCCGAGGTAGCCGAACAGCTTGGGGCCGTAGTCGGTCCAGGCCTGGCTGCCCGGGCCCTGGTTGAAGAGCACCTCGTTGGCGGCCGGCAGGATGCCCACGAAGGGCTGGCCGTTGATCATGTAGGTGCCGCCGGCCTCGGTGAACCGCACCACCGACGCCAGCACGTGATGCAGGCCGAAGGGAATGCATAGTCGGTGCGCCATCCAGTACAGGCCGACGCCGAAGGTGTCGTTCATGAAGATCGGCGAGATGAAGATCAGCACCTTGGTGAACAGGCCCCAGACGATCGGCAGCACGAACCCCAGTGGAATCATCAGCAGGAAGGTGGCGATGGCCACGAACTTCTTGCCGCCGAAGAAGGCGAAGGCCAGCGGCAGCTCGATGGCTCCCCATTTGTCGCAGCAATAGGCCGCCAGCAGTCCGGCGATGATGCCGCCGGCCGCCTCCAGGCGCACGGTCTGGACGCCGAGCACCAGTCCCTGGCCGGCGGCGCGCATCAGATCGGGATCCTTGACCAGCGAGCCGGTGACGATCAGGTAGATGTTCATCACCATCTGCATGGTCAGGTAGCCGACCACGGAGGAGAACACCGCGATGCCCTTGTCGCGCTTGCACATGCCGTAGGCCACACCCATGGCGAAGAGCAGCGGGATGTTGTCGAACACCACCTGGGCGATGGTGCCGAGGCTGGTCAGCACCTCTTGGACGATGTCGTTGCCCAGCCAGGGGGCCTTCTCGGTCAGGTACTTCTGGGTGAGGGCGTTCGCGATGCCCATGATCATGCCGACCGGGGCGAGGACGGCGATGGGTAACAGCAGCGATCTACCGAAGGTCTGAATGCCCTTCTTGAAGTCGGCCATCGTTATCACTCCTTCTATTCATCGAGTCGAAAGACGAGTTCGGGGTTGCGCTGGGCGCGGCAACCGTTGTCGCGCGGTGAAGAACAGCAGTGATGGATCGATTCATCATTCGGCCTGCGTCGCCGCTGGGCCGATCCCGGTCGAGGCGTGAGGGATCGATTCACCACGGGTCAGGATGTCAGGCCCGCCGAGGGGGAGTCAAGGATCACCAGGTCGCGGCGCAGCCGCACGACTCCCTGACCATCAGCTGGGGTTCGAAGACCCGGGACAGGCCGTCCGGCAACACCCGGAAGCTGCCGGTGGAGTCGTCCGCAACCGACTCCGGGTCGTCGCCGATCTGTTCCAGGATGAGTTGGGCGGCGGCCCTGCCGAGGGTGATCGGGTTGGTGGCGACGCTGGTCAGCGGCGGTTCCCAGAGTGCGGCGTTGTGGACGTTGTCGTAGCCGATGATGCGGATGCCCTGGGCTCGGCCGCTGGATCGCAGGGCGCGGTAGACGCCGAATGCCACGCTGTCGCTGTGGCAGACGATGGCGTCGGGCAACGGGCCGCCGGCCAGCAGCTGCTTGCCGATCAGCAGACCGCCCGGGCCGGTCGAGCTGCCCGGAATGTCCTGCAGCTGCACGGGGTCCATGCCTCCGGCCGCCAGCCCGAGCTGGATGCCCCGGCGCCGGTCGTGCCGCGACACCATCCCGGCCGAGCCGCCGACGTAGGCGAACGACCGGCTGCCGTGCTGGAGCAGATGTTCGGCCGCCAGCCGCCCGCCGAGCACATCGTCGGGACCGACGTAGGGGGCCGGGACGCCGGGCAGGTAGCGGGTCATCAGCACGTGCGGAAGCCGGGCCTGGGCGAGTTGTTCCAGGAGTCCGGGAGACGTGCCGGTCGCCGGCACGATGGCGAGGGCCGCGATGCGTTGCTCGCGAAGCTCGGCGACCAGGGTGTCCTGCCGGGCCGGATCGTCGGCCGTGGTGGCCACCAGCGAGAGGAAACCGGCGGCGGTCAGCGCCGCCTCCAGCCCCACCAGCAACTCGGCGTGGAACGGGCTGGCGATGTGGGTGACCATCACCCCCACCGTCCGGGTCCGCTGGGTGCGCAGCGAGGCGGCGCTGCGGTTGTAGACGTAGCCCAGCTCGCGCATCGCGCGATGCACCCGCTCGCGGGTGTCCTCGGAGAAGCGGCCACCGCCGGACATCACATTGGACGCCGTGGTCCGGGACACCCCGGCGCGTGCGGCGACGTCCTTCAGGGTGATCTCGTGCCGCATGGCCAGAACCTAGCAGCCCGCTACGCGGCCAGGATGTCCTCGATCAGCCGCGCCACGGCGTCCTGCTCGTTGGAGACGGTGACCAGATCGGCGGCTGCCAGCGCCTCCGGGGTGGCGTTGGCGACCGCGACGCCGCACCCGGCCCAGCGCAGCATCTCCACGTCGTTGACGTTGTCGCCGACCGCGACGACACCGGTGGCGTCGATGCCCAACCCGGCGGCAACCTCAGCCAGCGCGGACGCCTTGGTCACGCCCGCGCGGGCCACCTCGATCCAGGACGCCCCCGACATCGTCGGGTGGCACCCCGTGACGTCCAGCTCCAGGGCGGCGGCGTAGACCTCCTCGACGGGTACGCGCGGCACCTTGGCCACCAGCTTGACCGCGCCGACGCCGAGCACCTCCGCCAGCGGTGCGGTTGCCTGGTCCGGCGGCCAGGGTGCCTGCATGCCCGCGACCGCCTCGAGGTAGCCGGCCTGCGCCCGGACGGTGTTGCCGCCGTTGCGGAAGGTGGCGACCTTGACGTCCGGGAACACGGTCTGCAGCCCGTAGGTCAGTGCCGCTTGAGCGTCCGGCTCGATGAGCTGCTCGCTCAGGATCTCGCCGGTGCCGAGGTTGGCGACGACCGCTCCGTTGCAGCCGATGCCCAGGCCGGCCAGCGGCGTGCCCTGCACGAAGGTGGCCTGCGAGTAGGGCTGTCGTCCGGACACCGCCAGTACCCGGATGCCGGCGGCCGCCGCGGCGTCCAGGGCTTTCCGGGTGCGGACGCTGATCGAGCGCGGCTCGCCGCTCAGCAGCGTCCGGTCCATGTCGGTGGCGATCAGCCGGACGGTGTCACGGGTCGGGGTCATGAACCAAGGCTGCCGAACAACGTGAGCAGGAACGACACGGCCACGCCGATCACCGCGCCCGTCATCAGCCAGGCCAGCCGGGGCGCCTTCTTGAGCGGGAACAGGACGGCCGCGACGACCGCCGCGGCAATGCCGACCGTCAGCCCGGCCATCGGGCGGGCCTGGGTGGTGAACAGGCCGCAGAGGAACCCGAGTGCCGTGACGAGCGCCTGGTGGTGTGTCGATCCACCAGTCAGTAGATCGACGAGCCGTTTCATGACGGCGAGTGTAGCCGGGACGTTCCGGGGTGCTACCGGGACGCCGCCCACCCAGGTGCCTCCCCGTCCAGCCCGGAGCCCGGGACGGCGTTGCGGAAGACCAGGTCCATGGTGGCGTTGCTGCCGCAGCTGGAGGCCGACTTTCAGCTCGCTACCAGCACGGTCACCTTGGCCAGTTCGGCACCGTGCAGGTCACGCTCGACTTCAAGGTCGTAGTCGGTCTGGATGTTGATCCAGAAGCGGTCGTCGACCCCGAGGGCCTTCGAGAGCCGCAGCGCGGTGTCGGTGGTGATGGAGCGCTTGCCGCGAACGATCTCGCTGATCCGGGTCTGGGGGAGTCCGGTGGCCTGGGCGAGGCGGTACTGGGTGATGCCCAGCGGCTCCAGGAACTCGGTCAGCAGGATCTCGCCCGGGGTGATCGGGTCGTGTGCCTTCGTGGTGGTGGCCATGATCGTCTCCCTTTCTCAGTTTCAATGCTCGGTGTCGACGTTAGTATCGGCAAACGTAAGTACCAGGATCCGATTGGCAGCTGGTGTCCGGCTGTCACCGCTTCCTTCAGTCCATGTCCACCCAGATGCCGCGGTGCAGCACGGCGTCCACCCGCAGGTCGTCGCCCAGGACGACCAGATCGGCCGGGCCGCCGACGACCAGGTCGCCGGCGTCCAGTCCCATCGCCCGGGCCGGGTTGACGCTCGCCTGCTTCACGGCCAACTGCAGTGCGGCGTCCCGTTCCAGCCCGGAGCCCAGGACGGCGTTGCGGAAGACCAGGTCCATGGTGGCGGTGCTGCCGGCGATGGTGTTGGTGCCAGCCACCCGGGCGACACCGTCGGTGACGTCGACATCCAGGGCGCCGAGGGTGTAGGCGCCGTCGGACATGCCGGCCGCCGCCATCGCGTCGGTGATCAGCGCCACCCGGTCGGGGCCGACCCAGTTGGTCACGTTGCGATACAGCGCCGGGTGCAGGTGGACGCCGTCGTTGATCAACTCGACGGTGACCCGGGGGTCCTCGAGCAGCGCGGTGATCGGCCCCGGCTCGCGGTGATGCAGCGGACGCATCGCGTTGAACAGGTGGGTGGCCGCCCGCGCCCCCGCCTCGACGCCGGCCCGGGTCTCGGCATAGGAGGCGTTGGTGTGGCCGATCGCGGCGACCGCGCCGGAGTCGGTGATCTGCCGGATGGCGGGCACCGCGCGGTGCAGCTCGGGGGCGATGGTGACCATCCGGATGGTGCCCTTGCCGGCGGCGAAGACCCGGTCGATCTCCGCCCGGTCCGGGTCGCGCAGCGCGCTCGGCTCGTGCGCCCCGCAGCGCTGCGCCGACAGCCACGGCCCCTCCAGATGGATGCCGGCCAGCAGCCCGTCCTGGACCTGCTCGGCCAGCACCGAGGTCTGCCGCAGCAGCTCGTCCGGATGCGCCGCCACCAACGAGGCGATCATCGAGGTGGTGCCGTGGCGACGGTGCAGATCGCGGCTGGCCAGCGAGCTCTTCGCGGTCGCCTCCGGGAAGGCTCCGGAGCCGCCGCCATGGGTGTGCATGTCGACGAATCCGGGAATCACGGTGACGGCGCCCAGCGCGTGCGTGGGGGTGCCCGCAGGCACCCCCACGTCGAGGGCGGTGACCACGGTGCCGGAAACCTTCAGCCAGCCCGGGGCGAGGATCCCCGTGCCGGTGACGATACGCTCAGCGGTGATCAGCATCTGCCCGACCTTTCTGTTCGATCGAGTCTCACAGGCCTTGCCAGGCCGGTTTGGCGGCGTAGGTCTCGCGGTAGTACGAGCCCAATTGCAGCCTGCTCGCCGCCGCCTCGTCCAGCAGCACCGTGACGTGCGGGTGGTGCTGCAGGATGGTCGCCGGCCAGAGCGCGCTGACCGAGCCCTCGGCCAGGTGATGGACGGCTTCGGCCTTGGCCGTGCCGCTGGCCACCAACACGATGTGCCGGGCCGACATGATGGTGCCCAGCCCCTGGGTGATGCAGTGCGTCGGCACCTGGTCGATGTCGCCACCGAAGAACCGGGCGTTGTCCACTCGGGTCTGCTTGGTCAGCGTCTTGATCCGGGTTCGAGAAGCCAGCGACGAGCCGGGCTCGTTGAACCCGATGTGTCCGTCGGTGCCGATCCCGAGGATCTGCAGGTCGACCCCTCCAGCGGCGGCGATCGCCGCCTCGTACGAGGCGCAGAACGCGGGAATGTCGTCGGCCAGGCCGTCCGGGCCGTGCACGGCGTCCGGGGCGAAGTCGACCCGGTTCACGAAATCCCGGCGGATCACGTTGTGGTAGGTCTCCGGATGCTCGGCCGGCAGGCCGACGTACTCGTCCAGGGTGAACCCACGGGCCTGTGCGAACGAGACCTCGCCGGCGTCGTGCCGGGCGGCCAGCTCGTCGTAGATGGCCAGCGGGGACGACCCGGTGGCCAGGCCGAGCACGGCCTCCGGCTTGCGCTGCAGCAGGGCGACGATGGCCTCGGCGCCGAGTTTGCCGGCGGTGGTGGCGTCCGGGCGGATCACGATCTCCATGATTGGTTGTCTCTCTCCTTGTCGTGGGGTGGTTCAGCGGGTGGCGATGATGGCGTCGAGGGCGTTGACCTCGGCGCCGATGACGGCGTCGGTGAAGGCGATGTCACCCTGCTTGGAGTCCATCACCACGACCGGGATGATCGGGTTGCGGCCGGTGGCTTCGACGGCCGGGACATCGAAGGTGATCATCGACTGTCCGGCCTCGACGACATCGCCCTGGGCGACGTGGGCGGTGAAGCCCTGGCCGTTGAGCTGGACGGTGTCCAGGCCGAGGTGGACCAGGACGCCGACGCCCTCGGGCGAGACGATCACGTAGGCGTGCGGCCACAGCGTGAGCACCGTGCCGGCGATCGGGGCGACCGCCTCGACCACGCCGCGCGGCGGGTCGATGGCCAGGCCGTAGCCGACGATGCCCTGGGCGAAGGTGGCGTCCGGGACGTCCTTCAGGGCGACCGGACGACCCGGCACCGGAGCCAGGATGGTGGTCGGAGCGACCGTGGCCGCGGCGACCGGGGCAGCCTCGACGGCGACCGGAGCGGCGACGTCCACCGCGACGGCCGGGCCGGAGGGGTTGGCGGCCAGCGCGTTGAGGATGTCGTTCTTCAACGCCTCGGCCTGGGTGCCGAAGATGGCCTGGACGTTATCGCCGACCTCGATCACGCCGGCGGCACCGAGCGCCTTCAGCCGGGCCTGGTCGACCTTGGCCTTGTCGGCGACCTCCATCCGGAGGCGAGTGATGCAGGCGTCGGTGTTGATCAGGTTCGCTCGACCACCGAAGGCGGCGATCAGCTGCTCGGCCTTGGCCAGCGCCGCACCACCGGCACCGCCTCCGGCAGCGGCACCGCTCTCGTCGGTCAGGTTGGCGGCCTGCTCGGCCTCGAACTCGTCATCGGGCTCGCGACCCGGGGTACGCATGTTCCACTTGACGATCGCGAACCGGAACATGAAGTAGTAGAGCGCGAAGAAGGCGACACCCATGCCGATCAGCAGCGGAATGTTCTGGGCGGCGGGCGCGGTGCCGTAGAGCACCAGGTCGATCAGACCGGCCGAGAACGAGAAGCCGAGGTGAACGTCGAGCAGGTAGGCGACGGCCAGCGACAGGCCGGTGAGCACCGCATGGATGATGTACAGCGGGAAGGCGACGAACATGAAGGCGAACTCGAGCGGCTCGGTGACGCCGGTGAGGAAGGCGGTCAGGCCGGCGGCCGACAGGATGCCGATGGCGACCTTCTTCTGCTTCGGCTTCGCGACGTGGATCATCGCCAGCGCCGCGGCTGGCAGGCCGAACATCAGGATCGGGTAGAAGCCCGCGGTAAGCAGGCCCGCGCTCATGTCGCCGTTGGCGAACCGGGTCAGTTCACCGGTGACCATGTCGCCGGCGGGGGTGGTGTACGAGCCGTAGAGGAACCAGATGTAGGTGTTCAAGATGTGGTGCAGGCCGATCGGGATCAGCATGCGGTTCGCGAAGCCGTAGAGGAAGGCGCCGAACGCCCCGGAGCCCGCGATGAAGGTGGCCACGCCGGTCAGGCCGGACTCGAAGATCGGGTAGAAGTAGCTGAGTCCGAAGCCCAGGATCAGGCTGGCCAGCGAGACGACGATCGGGACGAAGCGGCGGCCGCCGAAGAAGCCCAGATACGCGGGCAGTTGGATGTTGTGGTACTTGTCGAACAGCCAGGCGGTGACCAGGCCGACGATGATGCCGGCGAAGACGCTGTAGTTGATCATCGCCTGCTCGCCCTTGGCGTCGGTGACGCCGGCCAGCACGACCGGCGACATGTTCGTGAACACGGCGTCGATCACCAGGTAGCCGGCCACCGCCGACAGCGCGGTCGAGCCGTCCGCCTTCTTGGCGAAGCCGATCGCGACACCGACGGCGAACAACAGCGGCAGGTTGGCGAAGATGGCGCCACCGGCGGCGCTCATCGCCTCGAAGAACGGGCCGATCACCGGCGTCTTGATCTGGCCGAGCAGGTCGGGCTGGCCCAGCCGCAGCAGGATGCCGGCGGCCGGCAGCAGGGCGATGGGGAGCATCAGGCTCTTGCCGAGCCGTTGGAGTTGGGCGAATCCGGGGAAGCCGCCCCCGGACTTCTTGGCCGGGGTTCCGGCGGTGGTGGTGCTCATCTGTCTCCTCGTGTGGCTGAGCGGCGGGACTCGTCGACGGATTGGTGTAGACCAATAAGGAAGATTGGCATAGACCAATCTGCCGGGTCAAGCCCTCGCGGCGATTTGGTCTAGTCCAATAGTCTGGGGGGTCCATGGGCAGTCCACACCCGGAGAGGGGCGGTTGTGAAGGTTCCGAAGTACTACCTGATCAAGGAGCAGATCCTGGCGTTGATCGCCGACCTGCCGCCGGGCTCCGCGGTGCCCACAGAGCGCGAATTGGCGTCCGACTTCGGCACCTCGCGGACGACGGTGCGGCAGGCGATCGCCGAACTGGTGGTGGACGGCAGACTCGTCCGCACCCAGGGCAGCGGCACCTTTGTCGCCCAGCCGAAGATGATGCGGGTGCGTCCGCTCAGCTCGTTCTCGCAGGATCTGGCGATGGACGGCTGGCGCCCCGGCAGCGTGGTGCTGGACATCTCCGAGGTGACCGCGGACGCCGAACTGGCCGGTCGACTGGGGGTCGAGCCCGGAGCGCGGGTGCAGCGCGTGGAGCGGCTGCGGACGGCCTTCGACGAGCCGATCGCGCACGAGGTCGCGTACCTGCCGCGTCCGATGCCGAAGCTCGCCGAGCAGTTGGCCGAGCACGGTTCGCTGTACCGGACGCTGCGCGAAGAGTACGGCGCGGTCGTCGCCACCGCCGAGGACATCGTCGAGACCGTGCTGGCCGACCCGGTCACTGCCGACCTGCTCAGGGCGGACACCGGCCTGCCGATGCTGCTGGTCCGGCGCACCGGGTGGGACGCCGCAGGCAACCTGGTGGAGTGGACCGAGTCGAGGTTCCGCGGCGACCGGTTCCGCTTCATGTCCCGTCAGCGGCTGGACGACGTCGACGCCGTACCCGGTCGGGCGTCCTGACCGCACCGTTGGTCGAGCTCGTCGAGACCACTCACAGGGATCTCGACAAGCTCGATCAACGGTTGGCGCGAGTGTTACTAGCTGTCGGTCGGCGGTTCGGCGTTCTTGGCGGCCTCGGCCTGAGCCAGCCGGGCCTGCTCGGTGGCCGCCTTGCGCAGGGCGACGGCGCGATGGAAGTCGGCCTGGGTGGGCATGCCGTAGGCACGGGCGGTCGAATCGTGCAGTTCGACCACGTAGCGATAGATGCGTTCGGCGAACTGGTGGGCGATCTCGCCCGGCGCCGCCTTCAGCGGACGCCCGAACACCACGTGCACATGCGGACGCCCGGACGGCGGCCGGGTCGCCCCGTACGGCATCGCGGCGAACGCGCCGACCAGGGCGATCGGCAGCACCGGGACGTTGCGGCTGATCGACAGCGCCGCATGGCCCGGGGTGAAGTTCTTCATCGCGCCGGTGCGCGACCGGGTGCCCTCGGGGAACAGCAGCAGCGGGACGCCCTCGCCGAGCAGCACGCCGGCCATTCCCTTCCGGTTGCGCAGACCTTTGCGGTCGACCGGGAAGGCGTTGAAGAACAGTCGGGTCGCGGCGGCGGTGTACCACTTGTCGAAGAAGTAGTCGGCGGCGGCGCCGGCGGCCAGGTTGCGGCTCAGCCGGCGGGGCAGTGAGCCCATCACCAGCGGCGCGTCCAGATGGCTGGAGTGGTTCGCCACCGCGATGAACGGCGGTTTGAGGGTGTCCAGGTTGCGGCGCCCGTGCTCATGGACGTGCACCGTGGACCAGATGTAGGGCTTCATCACCAGCTGCTGCGCCATGAAGCGGCCGGCCGCTCCGGAGGCGGACGAGTACCGGTTGGTGTTGTCGTCGGCCACCACGTCCCTTCCGCCGGATCGGATCATCGGATTATGCATTCGTCGCAGCCGAGCCCCTGAAAGACCGGGCTCACTGACGGCTCCTGCTCAACATACGTGAGGCCCATCGGACTCTGGAACGAGGCGCGTGCCTGGCTAGGAGTTTCTGTAGCTTCCAACGCTTTGTGGGTACTGAGACGACCCGTTTCTTGTTGGCATCCGCCAAAGCCTCCCTGGCGACTCTGTCGGGTTCCACCCAGACGAAGTAGGGGATCGACGAAGTCCGGATTCCGGCCCGCTGATGGAACTCGGTGCGCACCCAGCCCGGGTTGACCGCGGTGACCCCGACGCCGGTGCCGTGCAACTCGTTGGCCAGGCCCTCGGAGTAGGCGAGTGCCCAGGCCTTGATCGGCGAGTAGGGGCCCTGGCTGATGTAGGCGGCAGTGAGGCGACGTTGACGATCAGGCCGTTTCCCCGCGCCTTCATCGCCCGCCCCGGCGCCGCCGCCGAGGACCAGCACGGCCAGGCACATCACGTCGATGGCCCGCTCGTGGTGGCCAGGTCGTCGTCCAGCAGTTTCATGTGCAACCCGTACCCGGCGTTGTTGACCAGGATCTCGATCGGACGCTCGTCGTCGGCGAGCCGGTCCGCGACGGCCAGGACGTCGGCGCGGACCGACAGGTCGGCGGGCAGCACGTCGGCGCGGACCGACAGGTCGGCGGGCAGCATGTCGGCGCGGACGCCATAGCGTTCGCTCTGCTCGGCGGCGCGGGAGGCCAGCCGCTCGGCGTCCCTGGCGACCAGGACGAGGTCGTGTCCGCGTCCGGCCAATTCGCGGGCGAAGGCGGCCCCGATGCCCGAGGTTCCGCCGGTGACCAGTGCCGTTGCCATGGCGAAACGTTATCGGCCGGGCGCGAGGAGTTGCGTCGACTGCCTGCGTGTCGCAGAGCCCGGGGCAGTAGGGTCAGACATGGATACCGCCGAAGACATGCTGAAGGCTGCCGAGGCGTTCGTCGCCCTGGTGAGTGAGGTTCCGCACGACGCCTGGGATCGTCCGGCGCTCGGCGTGTGGGACGTCCGCTCTCTGGTCGGGCACACCGCGCGGGCCGTTCTGACGGCTCTGGACTACCTGAACAAACCCGCCGCCATGGTCGAGTTGCGGTCGGCCGCGGAGTATCTGGCCGCCGGATACCTGGTGGACCGGTCGATTCACGAGGCGGTGGCCGAGCGCGGTGTCGCCGCCGGGCACGATCTGGGCGACGAGCCGGCCGAGGTCGTCGAAACCATGATCGGACGCCTGCGCGCCGCCATCGCGGGCCTCGACGGCGACCCGGTGATCACCACCCTGCTAGGCACGATGCGGTACTCGGACTATCTGGAGACGCGCATGGTCGAACTCGTCGTGCACACCTCCGACATCGCCCTGGCGATCGGACGCGAGCCGCGATTGCCCGCCCGCGCCGTCGGGCGGGTGCTGCACATCATCTGCGACGCCGCGATGCTGAACGGACGCGGGCTGGCCGCGATCCGGCAGCTGAGCGCGCGGGACGGCTCGGCGTTCGGACTGCTCTAGACCGGTGCGTGGGGTGCGGCGCTTGATTGCATCCGGCACCCTTGACCCGTGACCGTGACACCCCCGCCAGCCGTGTCGCCCACGCCGCGCCGGATTCGCGGGCAGGGCTGGTTGGTCGTCCCCGGCCTGATGGCGGCGTTGCCGGCACTCGTCGCCACCGGGCTGCGCGTTCTGCCGCCGGGGTCGGAACGACTGGCCAAGGCGGCGTCCTTCATTCCCTACGGGCTGCTGTTCTGGGTGCCGGCGACCCTTCTGCTCGGAGTAGCGACGCTACGTGCGCTGCGGCACCGGACGCCGGGGCGTCCCTCGCTAGCCGCGCTGAGCCTGCTCAGCATCGCCGGGCTGGCCGCGACCATGGTCTGGCACGCGCCCGCCTTCGTCGCCGACTCGGGACGAGCCGCCACCAAGCCGCTCACCATCGTCAGCCTGAACGTGGCGCGGACGGCCAAGCCGGAGGCCGTGGCCCGCGCCGCCCATGGTGCTGATGTGGTGGTCCTCGTCGAGGCATATGTCACCTGGGCGTCGTCGCTGCCGGCGAGTTTCCGTGCCGAGTTCCCCTACCGCGCGCCGGTCGACGCGGCCACCAGCGACCGCATGAACGCCGATGTGGTGATCTTCTCCCGGCACCCGATCGCTACCTCCGAGCCGCTGCCGAAGAGCAGCTTCCAGCAGTGGTCGGCCGTCGTCCGGACGCCGCAACTCGGTCCGGTGCGGGTGGTGGGTGTCCATCCGTGCAACCCGTACTGCAGACAAGGACTGTGGGTTGACGAGGCGGGACGGCTGCGGGCCTGGCTGGCGGACCATCAGAAGGCGATGCAGATGATCATCGCCGGCGACTTCAACGCGGTGGACGACCACCTCACCATGCAGGGGCTGTACGCAGATGGCTACCGCAGTGCCGCGGACCTGGCCGGCGCCGGCTTCGTCCGCACCTGGCCGGCCGATCGGCGATTCCCGCCGGTGATCGCCATCGACCATGTGCTGCTGACCCCAGGGCTGACCGCCACCGGGTTCGACACCTTCGACGTGCCGGGCACCGATCACCTCGGCATCCGGACGGAGATTGCCAGGGTCGCCACCTGATGGACGTAGGCACATGTCCGACCACCGCGGTCCGAGGGCAGACGACCGCAGCGCGAATCTGCGCGCGTGGCTCGAGCTGACCACCGAACCGGCCGATCCGGCGCCGGGCTGGCGTGAGATCAAGGCCGGCATCGAAGACGATCTCGCGGGATGTCGCCCTTCAGCCCGGTGTGGGCTCGTCAATCAGCGACCGATTCAGCACCGGTCTGAGGCTGGCGAGGCGGGACGTCCCCCAAATCGGTCGCTGTTTCACGGCGGTTGAGAGCCCGGACGACACCTGCGCGCTCGTGGCGGAGCGGACCGGAAAGAACCGCCTCCTCGCACCGGACGGACCTCCGCCCCGGACGCGGACGTCCGGGGCGGAGGTCGGGATTCGGGCTCAGGCGCCGACGGTCGCCTTGGTCTCGCGGGCCATGGCCAGCTCTTCGTTGGTCGGAACCACCAGGATGGTCACCTTCGAGTCGGGGGTGGAGACCACCCGCGGCTCCTTCGAGCGGACGGCGTTCGCGTCGTCGTCCAGGCTGAAGCCGAACCCGGCCAAACGGTCGATGATCGCCTTGCGCAGCCCCGGGTTGTTCTCGCCGACACCGGCGGTGAAGGTGATCGCGTCGACGCTGCCCAGCACGGCCAGGTAGGCGCCGATGTAGTGCAGCAGCCGGTGCACGTAGACGTCGAAGGCCAGCTTCGCGTCCTCGTTGCCCTCGGCGATCAGGTCGTTGATGTCGCGGAAGTCGGTGACTCCGCAGAGCCCGAGCATGCCGGACTTCTTGTTCAGCAGGGTGTCGATGTCGTCGATGCTCATCCCGACCTGGCGGGCCAGGAAGGCGTGCAGCCCGGGGTCGACGTCACCGCTGCGGGTGCCCATCACCAGGCCCTCCAGCGGGGTCAGGCCCATCGAGGTGTCCACCGCGACGCCGCCGCGGATCGCCGAGATCGAGGCGCCGTTGCCGAGGTGGCAGACGATCTGGTTCAGCTCCTCATACGGACGGCCGAGCACCTCGGCGACCTTCTTCGACACGTAGCTGTGCGAGGTGCCGTGGAAGCCATAGCGGCGGATGCCGTGCTCGGCGGCGACGTCGCGGGCCAGCGCGTAGGTGTAGGCCTCGGCGGGCAAGGTGGAGAAGAACGCGGTGTCGAAGATCGCGACGTGCGGCACGTCCGGCAGCGCCTTGCGGGCGGCGTCGATGCCGGCGATGGCCGGCGGGTTGTGCAGCGGCGCCAGCGGCGACAGCTCGCGCAGCGCGTCCAGCATCTCGTCGGTGACCAGGGTGGTCTCGCGGAACGCGGCCCCGCCGTGCACCGTTCGATGACCGACCGCGACCACGTCCGACAGCTGCGGCCCGTGCTCTTCGAACAGCTGCACCATCACCGTCAGCGCCCGTCCGTGATCGGGGAAGCCGCGCTCCTGATGGAAGGTCTCACCGCCGACGGTGTGATCGATGGTGCCGGTCTCGTCTCCGATCCGCTGGACCAGGCCCGAGGCCAGCACGCTCTCGTCGTCGGCGTCGATCACCTGGTACTTGATCGAGGACGATCCGGCGTTCAGCAGCAGAATGGGCGTGCTCATAGAAGGCTCCTAGGGGTTCGTGCGGTCGGGTCGTCAGTTGGCTTCGGCCTGGGCCTGGATGGCGGTGATCACCACGGTGTTCACGATGTCCTCGACCAGCGCCCCGCGGGAAAGGTCGTTGACCGCCTTCTTCAGGCCCTGCAGGATCGGGCCGATCGCGACCGCTCCGGAGGAGCGCTGCACGGCCTTGTAGGTGTTGTTGCCGGTGTTCAGGTCGGGGAAGATGAACACCGTCGCCTTGCCGGCGACCGGCGAGTTCGGCAGCTTGGTCTTCGCCACGTCCGGGTCGACGGCCGCGTCGAACTGGATCGGGCCCTCCAGCGCGATGTCCGGACGCCGTTCGCGCACGATCTCCGTCGCCTGCCGGACTTTGTCGACGTCGGCGCCGGAGCCGGAACTGCCGGTGGAGTAGGACAGCATCGCGACCCGCGGCTCGATGCCGAAGGCCACCGCGGTCTCGGCCGAGCTGATCGCGATGTCGGCCAGCTGTTCGGCGGTCGGGTCGGGGTTCACCGCGCAGTCGGCGTAGACGTGCACCCGGTCGGTCATGCACATCAGGAACGAACCGGACACCACCTTCACGCCCGGCTTGGTCTTGATGAACTCCAGCGACGGACGAATGGTGTTGGCGGTGGTGTTGACGGCCCCCGACACCATGCCGTCGGCCATGCCCAGGTGCACCATCATGGTGCCGAAGTAGGACAGGTCCTTCATCTTCTCGCGGGCCTGCTCGACGGTGACGCCCTTGTGGGCGCGCAGTGTGGCGTACTCTGCCGCGAACCGCTCGACCAGCTCGGCGTCGTTCGGGTTGACGATGTCGACGCCGTCGAGCACCCAGCCCATCGCCGAGGCACGGGTCTTGATCTCCACCGGGTCGCCGAGCAGGGTCAGGTCGGCGACGCCGCGCTGCATCAGGATGGCGGCCGACTCCAGGATGCGGTCGTCGGACGACTCCGGCATCACGATCCGTCGCCGGTCGCGGCGGGCCAGCTCGTTGAGCTGGTAGCCGAACATCAGCGGGGTGATCACGTCCGAGGCGGGCACCTCGAGGGCCTTGATCAGCTCCGCGGAATCGACCTGTTCGGCGAAGATCCGCCGGGCCGTCTCCACCTTGCGCGGCGACGAGGTGAAATGGCCGCGGGTCTGGAAGACGTCGCGGGCTGTGGTGTAGGTGCCCTGGTCGGTCATCCCGATCGGCAGGTCGAGGTGCATGCCGTCGAACAGCTTCACCACGTTCTCGGGGATCGGGTAGCCGCCGGTCAGGATCACCCCGGTCAACTGCGGGAACGAGCCGGAATGATGCGCCAGGATCAAGCCCGGCAGCAGGTCGCCGGAGCGGTCGCCGGGCATCAGGACGGTCGCCTCGGTGACCAGCCGGGAGAGCACGTTCGGCAGCGTCATCGCGGCGATCAGGACGTCCTGGGACTCGCGCTCGAGCAGGTCGGGGTTGCCCAGCACCTGCTTGGCGTCGACCGCCTCGAACTGGGCGCGCAGGGTGGGTGCGACCAGCAGCGGCTCGGCCGGCAACGCGGCGACGACCAGGTTGGTCAGGCCGCGCAGCGCCGCGGACGTCTCGTCCAGGATGGCCGGGTCGACCCGGTTGGCGATCACGCCGATGGTCTGGACGTGGTGCGCGGTGAACTCGCTGAGGGTGGCCTCGGCGGCGTCCCGGATCTCCCGGACGTCGCGTCCGAAACCGCTTACCACCAGCAGCAGGGCGGCGTTCAGGTTGGCCGCGATGTCGGCGTTGAAGGCCAGCTCGGTGGGGCTGGTCACGTCGGCGTAGTCGGAGCCGAGCACCACGATCGCGTCGAAGCGAGGGCTGATCCGGCCGAACTTCTCCACGATGGTGGTCAGCGCGCTCTCCGGATCGGTGCGCATCTCGTCGTAGGTGATGCCAATGGCGTCCTCGTAGGAGAGGTCGATGCCCGGCAGGTCCAGCAACATCTCCAGGATGTCGTCGCGCTCACCGGCGGGCACCAGCGGACGGAACACGCCGACCGACTGCACCTCGCGAAGCAGGGTGTCGAGCAGGCCAAGGGCGATGACGGATTTTCCGGTCTGGCCCTCGGGGGCCGCAACGTAGATGCTTCGAGTCACGGGCTCAGGCTAATGCCGTGAGCGTGTGCCTGTCTGCGGCTGGCCCGCCCGCTGGGCGGATTGCGGACGCGATGGTGCCCCCGGACCCGAGCGGTAGCGGTCGCCGGCGGCCCGCAGCCGGTCCAGCCGTCCGCGCTGCTCGGCGGTGAGGGTGAGGTCGAGCGCAGCCAGGTTCTCGTCCAGGTAGCCGGGGTGCTTGGTACCGGGGATCGGAACGGCGTCCGGGTCGTGGCCGAGCAGCCAGGCCAGCGCGACCTGGGCGGGCCGGGCGCCAACCTCGTCCGCGATCTGGCGGACGAGATCGGCCTGGCGGAGGTTCTCAGCGAGGTTGCTGCGGTTCCACCGGGGCAGCAGCCGCCGGTAGTCGAGCAGGCTGAGCCGGGTGGTGGCAGCGGGTGAGCCGGTGAGCATGCCGCGGCCCAGCGGCGAATAGGCGACCACGCCGATGCCGAGTTCGTGCGCGGTGGGGACGACGGAGTGCTCGGGATCGCGGGAGAACAGCGACCACTCCAGCTGCGCCGCGGCGATCGGGTGCACGGCGTGGGCGCGGCGCAGCTCGTCGGCGGTCACCTCGGAGACGCCGAGGGCGCGGACCTTGCCGGCCCGGACCAGCTCGGCCATCGCGCCGATGCTCTCCTCGATCGGCACCCGCGGATCGACCCGGTGCAGGTAGTAGAGGTCGATCACCTCGGTGCGCAGCCGGCGCAGCGAGGCGTCCGCCGCGCGGGCGATCCGGGCCGGGGAGGCGTCCAGGCCGATCGGCAGCCCGAGGCCGGGCAGGCTGAGAATGCCGGTCTTGGTGGCCAGCACGATCTGCTCCCGGACGCCGCTCAGGTGCCGGCCGAGGAGTTCTTCGTTGGCGCCGTGCCCGTACATGTCGGCGGTGTCGAACAGGGTGACGCCGCGTTCCAGGGCCCGCTCCAGTGTCGCCTTCGACGACGCCTCGTCCGGACGTCCGTAGGCGGTGCTCATCCCCATGCAGCCCAGGCCCAGCGGGCTCACCTGGAGCGGACCGAGCCATCGTGTGCCGTGGTTCATCACGCCTCCTCTGGTTTGCGAGTGTTTGCTCGTAAACCACGATACGAGTGAATACTCGCAAAAGACAAGAGCTGATCTAGCATGCCGGTCATGACTCGTGAGGTGGCGCGGACGGCGCGCGGGGTGGCCCGGATGGCGCAGATCCTGGACGCCGCTTCCGCAGTCTTCGCGCGGGTCGGCTACGACCGTGCCACCACCAACGCGATCGCCGCCGAGGCCGGCATCTCGCCCGGCTCGCTGTACCAGTTCTATGCCGACAAGGCGGCCATCGCGGCGGCTCTCGGCGAACGGCTCGCGACGGAGTTGGAACAGGCCCAGGACGCCGCGCTGGCAGATCTCGATCCCACCCGGGTGTCGTTGTCGGAGTTGGCGGAGCGGGTGCTCGATCCGCTGGTGCGCTTCGCGGTCGAGCGGCCCGCCTTCCCCGAGTTGTTCGCGCACGCGGCGTTGCCGGACGCCGCACTGGCGCCGGTCACCGCCGCGAAGGCAGCTCTGCACGAGCGCATCGCCGACCTGCTCGGACGCCGGATGCCGCACCTGGACCGCGCCCAGGCCGAGGAGGCGGCCCGGATCGCGCACCTGCTGGTACACGGCTCGATGGCGGAGATGGCCGCCGACCCGGTGGTGCGGCGCGAGGTCACCCGTGCGGTGGTCGCCTACTTGGCCACCAAGGAACGCGCTGCCGGCTGAGCCGGGTCAGAGCCCCTCGGCCAGCCAGGCCAGATCGGCGCGATGCTCGTCCGGGCCTCCGGGGGTCTCGACCACGATCGGGGCGCCCGCCGAGCGGATCACGTCACGGACCCCGTCGGGGTCGCACTGCCCGGTACCCCAGTTGGCGTGCCGGTCGGCGCCGGAGTCGAAGGCGTCGCGGGAGTCGTTGGCGTGAATCAGGTCGATCCGCCCGGTGATGGCGCGGACCCGGTCGACCAGGCCGAGCAGTTCGTTGCCGCCGGCGTGGGCGTGGCAGGTGTCGAGGCAGAAGCCCACCTGGTCGGCGTTGCCGGAGGCGCCGATGGCGTTCCACAGCCGGTCGATGCTCTCCAGGTGCCGGGCCATCGCCTTGGTGCCGCCGGCGGTGTTCTCGATCAGCAGCGGGACGGCGATGTCGAGCCCGTCGACCGCCTTGAACCAGTTGACGAAGCCGGCCTCGGGATCGTCCTTGGCGGTGAGGTGGCCGCCGTGCACGATCACCCCGGAGGCGCCGATCTCGGCGGCCGCGGTGAGCTGCTTCTGCAAGTGCTGCCGGGACGGGATGCGGATCCGGTTGTTGACGCTGGCCACGTTCAGCACGTACGGAGCGTGCACGTAGAGCGCGATGCCGGCGGCCTCGGCGTCCGCCTTCAACGCGGCCGCGCCACCCGCATAGTCCACCCGCGGACCCTTCCAGCCCTGCGGGTCGCCGAGGAAGAACTGGCTGAGCTGTGCCCCGCGCGCCTTCGCCTCGGCGATCGGGTCGGTGGCGTCGACGTGTGCACCCATCGCGATCATGCCCCCGAGCCTAAGCCTCCGACGCCAGCACATCCGTCACACCAGCACCGAACGTCGGTCCAACCGTGAACCCGACGACCATTAGGATCCGGGCAACGCTCACCCAGAACACATTGAAGAGCCGGGGTGTGGACCCGCGATGCGGGTGCCTCCTTCGCCCGCTGACCACCTGGGTACTCCTCATCCCGTAACGACCCCAGCAAGTCTCAAGAATCATCTGGAGGTCTCACCCATGCCATCGTCACCGTCCGGGAACACAGCCCCGCAACCCACTCCCGAAATGATCGAGACCCGCAACCAGGCCGCGCTCGATTGCCAGTCGGCTGGACTCCTCGAGCGGGCGATCCTCTTGTTCGAGCAGAACGTCGCCGACTGCGAACGAATCCTCGGGCCCGACCACCCGGACACGCTCGGCGCCCGCAACAACCATGCCTACGCCTGTCAATTGGCCAGGAGGCCCGTGGTGCAGGCCATCCCCAGGCTCGAGCGGAACCTGATCGATTCCGAGCGCGTCCTCGGGCCCGACCACCCCGGCACCCTCCGAGCCCGTGGGAACCTCGCCTACGCCTACGTGTCGATCGGAGACCACGGCCGGGCCGTCCCCATGTTCGAGCGGAACCTGGCCGACAGCAGCCGCATCCTCGGGGCTGACCACGCCGATACCCTCCAGCACCACTGCGCCCTCGCCACCGGCTACTTCTCAGCCGGGGACCCCACTCGAGCCATCCAGACGCTCAAGCAGAATGTGGCTGATCGCGAGCGTGTCCTGGGGACCGATCACCTCGACACCCTCCGATCGCGCGGCTACCTCGCCCTCGGCTACACCGGGGTCGGAGACGCGGCCAAGGCCGTCGGAATCGACGAGCGGAACCTGGCCGACTACGCGCGAGTCCTCGGACCCTACCACCCTGACACCCTGCGAGCCTGCAACAACCTCGCCGCCACCTATTTCGCGGTCGGAGAGGTCGGCCGAGCCATCGCCATGCTTGAGCAGAACCTGGCTGATCACGAACGTGTCCTCGACCCTGAGAGCACCGACGTCCTCCGCTATCGGAAGAACCTTGCCGATGCCTATGAGTCGGTGGGGAATCTGGGTCAGGCCACCTTGCTTCTGGAGCGTTGCCTGGTCGACATCCAACGTATTCAGGGGCCGCGCCACATCGATGTTCTGGTGTTCCGAAATAGCCTCGCCAACGCCTATCTGGCGGCCGGGAAATTCGACCGAGCCGCCACCCTGCTCGAGCCGAACCTGGCCGACGGCGAACGCATCCTCGGTGCCCACCATGTCGACACCATCATCTACCGAGGAAGTCTTGCGGAGCTCCACATGTCGACCGGGAACATCGCTCAAGCCATTCCTCTGTACGAGCAGAACCTCGTCATCGTCGAGCGTGTCCGCGGGGCCGGAAACCCCCAGACCCTCGCCGTGCGCGGCATGCTGGCCACCGCCTACTACTTGGCTGGAGATCTCGACCAGACCATCCGGCTGCTCGAGCAGAATCTGGCCGAAGTCGACAGCACCCAGGTGTCGGACCACCCCGAGATCCTGCTGTACCCCCGGAACCTCGCTGCCGCGCTATGGCAGCGCGGCGACCGTGCGCGGGTCGAGCAGGTCCTGACCCAGGCAGCGGCAATCGCCGCGGAGGAGCTGGGTACGCGCCACCCCATCACCAGGGACTACGCCGCGCGCCGCGACGCGATGCGGGTCCGGAAGTGGTTTTCGGGTCTCTTCCGGCGGTCTTCGACCTGATCCGGCTGCCGGGTGTTGCCACCGTCCGGGGAGTCGGATTGCTCCGGGGGAGTCAGATCGCCGCAGCCACGGGCGTCGTCGACTTCGAGTAGGTGCGGGTGGGTTGGTGGCCCGGCAACGTCCCCAGCACCCGGACGTGGATCTGCTTGCCCAGATCGGCCTTGGTCAGCCGGTAGCTGGACTTGGTCTGCCCGCTGATCCCCTTGCCGGAGCGATACCACCGGTAGCTGAGGGTGGCCGCCGGCTGCCACTCGCCGGGGACGGCCTGGAGCACGCCGCCCACCCGGAGAATGCCGGTGATGGTCGGCTTCGGCGTGACCGTGAACTGCCGGGGCTCGACCTCGCGGGCCACCGAGTAGGTGTCGTCGGTGGTGTAGCCGGCCTTGGTCGCCCGCACCCGCAGCCGGATGTCGTGGCCGACGTCCTTGCTGGTCAGCATGTACTGCGCCGCGGTGGCCTTGGCGATGTTCTTGGAGTCGCGCTGCCACCGATAGGCGAACGTGGTGCCCTCGGGGAAGCCGGCCCCGGGAGCGCCGGTCAGGGTGGCGCCGAACTCGTGCTCGCCGGTCACCGTCGGACGCGGCGTGGGCAGAACCCCGGCGACGGCGTCGTTGGTGCTGTCCGAGGTCTTGCTCACCGTCGTGCCGGCCACGGTGGCGCTGACCCGGACCGCGATCGGCTTGCCGAGGTCGGCCGGGTCGACCTGGTAGCGCTCGCCGGTGGCGTCCGGGATCGGCTTGTCGCCCCGCAGCCACTGGTAGGACAGCGTCGCGTCCGGCGGCGTCCAGGTTCCGGCGACCGCGGTCAGGGTCAGGCCGACCCGGGCGCTGCCGCCGATCGCCGGAATGTCGGACGGGTAGGGCCGGAACGGGCCGACCTCGGTCTTCGACCAGCTGGCGGACGCCGAGCGCGCGACCATCGGCAGGCAGGTGCCGTTCGCGTCGGTCCCGCAGGGGCCGGGCTTGGGAACCTGCAGCACCTTGCCGGTCCACCACGAGGTTTGCGCCATGGCGCCGTCCCAGGACAGCGAGATGTGCACGTGGTCCTTGTGGTTGGCCGTCCACGAGCCGCGGCTGGCCATCTTCCGCCAGCCGAGCTCCTGGTAGTAGATCGACCAGATCTTCTGGTTCCAGATGATGTACATGATGCCGAGCCGGTAGGCGACCTCGCCGTTGTTGGCGGTGATCCACTTGACCGCCTGGGCGACCTTCGCGCGGTCGCCGGCCTTGCGCGAGTCCATGTGCCAGTCGAGGGCGCGTCCCTCCTTGTGTTCGGACGTTCCGCCGCTGCTGCAGAACCGCGAGATGCCCCAGGACTTGCCGCCCCACATTCTGATCAGGGCCTTGAGCAGGGCGGTGGTGCCGGGCTTCGCGGCGGGTGTGCAGGTCTTCTGCGGCTTGTAGCCCAGGTGGGCGTCGATGCCGGGCGTCTCCAGGCTGGCCGGTGGCGGCGGATTGCCGGCGCCCCGCGCCGCCGCGACGGGGGCTAGCAGGATGATCAGGGCGCAGCAGGCGGCGATCAGGGCACGGATGCGCATGGCGTCCTCGAAACTTCCAGGTGGCGGGGAGCGGATGGCGAGCAGGGTAGGGCGGATCGGCCGGACGCCCGCCGGCGTCTCGCGGGACCCCGCGGTGTCCGGGTGCTCGATTGGCCGTCGGCCGGGGGCGACAGCTAAAGTTGACCCTCGGTGCCTTCCGGCACCGTTTGCACACGCCCTCCTGCCATGAGAGATGCTCATGGCCGCTCGAGACCAGAGGAGGTGGAGTTCGCGTATGCGTCAATACGAAGTCATGGTGATCATCGATCCCGACGTGGACGATCGTCAGGTGAATGGCCTGTTGGAGAAGCCGCTCGCGGGCCTGACCAAGGCCGGTGGCACCGTCGACAACCTGGACATCTGGGGCCGTCGTCGGCTCGCCTACGACATCCGCAAGAAGTCAGAAGGCATCTATGCCGTCATCAACATCACCGCTGAGCCTGCCGACGTGAAGGAGCTGGACCGCCAGTTCACCCTGAACGAGCAGATCATGCGCACCAAGGTCATCCGGCCCGACACCCGCTAGAGATTTCTGTCAGTGCCAGCTGACAGGCTCTGAGTGACCAGTACCTCGATCGAAAGACACACTCATGGCAGGCGAAACCCAAATCACCCTCGTCGGGAACCTGACGGCCGATCCCGAGTTGCGCTTCACCCCGTCGGGTGCGGCGGTGGCCAACTTCACGGTTGCCTCCACCCCGCGGACGTTCGACCGTCAGACCAGCGAGTGGCGCGACGGCGACGCGATGTTCCTGAACTGCTCGGTGTGGCGGCAGGCGGCCGAGAACGTCGCCGAATCGCTCACCAAGGGCATGCGGGTCGTCGTCCAGGGCCGGCTGAAGTCGCGTTCCTACGAGACCCGTGAGGGCGAGCGGCGCACCGTGTTCGAGGTCGACGTCGACGAGGTCGGCCCGTCGCTGCGGTACGCCTCGGCGAAGGTCACCCGCAACACCGGCGGAGGAGGCGGCAACTACTCCGGTGGCGGCGGCTATTCCGGCGGCGGCCACTCGGGTGGCGGCAACTCGGGCGGTTCCGACTCGTGGTCGTCCGGCGGCGGCGGTGGCAACAACAGCCGTTCGGCCGGCAACGATCCCTGGGCGCAGGCCCAGAGCGACGAGCCCCCCTTCTGATCGGCCCAGCCTGATCGATCGTCTGATCGGCGGCTCGTCCCCATTCATCCACGTCATTCCGGCCTCGGCCGGGCTCACTGAAAGGGAGCACCACAATGGCCCCATCGCAGCGCAAGCCTGTGAACAAGAAGAAGATCGCGCCGGCCAAGTCCGTGCGCATCGGCCACATCGACTACAAGGACACCGCGACTCTGCGGAAGTTCATCTCCGAGCGGGGCAAGATCCGCGCTCGCCGGGTGACCGGCCTTTCCGTCCAAGAGCAGCGCAAGGTTGCGATCGCCGTCAAGAACGCGCGTGAGCTGGCCCTGCTGCCGTACGCCTCGACCGCCCGCTGAGAAGGAGGAACGCCAGCATGAAGCTCATTCTGACCGCTGCCGTCGATCACCTCGGCATCCCCGGTGAGATCGTCGAGGTCAAGGACGGCTACGGCCGCAACTACCTGCTGCCCCGCGGTTTCGCGATCAAGTGGAGCAAGGGCGCCGAGAAGCAGATCGAGGGCATCAAGCGGGCCCGTGACGCCCGCGAGATCCGCAACGTCGAGCACGCCGTCCAGATCCGCACCCAGCTCGAAGAGCTCGCTGTCTCGCTGCCGGCCAACGCCGGAGAGAACGGCAAGCTGTTCGGCGCCGTCACCCCGGCCGACATCGTGCTCGCGGTGAAGAAGGCCGGCGGCCCGGCCGTCGACAAGCGTGCCGTCGAGATCGCCAAGCCGATCAAATCCGTCGGTTCGCACACCGTCGGTCTGAAGCTGACCAGCGGCGTGGTCGCCCACATCAACGTGGACGTCGTCGCCGCCTGACACCCAGCACCACGGCGAGGCGGGGAGCTTTCCCCGCCTCGCCGTTCGTCTGTCCGCCTTCAAGGGAATCTCATGCCGCACCATCTGCCCTACCGGGTGCTGTTGCGCAGCATGGGCTGGTCGTTCGCCGTGCTGGGCTTTCTCGGGCGGCTGCCGATCTCGGTGCTGCCGCTGGCCCTGCTGCTCCATGCGCATCACCGGCTGGGATCGTTCGGGCTGGCCGGTCTGGCTGCTGCTGCGCTCAGCCTGGGCGGTGCGGCGGGCGCCATGCTGGTCGGGCATCTGTCCGACCAGTGGGGGCATCGGGTGGTCGGCATCGCGGCGACCGTCGTGCAGACCGCGGCGATCGGCGGGTTCCTGCTCTGGTGCTCGCCGGACGTCCCGCTCGCCGTCGTGCTCGCGCTGGCCGCCGTGATCGGCTTCGCTAACCCCCAGCTGGGTGCGATGGCACGGGCCCGCTGGTCGCAGCTGGCGGCGTCCAGACACGACCGGGTGCCGTTCACGGCGTCCGCGATGGCCTGGGAGGGTGCGATCGACGAGGTGGGCTTCGTGGTCGGCCCGGTGCTGGCCACCACCCTGGCCGCGGTGGCGGCCCCGGCACCGTTGCTGACCGCCCTGGTGCTGGCCTGGATCGGCCAGGTCGGTTTCGCGCTGCACGCCTCGGCGTTGCCGCCGGCCCATCACGGACGCCACCGGCACGCCGAATCCGCTGACCGGGTCGACTTCCGGGTGCTGGTTCCGCTGGCGGTCGCCTTAGGCGGCGTGGGCGTGTTGTTCGGCGGCTCGCAGACCAGCATCGCGGCGTTCTTCACGATGCGTGGTGAGGCGGCGGTGGCCGGTGCCGTCTACGGGGCGATGGCGGTCGGCAGCGCGACCATGGGTCTGCTCAGCAACCGGCTGCCGGCGCGGTTGTCGATGGCGTCCCGGATCACGATGTTCGGGTTCGGCTGCGCGGTGCTGTCCCCGCTGCTGATCGTGGCCTGGGACGCGCCCACCATGGCGGTCGCCTGCCTGCTGATCGGTCTCGCGGTCGGCCCGACGCTGGTCACCGGCTATGCCTACGCGGAACGGATTTCCCCGCCCGACCGGCTCTCCACCGTGATGACTACGCTCAGCACGGTCGGTGTGATCGGGGTCGCCGCCGGTGCGGCGCTGGCCGGCCAGGTGACGGACGGCCATTCCGCGCAGGACGCCGCCTGGATCGCGACCGTCGGCGGTCTGCTGGCCGGCCTCGCCGGGCTGGCCATCCCGCGCCGGCGGACTCGGTGACCTGGCGTTGGCTGAGGGTCGCAACCCAGACGTCCGGACGCAGTCCATTAGGGTGAACCGGTGAGCGGACCGGAAGTCAGGCGGCGAGGACCACACTGGGGACGACTCGGTCTGATCGTGGTGGCGGTGGCCGCGCTGGTGGGCATCGTGGCCGGCGTCCAGGCGCTGTCGGCACCGGTCGAACGGGCCGGGACGCCGACCATGCCGGTCCCCGCACCCACCGGGACGCGGTTCACGAGTCCGTCGCCCAGCCCCAGTTCCAGCACGACCCCCACTACGTCCGGCTCGGCCAGCCCGACCGGCACGGCGTCCAGCTCGCCGCGCAGCACGATGAAGTCGTCCGGAGCCTTCAACTGGGCCAGCGTCACGGCGTCCGCCGCCGGCTCCCAGGGGAAGCTGTACCGGTATGCGGTGGCCGTGGAGACCAGCGCCGCGCTCAAGGCCGACAGTGTCGCGACGACGATCTCGGGCGTGCTCAACGACCCGCGCAGCTGGACCGGCGCCGGCGACGTCCGGTTCGCCCTGGTGGCCCGCTCGAAGGCCACCGTCAACCTGTATCTGGCCAGCGCGAAGACCGCCGCCACCCTGTGCGGTTCGGACGACGGCGCGGCCGACGCCTGCACCGACGGCGACACCGTGGTGATCAACGCCGAACGCTGGAAGTCGACGGCCGCCGGCTATGCCGGGAACACCGCCGGCTACCGCGCCTACCTGATCAACCATGCGGTCGGCCAGCTGCTCGGCGAGAAGGCCGCTTCCTGCCCCGGCAAGGGCAAGAAGGCCCCGGTGACGATGGAGCAGAGCGGCGATCTGCGCGGTTGCGTCGCCAATCCCTGGCCGTGACGGTCGGCGCATGGTGGTGAGCCGGTGAGCGCGTCCCGCTGACCGGAACACAGGCCGCATCACCTGGCCGTCGGTCGACTCCTCCTCTCGATCGAGAGGACGGCCATGACTTGCATCGACGCATCCGTGGACCCGCGCCGGCTGGTGGCCGCCCATGCCTTGGCCGCGATCGCCGTCGCGTTGCCCTGGCCGGCCCTGCTCGCCGCGATCTGGCGGATCGCCGACGATTCGGCGCTGGTCGGGCTGGCCGGAGCCGCCAGGTTCGCCCCGTGTGTGCTGCTGTCGGCCCTTCTCGGCGGGCTCGGCGACCGGATCGGACGACTCCGCGCGGTCCGGCTCTCGGTCTCGGCACGGGTGGTGCTGGTGGTGGCCGTCGCGGTGCTGCTTCTTCAGGGGTTGCCGTGGCCGGCGCTGGCGGCCGCGACCCTGAGCGTCGCGGTCGGCGTGCCGGCGTTTCCGAGTCTGGCCGCGCTGTTGCCGCAGGTCTCGACGCGTCCGGAAGAGGACACGAATGCCCTGGTCACCTGGGAGATCAGCGCGTTCGTGGTGGGTCCCGCGCTCGGCGGCTTGCTGCTGGCGGCGACACCGAGCTGGTCGGTGGCCGCGAGCGTGCCGCTGATCGTGGCCGCCGCGGTCGTGCTGCCGCGCCGGGTGACCGAACGGCCGCCGTCGGTGCGACGGCCGCGACTTCGGGACGGCCTGCACGAGGTGCTGGCGGTGCCGGTGGTGCGCCGCGCGATCGTCACTGTGATGGCGGTCAACGTGGTGATCGGTGCCCTGGGGGTCGCGCTGCTGGCGATCGCCGAGACGCGTTGGGACGCCGGCGTCGCCGCGTTCGGCTGGCTGACCGCGGCGCAGGGGTTGGCGTCGCTGACCGCGCCGCTGCTGGCCCGTGCGGTCGGACGCCTGTCGCCCGGCCTGGCCGCGCAGCTGGTGGTGGTGCTGCCGCTGGCGGTGGTGACCCTCAGTTCCGGGTGGGTGGCAGCCGCCGTCCCGATGGCGCTGCTGGGCTCCGGGCTGACCATGGTCGAGTGCCGGACGACCCGGATGATGCAACTCGGGGCGCCCGCCGACTACACCGCGGTCGCTCTCGGCGTGGCGGATTCGGCGGTCGTCGCGGCCGCGATGGCCGGCGCACTGGTCGCACCGTGGCTGCTCGCCGCCCTCGGACCGGTCGGCCTGCTGCTCGGGTTGGCCGGCGGGTCCGCGGCCGTCCTCGGCTGGGGGTTGCGCCGCGGCGTCCGGACGCCGGACCTGCCCGCCGAGCCCGATGCACCGTTGGAATCGCGACCGGCCGGGTGCTGACCCAACCCCGGCTCGATCTCAGTCTTCGTTCGGGTCGGCCTCGGCGTCGGCCTGGGTTGGGTGCACGGTGCCGGGCAGATGATCGGGCGGACCGTACAGCGCGTAGAGCTTCATCGGCTCGTCGCCGATGTTGGTCACGTTGTGCCAGGTGCCGGCCGGCACCAGGATCGCCCAGTCGTCCTCGACCTCGGCACGGAAGCTGAGGTCGTCTTCGGCGGGACCCATCTGCACCAATCCCCGGCCCTGTTCGAGCCGCAGGAACTGGTCGTTCTTCGGGTGCACTTCGAGGCCGATGTCGCCGCCGACCGGAATCGACATCACGGTGAGCTGCAGATGCTCGCCGGTCCACAGCGTGGTGCGGAAGTTGTCGTTGACGACGGTGGTGGCCTCGATGTCGAGGACGTACGGCTTCTTGCCATGGTCAGTGCTCACTGGACTACCTCCTGTGTCGGTCGGATTCCATCCTTGCCGATGCCGCCGACAGTTTCGACCGACTCGGAAAGAACGCCGTCGCGGGCGTCCAGCAACTGCCGGATCACCTGCAGCACACCGTGGTCGGCGTTCGACTCTGCGATGAACCGGGCCCGCTGCCGCACCGTCTCGTGTGCGTTGCGCACCGCGTAGCTGTGCTCGGCCTCGTCGAGCATCTCCAGATCGTTGTGGGCGTCGCCGAAGGCCATCAGCTGATGCCGGCCCAGCCCCAGATGGTCGGCCAGCACCCGCAGCCCGTGCCCCTTGTGGACACCCGGATTCATCAGGTCCACCCAGACCGGGCTGCCCGTGGTCACCGAGAACTCGGCTGCGTAAGCCGGGTGGAAGACGTCCTCGAAATAGCGAATGCTGTCGCCCTGCGGCAGGTAGACGCTGAATTTGTCGACGTCGGCGTCCAATTCGTCGAAATTATCGATGTACACGATCCGTGGATTGAACCTGCCCAGGTACGCCTCGTGTTCGGCATCGGCAGCCAGCACGTAGGCGGCCTCCGGGGCGCAGGCGACCGGCACGCCGGGCGTCACCCGCAGGGTGAGCTCCGCCATCGCCCGGTAGCTGTCCGGGCTGAGCAGGCTCTGGAACAGGACGGTGTCGCCGTAGCTGACCGTGCCGCCGTTGTTGCCGATGTAGGCGATGCCGGCGCGGGACGGGAACATCTGCTGGAGCCGATTGAGCGGACGCCCGCTGGCCGCGACGAAGGTGATGCCGGCGGCGGTCAACCGGTCCAGGTAGTCGTCCATTCCGGGCGGCAGTTCGCCCTGCTCGTCGAGCAGCGTGTGGTCCATGTCGGAGGCGATCAACCGCACCTCATCCATCGGGCGTTCCCTTTCGTTCACAGAGCCGTTGTCGTTCACAGCGCCTTGGCGTTCGCCGATCAGGCCGGTGTCACAGGCCCATCCGGTCGAACTCTTTCACGGCCCGCCGACGGCCCAGTTCGATCATCTCTTCGGCGCGATGGAAGTCGAGGATCGCGCACGAGTCCATCGGCACCCAGACCAGCACGTCGGGGACGTTCAGCACGGTACGGGCGATCTCGATGCGGCCCTGCATGACGTCCAGAGTGCGGCCCAACAGGTCGACCAGGTTCACGTCGGTGGGCCAGTCCTCGAAGTCCTTCGCCGCCGGCGGCTGCGCCGCGAGCAGCTTGCCCAGGTTGCGGGCCGGCCACGACTCGGCCACCGATTGGCCTAGCCGGGCCGTCCACGACGGTTGCCCGGCGTCCGCGGCGATCATGGCGTTGTCGGCGCGGGCGGCGTCCGACGACTCCTTGCTGGGCAGCTGGACGTGCAGGCCGGAGCGCTTGCCGAACAGGGACACCCCGACGTTCACCTCGCCCGGCATGTCCATGGTCGGCGCCAGCGGCAGCGGGTTCAGCAGCCCGCCATCGACCAGCAGCCGATCGCCGATCCGAACCGGGGTGAACACCGCCGGAATGGCGATCGAGGCCCGGATCGCGGCCACCAAGGGCCCCTTGCGGAACCAGACCTCGCGTTCGGCGTCGATGTCGGTGGCGACCGCGGTGTAGGGAATCGGCAGCTCCTCGATCCGGACGTTGCCGATGAACCGGTGCAGTTCGCGCATCACCCGTTGCAGCCGGATCAGGCCGGGAGCGCCGAAAGTGAAATCGGTGAGCCGGACGATGTCGCCGCGGGTCAGCGTCCGGACCCAGTCGGTGAAGCCGTCGAGGCCGCCGGCGGCCAGCACTCCACCGACCAGGGCGCCCATCGACGTCCCGGCCACCCCGACCACGTCGTGACCGCGGGCATGAAGTTCTTGAATGACGCCGACGTGTGCGAAACCGCGTGCTCCGCCGGCCCCGAGCACCAGGTTGACCTTCATGGGGACGAGTCAACCATCTCGGCGGACTGCCGCGGGTGCGCAACCGGTGGTGCAGCCAGGCTAAGGGTCGCCGCGGAAAGGCGCCGCCGCACTACGATCGAGAACAGGCCCGAGGAGGTGTCCATGAGTGCGACGGACGTGCGGCAGGCGGTGGTGGTCGGCGCTGGGGCGATGGGGTCCGGGATCGCGGCGCAGCTGGCGAACGCGAGGGTGAAGGTCCGGCTGCTCGACGTCGTCCCCGAGGGCGAGAACGAGGACCGGTCGAGACTGGCACGGGACGCTATCGCCCGGCAGGTGAAGGATGGAGGCTTCATGCTGCCGGTGTTCGCCGAGCGGGTGACGCCCGGCAACGTGCTCGACGACGTGGCCGCCTACGCAGAGGCCGACTGGGTGATCGAGGCTGTTTTCGAAGATCTCGCGGTCAAACGCAGTCTGTACGCAACCATCGATGCGCACCGCGGCCCGGACACCATGGTCACCTCGAACACCTCGACGATTCCGTTGGCCAGCCTGGTCGAGGGGCGGGACGCCGGATTCGTCGCGCACTTCGCGATCACCCACTTCTTCAACCCGCCCCGGCAGATGCCCCTGCTGGAGGTGGTGGCCGGGCCGTCGACAAACGCCGAAGTCACCGAACGGCTGGTCGCCGCCGGCGATCATAAGCTCGGCAAGACGGTGCTGCGCTGCCGGGACACCCCAGGCTTCCTGGCCAACCGGATCGGCAATTTCTGGATGGCCGTGGCCTCTGCCGAGGCCCTCGCCTGCGACGTCGACGTCGAGACCGCCGATGCCGTGATGACCAGGGCATTCGGGACGCCGCGCACCGGTGTGTTCGGGTTGTTCGACCTGGTCGGGATCAACCTGGTGCCGTCGATCTGGACCAGTTTCCTGCGGCTGCTGCCAGCCGACGACGGCTATTCCCGTTACGACATCACCACCAATGCCGTGTTCCCGGGGCTGCTGGAGCGCGGTCTGGTCGGACGCCGCGCGGCCGGCGGCTTCACCCGGCGCCGCAAGACGCCCGAGGGTCCCCTCGACGAGGTGATCGACCCCGCGACGTTCGAGTACCGGCCGCGGCGGACGGCGTCCGACCCGGCGTTGCAGGCGCGCGGTCTGCGGGCGGTCTGCGAGACCGACTCGCCGGCCGGACGCTACGCCTGGACGGTGCTGCGCGAGTTCCTCGACTACTGCTGCGTCACCACGCCCGCGATCGCCGATCATGTCGGGCTGATCGACGACGCGATGAAGCTGGGTTACGCCTGGCAGGCCGGTCCGTTCGAACTCGCCGACACGGTCGGGCTGGATTGGCTGGTCGAGCGGTTCGAGGCCGAGGGACGAACGGTGCCCACCCTGTTGCGGCAGGCGGCTGAGGCGGGCGGATTCCGGCCGGGGCCGGGAACCGTGCTGGCCGCCGACGGTGCCGTGGTGGAACTGCCGGCCGGTCCGCTGACGGTGGCGCAGGCGTCCGGAGTGCTGGCCGAGAACGCGTCGGCGGCCCTGGTCGACCTCGGCGACGGCGTTGCCTGCCTGACCCTGCGGACCAAGATGAACGTCTGTGAGCCGGGCGTGTTCGAGATGATCGCTCGCGCGCTGGAGCTGGGCGAGCAGGGTGCGTTCGCGGCGCTGGTGATCGGCACCGATCATCCGCGAGCCTTCTCGGCCGGCGCGAACCTGAACGTGTTCGCGTCCCTGGCGGACCGCAGCGATCCGGACGAGTTGCGACGCTTCACCGAACTCGGGCAGCACTCGTTCGCTCGGCTGCGGGCGGCGTCCTTCCCGGTGGTGGCGGCTGCCCGTGGGCTGGCGCTGGGCGGCGGTTGTGAACTGATGCTGGCCGCGCACCATGTGGTGGCCGGGGCCGAGCTGTACGCCGGTTTCCCGGAGCGCAAGGTGGGCCTTATCCCGGCCTGGGGTGGCGTCACCCGGACGTTGATCCGGTCGTCACTACGGGGTGTACCGGACTCCGCAGCGTGCGCGTTCGCCCTGGCGTCCTCGTCGGCGATCAGTTCCTCCGCGTTCCACGCGCAGGCCGAGGGGTTGCTGCTGCCGTCCGACGAGATCGTGATGAACGGAGCACGGGTGCTGGAGCGGGCCAAGGCGTCCGCGCTGGAACTCGTCGGACGTCCCCAGCGTCCGGAGCCGAAGACGTACGCGTTGCACAGCCCCCGCCTCGAACCCCTGGACGCCTCCTGGTCGGATGCCTCACCCACCGACCGGCGCATCGTCGGCGCCCTCGCGGCCATGCTGACCGGCGACGAGCCGGTCACCGAGGCCGAACTGCTCCGTCGCGAGATCGAGGTCGCCCTGGAACTGGTGGTGCTGCCGCCGAACCAGGCTCGGATGCGCCACATGCTGGCCACCAACCGCCCCCTGGAGAACTGAGCCGCCTGCCTGGTCGAGCCTGTCGAGATCCCAACCCGACCGCTCGTCGCCCCGGCCGTCCCCCGTCATCCCGGCAAGCGTTCCGCCGTCATCCCGGCAAGCGTTCCGCCGTCATCCCGGCGAATGCCGGGATCTCCCAGCAGCCTCCGCGATGCTGAGGCTCGAACTTATCCACAGGCCAGTCCACAGCAGGGGATAACTACATCCGTGTGATTCGGGGTCGTTGCTCTAGGGAGCTGGCTTCGACAGCAACTCGTTCAGCGTCGCGATCGCTTCCTCGCGACTCATTGCGAGAATGGTCGCCTCCGGCACGCCCAGGTTGATCAGCAGCGTCACCACGCCGGCGGGTATCGTTCTGGCCGGCAGCTGAGGGATTCCACGATTCGGCTTCACCTTGCGTTGCACGCAGTCCCAGAACTCTTCCTCGGAGACATCCAACTGACTGCGCAGAATGGTGTTCCAGAGGCCGGCGCCGTAGGTCTTCCTCGCTGGCGGAGGCCGGGAAATGTGGGTGCGCAGGATACGGCCGTCCGGCAGGTTCAGCTCGAAGGTGAGGTGATGCCGGACCCCGCCTCCCGTGCCCCGCTGAACCTCCGACCATTCCTCGATCCGGCAGAACGACCGGTGATCCGAGCGGCTGGCGGCGGGAAATCTAGGCATGCTGTCAGGCGCCCTTAACCCACTCGGCCAGTTGTTCGTCGGACGAATAGGCGATGATCTGCACCACGCCCCAGTGCTTGGCGTGGTTGCCGGCCAGCCGGAGGTGGTCGGCCCAATCGTCTGCATAGTCGCGCAGGGCGATCGTCATCTCGGCGACGGCGTCCTCGAAGGTGTCGCCTTCTACCGCCAGCCCGAGTTCGGAGATCGCGATTCCGACGGCCCGGCCCTCGGTGAACACCTCCGCACGGGCGGGGTGCAGCGCGGCCAAGGCGTCCCGCAGACGGTCGGCATCGACCGCGGCGATGACGTGGTGATCGCGGGCATAGGCCACGGGTCGGCCGCTGGCGGCCCGGTTGGTGATGTCGGTCATGTGGGCGCGGGCATCGCGCAGGGTCTCGTACTGAACGGTGCTCATCGGATCCCTCCCCGGCGCTGACCCGAGTGTACACCGTGTACATGAGTCTTGGAATGGGGTCTTTCGGACTCAGCAACGGGGGAACGGGCCGACGGTGTGCGTGCAGAAATGCCGACGACCCCGTCGTGTCGGGACTACTTCTTGATCGTGAAGTTTGCCGTCGTGCCCCCGGTCATCACGCCCGGACCGGTCCACCGGAACGACTTGGTCTTGGTGGTCTTTCCGATCCGATAGGTCAGTTTGCCGCTGACGATGTTGTGGGGCCGTTGCGCGTCGAGCATCGCGATCAGGTCATCGAAGCTGCTGGCCGAGGCACTGGGGTCCTCCCAGTCCTCGCAGGAGATCTCGCCGAACTCGTCGGTCACGCAGGAGCCGGAGTCTCCCGCGGCCGACACCTTCACCGAGCCGCGGGTGCCGGCGGATTTCGGCAACGTGATGGTGAACTTCGTGCCGGCGCGAGTTCCGGCGGGCTTGTGGTTGCGGACCACCCGGAAAAGCGGCCGCAGCGTGTAGTCGGTATCGGTCTTGAGCGTGCTGCCGGCAAAGGTGGCCCACTTGCCGTCGCTGAACTTCTGCACCTTCGACACCCGGTAGCCGATGGCGTCCGCCGAGACCAGCTTGAGAGTGACATCCACGCCGGTGATGGTGGCGTCTTCGAAGGTCTGGTCGGTGATCGCCCAGACGTCGTCCGCGGGCGGTGTGCCGATCTCGTCGGGGAAGTAATAGCGACTGGCGATCACCTGTGAATTGGTCAGCTTGTCCTTCTTGCCGTTCGCGCGCTTATACCGGATCGTCCAGGTGACCTGGCCGCTGCCGGAGCCCACTTGGTCGAGCTGCTCCAGGGCCGCCTGCCCGACCATCGTGGCGACCGCGGTGGCCGCGGCGTCCGGATAGGCGATCTGGACGGCATAGCTGTCGATCTGCTTGCCCTTGGGGTTCTGGATGTCGACGGTGAGCGGGAAACCGGAGACGGCGCCGACCGTGCCCCGGACGCCGACCCGACGATCCTCGGTGACCATGCCGACCGGGGCAAAGATCTCCGAGACCTGCTTGTACGAGCCGGTTGCTCCGGCGCCGTCGGGAACCACCAGCGCGACCGAGGCGTTCGAAAGCAGCATCGACACCTTGCCCTCTTGGGTCATCGGATGCCCGAACGCCCAGACCGTGCGGCCGCAGATGGCCGTGACGGTACCGATCGAGCCGAGCGGCAGGTCGCCGCTGGCGAGCCCGACCATGACGTTGCCGCCGGCGACCAGCGGCTTGGACGTCGCGAGCTGCCGGGGCGCCGCCGCGAAGGTGCCGCTGCGGAGCAGCGTCGCGGCGCCGGCGGACCGCGGTGTCCGGGCCAGGGTCCGGTTGGTGAAGGCATTCTCCTTGGCGCCGGCCGGACCGGCGACGTTGACGGTTGCGACCTGGCTCAGGGTGCTGCCCGTCAGCTGGGTTCCGGCGACGCGGCTGCCGACGTCCGAGACCTTCAGACCGGACCTGCTCAGCTGCACAGTGCGGGCGGAGGTGACTGCCGTGGTGCCGATCGCCTTCATGTATTCGGCGGGGGTGACACCCGCGATCGGCAGGTTCTCGGTGGTGAGTCGGTAGGCGACCGCGCCGATCAGGCGTCCGTCGCCGTCGTACACCGGCGAGCCGGACATGCCGGCCCAGATGCCGGCGCCCCTCATTCCGTTGGTTCCGTCGATGATCGAGTTGCTCAATCGGAACAGGAGCAGGTCTTTGCCCTTGCCCAGCGCGTCCGCGACGAAGCCGATGTAGCTGCCGGTGAAGGCCCCCGGATCGGTGCCTTGCCACACCGTCTTCCCGGTCACGGCGTGTCCGGCCTGCCAGGCGCGCGCCTCCTTCACCGGAACGTAAGGCTGCGAGCCGTCGCTGCAGAATCCCGGACCGGCCGCCTGCGCCGGCGAGGCAGACATCGTCAGACCGATACCGAGGACGCCGGCGAGCAGGACTGCGCCGATGCGGCGCGACCAGTGGTGGAATGTGGGTTTATGGGACGCCGCCGGACGGCGGCGCGCGGTGGCGGTCGGATCAGCCATCGATCCAGTCCTGTCCTGTCCGGGAGGGGATGGGTCGGGCGGAGGCCGGGTTCGCAGCGTCGGCATCAGCAAGAGGCGGCGTGCCCCGGACTAGTCCTTGCCGCCCCGGCACAACGTAGCAGGCGGGCAAAGCGGCACCTTGCCAACGCTAGGAAATATCAGGTGACGGTCGTCCGGGAGCCGAAAGCTCGGCGACCTGGTGGGGAGAGGTGGTCCGACGAGAACCCCACCGATCCTGTTCGCGAAAAGTCTGCGGATTTCCTGCGAGATCCTCCGGATGTCGGACGGCGATGGGGCGTAACGTCAGGACGAGTCCCGGCCGATCGGCCGCCCCGAGAGAGAACCGCGCATGTCCGTTCGTTACCGCTTCTTGATGCCCGTCGCAGCCGCTTCCTTGATCGCTCTCACCGGGTGCGTCTCGGCGCCGCCCACCGCGAGCACGCCCGCCTCGCCCGCGAGCACACCCGCGTCGTCGGCGAATACTTCCGCGTCGTCGGCCCCGCCGGCGCACTGGACGTACGAGGGCATCGACGGCCCGGTCAACTGGGGCAAGCTCTCCTCGGCATACCAGGCATGCGGAGTCGGCGCCATGCAATCTCCGATCGATCTGCCCGCGACCGTTCCGGCGTCCACGGAAGAGACCGCCATCACCGTCACCCAAGCGGCCGCCGAGGGACATGCCGAGGACACCGGGCACTCCGGACAGTTCTTCCCGGCAAGTCCGCCTGCCACGCTGTCGCACGGCGGGAGCGACTATTCGTTGCAGCAGATGCATTTCCATACGCCGTCCGAACACACCATTGCCGGCAAGCACGCCGCTGCGGAGTTCCATTTCGTGTACGGGGACGCCGCCGGACGTCACCTGGTCGTCGCGCTCTTCGGTGAGAACGGTGCCCCGACCACGGCCATGCAAGCGTTCATCGACGCCGCCACCGCGGGAAAGAACGTGCCGGCCACGCTCGATCTGGCCGCGATCATGCCCGCTTCCAGCGCCTACTACAGCTACGAGGGCAGCCTGACAACGCCGCCCTGCACCGAGAGCGTTCCCTGGATTGTGCTCAGCACCCCGGTCACCTTGTCGGAAGCGCAACTCGCGAAGCTCCGCGCGCTGCACGGCGAGATCGCCCGGCCCGACAACCCGATCGGCGCGCGCACGGTCTCCGGAGGGTTGGAGACGGTCAAGCGCGCCTGACGGCAGCGTGGTCGCAACAGATGTTGAGTGTCCTTCGAACAGTGGCGGCCTCGCGCAGGTGCTTTTTATTGTCTCAGGTGCCTTCCGGACGACCAGCCGGAGTCGTGTAGCCGTTCGAAGGCGTCGAGCAGCAGGTCGAGGGTGAACTCGAACTCGTACTGGCTGTCGCAGCCGGCGCCACCGGTCCGCTCCAGTGAGTCGAGGGTGATCGCGACGATGTGCGGGAAGCGGTCTCGGATCAGCTGTTCGGTGGCCAGGGACTCTTCCGGTGTGGACGCCGTCGCGCTGTCGTCGAACGCCTCGGGGCTGAATCCCCAGATTCGGTGTCCGAGGGCGTGCATCGCGTGGTGGGCGAGGTCGGCGGAGAGGCCACCGGCCAGCAGGTCGCCGGCGACGGCGTCCATGTGGGCGAGCACGGCCGGCGTCCGCTGACCGCTGGTTTCGATCGCCGCGCGCAGCCAGGGGTGGGCGACCAGAGCGTCCCTGGCCGCCAGGACGCGGAATCGCACCGCGTCGCGCCAGTCGAGGTGGGGTTCCGGTCTCGGGTATCCGGTGACGATCGTGTCGATCATTCCGGCCAGCAATGCCTGCTTGTTGGCGACATGTTTGTACAGCGCCATCGGGACGACCGCGAGACCGGCGGCCAGGGTGCGCATGCTGACGCCGTCGAGGCCCTCGTCGTCGGCCAATGCGACCGCCGCGGTCAGCACCCGAGCTCGGTCCAACCGAACCCGATCGGGCTGTGACATTGACATGTGTACACCGTACACCTAGCCTGAGTGTACGCCGTACACCTGGAGGTTGAGCGATGACCGCTGATCGACGACTGACCTTGTCCGCGGGGGTGTTCTATCTGCTGACCTTTGTCACCTCGATGCCCGCGCTGGCACTCAAACAGCCCTACCTCGACGGCACTACGGGCGCCGATCCGGACGCCGTGCGCTGGGCGGCGGTGTTGGAGATCGTGCTCGCGGTGGCCTGCGTCGGCACGGCGGTCGCGCTCTACCCGGTGCTCCGACGTCACCGCGCGGCGCTGGCGCTCGGTTTCGTCGCCTCGCGCACCGTGGAGGCGGCGGTGATCGTGCTCGGAGTGGTCGGCATGCTGGCGGTGCTCACCGTCGGCCGTTCGGAAGTCGCGGCCGGTGCCCTGGTGGCCGTGCACGACTGGGCATTCCTGCTCGGTCCGGGCCTGCTCCCGGCGGTCAACGCGCTGCTGCTGGGCGGTCTGCTGTTCGGTGCCCGGCTGGTGCCGCGGGCGATTCCCCTGGTCGGGTTGATCGGGGCGCCGCTGCTTGTGGTCAGCGCGCTCGGCACGCTGCTCGGCTGGTTCGATCAGGTGTCGCTCTGGGGGTTGGTCGGCGCGCTGCCGATCGCGATATGGGAGCTTGCCCTCGGCTTGTGGCTGACCTTCCGCGGTCTGCGTGACGTCACGCCCAACCGGGCGGACGGCGTCCGCTACTCCGACTCGGGAGTGGCGGCCAGATAGACCCAGCGGCCGCCGCGCCGGACGAAAGCCGACCGTTCGACCAGCGTGCCGCGGCGTCCGCGATCGCTCCAGCGCGCAACGAACCCGACGATGCCCATCAGGTCGTCCTCGGCGCCGTCGGTGCGTTCGACGATCTCCAGCCCGTCCCACCGTCGGTCGTCCAACTCCAGGGATTCCGGACGGGTTCGCGGATGCCAGGTGCGCAGCAGATACTCGGCGTCCGCCACCGCGAAGGCGGCATAGCGCGAGCGCATCAACGCCTCCGCGGTGGGCGGCCAGGTCTCGCGGCGCAGGAACGGGGCGCAACAATCGGCGTAGCGTCCGCCGCCACACGGGCAGTCGGCAGTGCCAGGCAGGTCGGTCATCGCGCCCAATGCTGCCATGGTCGTACGGAGTGTTGCGCCGGCCGCCCATCTGAATCGGCCCTTCGGGTCCGTCGGTTCGACGACGACCTCGCGCCCCGGGAGTGGGGCACGCTGGGCAGATACCTACGAAAGTAGATAGTCAACCCAGACCTGTGCGCCCTACGGTTCGGCTGAGAAACATTAGGGGGGAGTTGAGATGCGAGACAACTTGTCGCGCGGGATACTGGTGAGTGCAATGTGTGCGGTCCTTGCCTTGGCCGGCGTGTCCGCAACGCCGCTGACTGGGGACGATGCCTGGTGGTGCCAGATCTTCCCCAACCTGTGCAAGAAGTAGTGGCACGCTAGGGGCCATGGCTGTTGGTGTGTTCATGCGGGCTGCTCCCGCTTCACGACTACCCCTGTGGATCGCTGCTCCGTGGGCCACCTTCTGTGCACTCTCGACGCTGGACGATCTACGGTTGCGTTGGCCGGACATCGTGGCAACTCCGGAAAATGATGCTGCTTACGCGATCCAGCTGGTACTGATCGCGCTATCGCTTGCGACGGCTGGCTATCGCCCAAGATTCTCGATGGTCGTAGGTGAGCTTGCTCTCGGGATGAGCCTGCTCACGAGCATCGCCGGGTTCGCTTCCTTTGCGGTGTCGATCAGCACAGTTCAGACGGCAGCTCTCTGCCGATCGCGCCTTGTCGTCGTCCACGCGGGCGTAGCCGCCAGCTGGCTGGCGTGGTTGTGGGCGGTCAATCCGCGGCAAGAGTACTGGGGGGTCGCCACTGGGATTCTCTTGGCGGCGGGCGTCGGATTCTTGGTGCGGTTCCTGTTGCTGAGGTCGGAAGCGTCACACCAACGCCTGGCGGAAGTTGCGGCGAATGCTCAGAAGGCACGAGAACGCGAACGCGCGGCGCTCGCGCGGCGGCTTCACGATTCAGTGGCGAGCGAGTTGACGAGGGTGTCGCTGCGAGTTTCCAGCGTCGAAGGCTCGACGGACGCCACTGAGCAGGCGGAGGCGCTGGCCGAGATACGAACCACGGCGCTAAAAGCGCTGCATGAGCTGTCCGTATTGGTGGAGGTGTTGACGTCCGACGACGAGAAGGCACCAGCGCTCGGTGATGACCATGATGAGTTCGATCCCCCCGGTTCGGCGCCGAGCTTGGCCTCGTTGCGCGCCGAGGCTGTGGGAACGCTGCGCGCGGCAGGCTTCATGATCGTCGAACCTGCATCGGACACTGATGGAGGTGAAGAAGATCCAGCACTGGTGGAGACGCGCTCGGGTGTTCTTCAGCAGGTGCTGAAGGAAGGTGTGACCAACGTCTTGAAGCACGGTCAGCCCGGAGGACGCTGCACGCTCGACATCCGACAGAACGATGACGGCATTGCGCTCGAACTCAGCAACGAGGTGGCGGAGGGGCCGACGGCGGGAATACGGGGCAATCGGATTGGGCTGCGGAGCATCAGGAGTCGAGTCGAGGCTGCCGGCGGTGATGTGTCGATCGGGCAGTCGGCAGGCATATGGACACTGGGGGTGTGGTTGCCTTACAGCCGGATACCTTTGGCTGGTACAGAACCGGGGGTGTCCGAGCCCTTGAGGCTCGGCCAGACCAGTCCGAGTTCCTGACATCGGATGAGCAACTGCATGCGGTCGCGCACCCCCAGCTTGCGACACAATGCGCCCAGATAGCTCTTCACCGTGGCCTCCGACAGGAAGAGCCGGTCGCCGATCTCCTTGTTATTGCATCCGTTGGCCAGCTGCCGGACGACATCGAGTTCTCGTGCAGTCAGCTCGACTGGCGAGCCGACGGAAATCGTCAGGCGGCTGGTCAAGTCAGGATCTGATACCGCCTGACTGGCCGCACGGCCGATCACATCGGACGAGATGAAGTGCACCGACTCACCGGTGAGGGTGCCCCGCATGGCGTGATACAACTCGGCTGCAGGAGCTGCCTTCAGCAAATAGCCACACGCACCGGCCTGCAAGGCCTCGAACAGCACGTCGGGACGTGTGACGGCGGTCAGTGCCAGGCACTTCACCTGTGGATCCTTGCCGGTGATCGCACGGATGGCCTCGAGGCCGGAGCTTCCCGGCATCACGATGTCCATCAGCACCAGATCGGGGCACAACTCGGCACAGGCTGTGATCGCCGTCCGTCCGTCGCGTGCAACGCCGACGACCTGGAAATCGGGGTGACGGGACACCACGTCCTGCAACAACTCGAGCGTCCGGCGTTCGTCATCGACCACCACGACCCGCCAGGGGCCTGTGACCGCCGCGATGGGCTGAGTCTCTGCAGTCATGGCGGGATCTTAGCAATGCAAAGTCGGCTCTGGCGTACGAGGTGATCCCGGCCTTCCGGCCAGGCGAGTGTGGTCGGTGACGTCTATCCAAAGGTCTATTGTGGCCAGTTCTGTGAGCCCGTTGGCTGGTGTCGGCCGATCCGATGGCTCTCGCAGCCATCAGAGTCAACTGAGGACAGGAGGTAGGCCGCGAACGAGACCACAACCGAAGAATCAGGATGGGTCCCGCGGGTTGCGAACTCGCGATCGTGAGGTACCCATCCGCAGGAATCGACAAACCACAATCACTCCCAAGGAGAACAACATGAAGAAGATCATCTCAACCGCGTCGTCCCTCGCGGTTGCGCTCGGTGGATTCGTCGTCGCGTCAGCGGTCAACGCGTCGCCGGCGCATGCAGCCTGCCACTATACGACCGCCTACACGGACACCAGCCCTTCGTGGTCCGAAACGTTCAAGATCGGCAACGGCAATACCTGCCAGGATCTCAACGCCAAGTACACGCTGGTCGTGACCGACAAGATCCGCGGCTGGTACAAGCAGGATGGAACCTGGAAGAAGGGCACCCGCGGGTTCGAGAGGGTACCAAGTTCCAGCGAGTATACGGGCGGGCAGACAGTGCTGCTGTCTGATGTCCAGGATGGAGTGACCGTACGTGGCGAGGGATATGAGTGGAGTCAGGACGTCAGGTACATGCATTGACCGCAGAACACTCCTCAGAGGCTGGCCGGGCTCGGTTAGCGATTGTCGGTGCAGCTTCCTTTCTGCTGATGGTGTGTGTGGCTACCTTCACCGCTGGATGTGCATCGACGATCCTGACCAGCGCATCGGCGCCTGAGAGCGCCGGATCGTCGACGAGTGAACTCCCTTCGCCCTCCTCCGATGGATCGCCGGTGGTGGATCCGCAGATTATGTCGGACGTGATTGACCTGGCCTTCTTTCTGCCAGGCCCATCGATGCGACGCGCGATGCGCCTGCAACGCGCGAAGGTGTCTATTGAGGCGCGCGATTGTGGTCTGGCGCCCTATAAGGACCTTGACTATACTGGCGATCGTTACGATCAGGCGATGTTTCCTGATCTGGAGTTGATTGCAGAAAATAACCTGGTTGAAACAGAAGAAGAAGATGCGGGAGGCAAGGAGCCCGACTTCGGCTCGGTTGACCCGAAGCGGACGGCTTCTCCGAGACCGGATGGCGTTCTCATTGGTGACGTCCCGTGCCGTTACAAGAGCCTACCGTCATGGCGAAAGGCATCATCCGATTTGAGTTCTATCTGGACCGACGTGGCGCTGGAAGTGCTCAGTTCTCCGCAGATGCAGGGTGTCAAGAGAGCCACAGCCAAATGCCTACGTGAAAATAGTGGTCTGAAGGCCTCCGACGACGATCCTACTGGCAGTTGGATGAGGAGCGTGGACTACTACCTGAGTGGTCTGGGCACCGATGCGCAGTGGCAGCGAGACGAGACGCGTCTGTCGAAAGTTTTCGTTCAGTGTGCGGGTGATTTTGCAACTCAATTCAAAGGGCTATTGGAGCCGCGGCGGGTTCAGGCTGTGGAGCGCAATCGCGAGTTGCTGGAACAGTTCGCCAGAGAATTGTCGGCGGCGGGGTACGTGCCGTGAGTCGTGGTGCCGGGGCGCCCGTGCTGCTGATGGCGGGTGTGGGAGTGGCCGGTTGCCTGGTGGGCATCGGCGCGACCCTTGTGTTCACGATGGATCCGGGGCAGGCGGCGGCTACCCGCGCCGCGCCGAAGCTGCCGGTGCCGACCGTGCAGCTGGTATCGCAGGAGTTGCGCGACGAGACCACGGTGCCGTGCTCGTATGAGGGCGTCCAGTTGGAGGTGAAGCCCCCGCGTTCGGCGGGTCGCTACCGGGCGCGAGTGGTGACGTCGGTCGATGTGAAACCGGGTGCGAAGCTGTCGTCGGGGACGCCGGTGGTGTCGGTCTCCGGACGGCCGGTGATCGCCTTTGTCTCACCGATGAGCTTCTATCGCGACCTCTCGGTCGGCGACAAAGGCGTGGACGTGAAGGCGTTGGAGCAGGGCCTGGTCGCGGCCGGCAAGCTGACAAAGGCGGACCGCTCTTTCGGCGAGGACACGGCGCGGGCGATGGCGTCGGTCAACCAGGCGGCCGGGCTGGGCTCCAGCGGTATCTTCCGGGTCGACTCGGCCTGGTCGGTTCCGGCCGGATCGACCATCACCGGCGTTTCGGTCCATGTCGGCGACACGGTCGGGAAGAGCACGGTTCTGGCCACCGCGGACACCAGCGGCGGCGTGTGGAGTTGCGAGTTGCCGGCGGGAGTCCGGGTGGCGGCCGGCGACGAGTTGCCGCTGTCCGGCCACGACGGGAAGGCGACCGTCGAGAAGGTGAGCGCCGGCGCCGACCCCGATGAGGCGGACGCCGGGTCGATGACGGTGACCGCCCCCGGCGTCGACCCCGACGATGACCTGACGGTCCGGGTGGTCGCGGCAGCGTCCCATGGAAAGGTGCTGACCGTTCCGGTCGGGGCCTTGTTCACTGACCCGTCCGGCGGCAGCCAGCTACGTGCCGGGGCCGATGGCGCGGCGATCCCGGTGACCGTGGGGGTGGTCGCCGGCGGCTGGGCCGAGGTGAGCGGCGACGGATTGAAGGCAGGCGACGCCGTCCAGCTGGGTGCGACCCGCTGATGGCTGCCGGACTGGTGGAACTCGCCGGCGTCGGGCTGGAGGTGGAACGTCCCGTGCGCACCCGGATTCTGCATCCGATCTGGCTGACGATCCCGGAAGGCGCACGGGTCTCGTTGGTCGGCCCCTCGGGGGCGGGGAAGACCACACTGGCCTCGATCGTCGGCGCGTTGCAGCCGGCCAGCGAGGGCGAATACCTGTTTCGGGGCGAGCGCGTGGACCTCCTGGACGCGAAGGCGAGGGCCGGATTCCGGGCGGACAACGTAGGTTTCGTATTCCAGAACGCCCACCTGATCGATGAGCGCTCCGCGCTGCAGAACGTCGCGCTGGGAATCATCGACCCGACGGTGGAGGCGGACGAGGTGACCGGCAGATGCCTGGCCGCGCTGCAGCAGGTCGGACTGGCGGAGGTCGCCGACCGGAAGGCGGCACTGCTGTCCGGAGGTGAGCGGCAACGGGTCGCGATCGCCCGCGCACTGGTGAAGGGCCCACGACTGGTGATCGCCGACGAACCCACCGGTGCCCTGGACCAAACCAACGGGAAGGCCGTCCTGGAACTGCTGTTCAGCCTGGACGCCACCCTGCTGCTGGTGACCCACGACCTCGCCGCAGCCGAACTGGCAGACCAGGTCGTCACCATCGTGGACGGGACGCTGGCATGACCCGCGGGTGGCGTCAGGCCCGCACCGCGGCCCTGACCCTCGTCCACGACGCTCTTCTCGGGCTCACCGCCAAACCGGCACGGACGGTGGGAATGGTCGCCGGAATCCTGCTGGCCACGGCGAGCACGGTCGCCGCGATCATGATCTCCGACACCCAACAAGCCCAGATCGACAGACGTTTCGACCTCCAACGCTCACCGGCGATCGTGCTTCAGGCCAGCGGTTCGCTCCAGGCCGGCATCGATGCGCACGGAATGGCCGCCCTCGCCGGACTGGAACCGGTGTCGGCCGCCGGAGAACTGTCGATCTGGCAGGACAGCGTCAGCGTCGCCGCGAACCGCTATGCGAAAGGCACCGGCGGTCCCTTGGTCGTCGCGGACGCCGGCGGCCTGGCGGCAGCCGGTGCCACCGTGACCGGCATGGAGTCCACCGGGCTGGCCCTCGACCGGCCCCTGGTCTGGCTCGGCGCCACGCTCGCCGACCAACTCGGCGTCCGACCGGACGACCCCACCACCGTCATGGTCGCCGGACGCACCTACTCGCTGGCCGGCGTCCTGACCGAAACCACCGGCTTCGAATACCTCAAGACCAGCGTCGTCATGGGCCGCTCCACCGCCACCCGATTGGCACCCTCCGGCCGCATCGAACGGATCATCGCCCACGTGCGACCCGGCTCGGCAGCCGCCGTCGCCGGCTACGCCCTGGCCGCACTCGACCCCACCCAACAGCTCGGCCTTCGAGACGTCACCCCACCGGACGGCGAAGTCCTCCTCGGCAACGTCGCCACCGACCTGCGGATGATCGGCCTGGCGCTGGGCGGCTTCGTCGGTTTCGTCGGCATCATCGCCGTCGCCAACACCATGAGCACCTCGGTCAACCAACGCTCCCACGAACTCGGCCTGCGCGCCGCCATGGGCTGGCGACCCAACCGCGTCCGCGCCCTGATCATGGTCGAATCCGTCCTGGCCGGCGTCGCGGCCTCCATCTTCGGCTGCGCACTCGGAATGGCGGGCGCCCTGGTCTGGGCACTGATCCAAGGCTGGCAACCGATCCTCGCCAAAGAACTCCCGCCGATCGTCATCGTCGCCGGCACCCTTGCCGCCTGGGTCGGCGGGGCGATCCCCGCGCACCATGCCGCCTCGATCTCGCCGCTCACCGCGATGCGCAGCTGACTGCCCGACGTCGGCCGATCGCCGCGACCCGTAGGCTGGCAGCCGGAGACCGCCCACGGGAAGGACGCGCCGATGAGTCCAGCGAGCACGGAGCCGGTGATCGAATCGGCCTGGGACGCTCCCGGATCGGTGTACGACCGGGGCGCGGCGACCTATGACGCGATGGTCGGCTCGCGGCTCTACAACCGGCTGGCCTGGAACACCGACCCGGCCGACTATGCGGCGTTCGCCCGCCGAGCGGTCGATTCCGGCGACGGGCCGCTGCTGGATGTCGCGGCCGGCACCTGCACGGCGACCGCGGACGCCTACCTGGCCAGCCGGCGTCCGATCGTGATCACCGACCGCTCGCGGGGCATGCTCACCCTGGCCGCCCAGCGGCTGGCCGTCGACGGACGCCCGCGTCCTGACACCCGGTTCGTGCAGGCGGACGCCTTCGCCCTGCCGTTCCCGCCCCGCGGCTTCGAGACCGTCGTCTGCCTCGGCTTCCTGCATCTGGTGGACGACCCGGCCGAGTTCGTGGCCGGGCTGCGAGCACAGCTGCGACCGGGCGGCCGGCTGTTCGTCAGTTCTCTGGTGGCCGCCACCCCGGTCGGGACGCGCTACCTCCGATTCCTGCACCGCCTCGGCGAGATGGCCACCCCGCGCACCGCGGATCAGCTGGCCGACATGTTCGGCGTCCCGGTCCGGCGGCGCGGCTCGATGGCCTACCTGGAACTGGACGCCTGACTCGGTCCGGGTACCTGAGACAGGTTCTACCCAAGGTGCTCGGTGCAGAGTCCGAGGCGGAGTTCATCGTCGGTCCGTAGTGCTTCTCGCATCGGAGGCAACTCACGCCTCGGAAGGCAACTGAGGGCTGGTCGGGGTCCGCGTCAAATGGAGTCGTCTCGAAGGCGTCCGCGAATTGCTCTGTCAGTCTGGGATGACGGCGTCCGAGCACTCGGTGCACGTCTGCTTGGCTTCGTGGTGGGTTCGTCGTCCCGAATGACAGCACGGCGACACCTGCCCGGTAGGCCGCTTCGCTGAAGCGGAGCGCCATGAAGTATGCATAGTCGGGATTCACGGCGCTTATGCCATGCGTTCGCAGGTCCTCCACCGCGAAGTCGTCGACGTCTACGGTGATCGGATACCTGGCCTTGGCGAGGATCGCATCGGCGACCACCTGTCTGTCCGCGACTGACGCGGTGGCCAGTCCAGCGGTGTTCGGTGCGGACCCGGACAACTCCGGCTGCCGCCGGAATTCGGCGCGGCGGCCGTCCCGACCGGTTGAATGTCCCCATGGCCCGTCCGCGTTCGACAGATTCCCCGCCGAGCAGCAGGACGCCGTGCTCGATGCCGCGCAGCGGGAGTTCGCGACGCACGGTTTCGCCGGAGCCTCGCTGAACCGGATCATCCAGGCCGCGGGCGTCTCCAAAGGCACCATGTACTACTACTTCGACGGCAAGGGCGACCTGTACGCCGACGTGATCCGCCGGCAACTGGAGCGCTTCGCCGCCTCGGCCGGCGCCCTGCCCGTTCCTCAGGCGTCAGATGCGGAGGACTTCTGGGCGACTCTCACCGACTACGCCCAGCGCATGCTGAGCCTTGCTCGCGCGCGATCCGGACACGGCCGCGCTCTTGCGTGACTCACTGGCTGGGGCGGGCAGCCCCGGCACGAGTGAGGCGTAACGCCAGGCGACGCAGGCAACCATGCCCTGGCTACGGGGTACGATGGCTGAGGGGCAGCGCATCGGTGCCGTCCGCGTCGATCTTCCGGACGACCTGTTGTTCGCCGTCGCGTTCGGCATCGGACGTGCCCTGGACGCCTGGCTGATCGCCCGGCCCATCGATGACGCGCAACTGCCCGGCGTGGTCGCGGCGGTGATCGACATGATGCGCCGGGCGCTCCAGCCCTAGGCCTGGGGCTGGGGCTGGGGCACTAGAATCCGGGTCATGGCCGAGACCCGCAAATACCGACCGTCCAGCAGCCTGGTCGGCGATGCGGTACGCGCGGCGCTGGGCGAGAGCGTCCGTCCGATCGCCCCCGGTGGTCGGCCCGACCCGACCCCGACCGAGAAGTCCGAACCCGAGAATCCTGCGCCGGCGGTCACCGTCCGCACCTTCACTTTCGGGGCGACTCGGCGTCCGGCTGATCCTGCCGACCCGACCGAGGCCGCCGAGTAGAGCACTGGACTGCTTCGAGCGGGCGGTCCCTCGTACCACTGGGGACGGTTCTCTTGGTCACCGGGGACGGTTCTCTTGGTCACTGGGGACGGTTCTCTTGGTCACTGGGGACGGTTCTCCCGGTCACCGGGGGGCGAGTTTCGTGGGCCGAGTCCGTCTGTCCCCGTGCACCACCGGTACGGCTGGTGAACCGAAAAGAACCGTCCCCGCGTACCGCTACGAGGTGACCTTCGGGATCGATCCGGTGGACTCGTTGTCGGTCTCTTCCTCGGGCGGGGAGGCGTTGCCGGGCAGCCGGACGATGAACTCGGCACCGCCCTCGGCCGAACGGCCCGCCTTCACCCAGCCGCCGTGCGCCTTGACGGTCTGCGCCACGATCGACAGGCCCAGGCCCGAGCCAGGGGTGTTCCGGGCGGACGGCGAACGCCAGAACCGGTCGAAGACGTGCGGCAGGTCCTCGTCGGAGATGCCGGGGCCCTGATCGGAGATCCGCAGCCGGTCGCCTTCCAGCAGCACGCGGACGGTGCCGCCCTGCGGGGAGAATTTCACCGCGTTGTCGAGCAGATTCGTGATCGCCCGCTCCAGGGTGTCGGGCTCGCCGATCAGGTACAGCGGGTTGAGTTCGACGTCGAAGGTCAACGACGGGCCGCGACGTTTGGCCCGGGCGATCGCGCTGTGCACCACGTCGCGCAGGTCGATCGGCTCGGGGTGCGGTTCGACGATGTCCTCGCGGCTCAGCTGCACCAGGTCGCCGACCAGGGTGGTGAACTCGCCGAGCTGGGCGGCGATGTCGCGCAAGATGTCGGCACGGGCGCCCTCGGGCAGCATCCGGCTGCGTTCGTCGGCGACCAGCAGTTCCACGTTGGTCCGCAGCGAGGTGAGCGGTGTGCGCAGCTCATGACCGGCGTCGGCGATCAGCCGGCGCTGCCGTTCGCGGGAGAGGTGCAGCGAGTTCAGCATGGTGTTGAACGAACGGCCTAGATCGGCCAGTTCACCGCTGCCTTCGATGGCGATCGGGGTCAGCTCGCTGGTGTCGGTGACGTGGGTGACCGCCTCGGTCAGCCGCTGCATCGGCCGGATCGCCGAGCGGGCGATCACGAAGCCGATCGCGCTGGAGACGCCGACGCCCAGGAAGCCGAAGATCGCCAACGACCAGGCCAAGGTGCCCAGGATGTTGTTGGTCGCTTCGAGCGGACGCCCCAGCATCAGTGCGTAGCTCTGCTGGTTTGCCCACAGCGGGACGGCCACGATTCGGTAGGGCTGACCATTGGAGGCAGCCCCAGTGCGGGCCGACGAGCCCTGCTGGCGCCGGGCGACCGAGAGTTCCTCCGAGCCTGGGCTCAGGCTGACCGTGGCGCCGGGAACGGTGCTGATCCGGTTGTCGGCGCGGACCAGGGTGACCGCCACGTTGGCGGCTCTGAGCGCGTTCGTGTTCAGGCCACCCATGCCGCTGATGTCGACGGCCACCGAGTTGGCGGTGATCGCGGCGATGTCCACGAGTTCGCTGTCGAGCTGGTTGAACACCGTCACACGCGTGATCAGCCAGGCCGCCACGCCGGTCAGCGCGACGCCGGTCGCGACCGCCAGGGCCACCAGAACAGCCAGCCGGTCACGTAGCGTCCATTCGCGGGGCGCGAGGACGCGGTTCAGCCAACTGCTCACGGGGGGGTCTCGCGCAGCACATACCCGATGCCACGGACGGTGTGGATCAGCCGGCTGTCACCCTCTCCCTCGGTCTTGCGCCGCAGGTAGCCGATGTAGACCTCCAGCGAGTTGGCAGTGGTCGGGAAGTCGAAACCCCACACCTCGTTCAGGAGCCAACCGCGCTCAAGCACTTTGCGGGGATGCTCCAGGAAGGTCTGCAGCAGGGCGAATTCGGTGCGGGTCAGGCTGATCCGGCGTCCGCCGCGCTGCACCTCACGAGTCTGCGGATCGAGCGACAGGTCGCCGAAGGTGAGCACCTCGCTGTCGAGATGCTCCTGCTCGGTCGGCTTCGAGCGCCGGGTGAGGGCGCGCAGCCGAGCCAGCAGCTCGTCCAGGGCGAACGGCTTCGCCATGTAGTCGTCGGCGCCGGCGTCCAGGCCGTCGACCCGGTCGTTGACCGCGTCGCGCGCGGTCAGCACCAGGATCGGGACGTCGTTTCCCGTGGAACGCAGCATGCGGGTGGTTTCCAGCCCGTCGAGCCGGGGCATCATGACGTCCATGATCACGGCGTCGGGGCGAAGCGCCGAAAGTCGGGCGAGCGCCTCCAGACCATCGCCGGCAGCGGTCACCTCGTAGCCCGAGTACTGCAGCGAGCGGGCCAGTGAATCCCTGACGGCCTGATCGTCATCGACAACGAGGATGTGCATGGGATCAGCCTGCCATGCCAGGCCGGGTCAGGGTGGGTCGACCGGCCGGACGGCGTTCAGGCCCGGAGTTCCCGCACCCGGTCGAGGACGCCGGGCATCGCCGCCTCGATGGTGTCCAAGGTTCCGCGGAAGCCAGCCGACGAGCCGTACCACGGGTCGGGGATGCCCGAGCCGGGCACGGCGTCCGGGTCGAAGTCGGTGAGCAGGGCCAGGTTGTCGGCGTCCGGGACGAGGCGACGCATGATCCGCAGGTGCAGCTCCTCCATGGCGATCACCAGGTCGGCCTCGCGAATCTCGGACGCGGTGATCTGGTGGGCGCGGTGGCCGCCGGTGCTGTAGCCGGCGCGGGCCAGGACGCCCTGGGCGCGGCTGTCGATGGGCTCGTCCAGCTCTTCGCTGGAGGTGCCGGCCGAGGTGAACCGGACGCCGGTCAGACCCTCGCGCTCGGCCCAGCCGCGGGCAACCCGCTCGGCCATCGGGGAGCGGCAGATGTTGCCCCAGCAGACGAAGACGACCTCGACCATGGTCAGCGGTTGACCTCACTGCGCGAGGTGAACGACGAGTTCAGGATGAATGACACGATCGACACGATCAGGGCACCCCAGAACGCCGACCAGAACCCGTCCACATGCCAGCCGAGATGAAGCTGCTCGGCGACCCACGAGGTCAGCCAGAGCATCAGGGCGTTGATCACCAGCAGGAACAACCCGAGGGTGATCAGCAGCAGCGGCGCCGATGCGAACGCGAACAGGGGTTTTACCAGGGCATTCACCACACCGAAGATGATCGCGACAGCGAGGATGCCGAGAAACTGATCCTGTGGTTCGCTGGCCGTCATGCGGACTCCCGGCAACACCCAGGTGGCGAACGCAAGCGCGGCCGCGCTGAACAGGAAGCGCATGAGCATGACCGCAATTCTGTCATGGCAGAGTTCTCCTATCGAATCGACCGACAGATGGGCTCGCCGTGAACCTGCGCCAGCGTCACTTCCTCAAGGAGCTTGACTACACCCCCGCCGAGTGGCGGGCGTTGCTCGACCTCACCACCGACCTGAAGAAGGCACGGAAGGCGCGACGCGAGGTCAAGCGGTTGGACGGCCTGACCCTCGCGCTGATCTTCGAGAAGCCGTCCACCCGAACCCGGTCGTCGTTCGAGGTGGCCGCCTACCACCAGGGCGCGAACGTCAGCTATTTCGACGAGACCGGCGCCCACATGGGACACAAGGAGTCGATCGCCGACACCGCGCGGGTGCTCTCCCGGTTCTACGACGGCATCCAGTACCGCGGCTCGCGGCAGCAGATCGTCGAGACCCTCGCCGAGCACAGCAGCGTCCCGGTGTGGAACGGGCTGACCGACGAATGGCACCCCACCCAGAGCCTGTGCGACATGTTCACCATGCGCGAGTCGTCCGGGCTGGACGACCGCGACATCAGCTTCGCCTACGTCGGGGACGCCCGGTTCAACCAGGGGCGGTCGCTGCTGATCGCCGGCGCCATGATGGGCATGGACGTCCGGATCGTCGCCCCGGTCGCCTTGCAGCCCGAACCCGGCCTGGTGACGATCGCCCGCCGGATCGGGGCGGCCACCGGGGCGCGGGTGATCGTGACCGACGATGTGGCGGCGGTGAAGGGCGTCGACTTCGTGCACACCGACATCTGGGTGTCGATGGGGGAGCCCAAAGAGGTCTGGGCCGACCGGATCGAACTGCTCACCCCGTACCGGGTGACCACTGAGTTGCTGGAACGCACCGAGAACCCCGACGTCAAGTTCATGCACTGCCTGCCCAGCTACCACGACTTGGACACGACGGTGTCGCAGCAGATCCTGGCCGAGACCGGACGCGAGGTGTTCGAGGTGACCGAAGAGGTCTTCGAGTCGCCGGCGTCCCTGGTCTTCGATCAGGCCGAGAACCGGCTGCACACCATCAAGGCGATCCTGGTGGCGACGTTGGCCGGTCACTGAGCCCTCGCCCCTCGCCGGGGTTGTTTCGCGGGCGATCCCGAAAATCCCCAAGTCGATTGCTCTTTGCCGGCGTGTCGGGCGCCTTTTCGGCATCGACCCGGGGATTTTCGGGATTTCCCTGTGGCGCTGGTGCTCCGGTGGCCCATAGAGGCGTGTCGGGCGCGGACCTCAGCCGGCTGCTGCGGCGTCCCGGCTCTGGAATGCTCGCTCCATCGCCTGGGCCGGCCAGTACTGCTTCAGCAGTTGCTTGCCCTGCCGCCTCAATGCGCGCCGGTCGACGCCGCGTCCGCGATCGACCACCTGCACCAGCAGGCCGGCGCCGGACAGCAGCGCGATCAGGGCGGCGATGTGCGGGTCGGGCGCGGCGCCGAAGAGAAGCACAGCGTCGAATTCCTCACGCAACTCGGCCTCGTATCGTCCGTCCACGCTGACCCAGCGGGTGGTCGGCACCAGTCCGAGCACCCGGTGCGTCGTCCGGCTGACAAGTTCGGCACGGGCCAGTCGTTCGTAGACCTCGTCGACCGGTTTGTGGTCGATCAGCTTGCGGCTCAGCCGATCCACCGCCATCGACAGGAACCAGTTCGGCTTGCCGCTGAGCACGGTAAGGGCCTCGCCCAGCAACGGATCGGCCGGCCACGGGGCCTCCGGGACGCTCACCATGCGTTTCTTGCGGATCGACTCGCCCGCCTCGGTGACCCGGATGTTGCCGGCCAAGGCCAGATCGCTGAGCAGGCCGCCGGCCACCAGCAGGTCGGTATAGCGGGCCAGTTTGCGTCCGCTGTCGTCGTCGGTGGCGAGCAGCAGGATGTCCTCGGCCAGCAGCATGGTGCCTCCCTCGTCCGAGCGGTGCGGTTCAATGGGACGATCATGCCCGGTCGTGCAACGCCGCACCCGGTTGCCGCGTGTACCCGGTATGACGCTCGTACAGGAGGCGCCGGTGGCCGTGCGGTTCGAAGACTATGTGGCGACCCGTTCGGTGGCGTTGCAGCGCTTCGCCTACCTGGTCGCCCGCAACGCCGAAGACGCGCGCGATCTGGTGCAGGACGCCCTGCTCGGCCTGTACCCGCGGTGGGCGCGGGTCAGCGCCGCCGGCGACGTGGACGCCTACGTGAAGCGGAGCATCGTCAACGCCGGCATCACCCGCTGGCGCCGCACCGGACGCGAACAGGTCAGTGACCGGCTGCAGGAGATCGCCCCCGACCATGCCGCCGACGTCACCGACGCCGAACTGGCCTGGAAGCTGTGCGGGAGCCTGCCGACGCTGCAGCGGGCCGCGGTCGCGCTGCGCTTCTACGACGACCTGGAATACGCGGAGATCGCGTCCATCCTCGGCTGTGCCGAGGCGACCGCCCGCTCCCATGTGCACCGGGCGCTGACCCGGCTGCGCACCCAACTGATCGAGGACGGATCCGATGACTGAGCCGACCGCGCCCGACGACGACCGGGCCGAGCGCGCGTTCCGCGACGCGCTGCACGCGCATGCCGGTGAGCCCGGCTTCGCACCGCTGACAATTCTGGTGCCGACGGCGAAAGAACGCCGTGGCCTGCCCCGCTGGGTGCCGTTCGCCGCCGCGTTGGTGCTGGTGGCGGCCGTGGCGATTCCGCTGGTGCTCAACCGGGTCGCGGGCTCCGACACCTCAGCGGTGCCGGCTGTCGCGCCGGAACGGGCATCGGACGGGCCGACGCCCACCTCGTCGGCACCGATCACGGCGGCGCGCAACGGATGGCGCTGGGAGTCGCACCGGGTGCTCAGCTACCAGGTGCCCGATCGCTGGGACTACGCCTACGCGCCGCGGGCGGACTGGTGTGCCGACAATGAGGCCGATCGGCCGTCCCAGCCGTTCGTTGATCTCGCCCCCGACCTGGGGGTGGTGCGGGCCATCGGGTGCCTGGGTGAGTTGCCCGCCAAGCGGCTGCAGATGTTCGTCACCGTCCATGCGGCAGCCGGGTTCAACCGCGGCTGGAACATGCCGGACGGCTGGAAGGTGGCCAGCAAAGAGGTGTCCGGCTACGTCATCGAAGTCGTCCACACCGACGCGTTCGCCACCGTCGCCGACCAGATCCTCGCGACCGTCCAGCCGTTGGCCGGCATCGATCCGAACGGCTGCCCCGCGCATTCGACCTTGGAGAGTGGGACTATAGGCGCTGCCGCCGGAAACGGGTCACTCGAAGTGTCGCTGTGTCAGTACGACCTGGCCACGCCGACTCCGCAGCTGGTGGCGTCCAAGCTGCTCGACAGCGACGCCGGTCGCACGGTGACCGCGGCGCTGGCGGCGGCACCCAAGGGTTCGGGCCCGGACAGCGCCTGCACCGGTGCGGGAAGCACGGCGGCGATGGTCCGGCAGTGGCGGGGCGCGAATGTGACCGATACGGTGGTGCGTTACTCCGGCTGCCAGGGCAACGGCATCGTCGGCGGTTCGGCCAGCCGCAAGCTGACGCGGGACGCCTGCGAAGCCGTGCTGCAACCCCCGCTCGTGTTCACCACAGGATCCGGTGAGGCCGGCAAACTATGCATCCCGCCGCAGATCAAGGCCGAGCCGAACAAGCCCGGCCCGCTCGCGAGCGAGGCGCCTCCGGCCAGCCCACGCTGATCGCGGGTGTGTCTTGCGGGGGACCTCTCCCACAAGTTATCTTGGAGAGGTGCTGGACGAGCCGATCATCGCTCCCTCGGCTATAAGCACGGACTAAGTCGTGACGACATCTTGCATGCCTACAGGAATCCGCTGCGGATCTGGGATCTCGGAGATGGGTTCACGATGATGATCGGCCCCAATCAAGCCGCTCTCATCCTAGAAATCGGATATGTGGAAGGTGAGGTGGCCATGGTTATCATCCACGCCATGCCTGCGCGCCAGAAGTACCTCAGGTGATGACGATGCCCCGTACTGTCGATGAGATCCTTCAGCACGCCGATCAGCTTGCGGCCAGATTTGAGGATTACGAGCCCAATCCGGCGGACGAACTTGACCCAGGCGCGGTCGCACTATTGCGGGCTGCGATTCAAGAGCGGTCGGACGCGGAGCGGCATGTGCTGGACGCGATCAGGGCAGCTCGAGAGGTCGGCATGTCCTGGTCGGCTATCGGCCTGTTCGTGGGAACCTCGGGAGAGGCCGCGCGGCAGCGCTACGGCAGCAAGGTTGCCTGAGCAACCGCTGATCGCCGGCGCCCGCCGCTTCTTCCCGATTCAGAGGACGCCGCAACTGCTGAGCCAGGCGCGGGTGTCGTCGTCGTCCACCCACAGGTGCGCCTGCCAGCCGGCGGCCAGCGCGCCGTCCACGTTCTCGGGGCGGTCGTCGATGAAGGCGATCTCGGACGCAGCCACGCCCAGGTCGGCGGCGGCGTGGTCGTAGATCTCCCGCTTCGGCTTGGCCGCACCGATCAGCGCGGAGACGTAGACCCGGTCGATGTGCCGCCGCCAGGGCGCGGCGTTGATGGCCTCCCCGAGCGGTCGCGGCGCGTTGGAGAGCAGGCCGATCAGGCGTCCGGACGCCTTGGCGTCCACGATCAGCTGCTCGGCGGACGGCCGGATCCGGGTCCAGATGGTGGCGTCCGTGCTCGCCAGCAACTCCACGTTCTCGGCGGACGCCGGGACGCCCAGCCGGGTCAGCAGCGGACCCCAATAGGCCTCGTCGGAGGCGCCCTCGTCGTACTCGCGGCGTCCGGATCCGTGCCAGTAGGCGGCGATGAAATCGTCGGTGGGGACGCCGAGCAGCCCGGCGGGATGGGAATAGATGTCGGGCGGCGAGGAGAGCACCTGGCCCAGGTCGAAGACGACGGCACGGATCATGGACGTCATCATGGCGTCTTCCGCCGCTGGCTTTCTCGTCGTCCGGCGGATGCCGGGATCTCAGCGTCGTGCTGACTGCACGATCCCGAGATCGCGGGGCGGGGCCGGGATGACGAGGTGACTCAGAACACCAGCACGGCCCGATGCTCGCTGTTGGTGTCCGCCCACGCGGTCGCGATGTCGTCCAACGGGTAGGCGACGGCGTCCACCTGGACGGTTCCGGACGCGAGCAGCTCGGCGTAGCCGGTCGCCGCGCGGGCCAGCGCGTCGTGGGCGACCGAACCCGCGCCGCTGCCGCGTAGCGTGACCGACCGGCTGCGCAGCACCGCCGCAGGCACGGCCGCTGTCGCTCCGGCCGCCGCGCCGATCTCGACGTAGTTGACCGGGTGGACGACGGTGGCCAGGCCGCGGGTGCCGAGTGCGGTCAGGGCGGCCTCGGCGACCGGACCCCACAGGAAGTCGAGCACCAGATCGGGCTGGTACTCGGCGACCGCGTCGCCCAGCGCCCCGCCAGCCACCGTCTCGCCAGCCAGTGACACCGTGGCGCAGCCGCCGAGTTCGGCGGTCCGGGCCAGGGCGTCGGGGTTGCGGCCGGCGGCCAGCACGCGCTTGACGCCGAGTGCTCGGCAGTTCTGGACGGCGAGGCGTCCGGCGCTCCCGGTGGCGCCCAGGACCAGCACGGACGCCTCCGCCGGGACGTCCAGATAGGCGGTCAGCGGCAGCCAGGACGCCATGCCGGGGTTCATTCCGGCCGCGAGCGTGACCGGGTCGGCGCCGGAGGGAACGGGCAGCACCAGCCGGACGGCGGCCCGCTCGGCGAAGGTGCCGTAGGGATCGGCGGTGAAGCCGGTGTAACACAGCCCGCCGTCCGCGGTGCGGGCGACGGCGTCGACGCCTGGGATCTTCGGCCACGTGTCGGTCGAGCCGTAGTGGCGTCCGGAGGCCAGGCCGCGAACGACCGGATGAATGCCTGCCGCGACGATCTCGACGAGCTGGACGCCGGGGCCTGCTTCGGGCTCGGCGAACGTTCCGGCCGCCGGGGTGGCGCCGGGAGCGGTGACGACTGCTGCACGCATGACGACTCCATTGAACGATGTTAAATGCCTCGTCCACGAGTGTGCCTTAACATTGTTCAATGATCAAGCCGGGGGGAGTCGGGCGCGGGCTGACCCGCGACCAGATCGTGGCGGCCGCCTTCGAGGTGCTCGACGAGCACGGGCTCGACGGCCTCACCATGCGCAAGGTGGCGGCACGCCTCGGGGTGCAGGCGGCGGCGCTCTACTGGCACATCTCGGACAAGGCCGATCTGCTCGACGAGATGGGCACGAGCATGTGGCGCACCGCGACGGTGGCGCTGTTCGACGAGCCGGACGACGACCTGGCTCGCGGGCTGACCGAGGCCGCCCGGAGGATGCGGGCCGCCATGTTGGCGCACCGGGACGGCGCCACCGTCTTCGCCGGCCGACGGCTCACCGACGTCGGTCTGATCCAGGTGCAGGAACGGCCCCTCGCCGTCCTCGTCGCCGCCGGCCGGAGTCTCGAGGACATCCTGGACACCTGGCAGATCGTGATGCACTTCACCATCGGCTGGACGGCGGAGGAGCAGGGGGTGAGCCAGGCCCGCGAGGCGGATCCGAGCAGCTACGACCTCGCCGAACGCGACGCCCGGCTCGGCGCCGATACGCATCCATTGATGGCCCATGCCGGCCACCTGATGTTCGCCGATCCGCAAGCCCGGTTCGAGCGCGTTATCGCCCGCCTGGTCACCGCGCTCACCGCGTCCGCCCCGTAGGCCCTCCCTAACTACTTCAGCCCTGCCACATGCGGGAGGGCTGAAGTAGTTAGGGAGGGGGTGAGGGGCCGGGGCGTCGCCGGGTGGGCGTTGGCGTCCCCTCGCACGGGTGCGGGCCGAGGCGCCTCGCGATGCGGTGGACCGGCAGGGGGTGTGGCATTCTGCTCGGTGGCCTCAGCGGTGGACGCTGAGCGCGACCTGAGTTCGCGTCCGTGATCGGACGGTTCCGCGGGCAGCACGCAAGGAAGGCAGCGATGGGCATCAATCGGCTCCGGCCGCGGGTGCAGTCCTACCGGGTGCGGGTCGCGGTCATGCTGGTCGGCGACGTGGTCGCGCTGGTGGTGCAGATGATCGTGCCGCTGGTGCTGGCCGGGGCGATCGACGGTCCGGTGGCCACCGGCGATGTCGACGGGCTGTGGCGCAGCGTATGGATCCTGGTCGGGTTGATGGTGCTGGAGGCGCTGGCGTTCCTGGCCCGGTTCCTGCCGACCCCTGACGGGGCGAATCTGGAGTACGAGCTGCGGACCGATCTGTTCGGCAGGTTGTTGCGGCAGCGGCCGTCCTATCATCACCAGACCGGGACCGGTCATGCGGTCGCCCGGCTGGTGGGCGATGTGGAGCAGATCGGCTTCTGGTACACCCAAACCTCCGCGATGCTGGTGTCCACCGTCGCCAGTCTGGTGGCTGCCACGGTGATGATGGTGGCGATTCAGCCGGTCTTGGGCGTGGCCGCGCTGGCCGCGTTGTCGCCGTTGACCTGGGCGATGTGGCGGGCCCGCAACCAGATGCGTCAGGCGTTGGCCGACGCCCGTCGGTGTGCCGGCGATCTTGCCGCGGCGAGCGAGGAGTCCGCGGTCGGGGTGCGGGTGTGGAAGGGGGTCGGCGGCGGGCCGTCCGTCCGAGCCCGGTTCGACCGGCTCTCCGGGCTGGCTCGCGATGCGCGGATGCTCGTGGTGGACGCCTCGTCGCGCAGTTTCGGGGTCACCCAGGGCTATCCGATGCTGGTGCTCGCCGGGCTGATCGTGGCGGGGATCGCGCTGGTGGCGCACGGTGTGCTCAGTGTCGGTGAGCTGGTCGCGTTCGCGGCCTACTTCGGCCGGGTGCAGTTCCCGCTGACCGCGCTCGGATTCAATCTGGCGACGATTCAGGCGGTGACCGTGGCGGCCGAGCGGCTCGGCGACGCGTTCGACACCGACGAGCGGGTGCGTGGCCCGCAGGAACCCGCGCCGATGCCGGTGGGGGGCGGCGCGCGGCTCCACTTCGACGATGTGCATTTCAGCTACCCGGACGCCGACGCTCCGGTGCTGTCCGGTGTCGACCTGGAGGTCGGAGCGGGCGAGACGGTGGCGTTGGTCGGCGCGACCGGATCGGGCAAGAGCACGCTGGCTTCGCTGGTGAACCGGTTGGCCGACCCGACCTCAGGCCGGGTGCTGATCGATGGCCGCGATGTGCGCGACCTTGACCCGGCCGAGTTGCGCGCGCAGGTCGGCGTGGCTTTCGAAGAGGCCGTGTTGTTCTCGCACAAGGTCACCGACAATCTGTGGGCCGGACGCCCCGGTGTCACCGAACGGCGAATGGCCGAGGCGATCGACGTGGTGCAGGCCCGGTTCGTCGATGACCTGCCGGACGGCCGCGACACCGTCGTCGGCGAGCGCGGGCTGACGCTGTCCGGTGGGCAGCGGCAACGGCTCGCGCTGGGTCGGGCGCTGTTGGGACGTCCCCGCGTCCTGATTCTGGACGACCCCACCTCGGCGCTGGACGTGCGCACCGAGGCGGCGCTGCTCGGACGCCTGCGCGAGGTCGTCGCCGGCACCACGACCCTGCTGATCGCCCGGCGTCCGACGACGGCGATGCTGGCCGACCGGGTCGCGGTGCTGCAGGACGGACGGGTGGTCGCGGTCGGCAGCCACCAGGAATTGCTGAAGACCAGCGCCGAGTATCGCCGGGTGATGATCGCGGACGACCAGGCCAGCGCACACGACCAGTCCGGCGCAGACGACCAGTCCAGCGCGGAGGAAGCCTGATGAGCGGCATCGCGACACGAGGTCCGGTGCGGCTGATGGTGGGGTTGGCCCGGCCGTATCGCCGGCGGCTGGCGCTGCTGCTGACCGTGTCGGTCGTGGTGGTGGCGCTGCAGCTGATCGGGCCGCGCCTGGTCGCCTTCGGCATCGAGGCGGCGGTCGAACCCACCCGCCGCGGCGACTACGGTCCGCTGACCTGGATCGCCGTCGTGTTGCTGGTCGCGGGCGCCCTGACCTGGGTGCTCACCGTGGTGGCGCGCCGCGGCATCGGCCGGATCGGCGAGGCGGTCACCTACGACCTGCGCCGCGAGGTGGACGCCGCCTTCGCCCGGCTGCCGATCGCCTACCACGAGCGGTGGTCGACGGGTGTGATCGTCTCCCGGCTGACCGCCGACGTGGACACGGTCAGCACGGTGTTCGCGATGGTGCTGTCGGGCATGCTGACCGCCGCGCTGATGGTCGTCGGCGTCCTGGTCGCGATGCTGCTGCTGGACGTCGTGGTCGCCGGCACGGTGCTCGCCGCGCTGCTTCCGGTGCTGGTGCTGATCACCTGGCGGGTGCGCCGGATGGCTCCGACCCGGATCGCCGAACGGGACGCCATCGCGCAGGTCACCGCCCGCGCGGTCGAGCCGCTGGGCGCCGTTGCGGTGGTGCAGTCGCTGGGCGCCGAGTCGCTGCACAGCGACGAGTTCGACCGCAGCGCGGCGACGCTGCGGCAGCTGTCCCGCCGATCACCGCCACGATGAGCACCTATTACGCGTCGATGGCCGCCGGCATCGCGCTGGCCACCATGGCCACCCTGACGGTCGGCGGGCTCCGGGTGATGGACGGCGCCATGCCGCTGGGCGCGCTGGCCGCCTTCATCCTTTACGTCGGCATGCTGTTCAGCGCCGTCCAGTCGTCCGCCAACATGATGGATCAGCTGCTGACCGCGTTCGCGGGGGCCCGGAAGATCACCGAGTTCCTGTCCGCCGAGCCGAGCGTGCCCGAGCCGCCGCACCCGGTGCCGCTGGCTCGTCCGGTGCGCGGCGAGATCCGGTTCGACTCGGTGAGCTTCGGGTACAGCGACGAATCCCACGAGATCACCGGCCTCGACCTGACGCTGCGGCCCGGCCAGGTGGTGGCGATGCTCGGGTCGACCGGTGCCGGCAAATCGACCATCGCGAAGCTGATCGCCCGCTTCTACGACCCGACGTCGGGGCGCATCCTGCTGGACGGCATCGACCTGAAGGACATCGCCGAGGCCGAGTTGCGCTCCACGGTCGTGCTGCTCACCCAGGAGATGTTCCTGTTCTCCGGAACGATCGCCGACAATCTGCGGTTGAGCAGGCCGGACGCCACCGATGCGCAGGTCGCCGAGGCGGCGATGGCGGTCGGCGCGCATCACTTCATCGCGGCGCTGCCGGACGGGTACGACACCGACGTCCGACATCGAGGCACCCGGCTCTCGGCCGGGCAGCGCCAACTGCTCGCCTTCGCGCGCGCCTTTCTCGCCGACCCGGCGGTGATCATCCTGGACGAGGCGACCGCTTCGCTGGACATCCCCACCGAGCGCGCACTGCACCATGCGCTGCGCACGCTGCTCGCCGGACGCACCGCGCTGATCATCGCGCACCGGCTGTCCACCCTGGACATCACCGACCGCGTCCTCGTGGTCGAGGACGGCCGGATCGTGGACGACGGAACCCCCGCCGAATTGCTGGCCAAGGGCTCGGGTGCGTTCGCCGCGCTCTATCGCGACGCCCACGGCTCGTAGGGAATCGCCTCACGGGATTGCCGCGTTCGAGCGACGGCGTCCCGACCAGGTCGCGTACCGCTAGGCGCGAGGGGGGCGAACTCGCTGTGCGGACGACTACGAGGCGGCGCTGCAGGCCGATCCAGCGGCGGTCGCGTTCTGCTACGGACGCGCCGCCGCGTCCTGCCGGCGGGTCGGCGTCGGTTGGGTGATGCAGACGAAGACCGAGGCCACGCGGCAGAAGCGGCTGGCCGAGTTGATCGCCGACTCGGCGTCCGGACGGCTGATCCGGACACAGCGCTACGGCGAACTAGCCAAGTGGGCTCGACCGGACTGACTGATACCCCGCCCAACGGGCGTACTTGTGCCGATTCATGGCGAGCGGCCCGCTGGTTAGGGTGAACAGGACCCCGAAGGAGCTTTCCATGTACGGATTCCTGCCGCGCCTCAGAGCGCCCCTTGTCACGCCGGAGGCCCCCGCCGCGTCGCGGGGCGCTCGCGCCGCCACGGTGGTGAGCGCCAGTCGGCTGCTCGCCCCGACCGGGCCGGTTTCGCCCGAGGCGCCGGCGATCGGGCTCTCGCACCTCAGGCTCGACTCGGCGGAGCTCTTCGACGCCATCTCGCAGCCGGCGGCCGATCTGGTGGCGAACGGACGCCTCACGAAGGTCTTCGTCGACCAGCGCGATCCGGCGCATCCCCAGGTCGCCTTCGTGAACAGCAATTTCGTCCGCAATGGCTCGATCCCCGATGCCGCGAAGTACCACTACTTCTTCGGACGCGAGGTCTTCGGCGTCCCCGAAGGTCTGGACGAGTTCAACCGGATCACCTATTTCACGCCCGGCCCGAAGCGGTACATCGCCGGCGTCGTGCACAGCTATGCGCTGGCCGGACGCCCGCCGGTGCTCGGCATTCAGTTCTACCCGCAAGACGTGGTCGCCGAAGAGGATCTGCGCGACGCGGTGCTGGTCGTCGCCGCCCAGATCGCGCTGCCCGGCATGACGCTCGCCTTCGTCCAGACCGGCACCCAGCAGACCACGGCACGGGTGGCGTCCGATTTGATCGCGGGCGGCATCGACGTGCTCACCCTGGACGACATTCTCGGTTCGGTGACCTATATTCCGCTCAACCAGGGCGAGGCCTGGGGGCATCTGCGGATCTTTCCCACCGATCCCGACGATCTGCGGCCAACCGACATCGTCGTCCTCGACCAGTTGCCGCTCGATCTCTCGGTGGTCGCCGGGGTGCTGACCAAAGCCGTCCAGGACACGAATTCCCATGTGAACCTGAAGTCGAAGGAACGGAACACGCCGAATGCGGTGCTCCGCGATGCCGGCCCGGAGCATCCGCGGCTGGCGCCGTTCGCCGACCAGCCGGTGCATTACGTCGTCCGGGCCGACGATTATCTGATCGAGCCGACCACCGACGAGGTGATCGCCGAGAAGCTTGCCGAACGGATGAACCGTCCGTTGGTTCCGCTGGGCTGGGAGCCGGAGACGACGCTGCGCAGCTACGACGAGATGGGCGAGGTGGGCGCGGAGGAGACGCTGGCCTTCGCTCGCAAGTACGGCTCCAAGGCCGCCAATCTCGGATTTCTGCGGCATCCGGAGGTGCTCGGCCGGGCCGATCAGCCGGGGACGCCGAGCGCCGTGGTCGGCTATGACCTCACCCCGGACGGCTTCGCCGTGCCGTTCCAGTTCTACGCCGATTTCGTCGCCCACCCGCCCAATGCGGCCTTGCGCGCGGCGATCGACGAACTGGTCACCAAGGAACGCGCGGGCGACCTGGCACCGCGCGACCTCAAGGAACTGGTGACGAAAGTCCAGGACGCCTTTCTGGCCGCCGAATTCCCACCCGGACAACTGGACGCCGTCCGCGCCCGGGTCGATGCGCTGGGGGTGAAGAAGCTCAAGGTGCGTTCGTCGGCCAACGCCGAGGACATTCCCGGCTTCGACGGCGCCGGCCTGTACGACAGCTTCTCGGTGAAGACCAAGGTGGCCGACCAGCCGTGCCAGACCTGCACGATCGTCGAAGAGGCCGACGACGACGGCGGCGAGACCAAACGCAAAGTCGACCCACGCTCGCTGGGCTGCGCGATCAAAGGTTGCTACGCCAGCCTGTGGAACAAGCGGGCCGTCGACGAGCGCGCATTCGCCCGCATCGACCAGACCACCGTCGCGATGGGACTGGCGGTCGTCCCCGCCTACGACAACGAATCCGATGTCGCGGCCAACGCGGTCGTGGTCACGCGGGTATTGAACACCGACGCCGTCTACGGCTATTCGTTGTCGGTGCAACAGGGCAACAACCTGGTCACCAACCCCGACCCGAGCACGCACAGCGAACTCACCATCGCGGCATTCATCTCCGACGACGAGCCGATCAGCCTGACCGTGACCCGATTCGCCAAGCCCAAAGCTGACGAGCCGCAACTCACCGCGCCGGTGCTCACCAATGCCCAGATGATCGCCCTGGTCAACATCGTCCGAACCGTCGAACGCGCCTACTGCCGGGCCAACCCCGACTACTATCCGGGCTCCTGCGACTTCGTGACCGCCGACAACGAGAAGCCCCGCTCGCTCGACCTGGAGATCAAGGTGCTGGCCGACGGACGCTTCGTGGTGAAGCAGGTGCGCGAGTTCGGCGGTCGGTAGCGGCGGCGTCCCGGCATAGATCGAGCGATTGGATATACACTCGCCGGCGTCCCTCGAACACAGGAGTCGTTTCGCCGATGAACGTCCGCCCAATGAACGTTCGTGACGCATTCCGGCCGGAGAACAAGCGGCGGCGTTACCTCGAGGTCGAGGCGGCGCTTGCCGAGGCACAAGGGGAGATGGGGCTCATTCCGCCGGACGCGGCGATCCAGATCGCGGCCACGGCGCGCAGTGCGACCCTCGACCCGGACCATCTTGCCGTCCGAGTGGAGGCTCACGGGCACATGATGATGGCGCTCGTCGAGGAGCTTGCCGAGGTCGTCGGAGAACACGGCGGGTGGGTGCATTGGGGTGCCACCACGCAGAACATTCAGCAGACCGGCGACATCCTGATTCTCCGCGACGTGCACGCGACGATCCTGGGCTTGGTGCGTGACGCGCTGCTGGCCGCCGCTGAGCTGATCGATCGGACGGCCGCGCTGCCGATGGCCGGACGCACCCACTGGCAGCACGCCGTCCCGATCACCTTCGGGCTGAAGGTGGCGGCGTGGAGCGACCAGTTCGTCCGGCATCATGAGCGGCTGCTACAGCTCGAACCCCGCCTGCTGCAGTCGATGACCGGGGGCGCGGCGGGCACGTTCGCGTCGTTCGGCGTCCGTGGCATCGAGTTGCAGGCGAAGGTTGCGGCGCGCCTGGGACTGTCCCCGATGGCGGTGCCGTCGCGGGCCGTCGTCGATCACCTCGCCGAGTTCGTCCTGCTGCTCGGGCTGATCGCGGCGACCGCGCAGACGATCGCCGAAGAGATGCAGCTGCTGAACACGCCCGAGCACGGCGAGGCATCCGAGGCCATTCCGCCAGGCCAGGTGGGCTCGTCGACGATGCCGCAGAAACGGGTGGCGCCGCACCTCGGGACGACGATCATCGCCGCCGCGCATGCGCGGGCAGCCGTGCCGCTGGCGCTGGAGGCCATGCTGCAATCGCATGAGGTGGACGGCAGCCGCTCGGTCCTGATGGATCGGAGTCTGGAGCAGGCATGCGTGGGTGCTGTCGAAGCCATGGACGCCGTGGTCGGGCTGCTTCGGGGCCTGCAAGTCTCGCCGGAGCGGATGCGGGCAAACCTCGATCTGACCGGCGGACTGATCAACGCCGAGGCAGTCATGTTGCGCCTCGGTGACGTGCTCGGACGCCAAGAGGCCCACCACGTCGTCCACCACGCGGTCGAACGGGTGAACAACGAGGCCATTTCGTTCAGCGACGCCTTGCGTCGGGACCGACGGGTGATGGCGGTGCTGTCGGACGACGAGATCGCGATGCTGCTCGACCCGACCCGCTACACCGGCCTCAGCGAGCAAGTGGCGCGAGCGGCCGCGGATCAAGCGCGGGCGGCCGCAGGCGCGACGGACGACGACAGGTAGCTGAGCGTCCAAGCCCGGGTGATTCTGGCCAAAAGTCTGGCTAGAATATGGGTCATGAAGACGATGCCGGTGAGCGAAGCAAAGGACCAGCTGTCGGCGCTCGTGGAGGCTGTCGAAGGGATCCATGAGACGGTGGTGATCACTCGGCACGGGAGGCCCGCCGCCGTGCTGGTCTCCGCGGACGAGTTCGAGTCCCTCAGTGAAACCGCGTTCTGGGCCGCGGTGCCGGGCATCGCCGACGATCTGGCGGAAGCCGACGCGAGCATTGCGCGCGGCGAACGGACGAGCGTCGCAGAACTCCGTGCCCTTCTGGCCGAGCGGCGCGCCGGTGCCTGATCTGTTCCAGATCAACATGACGCCGCCGGCCGTGCGAAGTGTGACGCGGCTTGCCCCCAAATTCGCCGACGCGGCGCTGCGGTTCATCGACGGCCCGCTGGCCGAGAACCCGCTGCGGGTGACGAAGCCGCTGCATGGTGAACTCGCCGGGCTGCGCAGTGGCTACGTCGGTACGTCCTACCGTGTTCTCGTTCGGGTCGACGTGGCCGAGCGGGTCGTGCACGTGGTGGCGATTGCTCATCGCTCCGACGTGTACCGGCCTCGCTGAAAGGGCATGGTTCGGAGCCGGTAACCCGACAATTGCGAGAAGGTGGTGCGGGCGGCCGCGGATCGGGCGTGGGCTGCCGCACGCGAGGCGGTCAGTGCATCCAGAGGCTGCTGATCGGCAGCAGGTGGAGCCACTCGTGGAGGTGCGCGACATTGGCTCCGCCGTGCAGCACCACCCCGATGACGGTACGGTCGGGGTGGTCGAGGCGGAAGCGTTCCAGTCCCGCCCACGCCTTTGCGGTGACCGTCTGGGTGCTCTTCACTTCAATGGCGACCAGCCGGCCGTCCGGTAGCTCGGCGACGATGTCGACCTCGTCGCCAGCGTGGCTGCGATAGTGGAAGAGCCGGGCGGGATCCGTGCTCCAGGTCGTCTGTTTGTGAAGCTCGAGCGCCACGAACTGCTCGATCAGCATGCCGAAGTACTCACGTCCGCCGATTGCCGTGGCTTGAGCTTCGGTGAATCTGGCGAGATAGGCAGCGAGCCCGGTGTCGTTGAGGCAAACCTTGGGCCGTCGTGAGACGCGTCCGCGCGGGGATCGTCCCCACGCCGGCAAACTGGTGACCAAACGCATCGCGGTCGCCAAACGCAGATAGGCGTCCACGCTGTTCTCGGCGACCCCCAGGTCGCGGGCAAGCCGTGCTTTGACGAGTTCGGCGCGGCCGCCTGAGGCGATGAGTTCGAGCAACGTGCGTAGATGGTCGGCGTAGCCGCCGTGCTGGAGTTCGCGGGCGTCATGGTTGGTCAGGCGTTCTATATAGGACGAGAACCAGCGCGCGGTGCGCGTCGGCTTGCGCAGAGTCGCCTCGGGGTAGCCACCGCGCACGACGGGGGACGGGGTGAGCGCTGGGAACGCCGAGCCCTGGGCGCCGGACGCCAGCCAGGTCAGAAAGTCCTCGGGTGTCTGACGACGATTGATCTCGCCCTGACTCAGCGGCATCAACTCGATGGTCTCGGCACGTCCGGCCAGGGAGTCGCCGACCCCTTTGACTTGGAGCAGATCGGTAGAGCCGGTCAGGAGAGCCCGTCCCGGCCGCCGATCGCGATCGACCAGGGCTTTCAGCGGCAGAATCAGGCCGGGTGCCCGTTGCGCCTCATCGATCACGAGCAAGCCGTCTCCGGCTTGCTGGACGAAGAAGGCGGGGTCAGATCGTGCCACAGCGAGGGTGGCGGGATCGTCAAGGGTGACGTGCAGAGCGGTCGGGACCGACCGGGCCAGTTCGGCCGCGAGCGTGCTCTTGCCGACCTGGCGCGCACCCTGGATCATGACCACAGGAGTGTCGGTCAGTGCCTCACGGGCGACCCATGAGACGTGGCGAGGGAACAGTCCGAGCGTCTCCATGGAGATCATCCTGCCACTGGACTTGCAGATTTTCAGGGTCAAACTTGCAGATTTTCCGAGCCAGACTTGCAGGTTTTCGGCGCGTGGGAAGACGGTGGAGTGGCCGAGGCTGGCCACGGCTGCCCGTAGCGGATGACGTCCCCATGGCTGCGCAGCGCTGGCTAGATCTGATCCTGCGCCTGCGGCCACAGGGAGCCGGTCTAGGTGGTCCCAGACGAGGAGCGTGGTCAGTCTGCACTGATCAGCTTGTGCTGTTCACCTCGGTCGGACTCCAGGCGCTCCATGGCGTCGAGAAGGCGGCGTGCGTTGGCGGGGGAGCGCATCAGGTAGGCGGTCTCCTTCAACGCCTCGTAGTCCTTCAAGGAGACGATGACGACGGGCTCATGCCCGGCGCGCGCGATCACGACCTCCTCATGATCGTTGACAACCGAATCGAGCACCTCGGCGTACCGGGCCCGAAATTCTGTGTAGCCGAGAGTCTCCACTGCACTTCCTCTATCTGTACAGAAAACGTACGTCCGGGGCGCTTCGCCATGGTGGCGCTCAGCCGATCCCGCGCATCAGGTCGATCAGCACGGGCGTCGCGGGACGATGGATTCGGCCCCTTGCGCAGGGAGGCTAGACCGGCGATCTTCATAGCTGGCGAGAATCTGTCAAGAGATTGGACAGCAGACTGGGTGCCAGACGCGGGATCGCGCCGTAGCGACCGGCGAGGTACCGTTTGGCGACGTTGTCCGACGAACGTCCCGGGAAATCGGCCACACTGAAAAGCTCGGTGACACCATCCGCGCCCTTTTCGGTAAACCAGATCTGCTCCGGGTTGAGCGAAAGACTGGTCTGAGGTGCCAAGAGAAGAGTGTCGTGGCTGGTGAAGACGAGTTGGGCCCCGCGCGTGTTGAGGCTTCGATCCTGGAACATCTCGATGAGCAGCGTCGACAGCTGTGTGTGCAGACTGGCGTCGATCTCGTCGATGCAGAGCAAAGAACCTGCGCGCAACGCGTTGACCGCCGGCACCGCCAGCGAGAGCCATGAGATGGTCCCGGTGCTCTCTTCCTCGATCCCTAGTCCGCGCGTTGTGTCGAACTGGCCTCGATGAATGAAGTTCAGGCGATGGAATACTTCGTCCACGGTGATCGGTTCGATTCCATCTGCGATGTCGCCATCGGCCGGGGCGAGTGAGGAATTCAAAGCCTGGATCACCGCGCGGAGTGCTTCTGGGGCCTGCTCCTCTTCGATCGACACCGATTCGATGCCTATGTCCGCGATGCGAAGCAGAGTCACGATCTCATCGAAACGGGTGTGACCTTCACGTACCGCATCGATGAGGGACGCGATGCGGCGCGAACGGTCGAGGTCGCTGAAGGTGGCGAACTCTATGCCGTCGACAATCGCTTTCCACACCCGAGTCAACTGGTCATGCTCCAGTTGTGCGCCGCGAGAGAGCATCAGCTCCCTGGGTGCGGTTGACGCCGCGATCGCCGCCGGACGCGCGAATGCCCGGCCGAACTCGAACACCGCGCTGCCGGATGTATCTCGCTGGAAGATGAGGCGTCGTCGCCCGGTCGGGTAGTCGATGAGCCACTCGCGGAGCACCCCGGACGCGTTCAGTGTGAATCCGTACTCGTGCCGAACGCCGTCAACGACCATGTCGAAGGTGAAGGAGGACGGCGCGTCTCGAGACGAGTCCAGCCGGAACGGCGTCCGAGGAACCGACCGACGCGCGAGCCAGGTCGATGCGGAGTGCCGAACCGCCGTCTGCGCGTAGTGCAGCGCATTGAGCACGGTGGACTTGCCCGATGCGTTGGCTCCGAAGATGCCGGCCACCGGGTAGATGACCCCCTGCCAGTCGCCGTCGTCGGGGCGCTGGGTCTTGAGGCGCGAGCTGACCAAGTCCAGCTCGGCCCGATCACGGAGAGACTTGTGGTTCTCCGCGGAGAACCTGAGCAGCATCATGCCCCAAGAGTGCGTTAAAGAGCGTCTCTACGTCAATTTCTTACGAAATTTGCTCTTAAAACGCAGAGACATGCACAGAGGGCGAGCCAACGGCGCGTGGCCAAAGGTCGGCGGCGCTGGCTGTCGGCGGGTGGTCAGGCGTCCTGCCGATGGGTCGCCAAGAGACCCTTCATAGCCCCAGCAGCTCGATGGCGGCCATGGCGGCGTTGTGACCGCCTACGCCGCTGACGCCGCCGCCGCGTCGGGCACCGGCGCCACAGAGCAGAATGCCGTCGTGGCCGCTGTCCACGCCCCAGCGGCGGGCGGGGGTGTCCAGGGGATCGTCGGCGTCCGCCCACGGCCAGGACAGCGAACCGTGGAAGATGTTCCCGCCCGGCATCGCCAGGGCGTCCTCGATGTCACGGGTGGTCTTCACCTCCAGGCAGGGCTCGCCGTTGCCGTCGATGGCCAGCAGCGGTTCGATCGGTTCGGCCAGCACCGAATCGAGCGTGGCCAGCACCGCGGCACGCAGCTCGGTGCGCAGCGGGTCGTTGCCGTGGCTGTCGACCAGCCGGTCCGGCACATGCAGCCCGAACAGGGTGAGGGTCTGCCAACCCTGCGCGCGCAGTTCGGGGCCGAGGATGCTCGGGTCGGTCAGCGAATGGCAGTAGATCTCGGCCGGCAGCGGATCGGGCACCGCATCGGCGGCCGCCCGCGCGTAGGCGGCGTTGAGCTGGGTGAGGGTCTCGTTGATGTGGAAGGTGCCGCCGAACGCCGCCTCGGGCGCGATCTGCTGACGCAGCCGGGGCAGCCGGGTGAGCAGCATGTTCACCTTGGCCTGCGCGCCCTCGACCCGCGGGGCGTCCTCGCCGAGCAACCGAGCCAGCACGGACGGCGCCGCCCCGCACAGCACCAGGTCGGCACCGAGTCGATGCTCCTCGTCGCCGTGGCGCCAAGTCACCTCGCCGTCCGGGGTCACCGAGGTCACCTCGGCCGAGGTGATCAGCGTCGCCCCGGCCGCCTCCGCGGCCGCGCGCAGCCCGTCGCTGACCACGCCCATGCCGCCCACCGGAACGTCCCAGTCGCCGGTGCCGCCGCCGATCACGTGGTACAGCAGGCAGCGGTTCTGCTCGAGGCTGGGGTCGTCGACGGCGGCGAAGGTGCCGATCAGGGCGTCCGTCGCGATCACGCCGCGGACCAGGTCGTCGGCGACGGCGTCCGAGATCATCTCCTGGATCGGACGCTCGCACAGGGCTGCCCAATCGGCTCCGACAAGCTCTTTCGCCCGCTCACGGGTGGGCAGTGGATCGGTCAGGGTGGGGAACAGCGCCTGCGCCACGGCCGTGGTGCGGTCATAGAACGAGGCGAAGCCGGCCGCGTCGCCGGCGGCGCCGATGGATGCGAACGAGGCACGGGTGGCGTCCGGATCACCGTTGTCGATCAGCAGGCCGCGATCAGTGCCCGGTATCGGGGTGTAGGACGAGTAACGGCGCCGGGCCAGCCGCAACGGAACGCCCAGGTCGTCGATCACCTGCTTCGGCATCAGGCTGACCAGGTAGGCGTAGCGCGAGAGCCGGGCGTCCACGCCGGGGAACGCCGGCGCCGACAGCGCCGCGCCACCGACGTGATCCAGGCGCTCCAACACGGTGACCGCCGCCCCGGCCCTGGCCAGGTAGGCCGCCGCGGTGAGGGCGTTGTGGCCGCCGCCGATGATCGCGATCGTCTTCTGCATCGAATGCCTTTGCTCGTCGAATGTCACTGCCTGAGGTCCACCATTGTCGCTAGTGAAGCGCTGATCATTCACGTCATCCCGTGCTCCGACACGGGATCTCCGGCGGGAGAGATCCCGGATCAAGTCCGGGATGACGTGAATGAAGGTCCCGGATGACGTGAATGATCAAGCGTTTCCTCAGCGGGCCAGGCCGTTCGGTTCCGGCGATCCCTGTCCGCCGGTCGTCGAGCCCATCCAGATCGAGATCCGTTGCGCCGCGAGCAACGCGAGCGGGCCGATCTCGCGGACCTTGGACGGCGTCATCCGGGACGCCAGCGCCGACACGCTGAGCGCCCCCGTGGTGGTCAAGCTGGCGCGGGTGTTGTTGCTGGCGCCGGTGTTGGCCGTGATCGCGGCCGGTCAACGCGGTGGTCACGGCGTCCGTGGCGGTCAGCCGTTGGTCCCGCTGTTCGTCGCCGGCTTCCTGGCCGCCGTGCTGGTGCGCAGCCTGGGAGTGCTGCCCGCGCCGGTGCTGCAACTGGCCGGCCTGCTGCAGACCGGACTGCTGTCCGCGGCCATGTTCGCCCTCGGCATCTCGCTGCACGCCTCGGTACTACGCCGGGCCGGACTCCGTCCGGTCTTGCTCGACCTGATCGCCACCGTCGTCGTCGGCCTGCTCGGTCTGGTTACCTGCGGGCTCGCCTGAGCTTGCGATTAGACCTCGGCCTGCGTGGCAGTGGCGTCGTGCAGGATGAGGTCGGTGGCCTGGGCGGCGACCTCTCGCATCTGTGCGGTGATGGCGCGTAGTTGCCGGTCGTTGTCGATCCACTGCTGGTAGAGCTCGGCTTCGGTCTGGGTGAGTCTTCGGGTCACGGTTTTGCCGTCGACCTTGGCGGTCCACTGCCAGTAGGGGCCATGCATCTGCGGTGGGTCGGCGCGGCAACGGCAGTTCTGGTTGGCGCATCGGGTGTGGCGCCGGGTGATGCTGCCCGCGGCGATGTAGCCCACGTCAGCGAGCTGTGCGGCGAGCGTGCGGTAGCGCCGCTGCAGTACCGCTAGTCGTTGCGCCGTTGAGCGTGCCATGGCGGACTCCCGTCGGTCGGTGGTCGGCGTGTCGGATCGATTCCCTGTCCGATCGCAGACAGTATATCTACTGTCTGAGGAGGCATGGATGATCACTCCCACCACCGACCGTCCACCAAGCGTTGCTGGTGACCTTCAGCACCTACGAAACGTCCGCGCCGGCTTCCACGGGGCCTGGACCAGGTGGCCCGACGCCAGTTTCGAGCTGTGCGAGGCGATGCTGTGCGCGCCCACACCGATCTCCTCGGTGCCGGCATTGAGCCTGGAGCCGGTCTTCCGCCGTTCCCACGGCAGCCTCTACAAGGCCCTGAACCGCGGTGAGTCGACAATGAAGCGATGCGGGACCTGCTGGCCGCCCACCGCCCGGCCATCAAAAGGGCCGCATGACCCCATCACCGAGGTTTAATCGCAAGCTGAGGATGCGCTGATCAAAGTCCCTCCATCGTCATCCCGGACTTGATCCGGGATCTCTCCCACCCGAGATCCGTGTCGGAGCCCGTGATGACGTGAATGATCAGACGTGAATGATCAGCGCTTCCCTAACAGACGCGAAATGTAGCGGGGTCACGATTCGCCAACCTTCCGGTGTCGGCGCGTCGCGTTGCCCCGAGCCTGAGCCGCTAGAGGATACAGCTCTCCCAGGTCGGGCCGCCTCGTGAGGGCGAATAGGGACGGCGCCACACTCCAACGAAGATATAGCAGACCGGCAACACCGGCCGCCCCATCAGGGTCGTTCACGTCCACTTCGTCCAAAGTCGCGTCGCCCCAGCACACTGCGCGATAGGTCACAGCGCCGCCAGGATCCTGAACTCTGAATGCAGCAAACGGCACTATTCGCGTCAGTCGATGTCCCGTCTCTTCAAGTACCTCGCGTCTGCCCGTGTCCAACCAACTCTCACCCCCGCTACGAGTGCCACCCGGTATCATCAATCGAAGATCGGAAAGTATCACGGCCAAGCACGTATTATCAGACCGAAATGGTATGACGTAGGTGTGACTAATCGCACCCTCGGGAATCGTATCCAGAGCTGTCGACGGGCGGAGCGAAACTGAGAGGCCAGCCACAACCATCTCTTTAGCAAGATGGGGGAAGGTGTGACTACTCAGCGGGAATAGTGAACTCATTTCGCACCTTCCTGAAAAGTCGCGACTGTGGGTCGATCGCGCAGTCGGGAAATCGCCGGATGAGTTCGCGGTCGTAGGTGTTCCGCACAGCGATCTCGTGATGCCATACGTCGACGATCCCAGCGGCAGCGACGCGCGAGTTCCACAGGTAGACGTCCGTCGCCAAGCCGTGATCGCCGCTGGCGACGTTGAGATAGCGTCGGTAGCGCGGTGCGCTCAGCCAGCGCTCGGCTTGAACGGAGCCGAAGGGCTGATGCGATGGTGCCGACACGCTGTTATCGTAGAGACATCGCCCCGTGGACAACGGCCCTCTGTCTGGCTCAGCCGGTTAGGCACCGCGGGGCTTTGTCTCGCCCGGATGACGGCCTGGCGGCCCGGTCGGCCCAAGAGGTTCCGTTGAGCCAATCACTCGTTCTGCTCGGTCTGGTCACCTGCTGGTTTGCCTGACGGTGCCTGTCCGGACGCCGGCGAGGTCTCCGCGTCGGGTGTATCGGACGTTGTCGCCGGGGGTTTCGGAGCTGCTACCCGGCGGCGGTAGCGGCGCGCGATCGGCCAGGCGATCACCGCGCCGATCAGGGCGAACGGGAGGATGCCACCGAGCACGGTGAACAGCACTGCGATCGAGTTCTGCAGTGCCTCCCAGCCCTGGGCCAGTCCGGTCAGGAAGGGATTCTGTGGGTCGGGCTGATCGGGCCTCAGCAGCGTGACGGTGACCGGTGCCCGCTCCACCTGGTTCTTCAGCGCCTTCTGCTTGGCCAGCAGCGCCTCCAGTTCCGACTGCCGCTCGGTCAGCTCGTTCTCGACCCGGGCGATCTCGGTGATCGAGCCGGCCTTGTCCATCAGGGCTCGGATCCGGCCGATCGACTCGCGCAGCGTCCGGATCCGGGCCTTGACGTCCACTACCTGTTCGGTGACGTCCCGCGCGGTGACCGACCGGGTGACCAACTCGCCGAGCTTTGCGGCGTCCGTCATGAACCGGTCGAGGTTCTCGGTCGGCACGCTGAGCACGATGCGGGAGCTGGCGTCGGCCGAATCCGCGGTCGTCCAGATCGATTCGGACGCCACGAAGCCGTCCATGCTCTCGGCCAGCTGCCGCAGCTGTCCGGCGGTCGCCGCCAGGTCGGTGCAGCGCAACGACAGCGCCCCGGTCCGGACGATCTGTCGTTCGTCGGCCCGGCTGGCCTCGCTGGGCGCCGCAGTCGCGGCCGGTAAGACGCCGTCGGCCGCTCGGCCCACCTCCGGCGCGCTGACCGACGGTGTGGTCTGGCTGCAGCCGACCAGCCCGATCACCCCGGACAGCAACAGAGCAGGAAGCCACCGGCGAAGTCGAGACGCACCCATGCCCTCAACCACGCGGGCACGGGCAGATACGTTGCAGCGTCCGTCGATTTCCGCGATGCCCGCGGGACTGGAGAGGTCCGCTCGAACCGGTTTTGGGTGGTTATCACCGGGCTGCCCGGCGTCAGGCCGGCCTTGAGCCGGTTTGTGGTTGAAATGGCGCCGGGCAGCCGAGCTGAGATCAACCAGAAAGTGGTTCGAGCATGAATCGGTGCCGCTCCGGCCCTTCGTAACCACTAGAAACCGGTTCGAACTCACCCGTCTTCTGGCGAGCCACGTAATTCGAGGCCGATCTGTCCGGCGTCCACCACGGCCAACGCATGGGTGAGCACCTCGGCATCGAAGACGCCGTCGTCGCGGGCGTCCAGCAGCGCCGTCCGTTGTGCCTGCAGGACGTCGAGTTCGACGCGTTTCAGTTCGCGTCCGGAAACCCGTGTGCGTTCCTGCTCAGCGGTCTGCCGGAGCAGATCGAACAGCCGTTCCCGCTCCTCGGCTTCCCCCTGGCGGTCCTCGTCGGTGACCGGACGGCTCAACTTGCCCACCACCAGCGGCAGTGTGGCGCCCTGCAGCAACAGCGAGCCGCCGGCCAGCACGAACGCGACCAGCAGCAGCATCGGGCGTCCCGGCGTGTCGGACGGCAACGTCTGCGCGGCGGCCAACGACACCGCGCCGCGCATGCCGGCCCAGATCAGCAAGCCGCCCTCGCGCGCTCCGATCGGGTTGCTGACCAGATAGTCGACGGTGGCCCGCTCGCGCCGCAGCCGGGTGAGGACCTGGGTGATCCGTTCGGCGCTCCAGGGGGTTCGCCAGCCCTTCCGGGCGGCCGCGACCTGGGCCGCTTTCGCCGCCATCGCCGCGTTGGCCGGCCCGGCTCGACGTGGATCGGGCGCAAACGGTGGCTGGGGGACGGCGTCCGGATTCGCCAACCGTCGCTCCAGGTAGTCCTGCCAGATGGTCATGCGTTCCTGGCGGCTCTGCTTGCGTCGGGTGCGACGGGTGATGGTGGCGACCAGCAAGGCGACATAGATCGCCCGGATCACCACCGTGCCCAGCAGCCCGACCGCGGCCACCCATGCCACCGTCGCCATCGCACCATGGCTGTGGTCGGCATGGGTGATCAGGCCATGCAATTGCAGCCCCATCAGACCGAAGATGCCGCTCTCCAGCACCAACTCGATGGTCTTCCAGTTCTGCCCGTCCGAGAGCCGGGCGCGCGGCGACAGCAGTCGCGGCGCGCCGTAGCCGGCGACCAGGCCGGCGGTCACCGCCGCCACCAGTCCGGACGCCCCGAGCTGCTCGGCAGGCACCGCTGCCAGGAACGGGGTGGCGTAGGAGATCACCGTGGACGGCGCCGGATCGTCCAGCTTCGAGCGCAGCCACAGGTGCAGCCAGCCGACCACGAAGCCGATCAGCGCCGCGGCGGCGACCGCCCACAGGAAGTCGAGGACGACGCCACCGAGGGCGACACTGCCGGCCGCGGCGGCCACCGCCGAACGCAGCAGCACCAGCGCGCTGGCGTCGTTGAGCAGGCTTTCGCCCTCCAGCATGGTGAGCACCCGTTGCGGGACGCCGACCCGGCGCGCGATCGCGGTCGCGACGGCGTCCGTCGGACTGACGATGGCGCCCAACGCGACGCCCCAGGCCAGCGAGATGTCGAGCGCGGCGCTGAAGAACCAGCCCAGCGCGAGGCTGCTGACGACGACCAGGAAGACGGACAGGCCGGTGATCGAGCGCAACTCGCGGCGGAAACTCATCGCCGGCATGGACGCCGCGGCCGAGAACAACAGGGGCGGCAGCACCCCGATCAGCACCCACTCCGGTTCGATCTCCAGGCTCGGAAAGCCGGGCAGGAAGCCGATCGCGCCGCCGAAGACGACCAGCAGCAGGGGAGCGGCGATCCGGGTCGCGCCACTCAGCGCCGACGCCCCGGCGATGCAGAGCAGCGCAACGGTCAGCACGATGACGACGTGTTCGGGTTCCACGGGTTCAGCATGCCGTTTCGGCCGGACGCGGAGCCACCGCCGATCGCGCAACCCCATCGATCGAGAACCCAGGGTTGATTGAGCACCCACCGTTGATTTGAGCGTGTCGAATCAGGTCTGCCAGGGTCTCGACAAGCTCGACCAACGGATCGGTCCCGTTCGACCAACGGTCGCTCAGGCCGCCTCTGCCTGGGCCCGCAGGAAGCGTCCGAAGTGCGGCACGGTGAACGCGATCCGGCCGCGCTCGCTGGCGTAGATCAGGCCCTTCTTGATCAGCGCGTCGCGGGCGGGGGAGAGCGACTGGGGCTTGCGGCCCAGGGTCTCGGCGACCAGTGCGGACGGGACGGCGCCCGCGTCGTCGGCGTCGGCGTCCGCCATCGCCCGCAGGTATTCCCGCTCGGCTGCGGTGGCCCGTTCCAGCCGGGAGCCGAAGAAGCCGACCGCGAGCTCGTGCTCGGCCTCGGGGGCGGCTACCGCGACGTCCTCGGCGGTGATCGGCGTGTTCGGCGCGAGGTCCCAAACCACCTTGCCGTAGGCCTGGACGAAATACGGATACCCGCCGGTGATCCGATACATGGCCTCCAGCGCTTCGGGAGTGAACTCGGCACCCTCGTCCGCGGCCGGCGCAGCCAGCGCCAGGTCGGCAGATTCGCGGTCGAGTCGGTCGATCCGGGCGTAGGAGAACAGCCGCTCCGAGTACGACTTGGACGCGCTGAGCACCGCCGGCAGGTGCGGCAGGCCGGCGCCCACCACGATCAGCGGCAGCCCCTGCTGACCCAGCTCGTGGCAGGCCGCGCAGAGCGCGGAGACGTCGTCCGGGCCCAGGTCTTGCATCTCGTCGATGAACACTGCGACGCCTTTGCCCTGGTCAGCAGCCAGTCCGGCAACATCGGTGAGCAACTCGACCAGGTCGATCTCGATGTCGCCGGAGTCGGCCCGACCGGTCACGGTGGGTGCGCTGATGCCCGAGTTCCACCGGTCGTACGCCTTGGTGTTGGCCGGCGCCGCCCGCTCCACGAACGCCTTCAGCGTGGACAGGACGGCGACGGCGTCCGGGTGCCCGAGTTCGCGGATCGCCATGTGCAGCGCGGCACCGAGCGGACGCCGGATGCCCTGGTCGGGGCGAGCCTCCAGCTTGCCGGTGCCCCAGCCGGCTCGGACGGCGAGCGACCGGGTGGCGTTGAGCAGCACCGTCTTGCCCACCCCGCGCAGCCCGACCAGCACGATCGACCGCTCGGGGCGTCCGCGCGCCACCCGCTCCAGGACGAAACGGAACGCCTCCAACTGCGGGTCGCGTCCGGCCAACTCGGGCGGGCGTTGGCCGGCCCCAGGTGCGTACGGGTTTCTGATCGGATCCACGAATGTGACTGTATGGCGATCTCTAGCGATCGCCGCAGATTGCGCGAGAGTGTCGCAGATCGCCGTCCTCATTCAGCGCTTGCGGGTGGCTTGGCGAGTACCCCGCCGACGACCATCGGGGTGCGACCGGGTTCTATGCTCCCGTCATGGGTGGACGCAAGGGGGCGCCGGGCGGCGCGAGCGAACCGCTGCGCGGTGTCGAGCCCTATCCCCGGAATGCTGAGACGCACGACTCGTGGCCCTCGGCGCGCCGGGCGGCCTACCTGCAGGCGCTCGAGGCGATGCATCGGGACGGAACGCTAAGCCGCCGGGAATTCGAGAAGACCATGATCGAGCGCGGTAGGGCCGAGGTCCGATTCGATCGCGAGGCGCCGGCCGCGGAGGGTTTCGAACCTTATCTACGTCCGGGTCTCGGCCTCTTCGAGGATGGTGAATCGACTGCCGGTGGGCCCTCGGCCAGCGATTGGCGACAGCGCGGAGAGTGGACGCCGACCCCAGATCGAGCGGGGAGCGCGGCCTTCTCGAGGATCTCTTGGCGCGGGATCTCGACCCGACGCGTCCCGAGGTAGAAGGTGGACGCGGGCGACGAAGCCCCGGAGAGGAGCCCGGAACACCGCTCTGACCGACCGATCGATCTCCGCGGTGAGCCTGCCGTCGCCTTTGACCTACGGTTACGTAACCGGTAAGTTAGCCCCTCATACGGAGAGTGCCCGTCCGGGCGACTCGAAAGGATTCCCGACGTGTCCGACCCCGCTGTAGACGACTTCGTCCAACTCCTCACTCCGGACGGCGAACGCGTCCGGCACCCGGAGTTCAGCTTCGACGGCAGTGATGAAGCCGTCGCCGGGTATCTGCGCGAAATGGTGCTGGCTAGGCGATTCGATAGCGAAGCCACCGCCTTGCAGCGCAAGGGCGAGCTAGGCCTGTGGCCGCCGTCGCTTGGTCAGGAGGCCGCGCAGGTCGGCTCGGTCAACGCCGTCCGGCTGCCCGACTTCGTCTTCCCCTGCTACCGCGAGCACGCCATCGCGATGCACCTGGGCGTCGATCCGGTCGAGATGCTGACCACCTTCCGCGGCACCGGAATGGCCGCCTGGGCCAATGATGTCGAGGGCATGCACTCCTACAGCTTCGTGATCGGCACCCACACCCTGCATGCCGTCGGCTACGCGATGGGCATGCAGCGCGACGGGCTGGTGGGCAACGCCGACCCGGCCGCCAACGGTGCCACCGTCGTCTACTTCGGCGACGGGGCGACCAGCCAGGGCGACGTCAACGAGGCCTTCATCTTCGCCGCCTCGTACACCGCCCCGGTGGTGTTCTTCTGCCAGAACAACCAATGGGCCATCTCCGAGCCGATCGCGTTGCAGTCGAAGATTCCGCTGTACCGGCGGGCGTCCGGCTTCGGCTTCCCCGGCATCCGGGTCGACGGCAACGACGTCCTGGCCGTGCACGCGGTCACCAGCTGGGCGCTGGAGCGGGCGCGCCGCGGTGAGGGGCCGACGCTGATCGAGGCCTACACCTATCGGATGGGCGCCCACACCACCTCGGACGACCCGACCAAATACCGCAGCAACGACGAAACCGAAAAGTGGCGGCAGCGTGACCCGATCAGCCGGGTGCAGACCTATCTGCAGAACAATGGCGCGATCGATCAGGCCTGGCTGGACGCCCTGGACGCCGAATGCGAAGAGCTGGCGATCCGCGTCCGCGAGGGCTGTGTGCGGCTCCCGGAACCCAAGCTGGACGACTTCTTCGGCTATGCGGTGATCGATCCCGGCGAGGTGCTGCTGGAGCAGTACGACGACTACCTCGAATACGAGGCCGGCTTCGCCGATCACCCGGACGCCGCCGCCGAACACACCCAATCTCAGGTTCAGGAGGCCTTCTGATGCCGACGATGACGCTGGCGAAGGCGTTGAACGCGGGCCTGCGCCGCGCGCTGGAGGCCGACCCGAAGGTGCTGCTGGCCGGCGAGGACATTGGCAAGCTCGGTGGTGTGTTCCGGATCACCGAACATCTGCAGCGCGATTTCGGAGCCGACCGGGTGGTCGACTCGCCGCTGGCCGAATCGGGCATTCTGGGTACCGCGGTCGGGCTGGCCATGCGCGGTTATCGCCCGGTCGTCGAGATCCAATTCGACGGCTTCGTCTATCCCGCCTTCGACCAGATCGTCTCGCAGATCTCCCGGCTGCGCTACCGAACCCACGGCGAGCTGAAGATGCCGATCGTCATTCGCATTCCCTACGGCGGCGGCATCGGCGCGATCGAGCACCATTCGGAATCGCCGGAGACCTACTTCGCGCATACGCCGGGCTTGAAGGTGGTGACCTGCTCGAACCCGCTGGACGGCTATTGGATGGTGCAGCAGGCGATCGCCTCGAACAATCCGATCGTCTTCTTCGAGCCGAAGCGGCGTTACCACGAGAAGGGCGAGGTGGACACCGAGGCCGAGCCGATGCCGCTGTTCCAGGCGCGGGTGGTGAAGCCAGGCGACGATCTCACCCTGATCAGCTACGGGCCGATGGTGCGGACCTGCGTCGAGGCCGCCATCGCGGCCGGCGAGGAGGGCCACGACATCGAGGTGATCGACCTGCGTTCGCTCGCGCCGCTCGACATGGCCACCGTCATCGAGTCGGTGACCAAGACCGGCCGGGCGATCGTCGTGCATGAGGCCGTGATGACCCTCGGCATGGGTGCCGAGATCGCCGCCCGGCTGCAGCAGTCCTGCTTCTACTCGTTGCAGGCGCCGGTTCTGCGGGTCACCGGCTATGACATTCCGTATCCGCCGAGCCGGGTGGAATCCTCGTACCTGCCCGATCTCGATCGGGTGCTCGACGCCGTCGACCGTTCCATGGCCTACTGAGGAGATAGCGATGAAGGAATTCCACCTGCCCGATCCCGGTGAGGGACTGGTCGAGGCCGACATCGTCCGCTGGGTGGTCGCCGAGGGCGACGAGGTGAAGGTCAACGACATCCTGGTCGAGATCGAGACCTCCAAGTCGATCGTGGAGTTGCCCTCGCCGTGGGCCGGACGGATCGCCCGGCTGATGGTCGACGAGGGTGCGACTGTCGCGGTGGGCGCGCCGATCGTGCTGATCGACGACGGGGTCGCGGCAGCGTCGTCCGAGCCGGCGGCGTCCCCTGTCGAGGCGGTCGAGACCCCGGCTGTGCCGGCGGCATCTGCCGAGCCGACCCCGGCCTCCGAGGCGTTCCTGGTCGGCTACGGCGTCAAGTCGTCGTCGCTGGCCCGGCGTCCGCGAAAGGCGCCGAGCGGCGTCGGCAAGCCGATCGGACCCGTCACCGACCAGGTGCACGACTCTTACGCCGCCGACCAGCCGGTCTCCCGTCCGATCGATCAGTCGACGACGACCGGACCGCTCACCGCCGAACCCACCGGTGAGCCGCTGCCGCGTCCCGGCAGGACGCCGCGTCCGGCATCGGCGGCCAAGCGGGCGCTGGCCAAGCCGCCGGTGCGCCGGCTGGCCCGCGACCTGGGCCTGGATCTGGACGCCGTGGACGGCACCGGTCCAGACGGCACCATTACCGCCGACGACGTGCTGAGCGCGGCCGTGCTCTCCCGTGGCACGCCCGAGGCGACGGGGGTGACCTCGCGGGTGCCGCTGAAGGGCGTCCGCCGCGAGATGGCCCGCACCATGGCAGAGTCGTTCAAGGTGCCGACCGCGACGGTGATCATGCAGGCCGACGTGACGGCGTCCATGGAGCTGGTGGAGCGGCTGCGAGAGCGGAGAGAGTTCGCCGGCCTGCGGGTGTCGCCGCTGCTGATCTTCGCCAAGGCGGCCTGCCTGGCGATCGCCCGCAATCCCGACCTGAACTCGACCCTCGACATGGCCGCCAGCGAGATCGTCCGCAACGAGGACGTGAACTTGGGCATCGCGGCGGCCACCCCGCGCGGGCTGATGGTGCCGAACATCAAGCAGGCGAACAAGATGAACTTGCTGCAGTTGGCCGAGGCGCTGCACAACATGGTGCAGGTCGCCAAGACCGGCAAGGTGCCCGCCGAGGACATGACGAAGGGCACCTTCACCATCACCAACGTGGGCGTCTTCGGGGTGGACGGCGGCACGCCGATCTTGAACCTGGGGGAGTCGGCGATCATGTGCCTGGGCACCATCGCCCGGCGTCCGTGGGTGATCGGCAAGGGCGCGGACGAGCAGATCGTGATTCGCTCGGTGTGCACTCTCTCGCTGACCTTCGACCACCGCCTGGTGGACGGCGAACTGGCCTCGAAATTCCTCAGCGACGTGGCCGCGATCCTGGGTGACCCCGGTCTGGCGATGATGTTCTGAGCTGGCTTGAAACAACGATCCGGATTGGGCTGGTCACTCGCGGCCCGATCCGGATCGTTGTTTGCGGCCGAAAGCCGGTGCTCGACCCATCGGGATTGACGATGGATTCACCCCGCCGGACGATGAGGTCATGTCCGACTCCGAGGCCTTCTGTGAGGTGTTTCCACAGGCGCCATGGTCGGCTGGCAGCGCCGCCGGCATCCCGACCAGCCGCAGGTGGGGCCGTTGACTTTGGGCCGGGTCATCCCGGCTGACCGATCGCGCGATCGGTGACCGCTGACAGGGTCGATGACTGCTTTCGGGCTATTTCATGAAAGCAGTGGGCGATCCCGAAACCAGTCACCGATCGCGCGATCGGCTGCCGTGTGGCTCGACTCGCGCCGGATCGCATCACAGCCCGGGTCAGCCGGCGGAACCCGGCATTGCAGTCGGTACCGGAACCCACCCGTTCTTCGCTGGGCCGAGGGGTGATCACCAGCGGCCGGGTCTGACAGGCTGGGGCCATGGCCCGTGGCGATGTACTGATCACTCCCGACGAACTGGACGGCGTCCTCGCGGACGTTGACGTGTTGGACGTCCGCTGGCGGCTCGGCGAGCCCGCCGGCGCCGGACGCGAACGCTACCGGGAAGCGCACCTGCCGGGTGCCCGTTTCCTCGACCTGGAGGCGGTGCTGACCCGGCACGGCGAACCGATCGAGGGACGTCACCCCCTCCCGGACGCCGACACCCTGGCCCGCGGACTGGGCGAGCTCGGGGTGGACGGCAGCCGTCCGGTCGTGGTCTACGACGAGGCCGGCTCGTTCGCCGCGTCGCGAGCGTGGTGGGTGCTGCGCTGGGCCGGTCTGGACGTCCGGGTGCTGGACGGCGGCATCGGCGCCTGGGCGGCGCAGAACCGGCCGCTGACCAGCGGCGACACCGAGGTCGAAGCCGTTTTGTTGACGCTGACCACCGGGCAGCTGCCGACCATCGAGGCCGACGACGCCGCCGGCTTCGACGGCACCCTGATGGACGCCCGCGCACCCGAGCGGTACCGCGGCGAGACCGAGCCGATCGACCCGGTCGCCGGCCACATCCCCGGCGCGGCCAACGTTCCGGTGAGCGATTTCTTCACCGCCGACGGACGCCTTCCGGACCCGGAGCGGCTCGCCCAGCTGCTCGATCGCCCAGGTCCGCTGGCCGCCTATTGCGGGTCGGGGGTGAGCGCCGCCCAGATCGTCCTCGCCGGCGCCAGCATCGACCGTCCGATCGCGCTCTTTCCGGGGTCGTGGTCGGCCTGGAGCAGCGACCCGGCGCGTCCTATCGCCACCGGAGATGAGCGCGCATGACCTACCCGACGACGGCCCGCACCCTGCTGGACAACATCGAGGCCAACCTGCGCGGCGTCCGGTCGCGGGTCGGCGACCGGCTGGTGCTGGCCGCCGTGAAAGCCAACGCCTACGGGCACGGGGCGCTCGCCGTGGCGTCCATGATCGAGCTGCGGGGCGCCGCCGACTGGCTCGGGGTGGCCACCGTCGATGAGGGACGCCAGCTGCGCAAGGCCGGCATCAGCCTGCCGATCCTGAAGCTCTCACCGACCCGTGGCGTCGACGAGATCAGCGGGGCGCTGGCGTCGGCGATCACCCTCACGGTGGTCGACGAGGCCTCGGTCGAGGAGACCTCGCGGGTGGCCGAGCGGATCGGCCTGACCGGTGTCGACGTCCACCTGAAGGTGGACACCGGCATGCGCCGGGTCGGGGTCGAACCCGCCGACGCACCGGCGCTGGCGGCCCGGATCGCCGCCGCCGACGGCCTGCGGCTGCAGGGCCTGTTCAGTCATCTGCCGATCTCCGACAGCCCGGCCGGCATCGATTTCACCCGCGCGCAGACCGCGATCTTCGCGTCCACCGCCGCCGCCGTGGAGGCCGCAGCGGGCCCGGTCGAACTGAAACACCTGGCCAACTCGGGCGCCGTGCTCGGGCACCCGGACAGCTGGTTCGACCTGGTCCGGCCCGGCATCATGATCTACGGCAGCCTGCCCGACCCGGACGCCGAACGCACCGTCGAACTGCGCCCTGGCCTGGAGCTCGCCACCGCCATCTCGTTCCTGAAACCCGTAGCCGCGGGCGAGACAGTGGGCTATGGCCGAACTTGGACGGCGCCGCGGGACACCTGGATCGCCACCATCCCGGTCGGCTACGGGGACGGCTACTCGCGGCTGCTCTCCAACCGCGGCCGGGTGCTGATCGGCGGCCGCTGCTACCCGGTCGCCGGCCGGGTCTGCATGGACCAGACCATGGTCGACCTGGGCCCCGAACCGGACGCCGAACTCGGCGACGAGGTAGTGCTGATCGGACGCCGCGGCGACGAAGAGATCACCGTCGCCGAGGTCGCCGAGTTGATGGGCACCATTCCCTACGAGGTGACCTGCCTGATCACCGGACGGGTGACCCGCGACTATGTCTGAGCTGTGTCGACCTCGCTGACCCCCGTCACCGGATGGTGCGGGGCGTCGATACTCGCGGTCGCCGAGGCTGCCGGGGGAAAACCCGAAAATCCCCAAGTCGATTGCCAGTAGCCGGGCGACACGCCGGCACGGAGCAATCGACTTGGCGATTTTCGGGATTGCCTCGATCAGGGTCGGCCGGCAGCCAGCCGGTCTCCGCGGCCAGTGCGCGGTCAGAGCCTGCCCGTTACTGCTTCGAAATGGAGGAAACCGGGACTTCGTCCAGCGAGTTGTACACCGGGATGCCGCGGGCCTGCGCGATCGTGACGTCCTGATCGGCGCCGCGCGAGTCGCCGGGCAGCCGTAGCACTGCGTCGCAGTGCTGCAGCAGCCGTTCGGCGGCGGGGTACATCACCTCGGCCGCCAACCGATCGGACGGCCCGTCGGCCCCCGCGCTGCGCAATACCGGCAGCGCCACCCACTCGCCGATCATCGGAATGTGGCCGGCACGGACGATCGGCCAGGCAGCCTCTTCGAGACGCGCGAGGTAGGTCGGGGTCACCGCCGGTGCCGGCGGCGTAGGGACCGGCGATCAAGATCAGCAGCGACTTGCACATAACCGGCACAATACAGCAGAATCGTGCAAGAACGGGAAGGAGTGGGAAATGCTCGCTGCGGCACGGAAGGAGTTGCTCCTGGAGCGGCTGCGCCGTGACGGGCGGATCGTGGCCAAGGAGATCGCCGCCGAACTGGGCCTTTCCGAGGACAGTATCCGCCGCGATCTGCGGGAACTCGACATGGCAGGCCTGGCGGTGCGTGTCTACGGTGGTGCGCTCCCGGCGTCACCGGCGATCGTCGACTACGCGGCCCGCACCACGGTCGCGCCGGACAGCAAGCGCAGGGTCGCGGCCGCCGCGGTGGCGCTGATCGAACCCGGCGCCACGATCATCCTGGACGGCGGCACCACCACCCGCGCCATGGTCGAGGCGCTCCCGCGGAGCTTCCGCGGCACGATCATCACGCACAGCCCCACCATCGCCGCGGCCCTCCTGAACCACGAAGCGGGCGTCTTCCTGATCGGCGGCCAGCTGTTCAAGCACTCCGCGGTCGCCTGTGGGGCGGCGGCGGTCGAGGCGGCGAACAAGATCAGCGCCGACCTGTTCTTCCTCGGCGTCACCGGGGTCCACCCCACCGCGGGGCTGACCACCGGCGATGCCGACGAGGCCGCGATGAAACGCGCCCTGGCGTCCCGCGCCGCCGAGACCTACGTGCTGGCCAGCGACGAGAAGGTCGGCGCGGCGTCCCGCTACGGCGTCCTGCCGCTCGACGCGGTCGCCGGAATCATCACCGACGCGGCCGCGGACGATCCCACCTCGCGAGAACTCGCGGCGGCCGGCGTCATACTCGTTCACACCGACGATCGCACTCCCTGAGGTAGTCGAGTGAGGTCTCGTGGCAGACAATCGGTGGCGGCCGTCGGCCGTCCGGTGAGGTAATGAAAAGCAATCAGCAGAGAGGATCTTGCATGCGCGTCCTAGTCACGGGTGGGGCCGGATATATCGGTTCCCACACGAGTGTGGAGCTACTGAAGGAAGGGCACGACGTCCTGGTCGTGGACGACCTGTCCAACAGTTCGCCGGAATCATTGCGCCGGGTCGCCGAACTGGCTGGACGCCCCGCGGAGTTCATCGAGGCCAACGTGGGGGACGCCGCGGCTCTCGATGCCGCCTTCGTCAGCTTCCGTCCGGACGCGGTGATCCATTTCGCCGGCCGCAAGGCCGTCGGCGAGTCCACGCAGCTGCCGTTGCTCTACTACCGCGAGAACGTGGCGGCCACCGTCACGCTGCTGGAGGTGATGGCCGCGCACGGCTGCGGCCGGATCGTGTTCAGCAGCTCGGCCACCGTCTACGGCAGCGCCTCCGAGCCGCCGTTCGCCGAGGACGCGCCGACCGGTGCGACCAACCCGTACGGCTGGACCAAGCACATGATCGAGCAGATCCTCGCCGACGCGGCCGCTGCCGATCAGGAGTTGGCGGTGGCGGTGCTGCGCTACTTCAACCCGATCGGCGCCCACGAGTCGGGCCGGATCGGTGAGGATCCCAAGGGCGTGCCGAACAACCTGCTGCCGTTCGTCGCCCAGGTCGCAGCCGGACGCCGTACTGGGCTGCAGGTCTTCGGCAACGACTACCCGACCCCCGACGGCACCGGCCTGCGCGACTACATCCATGTGGTGGATCTGGCCCAGGGCCATCTGGCCGCGCTGGCCCGGATCGGTGAAGGTGCTGGATGCCACGTCTGGAATCTCGGCACCGGGCGTCCGCTGTCGGTGCTCGAGGTGATCGAGGCGTACCAGAAGGCGTCCGGGGTGACCATTCCGTATCAGATCGTCGCGCGGCGTCCCGGTGACGTCGCCGCCTCCTACGCCGACGTCAGCAAGGCCGAACGCGAACTCGGCTGGCGCGCACAGCGCAGTCTCGACCAGGCCTGCGCCGACACCGTCCGTTGGCAGTCGAACAACCCGGACGGCTACGCCGGCTGATTGCCAAGCGCCACCGATCTTCTTTCGGCCGCGTTGGCAGCCCTCGTTCACGACGACGAGTTGGCCGGGCGCTTTTCCGAAGCATTGGCGTCCACCCTGCCGTGGGTGGCGTTTCTGCCCGAGGATGACCGCCGAGCCTTCGCTGAGGAGGCCGCCGCTACCCTGCGAGCAAGCGCCTCGATCGGCAAGTATTCGGCGTTCGCCACCCTGATCGAGGACTGGCGCAACGCCGCGGAGATCTGGGCCGACCCTGCGCTGGCGCGTTCCCTTGCCACCTCGATCGACGTGCCGGTCGACCTTCCGGTGGACGATCGTTGACGCCACGAGCGAAGCGTGGACAGCAGGTCCCGCCTCCACCCTCGGACGACGAGTGGGAGTTGCGCTTCGGCACCAAGGAGTCGCTCAGCTTTCCGGAGCTCGAGAAGCAGTTTCCCGGCAACTGTGCCGAGGCCAAGGAGCGTCTGCGCACCGCGCTGACCGTGCGCACCGATGTGCAGAAGCCTCTCAAGGGTCGGCTGGACCGGCGGGCGCTTCGTGGGGTCGAACTGGAGCAATGGCAGTACGACATCTCCTCTGGAGCTCGACTGTGGTACTGCGTCGACCCCGTCGCCCATGTGGTGTGGCTGACGAACGCGTCCGCCGCGCACCCGACTGCGACGACGTCCACGAACAGGAGGGCGCCGCGGAACCGCTGACCTTCGTGGCGGAGGGGTTACGGCTCGATCAGGCATGCTCCCGGATCGGACGGGATGGCCAGGTGGATCTCGGGCGTCGGCAGCCCTCGCACCGACGCCGCCACCCGGACGGCGTGGGCGACGGTCTCCATCTTCTCGGGCCTGACCAGGGCGATCGCGCTGCCGCCGAAGCCGCCACCGGTCATCCGGGCGCCCAGTGCGCCGGCGCCGCGGGCGGCCGCCACGACCACGTCGAGTTCCACGCAGCTCACTTCGTAGTCGTCGCGCAACGAGTCGTGCGAGGCGTCCATCAGGCGTCCGGCGGTGGCCCAGTCGCCGGCCTCCGAGGCGGCGACGAAGTCGGTGACCCGTCCGATCTCGGTGACGACGTGCCGGACGCGGCGGCGCACCTCGTCATCGTCGAGGGCCGCCAGCGCGGCGTTCAGATCGGTGACCTCGCGCAGGGTGGTCACCCCGAGTCGGGCGGCGCCCCGCTCGCAGGCGGCCCGGCGGGCGCCGTACTGGCCGTCGGCCAGCGAGTGGCTGGCACGGGTGTCGATCACCAACAGGGCCAGGCCGGCCGCGTCCAGGTCGAACCGGACCTGCTCGACCGAGCCGTCCCGGCAGTCCAGCAGCAGCGCGTGACCGGCCTGAGCACGCAGCGAGGCGGCCTGGTCCATGCCGCCGGTGGGCGCCCCGGCCACCTCGTTCTCGGCCCGGACGCACAGCGCCGCCAGCCGGGCACGGTCGGCGTCGCCGGCGTCCAGTCGATGACCGGCGAGCTGCGCCAGGGCCAGACCGACGGCGCATTCGACGGCCGCGGACGACGACAGCCCGGCGCCCAGCGGTACGCAGGAGGCGACGGCGAGATCGAATCCCGGCACGGCGACGCCCGCGCCGGTCAGTGCCCAGGCCGGCCCGCCGCAGTAGGCCACCCAGCCGGAGACCTTCCGCGGCGCCAGCTCGGCGAGGGTGCCCTCCCACACCGGTTCGGTGCCGATGTCGGTGGTCATCCGGACGCGGCCGTCGCTTCGGGCGGATGCCGCGACATAGGTGCGGTGCGGTAGCGCGATCGGCAGGCACAGGCCCCCGTTGTAGTCGGTGTGCTCGCCGATCAGATTGACCCGTCCCGGCGACGCCCAAACGCCGTCCGGCTCGGCACCGAACGCTCGCCGGAACAACTCCTGCGCGGTCCGGACGCCGGTCTCGGCCGTCCAGGCCTGCTGCCATTCACTCATGTGCGACTCCTTCGTCAGGTGGTTTGAGCGGGCTACGGTGCAGCCGCAGGAGCGGCGGATCGCCACCTCGGTGGGGATCAGCCGGTGGGCCCCGCCGGTGGCCGGCCCGGTGATCGTCTGGAACGCCCCGCGGGTAGGGTGCGGACCGAATCGCGGACGCGCAACGGCATCGGCACCACGATGTGGGCCGCGTCGACGCCGTCGCCGAGCGCCATCTCCATCGCGCGGCGTCCCATCTCTTCGTAGGGGAGGAGCGCGGTGGTCAGCGCCGGACGCAGGTGCGCGGCGATGATGTCGTCGTCGAACGACACCACCGACACGTCGTCGGGGATCCGGATGCCGCGGAGTTGCATCGCCTGGTAAGCACCGAAGGCAAGCCGGTCGTTGAGGCAGATCAGGCCGGTGAATGTCGCACCGGAATCCAGCAGTTCGTTCATGCCATCGAACCCGATGTCGGGCTCCCAGCGCGGGGCGCGGTAGCCGGCCACCCGCAGCCTGCGTTCCGCGATCACTTCGTCGATGCCGGCGAACCGAGCTCCGATGGTGACTGTCTCGCCCCAGTCGGGCGCGCGATTCGGGTCGTAGCCGACGATGGCGATGTCGGTGTGGCCGGCGTCGGCCAGCGCCTCGGCGATCCTCCGTCCGGCAGAGTGATCGTCGGGCAGCACGGTCGGATGCCCCTCGTCGCTCGCGCCGTTGACCAGGATCACCGGCACGTCCGAGGGCACCGGAGGGACGTGTATCTTCCGAGCCTCCATGAAGCCCAGGATCACCGCGGTGGGTTCGCGATCGAGCATGGTCAGCAGTGCCTGCTCGGTGCGGGCCGGATCGGTGCCGGTCTCGGCGATCAGCACGGTGTGGTCGCGCTCGTCCGCCTCGCGGAGCAGGCCCTGGATCATCGCCGACGCGAAGCGGGTGGTGGTCACGTCGGCGGAGAGGAAGGCCACCGTCCGGCTCGATCCCAGCCGCAGGCTGCGAGCCGCATGGTTGGGCCGGTAGCGCAACTCGGCTGCGGCGGCGCGCACCCGTTCGGCGGATTTGGCGGAGAGGCGGGTGCCTTGCCGGTTGTTGAGGATCATGCTGGCGGACGCGGTCGAGACGCCCGCGCGAGCCGCGACATCGGCCAGTGTCACCCGCTTCCTCACGCAGTCCCCCTCCTGGCCGCGGACCAAGCCCGATGCTAACATCCGCCGCCGGATCTCCCCATCGGCGGGGCAGCACAAGCCACCCTCGACACCCGTTGAGCCTTCGTTGACGCCGTGATGCTAAATCGATTAGCATCGCGGCAACCTCGGGCCCCCCGAACCAGTGGTTGTCACTGGGCGGTCGGACCCATTCAAAAGGAGCAGCAGAGTGGCTGATTTCACCCGAAGAGCAATGCTCGCGACGCTGGGCCTCGGGGCGATCGGAACCGCGGTGTCGTGGCCGCGGCTCACAGCGTCAGATATTCCCGGGCGCGGGAAGAGTGCACTCACCATCGCACTCTTCGGAACCGAGCAGGACGCCGCCCAGCGGCAGGGGCTGATCGACGGTTTCAACCGCAGGCATCCCGACATCCCGGTGCGGATCGTGGCGATCCAGGGCCAGGACTGGAGCGAGTATTTCGCCAAGATCCTTACCATGATCGCGGCCGGCACCCCCCCGGACGTGGTCACCGTCGCCACCGAGGGCACCCAGCTGTTCGCCTCTCGGATGGCCCATCCGCTCGATGACTACGTGCAACGCGACGCAGCCGAGATGCAGGAGTATTTCGACGACGTCCACCCGTCGCTCATCGAGGCATTCCTCTACAAGGGCAGCCTCTTCCAGTTGCCGGACAACTTCAACGCCGCGAACGTGTTCTACAACACCTCCGCCCTGCAGCGGGCCGGCCTGGAGCGACCGAACGACAACTGGACGATCGACGACTTCTTCACGGTCGCCCGGGCGATGAAGTCCAGCGGGCAGGGCAGTTTCCTGCCCTACTTCTGGAACAACCGGCTGTGGGGCGGCGTCGTGCCGTGGCTCTACGTCAACAAGACCAGCTTCCTCACCGAGGAGAAGGCGCCCGGCGGCGACTGGTTCTGGAAGAAGTTCTACCCCAACGAGACGCCGCGCGGCGGCGGCTATCTATGGGAGAACGCCGACGCGCTCAACGACGCCACGGTGGAGAGCTTCTCGGTTCTCCAGCGCCTGGTCAGCGAGGGGCTTGCGGCCAACCCGGCACAGGGCGGCGGCAACGAGCTCGTCGCGCTGTTCTCCACCGGCGCGGTCGGCATGACCCCAGCCGGTGGCTACTGGGTCCAGGGCCTGAAAGAGGCCGGCGTCGCCAACGACGCCTACGACGTGACCTACTTCCCGGCGATGAACGGCCAGCGCCACCAGTTCGGCGCCGGCGGCTACGCGATCATGGCCGTCTCCGAACGCAAGGACGAGGCCTGGGAATGGCTGAAGTACTGCGTCTCGGTCGAGGGCATGTCCATCGCGCACAACAAGCCGGACTCGTCGTTGCCGCGGCGTTCGCTGAACGACAAGCTCTATGGCGCCGGGGTCGGCCCGGCGCATTGGAATGTCTTCTACGACACCCTCATCCAATTCCCGACCACCGGACCGATGCCTGCCCCGCCACAGCAGGCTGCGGTCGAATCCGCACTGCTCAAGAACGTGGTCAGCACGATCATGAACGGGCCCAACGGTGTCCGGCCGGGGCTGGAGTTGATGCAGCGTGACCTCGAACTCGCACTGAAGGGACGCTGATGTCCGCCTCCGTTAACCCTCAAAAGAAGAACCGGACGCTGATCTGGGTCTTCCTCGCGCCCACCGTCATCGGGTTGGGCCTGTTCAGCGTGGTGCCGATTCTCGGCTCCGTCGTGCTGGCGTTCTTCCGCTGGGACATCATCACCCCGCCGGAGTTCGTCGGCTTCGAGAACTTCGTTCAGATGGGGGCCAACCCGACGATCAGGGTGTCGTTCCTCAACACCCTGACCTTCGTGGTCGCCGCTGTGATCGTACAGTTGGCGGTGGCTCTCGGGCTGGCCATTCTCGTGCAGTCCAAGATGCCCGACTGGCTTCGGACGTTCTTCCGCTCGGCGCTGTTCTTCCCGCTGATCCTGTCGGCGGCGTCGGTGTCGCTGATCATGGCCTACCTGTTCAACTACGAGTTCGGCCTGATCAACCAGTTCCTCACCATGATCGGCGTCGGCAAGGTCGGCTGGCTGACCACCGGCTTTGGCGCCAAGGTCGTGGTGCTGATCGTTTATGTATGGCAGAACTTCGGCTTCACCTTCCTGATGTTCATCGGCGGCATCGCCGGCATTCCGAAGGAGGTGTACGAGGCCTCGTCGATCGACGGCGTGGTGGGCTGGTCACAGTTCCGGCACATCACCATTCCACTGATCAGCCCGACGATGCTGGTGGCGTCCGTGATGGCGATCATCAACGCGCTGCAGATCTTCGACCAGCCCTGGGTTCTCACCCGAGGGGGCCCAGGTGACGACACCCGCACCGCGGTGATGGTGATCTACGAATCGGCCTTCCGGCAGCTCGACTTCGGTGGCGCTTCGGCCATCGGCATCGTGCTGACCCTCGTGATCATGCTGGTCACCGGTCTCCAGTTCCAGCTCAGCAAGCGCTACGTCTTCTACGGGTGAGGTTTTCATGAGCAATATCGATGCAGTCACAACCCGTTCGCCCCTTGCTGGGATCGGAACGTTCGGAAAGTACCTGGTGCTCGCAATCGGCGCGTTCCTCACCATCGGTCCGGTGGTCTGGACGCTGATCACGGCGCTCAATCCACAAGACTCGGTGACCCACGTCACCACCACCGGCTTCAGCGCGTTCGCGGACGTGTTCACCAAGATCCCGGTCTGGTTGTACGTGTGGAACACGGCCCTGGTGACCGTGCTTGCGGCCGCTGGGCAGATGATCAGCGCGGCGATGGCCGGCTATGTGTTCGCCCGGTTCGAGTTCCGGGGCAAGAACGGCCTGTTCGCCATCATCCTGGCCACGATGATGGTGCCGATGCAGGTGACTATCGTCCCGGTGTTCATGCTGATCCGTGGCATGGGCCTGGCCGATACGCTGCTGGCGCTGATCATTCCGGCCCTGCCGACGGCATTCGGCACCTTCTTGATGAGGCAGTACTTCATGGGTCTGCCCGCCGAACTCGGCGAAGCCGCCGAGATCGACGGCGCGGGACCGTGGAAGACCTTCTTCGGCATCTATCTGCCGTTGTCGGCGCCAGGCTTGGCGATCGTCGGAATTCTCGCCTTCAACTACCACTGGAACGAGTTCTTCCGACCGCTGATCATGACCATCAGTGAGCAGAACTTCACGCTGCCGCTCGGCCTGGTGTCGTTGCAGGGCAAGCTCGGTAGCGGCTCGGTCGCCACCGTGCTGGCTGGAGTGATCATCTCGATGATTCCCGCGCTATTCGTGTTCGTCTTCGGTCAGAAGCCGCTTCGCGAGGGCCTCACCGCGGGCGCCGGAAAGTAACGCGTTCCACGCGATGCCCGCCACCGTCGGGTGGCGGGCATCGTCACGTGGTGACTCTTGTATTTCGAGCAAAGGACGGCTGTCAGCATGAACGAGGATTTGCGGCGAGCAGAGGCGTCGGTCGAGAAACTGGCCGCCACCCGCAACGACCGGTGGTACCCGCGGTTTCACATCGCGCCGGTGGGCGGGTGGCTCAACGACCCCAACGGCCTGTGTCACTACAACGGCCGCTACCACGTGTACTTCCAGCACGACCCGTACCGCCCGACCTGGGGACTGATGCACTGGGGGCATGTCAGCAGTGCCGACCTGATCCAGTGGCGCCGCGAGCCGATCGCGATGGCGCCGGACCTGGCGGGCGACCGGCACGGTGTCTTCTCCGGCTCCGCCGTCGTCTCGGAGGCAGGTGAGCTGGTCGTCTACTACACCGGACACGTCTGGCTCAACGGCGTGGACCGGGCCGGCGGGGTCAGGCAGTGCCAGATGATGGCGGTCAGCACGGACGCGAATCATTTCGAGAAGCGCGGCGTGGTCATCGACACCCCGGAAGGCATCGCTCAGTTCCGCGATCCCAAGGTCTGGCGGCAGGGCGACAGCTGGTATCTGGTGGTCGGCGTCGGGGCGCGCGACGGATCCGGTGAGATCTGGCTGTACGTCTCGGACGACATGGTCGATTGGCGCTTCGACCGGGTGCTGTACCGGTCCACGCTGCCCGGCGTGTTCATGCTGGAGTGCCCGGACTTCTTTCCGCTCGGCGACCGCTGGGTGCTGGTGTTCAGCCCGATGGGCGCCCATCCGGACGGTTTCGAGCGCCGCAACGTCCACAATGTCGGCTACGTGGTGGGCCACTGGCGGCCGGGCGGCGATTTCGAGGTGGTCGCCGACCACGCCGAACTCGACAAGGGCGGCAATTTCTATGCGCCGCAGACCTTCCTGGCACCGGACGGCCGTCGCCTGCTGCTCGGCTGGATGGCGGGCGGCCCCGACCAGCCGATGCCCTCCCAGCAGGACGGCTGGTGCTCCCAGCTGACGGTGATGCGCGAGCTCGGACTCACCGCGGACCACACCCTGACGATGTGGCCGATCGCCGAGCTGGACGGGCTGCGGATCGGCACCGACACCGTCGACGCCTTCGTGCTGGACGCCGAGGAGTCGCGGGTGATCGCCGACGATCTGACGTCCGGCGAGATCGGCATTGAGATCGACCTGGCGGCGTCCACCGCGGAACGCGTCGGGCTGATCGTCCACGCCACCACGGGCGGCGACGAGACCATGATCGCCTACGACGTCCAGACTGGCCGGGTGGTCACCGACCGGCACCGTTCGGGCGCCGGACAGCGCGGCTACCGCAGCGCGGCCGTGGTCGGCGGCACCCTGAGGATGCGCATTCTGCTGGACGCCTCGAGCGTCGAGGTCTTTCTCGACGGCGGACGCGAGGCGATGAGCTCGGTGGTCTTCCCCGGCGACGGGGAGCGCCGCGTCGAGGTGTTCAGCGAGGCGGGAACCGCCGCGATCACCGCGCTGGCCGTACACCGGATCGGCACGATCTACGAATAGCCCTACCCGCGGAACCGCTCACCCGTCGGTGCCGATCACCTCGCGGTGAATGTTGTGGTCGGTGATTCCCTTGGCGAGCAGGGCGCCGTGAATCGACTGCATGAATCGGGGCGGTCCGCAGAGGAAGACGGAGGCGTCCGCGGGCAGGTCGATGTCGGCGAGATCCATGAAACCCGGACGGGCCGGGCGCAGGGTCGGCGCCGACTCGGCGTCCTGCTCGTACCAGGCCTGGGTGTGGACGTTGGTCATCGCGAGCGCGTGCCGGCGCAGGGTCTCGTAGAGCGCGTGGCTTTCGTGGGAGTGGTCGGCGTGCAGCAGCCACACCTCGCGGTCGGGCTGACGCCGGGCCAGGTCTTCGACGATCGCCGCCATCGGCGTGACGCCGATCCCCGCCGAGATCAGCACCAGCGGACCGTCCGACTCGTCCAGGACCAGTTGGCCGCGCGGCTCGGAGACGTCCAGGACGGCGCCCGGCCGGGCGTTCTCGTGCAGCCATCCGGAGACCTGGCCGCGGGGGAACCCGACGGCGCCGGCCACCCGTTTGATGGTGATCCGGAACGATTCGCCGTTCGGTCCGGACGAGATCGTGTATTGCCGCGGACGGTGATCGCCGCCGGGCAGTTCCACGTCGATCGTGACGTACTGGCCGGTGCGGTGGTACGGCAATTCGCCCTCGACCGGCGCCAGCAGCAGCGAGAATGCCTCCGCGGATTCCTCGATCCGGTCGACCACCCGATAAGGACGCCACGACTGCTCACCGACACTGCCCGTCATGGCTACAGCTTGGCTTGATGCGGCCGCCAGAGCAATCGTCGAGAGGGTCTCGATCCACCGCTTCGGCAAGGTAGAGGATCGCCGTCTCGGGGAAAGTCGGGGCGTGGGTGAGGCCCACCTGGGCGAGGGCAGCGCCAGTCAGCTCGACGCCGAAATCCGGGGTGGCCCGCAGCCGCGGCAGAATCTCGGACGGGTAATGGGCGTGGCTGTTCTCCTGCTCGACACCCCACCATTGCGGCACTTCCACCATCGGCGCGTGGTCCAGCATCAGCGGCGCCACCCAGTAGCGTCGCTCGGCGTCCAGGCCGGGGAAGCGGAGCCGTCCCCGCATCACCAGCGGGGAGCGTCCCAGTTCGGCGAAGGAGTAGACGGCCCGGCTGCGGTCCGGCGCGATCACGCCGTGGGCGGCGATGGTGTCGTCCGGCAGGTCGATCCGGATCATCTCGCCACCCAACAGCAGTGAGCGATACTCCTTGTAGAAGCCCACCCAGGCGCCCAACTCGACCAACTCGGCCGCGCTCGCCCGGGTCAGGTCCCATTCGATCCCGAGATGGCCGAAGACCGCGGTGGCCGCCCGGAAGTTGAGGGTGTGCGAGCGTCCGGTGGTGTGCGAGGCGCCGGACGCGATGTGCGAGCCGAGCAGCTCCGGAGGCAGCAGCTGCTGGGTCCAGCGGTTCATCTGCTGCCGTTCCAGCGGATCGATGCAGTCGGAGACCCAGATCCGGTCGGTGTGCTGGATCGCCTCGATGTCGACACGGGCCCCGCCGGATGAGCAGGATTCGATCTCCAGCCCCGGATGGGCGGCCTTCAGTTCGTCGACCAGCCGGTAATAGGCCAGGGTCTGTTCATGGACGCCCGGACGCCCCGACGGTGCGGTGCCGGCGTCGATCAGGTCGCGATTGTGATCCCATTTGACATAGGCGATCGGGTACTCGTCCAGCAGCGCCGTCATCGCGTCGCGAATGTAGCCGTAGCACGCGGGGATGCCGAGGTTGATCACCTGCTGATAGCGCGATTCGACCGGCCGCCGTCCGCCGGTGGCCATGATCCATTCCGGGTGGGCGCGGGCGGCGTCCGAGTCGGGATTGATCATCTCGGGCTCGAACCACAACCCGAATTGCATGCCCAGTTCGTTCACCCGGTCGATCAGCGGATGCAGCCCGTTGGGCCAGACCTCGGGTGACACCGTCCAGTCGCCCAGCCCGGCGTGGTCGTCGCGACGGGCGCCGAACCAGCCGTCGTCCAGCACGAACCGCTCCACCCCGACGGCCGCGGCAGCTTCGGCCAGCGCGATCAGCTTGGTCAGGTCGTGGTCGAAGTAGACCGCCTCCCAGACGTTGAGGGTGACCGGACGCTCCACCGACGGATGGTGCGGACGCTCGCGCAGGAAGCTGTGGAAGCGGCGGGCGACGGTGTCCAGGCCGATGCCGTACGATCCGTACAGCCACGGCGAGGTGTAGCGATCGCCGGGCCCGAGCACGATCTCGCCGGGCAGCAGCAATTCGCCGCCGCCGATCACCTGCTCGCCGGTGTACATGCGTTCCGCGTAGTGGGTGTGGTTTCCGCTCCAGGCGGTGTGCACCGACCAGATCTCACCGGTGCCGAAGCCGAAGCCGGCCGCGCCGGCGTGCAGCAGGTAGGCCGAGTCGTGCCCGGTGTGGCCCTTCCGGTTCTCCCGCAGGTGGGTGCCGACGGTGAACGCGCGGCGCTGCGGGACCCGCTCCTTGGTCCATCGGCCGGTCAGGTCGAGGATCTCGGTGGCGAGCTGCGGCACCGGGTAGGCCAGCACCAGGTCGTCCAGCTGGTAGGGATCGCCGGCCAGATTGGTCAGCCGGGCGCGGCTGCGGAACAGGCCGCTGGCTAGCAGTTCCATCGTCAGCGTCAGGCCGAGTCCGGCGGTATCGTCGACGGCGTCCAACTGCACTGAGCCGGCGCCGGTGACCGCCAGGCCGGTCACGACGTCCGCTCCGTCGACGCGGAGCGCGGTGGCGCGGAACTGGGGCGACCAGTCTCGTCCGTGGCGCGAACCGCGCAGCCCCGGACGCCCCACCCAGCCCGTCCAGTGCTCGGGCAGCACCGCCAGCCGCAAGGGCTGGTCGGGGAGCTGCGAGACCACCGGCGGCACAGACGCCCGGACCAGCGCGCGGACGTCGGAATCGGTCAGGTCTCCCAGGTCGGCTCCCCAGTGCACGATCGCCGGCAGCCGGCCCGCGGCGATATCGAGGACGACGCACACACCGGCGGCGCGCAGTACGACGCAGGCGTCCGGTTCCGGCCGGGCAAGGCCGAGGTCAGCAGTGGTCACGGGGGGCTCGCTTTCGGATCTCGCGGTCTGGTCAGTCAGAAGGGTACGCAGCCGCAGCACCGGCGGCGTGAGTCGCTGCCGGGCCCGTCCCGTCACAACGGCTCCTGCTGCATCACGGTGCCGCTGGGTCCCCGGTGCAGCCGGCCAGCGCAAGCACCAGCGCGAGGAGAACCGAGAGCAGGACACGTGACATGCCCGACACCGTGAGGGCAAAAGAACGGACAATTCGGCCGACGAGTTTTCCAACCCGTCGATGGCTCGCTCGCAGAAGTGTTGCTCAGCTAGGTGGGATGGGACCGCCCGGACGTCCGGCCTGCACCAGATCGAGCAGTTCGTGCCAGGCCTCGATCTTCATCCGTTCCCGCTGGTGGGACGCCCCACGGTTGGCCTCGGCGGCCTCGATCCGGCGCCAGTCATCGAAGGTGGACGGCGCGCGCCCGCGTGCGGCGAGGGTCCCCAGCAGGTCTACCCGATCGGGTCTCGGTCCCAACTCGGCCAGGTCGGTCAGCACCTGGTCGACGGTCTCGCGGGCGTCTGACTTGTTGGTGCCGATGACGCCGATCGGTCCCCGTTTGATCCAGCCGACCACGTATTCACGAGGGGCGACGGTGCCATCGGCGAGCACCCGGCCGCGTTCCGACGGGATCACACCGAGCGTCTCGTCGAACGGCACCCCGGGCAACCGAACGGCGCGATAGCCGATCGCGCGCAACACTAGTTCGACGTCGATCGCCTCGGTCTCGCCGGTGCCGACCACGCGACCGTCGGCGTCCAGTGCGGTGCGTTCGAGAGCCAGTTCACGCACCGGATCGCCACGCAATTCGATCGGACGCCGCCAGAACACGAAGTGCAACCGGACCCGTGGATCGGCGACCTCGGTCGCGGACGCCTCGCGCAGCACGGCGACGTTGGCACGGGTGCGCCGATCGAGCGCATCGTCGTCCACATCGTCGAAGGCCTCCGGGTTCACGCTGACCGCGACGCCTGGCGTCCGGCACAGTTCGCGGAGCTCGGTGGTGGTGAAGCTGGCGTGCTGCGGGCCGCGCCGTCCGACCACCCAGACATCGGTGAGCCGAGCCCGGCGCAACTCGGCCAGCACGTCTTCGGGCATGTCGGTGACATCGAGAGCGAGCGGTTCCTTGGCCAGGATCCGGGCGACATCGACCGCGACGTTTCCGACCCCGATCGCCGCCGCGTGCGTCACACCGTCCAGTGACTGCGGTTCGGCGTCCGGATGGCCGGAGTACCAGGCCACGAACTCCCGTGCCGACCGGCTGCCCATCGCGTCCTCACCCGGGACCCGCAGCCGCAGATCCTCGCTGGCACCCACCGCGTAGATCACCGCGTCGTAGCCCGCCAGCAGTTGGTCGCGGGTGACGTCGCGGCCGAGCGAGACCATGCCGAGGAAACGCACCGCGGGATTGTCGAACACCCGTGCCAGCGCGTTCGCGACCGCCTTGATCGACGTGTGGTCAGGTGCGACGCCATAGCGCAACAGCCCGTACGGGGTCGGTAATCGGTCGAAGATGTCGACTTCGACGTCGTCGTGAGCGGTCAGGAACTGTGCCGCGAACAGTCCGGACGGCCCGGCACCGACGATCGCGACGCGATAGCGGGGTTCCGGCATGGCGGCACCCTAGCCTGAACCCCGCCGGCAGCTCTCACAACCGCGTGTACCGGTCAGAAGAACTTGCTGGCGCCCACGGCGGTGCCCCGCAGGCGACATCGTTGTTGGGCAGCGCGCAGAGGCTGAAGACCGGAATGACGCCGAGGTGGCATCACGCGCGGCTTTTGGGCAGGTGGCAATTCTGCCACCCTGCGGCGTCCGGGCAGGTTCAGAAATGCTCCTTCAGGGTGCGCCGCCATTTGTTGGACGGCAAGTGCTGATGCATCGCCGCGAGGGCTGTGCCGTACTTCGAGATGCGATCCGGACGATGCCCGAGCGACCACAGCAGCCGATCCATGCCGGCCGGGCGTCCGGCCGATTTGGTCTCGATGATCGCCAGATCGGGACGGCTCAGCCAGGCGCCGGTGCGGACGTCCCACCAGGTCAGGCCGGTGTCGATGGTGACGCGGGATGCCGTCGGCTCGTGGAACAGCGTGACCCTGCGGTAGTCGACCCGCAACGACGGAACGAGGCCGGCGACCGGAGGGTTGCGGATGCCCGCGCCGCGCAGCGTCTCGTCGACGAAACGTGCCCCTGTTTCGGAGAACCCACCGCGGGTGAGGTGCTCGCCGGGCAGTCGATGCTTGATGGTCTGCTCCCGGAACCGGGTCTTCACTTCCAGGAACGAGGCGCCGTTCGACTCGTAGCGCCGGGTGCGCACCTTGAACCTCCGCCGCCGCTCGCGGGCGGCCAGCAGGAATGACTCCAGGCCCGCGGTGTCCAGGTAGACCGAGGTGTAGCCCAGGTTCTGCACGCCGTCGATCTGCAGCACCCGCGTGGTGGTCGGGTCCACCAGCTCGAGCGCCATCGCGGCGTCCGCCGTAGCCAGCGCATACTTGCGATCGACGCGGGCCAGCAGGCTGCCGCGACCGATCAACTCGTCCAGGTCGATGGTGGGCAAGTCGATGACGGACGGGGAGGTCGCTGTGGTGATCATGGCGTTCAATTCATCGTGCGCCACTGTGGTCGCGCTGTGATCGACCGGGCAACCGCCCGTGAACCTCCGGATCCTTCCTGGGCGGTGGTCAGATCGCGGCAAGCGCTGCCGCCAGTGCGGACGGCTGGGTGACCATCGGCCAATGCCCGGAGTCGAGATCGACCAGTTCCAGGTGGCGGGCCTTCGCCAACTCCGGCAGGTCGCCGGCGGCGATCCAGGCGCGGGCGTCGTCCGGGGTGAACTCCGGGCAGATCAGCGTGACCGGGACGTCGTAGCGGCGCTCGTCATGCAGCCGGACCACGCCGAGCGCCACGCCCTCCGGCACCGGGATCATCTCCGCCGCCAGCCGCTCGCGGGTCGCCTGATCGAGATCCGCGGCGTCCGGACCCTCGAAGGCGGCCCAGCCGGGGAAAGGCATGGCCCCGTCCGCGATCGGCAGGAAGTCGGCGTACGCCTCGCCGTCGGCCACCGGGAAACCCCCGATCAGCGCCGCACCCGCCACCGGCCGCCGGTCGGCCGCGATCCAGGCCAGGGACGCCGCGGCCGAATGGCCCACCACCAGCGGTGGCTTGGGGCACCCGTCAACCGCGGTGAGCACGGCGTCCACCTGATCGTCGAGATCGGCCGCAGCGTTGCCGTCACCTTGTCCGGGCAAGCTCACCGGGACGCCCCGGTGACTGAGCCCGGCGAGCTCGGTCACCACGTCTCCCCAGATCTCCGGACGCAGCCACAGCCCGCCGATCAGCACGATGTCGGTCATCGTCCCTCCTTCGAGTCGATTGTCGACCACGGTAGATGGGGGCGCCGATATCGAGTTCGAGCCCGAGCGGCTCGGGTTGACCGCCCGCACCCCGGAGTGGTGATCCGGCGATGCAGTACCTCCTAGACGCAGGCGTCGTCTCTGTGCTACGAGTCCGGGGACGCCATCCCGCTGTCGAGGCGTGGGCGTCCGGGGTGCCGGTCGCTGACCAGTTCGTGACGGCGACGACCCTTGCCGAGATCGAACGTGGCGTCGTCGCCAAAGAGCGATCCGACCGGCTCCAAGGCGAGATCCTGCGCCGCTGGTTCGGCGACCGGGTGCTGCCGGCGTTCGCCGGCCGGGTGCTGCCGTTCGACCAGTCCGCCGCATGCATCCTGGCCGGCTATCGAGTCCCCGAACACGCGCCGCTCGACGATGCGCTCATCGCCGCTGTGGCCCAGGCTGCCGGGATGACCGTCGTGACGCGCAACCTCCGCCACTTCGAGCCGCTCGGCGTCGCCTGCCTCAACCCATGGAAGCAGGGCTCGTAGAGGCCCATAGCCTTGTCGCCTTTGTACGGGGTGTTGGTTGCGGCCTGGCGACAGGTGACCGCCGTGTCTGTGCGCGGAGAAGTGTGCGTTATGGAACTGCCTGAGTGTCTCTGGGGAGGGTCGCGCCGAGATATGTGCGTTATGGGAGCGTCTCGACCCGGCCACAACGCTCGTATCTCGGCGTGCGGTCCCGCCTGGGGTTCTCGGGCCATTCATAGCGCACGTTTCTCGGCGTGGGGTTGGCGATCTGGTCACCGCGGCGGCCCTGCTCGGTATGAGTGCCGCCGCCGGCACAGATCGCGGAGAAGCGCGATCTCCGCACCGTGGTGTGTCTGCTCGTCCACGAGGATGCGCACGATCTCGCTCGCCGTGAGCGGCCCGCCCAGAGGGGTAGGGCAGTCTTCGATGAGGTCGGCGTCCTCGGCCGAGTCAAGCCAGGCCGAGAGTGCCTCGCGGCTTGCCTGCCAATCCCGCAGGGCCGCATCCGCCGTTCCGTGGACCTGGAGATCGGGAAAGCCGAGGCGACCACGCCCGAATGCGTGCTCCACATAGATCCAGTTGCAGCCGGCGATGTGGTGCAATCGCCACCCGATGCTGGTCACCGGATGCGGCTGTGCGGGCCAAGGGCTTGCATCGGGACCGGCGGCTTGCGATGCTGACCCGGACGTCGGGTGACGTCCGCGGTACTGAACCGGGTACGGGAAAGGAGGTCTGATCATGGCAGCACGGGTCGTCCATGCCCTGATCGTCCGACCCGTCCTGGAGTACCCGCATGCACTTTCTCAACCTGGGGATTCTCGCCCACGTTGACGCCGGCAAGACCAGCCTGACCGAACGGCTGCTATTCGAATCCGGCACGATCGGCAGCCTCGGCCGTGTCGACCTCGGCACCACGCGCACCGACTCGATGGAGTTGGAGCGCCGCAGGGGCATCACCATTCGCACCAATGTGGCCGCGTTCGTCCGCGGTGGCGTCCAGGTGAACCTGATCGACACGCCGGGCCATTCCGACTTCATCGCCGAGGTAGAGCGCAGCCTCGCCGTGCTGGACGCGGCGATCCTGGTGGTGTCCGCCGTCGAGGGCGTGCAGCCGCAGACCGTCGTGCTGTGGCGGGCGTTGCGCCGGCTGGACGTGCCGACCCTGGTCTTCGTCAACAAGATCGACCGGCCGGGCGCCGACAGTTCACGGGTCGTCGCCGAGGTGCGCCGACGGCTCGCTGGCACCGCCGGCCCGGACGTGGTGATGCTGTCGCGCACCGACGCCGAAGGGCGTCCGGACGCCGCCGTCGAGGCCGTGCCGCTGGCGTCCGACGCGGTGATCGAGGTGCTCACCCGGCACGACGACGATGTGCTCGCCGATGCCGTGAACGAACGCAGGCTCACCCAGCGGCGGCTCGCCACGCTGACCCGCACCTTGGTCGGACGCGGCGTGCTGGTGCCGGTGCTGGCCGGTTCGGCGTTGACCGGCGCCGGCGTCCGTGAGCTTCTGGACGGCTTGTCGAGGCTGTTCGCCTGGGCGCGTCCGGCGGCTGCCGAGTCCTCGGCGCTGGTCTTCAAGATCGACCACGACGGGGGTCGGCGGACGGCCTGGGTGCGGGTCTTTGCCGGAGAAGTAGCCCTGCGGCAAGGGGTTTCGGTCGCCGGCGAGCGGCCCCGGCGGATCACCGCGCTACGGCGCGCCGCGCCCGAGGGATTCGTCTCGGCCACCTGTGTCGGCGCCGGCGAGGTGGCGGCCGTCCAGGGCCCGGACGCGTTGCGGATCGGCGACTGGATCGGCACCCCGATCGCCGGACGGGTGACCCGCGAGTTCCCGCCGCCGGGACTGGAAGCGATCGTCGAACCCGTCGACCCGAGCCGGCGAGGAGCGCTCAACCGGGCGCTGTCCGAGCTGGCGCAGTCCGATCCGCTGATCAACCTGCGGGTCGATCCCGATCGGGGCGAACTGGCGGTGTCGCTGTACGGCGAGGTGCAGAAGGAGGTGATCGGCAGCCTGCTGGCCGAGCAGTTCGACGTCCCGACCCGGTTCAGCGACACCACCATCGTGCACGTCGAGCGGGTGCTCGGCTCCGGTGCCGCGGTGCAGCTGATCACCGAGCGATTCACCCAGTACCTGGCGACGCTGGGTGTCCGGGTCGAGTCGGCACCACCGGGGGCGGGGCTGGTGCGACGGCTGGAGGCCGAGCTCGGCTCGATGCCGCCGGCGTTCTTCGAGGCCGCCTGGGAGGGGGTGCGGACCGGGCTGGCCCAGGGCCGGCACGGCTGGGCGATTCCGGACGCGGTGGTCACCATCACCCACACCGGGTACTACCCCCGGCAGAGCCACGCCCACCAGACGTTCAACAAGAACATGTCGACGGTCGGCGCGGACTTCCGGAACCTGGCGCCGATGCTGGTGCACCAGGCGCTCGCCCAGGCCGGCACCGCAGTCTGCGAACCGATCGAACGGTTCACCCTCGACATTCCCGCGTCGGCGCTGGCCGCCGTCACCGCGACCCTGGGCCAGTCCGAGGGACGGATCGCCGACACGGCCCAGCACGACGACCGGCTGGTGCTGTCGGGCACCCTGCCGACCCGGCGACTGCTCGAGTTCTCGCGAGGCCTGCCCGACCTGACCCGTGGCGAGGGTGTGCTGCAGATCGAGATCGATCACGATCAGCCGGTCATCGGGACGCCGCCCGTCCGTCGCCGGATCGGACCCGATCCACTCGACGGCGAGGTCTGGTGCCGGGAACGTCCCCGGTGAGGGGCGGTGGGTCAGCCGCGACGACGGACGAACTCGCGCCGCGCGTACTGGCCCAACGCGTAGGTGAAATAGCCGTCGGCGGCCGCGCCGACCCCGCCGCCGACCAGCGGGATCCGCTTGGCCACCTGCACCACGACATGCTTGCCGGCCATCTTGGTGCCCAGGTCGCCGAAGACCCGCTCGCTGACCAGGTGCTCCAATGCCGGATCGAAGACCGGCGCCGTCGCCACCCCCATCGGGGTGCTGGGCAGTTTCCCGGACGCCACCCGCTTGCGCACCTCGTCCTCGCCGAGCATCGCCAGGGTGAGCGCCGAACGGACCCGCCGGTCGTTGAGGTCGTAGCCGCGCAGGTGCGCGATTGCCGCGATCATCCGCATCTGGACGACGGCGAGCCCGGCCAGGTTGGCGGGCAGCGCCACCGGCAGGGTGAGCAGGCCGCCCAGATTGGTCAGGAAACCCTGCGCCCCGGCCAGGCCGACATGCTGCCGGATCACCGAGTCGACCGCCTCCTCGTGATCGCCGCGGGTCTGCAGCGACCGGGCGGCGGCGTCCTTGGCGCCCGGAATGGTCATATTGCCGTCGATGGCGAACTCGAGAATCTGGCGCAGCCAGTTCCCGGCGACCTCCGGGGCACGCTGGACGAGGGTCTTGCTGGTTTCCTGAGCGGAGTTGGGTTCCTGAGCGGACATGCGGTGGCTCCTGGCGTCGCGGGCTGGCGTCCACACTACTCACGGCCGTCGCGGTGATCATCCGGGGTCACCCGGCGGCGTCCCCGGTCGGACGGACGCGGACGGCGCGCCATGACGAAGTCAGGCACGACCCAGTCCGGACGAACCCCGAGGATCGCGGTCACCGCGCGGCGCCGCGTGCTGCCTGACCGACAACCGTGGATCAGCGACCGATTCGGGGGCCGCTTCGCCTCGCTCGCCTCGATGACGTCCCGAATCGGTCGCTGTTTGACGAGCGCGGACGCCGCTGAACCCGTCTTCGTGGTCCCGACGGGGTCCCTGGAATCGTCGGCGCCGGATGGCACAATCGTGCAATGAGTCGCCCCGGCATCTTCGGACCGCCGCGGGACTGGCCTGCGCAAGACCTGATCGGGCTCTCCGACGAACTCGATCCCGATCTGGTCGTGTTGGCCTACCGCTGCGGCGTGTTCCCGATGCCCCTGCACAACTCGTGGTTCCCGGCCCGGATGGGCTGGTGGTCGCCGATGCGCCGCGGCGTCCTGCTGCCGGACGGGCTGCGCGTCACCCGCTCCCTGAGGAAATCGGCGAAACATTATCTGACTACGGTGGACGCCGCTTTCGACCGGGTGCTGGCGCGGTGTGCCGACCCGTCCCGTCCGCACGGCTGGATCGACGACGACATCATCGACGCGTTCACCGTGCTGCACGAGCGGGGCGTGGTGCACAGCGTGGAGACCTGGACGCCGGACGGCCGGCTCGCCGGCGGCCTCTACGGGGTGTCGATTGGTGGGCTGTTCGCCGGCGAGTCGATGTTCCACGACGCGGAGATCGGGCGCGACGCGTCCAAGGTGGCGCTGCTCCGGCTGGCCCGCGCGATGCGCCGCGACGGCAACCCGGACCGGTTGATCGACGTGCAGTGGCGCACCGAGCACCTGGCGTCCCTGGGCGTGATCGAGATCGACCGCGACGAGTACCTGTCCAGCCTGGACGAGGCGCTGGCGCTGCCCGGCCCGGACTGGGCCGCCGAACGTGAGCTGACCGAGCAGGGTTCGATTGGGTTGGGTTCGATTGGCTGGGGAACGGGGGAGTCCGGTGCCTGAACTGCCCGAGGTCGAGGCGCTGCGATCGTTCCTGACCGACAAGCTGACCGGCGCCACCATCGCCCGCACCGAGCTGTTGGCGTTCAGCGCGTTGAAGACCTTTCAGCTGCCGCTGTCCGCGTTGCACGGCGGTGAGATCAGCGAGGTGCGCCGCTACGGCAAATTCATCGCCATCGACGTCTCCGGCAGTTGGCTGGTGTTTCACCTGGCCAGGGCCGGTTGGCTGCAATGGAGGGACACCATGCCGGCCAAGCCGGCCCGTCCCGGACGCGGCCCGCTCAGTCTGCGGGTGGTGCTGGACGACGGCTCCGGCTTCGACCTGACCGAGATGGGCACCCAGCGCAAGCTGGCCGTCTACGTGGTCGGCGATCCGCAGGAGGTGCCGATGCTGGCCAGTCTCGGCCCTGATCCGCTGGCCGACGAGTTCGACTCCGACGCGTTGGCGGCGATCCTTGCGAAGGCTGGACGCGCCCAGCTGAAGGGGGTGCTGCGCGACCAGCGGGTGATCGCCGGCATCGGCAACGCCTACAGCGACGAGATCCTGCACGCCGCGAAACTCAGCCCGTTCAAGCCGTCCAATGCCTTGTCAGCCGAGGAACATGCCCGGCTGTTCGCCGCCGTCAAAGGCGAACTCAACGACGCCATCGAACGTTCCGTCGGACGCGCCGCGAAGGAGTTGAAGGGCGAGAAGAAGATCGGCCTGCGGGTGCACGGCCGCACCGGTCAGCCTTGCGACCTCTGTGGGACGCCGATCGCCGAGGTGTCGTTCGCCGACTCGTCCCTGCAGTACTGTCCCGGCTGCCAGACCGGCGGCAAACCGCTGGCCGATCGCCGGCTGTCCAAGCTGCTGAAGTAGCGGCCTCGAGATCCCGGCGTTCGCCGGGATGACGAGCCTCGTCATCCCTGTGCTTGCCACGGGATCTCTTGCGCGGGTGTGCGTCGGGTTGCGCTGGAGATCCCGGCGTTCGCCGGGATGACGGGGTGGGTTTCGTCATCCCGTGCTTGCCACGGGATCTGCTACCAGCCGAGGGCGTCCAGGTCGGCGATCAGGGCGGGGACGCTGCGGTCGCCGAAGTGCCGGACGCCGAGCAGCCGGTGATGCAGACCGAGCACTCGGCGGCGGTCGGCGAAGTCGTCCGGAATCGGCCATTCGCCCTCGTAGGCCTCCCAGAACTCCGGCGGGAACGGGTTCTGGCTGGGGCCGAGCATGTGCACCAGGTCGAGCTCGCGGTCGGTGAACGACACTTCGGGGTCGATCACCCAACGCCCGGCGACGGTGTTGCCGGTCCACAGGTCGCCATGGGTCAGCGACGGCACCGGACGGCTCGGCAGCATCGCCTGCACCGCCCCGTCGCAGGCCCGCTGCAGCCGCCGGGCCAGCTCCCGCGGAATCGACGGGTCGTCCAGGTGGGTGCGAATCCGGCGTTCGGCGAAGAAGCTCGGCCAGTCGTCCAGCCAGCCGTTCGGCTGCACGAACCGTCCGGCTCGATTGTCCCGATGCCAGCCGTAGCCAGGTCCGGTGCAGCGATGCATCCGGGCGATCGCGGCGCCCATCGCTGCCCAGTCCGGCGTGCCCTCCAGATACTCCAGCACGAGTCGCGATCCGGTCGCGGCCAGGACGTTCGGCGTCGGCACACCCGCCGTCCGCAGCGCCGCCAACCCATCGGCCTCGCCCAGCACCGGGTACGGGCAGTCCTTCACCACCACCCGGCGTCCGTCCTTCAAGGTCGCTAGCCGGGTGTGGCCCACCCAACCGCCGCCCAATGGCTCCAGGCTGACCGGCTCCGGCAACTCCACCGGCCAGTCGTCCAGCGGGTTCGTCGCGCCGTCCATCGCCGCACGGTAGCGCAGGTGTGACAGATCGTCCTTGGAACGGTCGGGGAAGATTGTGTCCGAGGCGTCCCGAGGATGAGAGTGAAGAGCCATGAAAACGTTCCGAATGATGGTCGTCACCGGGATGGTGCTGGTGTTCGGCGGCGGTGTGGCGCTCTATGCCGGCGGACTGTGGGCCGACCAGAACGCGTCCGCCGGCAATCCTGCCTTGTGGTTGATCCCACTCGTCGGGCTCGCTATCGCGGCGGTCGGGGTGTCTGGACGAGCCCGGCAGGCTCGCCGGCCCGTCAAATAGCGACCGATTCGGCAGCCGTCTCGCCTGGTCGGGCGTCGCGGTCCTGAAATCGGTCGCTATCCGACGAGCGCCCCGCCGATCGGGCCCTTCTGCCGCGGATAACATGATGATCTCGACCAGACGCATCCACTGGGGTGTGGCGCGGCGCGGCCGATAGTCTCAGCCCTGCTGTCTACCCCGAGGAGCCACCCGATGCCGAGCGCGCTGGTCACCCGTGCCCGCGCGATTCTCGACCAGAAATGGACCAGCAACGCCCGGCTCGGTTTGACGCTGATGCTGGCCGGCACCCTGATCACCATCGTGATCGGGTTCATGGGTCCCTCCGCGGTGGCGTTGCGGCTCGGTCCGCGCAGCAGCCTGATGCCGCCCTGGTATCTGCCGGCCGGAATCGTCTCGCTCAACGAGTGGGTCGCGGTACTCGGCTTGTGGCTGGCGATCGCCGCCGGCGCGATCGGGCTGTGGATCTGTTACCGCGCGGTGGACGCCGGCTGGCGTCCGAGCGTGCACCGGCTGTTCCTGCTGGGTGCCGCACTCTGCACGGTGACCTCACTGGTTCCCCCGCTGACGTCGGCCGATGTGCTGATGTACGCCGCGTACGGACGCCTGATGGTGCTCGGCTGGAACCCCTACGACATCACGCCGGCGAACATCATCCGGCAGGAATACGACCCGGTGATGCGCTGGGTGGAGGCCCCCTGGCAGGACACCCCGTCGGTGTACGGGCCAATCGCCTCGTTCAGCCAGTGGCTGGCCGCCACGCTGGGCGGCGAAAGCATGCACCAGGTGGTGTTCTGGCTGCAGATGTTCGCGCTGATCCCGTTCCTGGTGCTCGCCTTCATCGCGGTCAAGATGGCGCACGGCGATCCGGCGTTCCAGACCCGTGCCGTGCTGTTCACGATTCTGAACCCGATCATGATCTGGTCGATCTGCGCGCAGGCTCACAATGAGCCGCTGACCTTGGTGTTCGCCGTTGCCGGGCTGTGGTTCATGAGGCGCAACGCGTGGCTGGCCGGGGTCGGCATCGGGCTGGCCGGCTGCGTCAAGGTGTCGCTGGTCTATTACGGGCTGGCCATGGTGTGGGGCTATCGGCATCAGCCGCGCAAGCTGCTCCAACTCTGTCTGGCGGCCGGCGTCACCATCGGATTGGGCTACGGGCTGTTCGCCCCCGAGGCGCTGTTCGCCGCCGGACGCAACACCTCCTACGTGTCGGCCGGATCGTGGGTGGAGTGGCTGCACGAACTGGGCCGGCTGACCGTCGGCGATGCGACGTCCCGTCCGGTGATGAGCGTGCTGGGCATGATCGGGCTGGTCTCGGTCGCCTGGATGCTGTCCCGGGTGCTGCCCTGGGTGATCGCGCCGGGCGCACCCCCGGGTAACGAGCCGCGACGCGATCCGCTGACCATCGCGGTGCGGACGGCGGCGCTGCTCACCGCCGCCTGGCTGATCACCTCGCCCTACACGCTGAGCTGGTACGACCTGATCACCTGGGTGCCGCTGTCGCTGATGGCGGCCAACCGGCTGGATGTGATCACCATGTGGCGCGGCACCTGGCTGTCGTTGGCCTATGTCGCCGGCCGGGTCATCGAGTTCGGTCCGGGCGTGGTGATCGCCGGCTTCCTGATGCGCGACGTGCTGTGCACCGCGGCGCAGATGGCGGCGATCGTCTGGGTGATCTGGTGGTGGCGTTCCGAGGGCGGCGAGATGCCGTCGCTGCGCCTGCTGCGGGCCGGCTGGCGGCGCTTCCGCGGACGTCCCGCGCAGCCCTGAACCGCCCCGTCTCAGGTTCCCTAGACTGAGCCGGTGAACCAGACCACCGAGCCCGCCGGACAGCTCCGGCTGCTGGTCGTCGGAGCCGCCGCCGGGATGGGCCGCTGGCTCTCCGAACACCTCTTCGCCGACCTGCCCTGGCAGCGGGTCGTGCTGGTCGACACGGCCGCGTCGACCGAGCTGCTGGCCACCGCGGCGGGGGCGTTCGGCGACATCCCGGTGGTCACCGGCACTCTGGACGAGGTGGCGTCCGAGCTTGCCGTGCCGGGATTCATCGTTTGTCTGGCGGTGCCGGACGGTGCCGCGCGCGACGTCCTCGCCGAACTGGACGCCCTGCTGCCCGGCGACGCCCCGGTGATCATGGTGGGCTCCAGCTTCAGCTGGGCGCTCGGCGTCCTCGACGCGGTGCCCGACCGGACGCGGGTGGTGCTGCATCCGCTGATGGACACCGGCGCCCGCTCGCTGGACGGCCAGACGGTGTGCGCCAGCGAGGTGCGCGGCGGTGCCACCGGCTGGCTGGAAGAGGCGATCGTCAGCCGCGGCGGCATCTACACGGTGCTCTCACCCGAGCGGCACGACACGATCATGACCTACGTGCTGGCGCTCACCCACCAGGCGCTGCTCGGCTTCGTGACCGCGGTCGCCGACAGCGGACTCGACCTCACCGACGAGCTCTGGGCGGCCCGGACGCCGCTGTTCGAGGCGCTGCTCGGGCTGGCGGTCAGCCTGCTGGAAGAGAACCAGGAACTCACCCTGGCGCACATCCAGGCCAGTGTGGACGGGGCCGCCGCGGCCCAGCAGCTGGCCGCCGCCGCTGCCTCGGTGAGTGCCGCGGCCACCGACAAGGACGGCCTGGTCGCCCGGATCGCGGCCACCCGCGACCGGTTCAGCGGCGCCCTGTTCGACACCGTCCGCAACACCGCGGCGGCGACGCTGGGCGCCGGCCAGTCGAAACGGGCCACGCTGGCACGGGTGCGCCGACTGGGCGGCCTGGTCGGTCTGTACCCGACCGGACGCCCCGACAAGCTGCGGGTCGGCCGGCTGGTCGACCTCACCCCGGTGCATCTGGTGCTCGAAGAGCTGTTGATCGGCCCGCGCGGCCAGGCGGCGCTGCTCGACGGACCCGGCGTCCGCAACGCCAAACGGCTCGGACGCCGCAACAAGGCCGTCCGGACCCGATTCGGCATCGGGCACGTCGAGGTGCTGTCGGACGCCGAACTCGAGGTGGCACTGGACGCCTGGCTGGCCCACCTGCGCCGCGACATCCGCTTCCTGGTGCCCGAGTCGGTGGCCGGCGACGGGGTCGCCTCGGTGGTCCGCGAGCAGCGCGGCGTGGGTGCCGCCTACCTGGTCTCCGAGGCGGTGCGCACCGGTCAGCGGGCGGTGGTGATCCGCACCGAGATCCGGGCCGACCTCGATCTGGACGAGACCATCGAACGACTCCGCCGGGCGGTCGAGGTGGCCTACGCCTGGCCGCACGGCGTGGCACGTCCGGTGCGGGCCGGCGGACTGGCGCTGCGCTACCTGGGTCCGCCCGGCACCTTCTCCGAGAACGCGGCCCGGCAATTCGCCGTCGGCCTGGCCGGCGCCGGCGAGCACGACGTCCGGATCGAACCGGCCGACTCCTTCGACGAGGTGCTGGAGGCGACCCGCGACGGCGGCCTCGGCGTGCTGCCGATCACCAGTTCGGCGTCCGGCCTGGTCACCCGGTCGACCAAGGCGCTGCTCGCCTCCGACGTGCCGGTCGTCGCCGGCGGCATGGTGGACGTCGCCGTCCGGTTCGACGCCTACGCGGCGGCACCGGTGGTGCTGGCCGAGCTGCGCGGCGCGCCCGTGTTCAGCCATCCGCAGGCCCTCGCCCAATGCACCAACTTCGTCCGGCGCTGGGGCCTGGAGCCGCGGCCCTGCGCGTCGACCGCGGACGCCCTCGGGCAACTGCTGGCCGCGGGCGGTCCGGCGATCGCGCTGGCGTCCTCGGGCGCGGAGGCCGACCACCCGTTCGTGCACGTGGTCGAGCGCGAGATCGACGACCTGTCCGGCTCGATCACCCGGTTCGTGGTGGTCGGACAGCCCGGCGCCTTCGACGACCATCGGGACGGCTCCGACCCGACCCTGCGTGGCATCGTGCTGGCGCCGTCGGTGGCCGCCATCGCGCCGCTGGTCGGACGCGGGCCCGGCTTCGACGAACTGCTCACCGACCCCGACGGCAACTGCCTGTGGGTGACCAGCCATCCGGTCACCGACCTGCCGGACGGCGTCCGCGACCTGGGCGTGGTGCCCTGGTCGCCACGGACGCCGGTGGTCCGGCCCACGCCCGGCTGACGGCTGACCGCCCAACCCGGCGTCACAACCCCGGTTCGTCGGGGCTCAGCGCTGCGCCGTCCAGGACGCATGCAGCCGTCCGTACACCCCGCCCTCGGCCAGCAACCGATGGTGAGATCCGCGCTGCACGATCCGGCCCGCGTCGACCACCAGCACCTCGTCGGCGTCCTCTGCGGTGGACAGCCGATGCGCGATCGTGACGCAGGTCCGGCCCGCCAGCAGGTGCTCCAGGGCGCGGGCGATCCGGACGTTGAGCACCGCATCCATCGCGGACGTCGCCTCGTCCATCACCAGCAGATCGGGACTCGCAAGGTGGGCGCGGAGCAGTGCCACCAGCTGACGTTCGCCGGCACTCAGCGCCTCGCCGCGCTGCCCGACCGCGGTGTCGATCCCGTGCGGGAGCGAGGCCAGCCAGTCGCCCAGGCCGAGTTCCGCGAACGCCGTCTCGACGCGCTCGCGGGACGCCTCGACGTCGCCGTAGCGCAGGTTCTCCAGTACGGTGCCGTCGAAGAGGAACCCCTCCTGGGGAACCAGCACCACCCGGCGCCGCAACTCCGCGTCGCGCACCGAACGCAGATCGACCCCGCCGAGCTCGACCACGCCCTCGCTGGGGTCGACGATCCTGGTCAGCAGCTTGGCAAGGGTTGACTTTCCCGAACCGGTCTCGCCGACCACCGCCACCCTCGCGCCCGGTGGCAGCTCGACGTCGATCTCCCGCAACACGTCGACGCCCTCGACGTAGCCGAAGCGGACGCCGTGGCACCGGACCGCCAGCGCGCCCGCCGGCAGCCGTACGCCGTCCGCTCCCGGATCGGGCAGATCCACCTCGGTGGCCAGAATGCCGACCGTCCGCCGCCAGCCGGCCAACGCGCTGTGCAGTTCGGTGAGGATTCTGCTGGCCGACTGGGCCGGCTCGACGAACAGCGGCAGCAGGAAGACGAAGGCCAGCACCTGGCCGGCGGTGACCCGTCCTTCGGCCCCGAGCAGGCTGCCGACGACCAGGATCAACGCCATGGTCAGCCCGGCCGCGATGCCGCCGATCGAGACCGAGGCGACCGCCACCGCCTGCGACCGGGTGCTCGCCGCCTGGAATCCGGGGATCGCCTCCGCGATCCGCTTCTCGACCCGTGCCTCGACGGCGTAGCTGCGCACCACGGCTGCGCCCACCACCGCCTCGGCGAGGGTCGACATCATCTTCGCGACCATGACACGGGCCCGCGCATAGGCCGAAGCCAGCTGACCCCGGACGACGTGCAGCAGAATCGCCAGCGGCACGAAACAGGCCAGCACCACCAGGGTGAGTTCGAGGCTGTAGGTCAGCATCACCGCCGTCGCCAGCACCAACTGGACGACGCTGACCACGCCCGGCACGGCGTCCTGGACCAGGAACCCGCTGATCTGATCGACGTCGCCGGTGACGCGCGAGACCAGTGCGCCCCGCGGCTCGGTGGCCTGGGTGGGCACCGGCAACCGGTGGACGCGCCGGAATGCCGCGATCCGCAGCGAGGCGAGGCCGCGTTCCGAACTGCGGAACAGCCGGGCGATCATCAGATACGACGACAGCCCGGTCACCGCGACAGCCACCGCCGCCAGCAGAGTCATCTGGACGACGCTGTCGACGTCCACGCCGTCCGGGGCGCCGAAGCCGGCGTCCAGGGTCTGTTGCAGGACGATCGGGACGACGATCCGGCCCACGGTGCCGATCAGTGCCAGCAGCACCGTCAGCCACAGGCCTTTGGTGAGTTGCGGGGTGACCCGCAGGCCGTCCCATAACTCGCGTGCGGAAAGCCCTTCCCCGGCCCGGATCCGGCCGGTGGGTGCCGCGGGGCTCATCGCTCTCTCCTGTCGTAGGCGTCGACCAGGTCGGCGTAGGCGTCGTTCCTGGCCAGCAGGTCGCGGTGGCTGCCCCGGTCGGCGATCCGTCCGTCGACCAGGAAGAGCACTTCGTCGACCATCGCGACGGTCGCCTTCCGGTGCGCGACCAGCACCACGGTCGCGCCGCCGGTGGCCTGCCGGACGGCGTCGAGCACACGGGCTTCGACCTCGGGGTCGAGTGCGCTGGTGGCATCGTCGAGGATCAGCAGCCGGGGCTTGCGGACCAGTGCGCGGGCGAGCGCGATCCGCTGCCGCTGGCCTCCGGAGAGCCGGCCGCCGCGTTCGCCGAGCTCGGTGTCCAGACCGTCCGGGAGGGCGGCGACGAAGTCCGCGGCCTGTGCGATGCGGAGCGCCGCCCAGATCTGGGAGTCGGAGACGTCGGCGTCCAGTGCCACGTTCCCGCGGACGGTGTCGTCGAAGAGGAACGCCGTCTGCGGCACCAGCGCCACCTGCTCGGCGAGGGCACCCCGGCGCAGATCGCGCAGATCGATGCCGTCGATCGCGATCGTTCCGTCGTCCGGATCCATCAGCCGGGCCAGCAACAAGGTCAGGGTGCTCTTGCCGGACGCCGTCTCGCCCACCACGGCGACGCTGCGGCCCGCGGGGATCGCGACGTCCAGCCCGCGCAGCACCGGCGTCCGTCCGTAGTCGAAGGACACCCCGGCCAGGGCGAGCGCCGCCCCCTCCGCGCCGCGTCCGCTCAGCTGCCGGTCGCCGTAGCCCATCGCGGCGGTCTCTCGCAGCACCCGCTGCACCCGTTCGAAACCGGCGACCGAGGTCGGCAGGCCGCCGAACAGCCAGCCCAGCGCCCGGATCGGCGCCGCCAGCACGGTCAGCAGATAGGCGACGGCGACCACATCGCCGGCATCGACGTCGCCGGACGAGGCCCGCACGGCACCGACGATGGCCACGGCCAGGATGCCGGCCCGGGAGATTCCCTCCAGCACCGGGTCGAACAGTGCCCGGAGCCGGCCGATCCGGATGCCGATCTCGCTCAGCTCTTTGGCCTTGTCGGCGAACCGTTCGGTCTCCTGCTCGCCGCGGCCCAGGGCTTTGATCACCAGCGCCCCGTCGAAGGACTCGTGGGCGATCTCGCTGAGCTCGGCCCGCACCTCTTGCAACCTGGCCAACAGTGGCGTCGAGCGGGCATGGTGCACCACGGTCGCCAGCGCGCTGAGCGGGAACACCAGCAGCCCGACCAGGGCCATCAGCGGATCGGTGAGGACCATCTGCACCACCGCGACGATCAGCATGGTCAGGACGCCGACCGCCAGTGGAAGCTCCGACAACGGTGCCCAGGCCGCCTCGACGTCGGTGCTGACGTTCGACAGCAGGCGTCCGGTCGGCTGGGTCTGATGCCAGCGCAGCGGCAGCCGCAGATATTGGGTGGCGACCCGCCGGCGGTATTCGGACTGCAACCGGAACTGCATCACCTTGGCGCCCAGCCAGCGTCCGAAGACGCCGAGCGCGCGGACGATGGCGATGCCGAGGAAGACCGCCAGTACCGCCCACAGCCACCCGGTGCTGCTCACCTCGCGCCGAGCGATCGCAGGCAGCAGCACTTCGTCGGTGGCCCACCCCAGCGCCATCGCATCCAGTGAGGTCAGCGCGCCGAAGACGACACTGCTCAGGACGGCGAGGGCGAACACCCACGGCTGCTGCCGGATCGCGACCCCGAGGATGCGCAGGCCGAAACCCATGCCGGACACGACGCTTCTGCGTTGATGGATGGTTCTTCTCCTCGGAGGCGGTTATCCGACCCAGCTCGATCCGGTGCGAAGCACGGGGTTTCGGTATCGGCGACTGATCACAGTACCGACCCCGCCGGAGTGCCGACGTTCACGACCAAGACCGTGACGCCGGCGCAATTCGGTCAGCGCTGCGGCACCATCACGGTCAGCGTCTGGGGCTCGACGCGGGCCACGATCCGGCGGCATTCGCCGGCCGCATCGCCGTCCAGCTGGTACTCGACCGGTTCGGACGTCTCGATCACCACACTGCGGCCCTGTCCCCGGTCGATCTCGGACGCCTCCGGCACCGGCAGCAGCACGCTGGTGGTGATCCGCAGCCAGTCGGCCAGGCTGGTCGGGGACGCCACGAACAGGTCGAGCAGGCCGTCGTCGAACTGGGCGTCCGGGAGCAGCTGGACGTTGCCCTGCAGCTGGCCGACATTGCCGACCATCACCAGGCCGGCATGCCGCTGGATCGGCTCGTCGTCGTCCAGGGCGATCGTGACGTCGAAGGACGGCAGGCTGGCGGCGTCCCCGGCGGCCATCACGTAGGCGGCCGGCCCGAGCACCTTCTTCAGCCCCTCATCGGTGCCGCTCATGATCCGCGCGTCCAGGCCGATGCCCGCCATCACAGCGATGTGCTCGGGCTCGTCGTCGTCGATCGTCACCTCGATCAGGTCGATCCGGTCGCGGCGGCCCTGCAGGATCACTTCGATCGCCTCGGCCTCATCGAGCGGAATGCCGAGGTTGCGGGCCAGCAGGTTGCCGGTGCCCGAGGGCAGCAGACCGAGCGGGACGTTCGTCCCGGCCAACGCCGAGCACACGACGCGGACGGTGCCGTCGCCGCCGGCGGCCATCACCAGGTCGACCTTGGCCTCCAGCGCCGCCCGTGTCATGCCGCGTCCGGGGTCGTCGGGAGTGGTCTCCAGGAACAGCGGCGTCCAGCCGTTCTCGCGGCATTCGGTCTCGATGTGGCGGCGGAACGCGGCCCAGTCGGGGACCTTGGTCGGGTTGACCACGATGGCGCACCGCTTCGGGGTCTTGGCGGCCAGCGCCGCGGCCCGGGTCGGCCGCTCGGGCTGCATGTGCACCTTCGCCACGGTCAGCGCCAGGCTCGCGGTGAAACCGCCGAACAGCAGGCCGCCGACCAGGTCGGTGACCCAGTGCGCCTGCAGGATCCATCGGTCGAAGGCCATCAGCAGGATCAGCGCCAGCCCTAGCCAACGCCAGAATTCGATCACCGGACGGGGCTGCTTCGTGGTCGTCGTGGTCGCGATCACCACCAGCGCGGCGGTCACGATGCCCACCATGTGCCCGGACGGGTAGGCGTAGCCGTTGTTGCCGATCACCTCGGTCAGGACGCCGGGCGGGCGAGAGCGGCCGATCAGCGTCTTGGCCAGTTCGTGGCCGCCCCAGCCGAGCGCGATGGCCAGCACGATGCCGACGGTCAGATTGCGCAGCCGGCGCCGGAACGCCCAGATCGCGATGCCGGCCAGGGTGCAGTTGATCACCACCGGATGAAAGACGATGGCCACCGCCACGGCGATCTGGATGATCGGCTGCTGCCAGTGCGGCGCGGGGGCCTGGACGACGTCCAGGCCGGCCAGGCTGCCGGACAGCACCAGAGCCGTCCAGATCGCAAAACCCAGCCCGAAGGCGATCGTCGCGAGGGGGCCGATGCCCGGACGGCGGCTGCGCATGCGTCATTGTGGCATTGCGCCCGCGTCAGGGTGGGTCATCGCGGCCGATAGGCTGAGCGGGTGATCGACCCGAAACTCTTGCGTACCGAACCCGACCGTCTGCGAGCCGCCCAAGAGGCGCGCGGCGAGTCCTCCGCGTTGATCGATCGGCTGATCGAGGCCGATTCGGCACGCCGTTCCGCGATCGCGTCCTTCGAGTCGTTGCGGGCCGAGCAGAAGTCGCTGGGCAAGGACGTCGCGCGCGCCAAGGGCGAGGAGAAGGCCGCCCTGATCGCGCGCACGCGGGAGCTCGCGGCGCAGGTGAAGGCGGCGGACACGACCGCGACCGAGGCGGGCAAGCGGTTCGACGAGCTGATGCTGGCGCTGCCCAACCCGGTCTTCGACGACGTCCCGCGCGGCGGCGAGGACGACTTCGTGGTGGTCTCCGAGCACGGCACCCCGCGCGACTTCGAAGCCGAGGGCTTCACCCCGCGCGATCACCTGGAATTGGGGGAGCTGCTCGGCGCGATCGACATCCCGCGCGGCGCTAAGGTCTCTGGTGCGCGCTTCTATTTCCTGACCGGACAAGGCGCGATGCTTGAGCTGGCGCTGATCAACCTGGCCATGGCGAAGGCGATGGAATGGGGATTCACGCCGATCCTGCCGCCGGCGCTGGTCAAGCCGTCCTCGATGGAGGGCACCGGATACCTCGGCCAGGCCGCCCAAGACGTCTATCATCTGCCGGCCGACGACCTGTACCTGGTCGGCACCTCCGAGGTGGCGCTGGCTGCCTACCACAGCGACGAGATCCTGGACGCCGCAACGCTGCCGCGGCTCTACGCCGGCTATTCGCCGTGTTATCGCCGTGAGGCAGGCAGCTACGGCAAGGACACCAGGGGCATCTTCCGGGTGCACTGGTTCGACAAGGTGGAGATGTTCGTCCACTGCCGGCCGGACGAGGCGGACGCCCTGCACCGCACGCTGCTGGAGTTCGAGAAGGAATTCATCGCCACGCTCGAACTGCCCTTCCAGGTGCTCGAAGTGGCGTCCGGCGATCTCGGCCTGAGCGCCGCCCGGAAATTCGACTGCTACGGCTGGATTCCGAGCCAGGGCAAATACCGCGAGATCACCTCGACCTCGAACTGCACCACCTTCCAGGCCCGCCGGCTGAACATCCGGATGCGCACGGACGCCGGCACTGAACCGGTCGCCACCCTGAACGGCACCCTGTGCGCGATGACCCGGATGATCATCTGCCTGCTGGAGAACCACCAGCAGCCGGACGGCTCGGTGCGCATCCCGGACGCCCTGCGTCCCTATCTCGGCGGACGAGAGTTCCTCACCCCGACCAATCGCTAGCATTGCCATCAGGTGGTCGGCAGGTCTGCGTTGACGACTCGACAGGTGAATGCCGCAGTCAACCGGCCGGAACAGAACTTCCTGCTGGCCCTCCACGCGTCGATTTCCGAGGTCGGCGGTGTCGAACTCGAGCTTCCGGAGCGCACCGAGCCACCCCGTCCGGTCGAGTTCTCATGATCATCGCCGACACACCAACGGCACCGTCAAATAGCGACCGATTCCAGAGGCGTCCCGCCTCATCGGCCTGGGGAAGGGCAGGAATCGGTCGCTATTTGACGAGCGGGGTGGTCCCTGATGAAGCCAGAGTCGGCTGGGCTTCCGGTTTGCTCTCGGACCGCTGCCCTGAAAGCCTGAACCAGAAGGGGGTATGCGCATGGCATGGCGGCCTCGCCTGGTGGCGTTGGACATCGATGGGACGCTGCTGGGTTTCGACGGACGGGTGCCGCGGTCGGTCTCGGCGGCCGTGGACGCGGTGGTCGCTGCCGGCGTCCCGGTCGTTCTGAGCACCGGACGCGGCTGGGCCGGCACCAAGCCGGTGGCCGATGTGCTGCGGTTGCCGCCGGGCCAGCATGTGTCGTCCAACGGGGCGGTCCGGGTCAGCTTTCCGCCACTGGAACTGCTCGAACGGGTCACCTTCGATCCGACGGACGTCGTGCACCGCGTCCTCACCGACCACCCTGAGGCGATGCTCGCCATCGAGGTGATCGGGCGGGGCTTCAAGGTCAACCGTCCCTTCCCGGCGGGCGAACTCACCGGCGAACTGATCCAGGTCGGGCTGGACGAACTGGTCGCCGAACGGGTCACCCGCGTCGTCGTTCGCGACCCGAACGCCTCCGAAGACGACTTCCTGCGCCTCGCGCATCGCCTCGGCTTGCAGGGCGTCAGCTACTTCATCGGGTACACGGCCTGGCTCGACATCGCCCCGGACGGCATCGACAAGTCCTACGGGCTGGCCGGAGTCTGCGCCGACCTGGGCATCGACGCCGGTGACGTCCTGGCGATCGGCGACGGCCGCAACGACATCGAGATGCTGACCTGGGCCGGACGCGGGGTCGCCCTGGGCGACGCGCCGGACGAGGTGCGCGCGGTCGCCGACCATGTCACCGACCGGTTCCCCGACGACGGCACCGCCAACGAACTATTCCGCTGGTTCTGAGTCTCCGAACGCGCCACGCCCCGGACGCGGGCGGCGTCCGGGGCGTGGAAAGAAGGTCTCAGGCGACCCGGCCTTCGCGGGAGCGGAACGGACGCACGATGACCTCGAACGCCGCCAGAACCCGCTCGATGGTCGGCTTCGCCACCGCCAGCTTCGTCTCGGTGGTCGTGGCCTCACGGGCCCGGCGCATGTGCCGTTTCACCGTCGAGACCGAGCAGCCGAGCCGCATCGCGAGCACCACCAGGCTTTCGTCGGGGTTGGCGCGGCGCATCCGCAGCAGTTCGTCGTGGTTGAGCAGCTGGCCGCTTCGGGTGACCCCGGCGAAGGTGTCGAAATCGTCGGGCTCGACCGTGACGCCCAGGTTGGCCCGGATCTGCGAGCGCTGCCGCTGGGTGGTGCCGGCGACGAACCCCGCGATGTCGTGGCTGACCACCGCGTCGTACAGGCAGGACTCGAACAGCGGGCAGTCGGCGCAGGTGGCGCGGGCGCGTCCGGTCAACAGGGTGAGCTGACGCTGCCGTTCGCTGTCGCCTCGAGCCAGCGAGGGATCCTCCAGCAGTTCGTGCTGAAACAGAGCGGGGTTGTCGATGCAGGCGGCGCGGTCGGCGCTGGTGCGGTGCAGCATGTCGGACTCACTTCCATGGCTGGTCGTTCTTGGGGGTTTGGACGCGACCAGTCACAATTCGGTTGCACTCTCTCTTCGCCGATGCCGTCCGGTGAATCCTCGAGCGATCACAATGCGGCGGTTCTGAGCCCGGCAGTGCCGCGACACAAGGCGGGACGCTACCCTGGCCGGAATGCCGATCCAGGGGAGTATGACCCATGCAGGGGTTCCACAAGGAGCCTGACTGGCTGACCGTCATGGCTGACGGAACCGTCAAGCAGCTCAATCCGTTCTCCGGCACCGAGGTATGGACGGTCGCCGGACGAGGCAACCGACCGCTCGAGGTGTCGCTGCCGCCGCCGGCGCCTCTCGACCCCGATCAGCACGGCCGGTATTGCCCGTTCTGCGAAAGGCGCTATCTGGAGACGCCGCCGGAGAAATCCCGCGTGGTGCGCGGCGACGACGGCAGCTGGCAGACGCTGTATCGAATCACCGCCGAAGAGTTGTTCGCCACCACCGCCGAATTCCGTCGGGTGCCGAATCTGTTCGAGATTCTCAGCTTTCAGTACTGGCACGCCAATTACGGCTACGAATTGCCGGCGCGGGTGGCGTCCCGCCGTACCGCCTATCTGGAATCGGCCGCCGGGCGCGCCCATGTGCTGGCGGTGGCTCGCACGAAACTGCTTGCCAGCGGCCGGACGCCCGGTCAGGTCGCGGCGATGAGCGGCGACGAGCAGGTCGAGTTCGCGTCCGGATTCTTCGGCAGCGGCCATGACGTGATCATCAGCCGCCGCCATTTCGTGGACGGTGCGTTCGACAACACCCAGTTGGCCGGGTCGGGGACGCTGAACCCGGAGGAACACCATCAACTGCTCGCGTTCACCGTGGAATCGATGGCGGCGCTCTACGACCTGAACCGGTATGCCCGCTACGTGGTGGTCTTCCAGAACTGGCTGCGACCCGCCGGGGCGTCCTTCGATCATCTGCACAAGCAGCTGGTGGCTGTCGACGAGCGCGGCGTCCAGGCCGAACGGGCGGTTGCCCAGTTGCGGGCCAACCCGAATGTGTTCAACGAGGACGCCGTCAACTACGCCGGCTACAAGAACCTGGTGCTGGCCGAGAGCGACCACGCGATCGCATTCGTCGGCTTCGGGCACCGCTTTCCGTCGCTGGAGATCTACTCCAAGAGCGCCGAATGCGACCCGTGGGAGATGCCGTCCGAGGAACTCCGCGGCATGTCCGACATGCTGCACGCGATGCATGCCGCCACCGGCGTCGACATTCCGAGCAATGAGGAATGGCACTACCGTCCGATCGACGTGGACGTCGCGATGCCCTGGCGGATCGTCCTCAAATGGCGCATCTCGACCCTGGCCGGATTCGAGGGCGCCACCAAGATCTACCTCAACACGCTCGACCCGTGGGCGATCCGCGACCGGACGGTGACCAAGCTCGCGGCGTTGCGCGACGACGGCCGGATCGCGGCCGATCTGCGGATCGGCAGCGAGGCCGAGTGCCGTCCGAACTCGCTGCGCTACCACTCCGACCGCCGCTGAGGGTCGGGTGCCACGGGTGCAGAATGGGGTCAGTCGAGGAAAGTAGGACGACCGATGTCAACTCCGCAGTGGCAGAACCTCCCGGTGCCCGAGTCGGGCGGTGGGCAGGGGTGGTCGGGGTTCTCCGCCGACCCGCGCGACCCTCAGTACCAACAGCTGCGCGCCTCGGACGCCGACCGCACCAACGCGGCGTCCATGCTGGCCGACGCCTACGCCGAGGGACGGCTGGACAACGACGAATACAACCAGCGACTCGACCAGGCGATGAGTTCGAAGAGCCTCGGCGAGTTGGTGCCGGTGCTGAGCGACCTGACACCGGCCAGGCCGGCGTCGGCCTCGGGCGGCCCGACCCTGCAAGCGCCGCAACGTGGTGGGTTGCAAGGCATGATCGGACGATTCCCGCGCTGGTGGCTCGGGCTGGCGGTGATGCTCAACCTGATCTGGTTGATGACCGTGGTGGGCACCGGGCACCTGATCTACTACTGGCCGATGTGGCCGATGCTGGGCACCGCGATCCCGATGATCATGGGCCTGATCAACGGTGACCGCGGCGGCAGCCGGCAGGACCGGGCCCACCGGCGCGATCAGCGGGCGATCGACCGGGGCTACCAGCCGCCCGACAACGACCTGCGCTGAATCCGGAGGCCAGGGCGCAGTTGATAGCGAGTGTGCCCATGACCTTCCGGACCACGCACGGGAACCTCGAACGCGAACCGATCGCAGTTGGCCGTCGAGTTGCGTCGCGTCCGGGATTCCGGACGTCACGTGCACGACGAGCAGGCTGTTCGCCGACGGTTGTTTGATCGTCCAGCAGTTTCCGGCGCCGAGGTCCGCGCGCTGAAGCTTCGCGATCCCCAACGGAGACTTCTGGGTCCAGGTCAGGGTGCCATTCTGTGGGCCGGGCAATTCCACCGCTCCGCCCACCAGCACCGGCCTTGCGGAAATCTCGACTGGACGGCCGAGGCCGGTCGTGACACTCCGACGATGAGCGCCAGGGAGAGGTGTATCGCGACCGACAACCGAGTCATGATTGGCGGACCTGTCAGGCCGACTGGCCGAGTTCTTTGGTGCCGATCCGGACGCGGTTGCCGTCCGGATCGACCACCTCGAAGTCGCGGGCCCAGGGGTGCTGTTCCACCTGGACGCCGAACCGCTGGGCGACCTCGTCCACGTTCGGCACCCAGATGAAGACCAGACCTGGACCGTCGGCGTCCGCCACATTCTCGCTGAGGAAGATGTCCGCGCCGTCCCGCCGAATGCCCATGAACCGGTGCGTGGTGCCGCCACCGTAGCGGTGGGTGAAGTCGTGGGCGAAGCCGACCTGCTGCCACCAGGCCAGGGACTTCTCAACATCGGCGACCCGAAGGATCGGAACCACCTGCGTCATCGTCAGCGCCTCCCTTGCCGCAACGTCCGTGGGCTCCATGATGCCGTCGCACGGTGGCGTGGGCGAGACCTGAATGAGGGACGTGATACACACCGCCGCACTTCCCGCGCTCCCTGAGGGCTCGCTGAATTCAACGAGCCCTAATCAGGTAGGGAAGCGCTGATCATTCACGCCATCCCGTGCTGTCCCGTGCTCCGACACGGGATCTCAGGCGGGAGAGATCCCGGATCAAATCGGATCAAATCCGGGATGACGATCGAGGGGCCTTATCAGCGCATCCATAGGCAAGCGCGGGGGCGGGACGCGGCGGGAGAGGGCGATCGGGGACGTCGGACGAGTCGACACCGGAGGGGTCGCTGAGTAACGTTGCCCGGCTATGCATGATTTCCCACCGCGGATCGACGCCTATACGCGCGCCGAAACCGCTCGGCCGGACACCCGCAGCCCAGCACGCTTTCTGCTCTGGATGCTGCGGGTGCAGGCCGACGTGCTCGCGGGCTTGGCGATCGTCGGTTTGACCTGGTTCATGCCCAGTGCACTCAGCCCGTACTTGCTGGGCAGGACCATCGACGCCGGCATTCTGGTCGGCGATTGGGCGGCCACCGCGGGCTGGTCGGCGCTGTTGGCGCTGGTGATTCTGGTGGGCGCGGCCAGCGGCATCGCCATGCATACCTTCGCCGTCCGGGGTTGGCTGATTTCGCTGTACGGCACGCAGAAGCTGGTGACTCGCAAATCGGTCCATTTGGGTCATGTGCTGAATCGCCGGTTGCCGACCGGCGAGGTGCTGAGCATCTCGTCGTCCGATTCGAACACCTTCGGGCAGACCTTCGAGGTGGTCGCTCGCGCGCTGGGTGCTCTGGGCGCCTTCATCGTGGTCGCCGCGATGATGATGAACACCTCAAGCCTGCTCGGCCTGGTCGTGCTGGCCATTGCGCCGCTGCTGGTGGTCGCGGCGACGCCGGTGCTGCGTCCGCTGAACGCCGCCCAGACCGCCGAGCGCAATCAGACCAGCGAACTGACCTCGATGGCGGCCGATATCGTCGCCGGACTGCGGATTCTGCGTGGAATCGGCGGCGAGAAGACGTTCGGCGACAACTACGCCACGCAGTCGCAGCGGGTGCGCCGGCTCGGTGTCACCACCGGAACCTGGCAGGCCGTGGTGGAGACCATGTCGGTGCTGCTCTCCGGTCTGCTGCTGGTCATCCTGGTCTGGCTCGGATCGCACGAGATGGTGGCCGGACGCCTCACCCTGGGTCAGCTGATCAGCTTCGTCGGCTACGCGATCTTCATGGTCTGGCCGCTGCAAACTCTGTTCGAGGTCGCCCAGAAGTGGGTGCAGGGCCTGGTGTCGGCGCGCAAGACGATCGCCCTGCTGGGTGCCGAACTGCCCTGGCGCGACGGCACCCTGGAACTGCCGGGGCGTCCTGCCCTGCACGATCTGGTCTCCGGGGTACGGGTCGAGCCGGGCGAGTTCCTGGTCGTGGTGAGCGCCGATCCGGACGCCTCGGCGGCGCTTGCCGACCGGCTCGGCCGCTACCTGCCGACCGTCGCCGGGTCGGACCAGGGCGGCAAGGACGACGAAGAGTTGAAGGGACGGGCGGCCCGCCGGGCGCGCGCCGAGAAGGAACGGCGCCGTGCCGAGGCGGCCCGGTCGGACGCCGAGGTCGCCGAGCGGCCCTGGGGGGTCACCGCGGACGGCCTCGACTACCAGAACTTCACCATGGCGTCGCTGCGGGAACGCATCCTGGTGTCGGACGCCGGCAGCCAGCTGTTCGCCGGCACCTTTCAGCAGGCGGTCGATCCGCTGGGCACGCACAGCCGTGAGCAGGCCGAACGTGCCTTGCGGACGGCGGCCGCCGAAGACGTCTTCGAGGGCTTGCCGGACGGCTGGGCCAGCCGGATCGACGAGAAGGGACGCGGGTTGTCCGGCGGTCAACGGCAGCGGGTCGTGCTGGCCCGTGCCCTGCTCGCCGACCCGGAGGTGCTGGTGCTGGTCGAGCCGACGTCCGCGGTGGACGCCCACACCGAAGAGGCCATCGCCGAACGGCTGGCAGGGCACCGTGCCGGGCGCACCACCGTGGTGATGACGGCGTCCCCGCTGTTGTTGCACGACGCAGACCGGGTGGCCTTCCTGGCCGACGGACGCCAGGTCGCCACCGGCACCCACGAATATCTGCTGGCCAATCACCCCGGCTACCGGGCTGTCGTCAATCGAGGAATGGAGGAGGACGATGAGCACTGATGTGCTGTCGGCGTCCGCCGACACCTGGTCGGACGAGCCCAACGAATTCGAGCTTCCGCCCGAGTTGGCCGCGCCCGAACGGCGTGGCCCGCTCGCGCTGCTCACCGATCCGGTGCGGCAGTTCGGCGGACTGGCGACCCGGTTCCGGATTCGGCGGCAGCGCGCCGAGGCGTTCTTCGCGGCGTCCCGCAACCCCGAGCGGGGACTTCCCGTGGCCCGCAACGACAAGGCGTTCGGCTTCATGGGCGAGTTGCTGGCGACCCGCCGGTGGCTGCTCACCGCGGTCGTCGTGTTCAACGTGCTGGCCGCCACCGCGGGCCTGATCGTGCCCCGCCTGCTGGGCGATCTGGTCGACCAGGTCGCGGCCGGCAACACACCGCTGGCTACGGTGGACGCGATGATTCTCGGTGTCGCGGCGGTGGTCGTGGTGCAGGCCGTGCTCACCTTCGCCGCCCGGCGGGTGTCGGCGGTGTTCGGCTACGATCTGCTGGCCGCCGCGCGCGAGGCCATAGTCCGGACGGTGCTGCGGCTGCCGCTGGGCCGGATCGAGTCGGCCAGTTCCGGCGATCTGCTCACCCGGATCACCTCAGACGTGTCGAAGATGAGCGAGTCGGTGCGCTGGGCGTTCCCGCAGCTGGTCATGTCGGTGGTGATCACCGGACTGAGCATCGTGGCGATGGTGCTGAACTCGTGGTTCCTGGCGCTGCCGCTGGTGGTGTCGATCACCGTGCTGGTCGTGGTGACCCGTCGCTACCTACGGCTGGCGATGCCCGGCTACATCACCGAGTCGGGCAGCTATTCGCAGATCAACTCGACGATGACCGAGACCGTCGAGGGCGCCCGGACGGTGGAGGCGCTGCGGCTCGGGGACCGGCGGATCGAGATCGGCGACGAAGACATCGAGGTGTCGAACAACGCCGAGCGGTACACCATGACGCTGCGGAACCTGCTGTTCATCTTCCTGGACGTCTCGTACCAGCTGCCGCTGGTGGGGGTCGTCGTGCTGGGCACCTGGGGGTATGCCAACCACTGGGTGACGATCGGGCAGATCACTGCTGCGGCGATCTACGTGCAGCAGATGGTGGAACCGCTGGATCGGCTGATCCAGGTGGCCGACCGGCTGCAGATCGGGCTGGCCGCGACCACCCGTCTGCTCGGCATCGCCGAGGTGCCGCGCGACCGGACGCCGGGCGAGCGGCGTCCGGCCGACAAGCATCTGGAAGGCCACGATCTGCGGTTCGCCTACCGGGAGGGTCGGGACGTGCTGCACGGCATCGATCTCGATCTGCGCGAGGGGGAGCGGCTGGCGATCGTCGGGCCGTCCGGTTCGGGCAAGTCGACTTTGGGCCGGTTGATGGCCGGGATCAACGGGCCTCGGACGGGATCGGTGACGGTCGGCGGCGTCGAGCTGATGACCCTGCCGCTGGACGTGCTGCGCACCGAGGTCGCCCTGGTCACGCAGGAGCATCACGTCTTCGTCGGCACCGTGCGGGACAACATCGTGCTGGCCCGCGACCAGCAGCTGACCCCCGACGAGGGGGACGCCGCCGTGGTCTCGGCTCTGCAGGCGGTGGACGCCCTGTCCTGGGTGGAGAAGCTGCCGAACGGGCTGGACACCATGCTCGGTCACGGTCGCACCGAGCTCACCCCGGCTCAGGCGCAGCAGGTGGCGCTGGCCCGGCTGGTGGTCGCCGATCCGCACACCCTGGTGCTGGACGAGGCGACGTCCCTGATCGATCCGCGCACCGCCCGTCATCTGGAAGGCTCGATGGCCGCATTGTTGGAGGGGCGGACGGTGGTCGCGATCGCGCACCGGCTGCACACCGCCCACGATGCCGACCGGATCGCGGTGGTGATCGACGGCCGGATCGCCGAGCTCGGTTCGCATGCCGAACTGCTGGAACTCGGTGGCGAGTACGCCCGGTTGTGGCACACCTGGCGCTCGTAGCGTCGGGGACGGTTCTTCCCGCATGTCCGGGGACGGTTCTTCTCCGTTCGAATTTCGCATGTCCGGGGACGGTTCTTCGAGGTGCGAAATTCGCATGCCGAAGAACCGTCCCCGACGTGTGACTTTCGAATGGAAGAGAACCGTCCCCCAATGTGCGGTCTTCGAACGCGGAGGAACCGTCCCTGCGGTCACCAGGTCAGGATGAGCTTGCCGATCGCCTCGCCGGACGCCAGGTGCCGGTGGGCCCCGGCGACGTCCTCCACCGGGTAACGGGTTTCGACGGCGGGCCTGATCCGGCCGGATTCGATCAGCGGCCACACCGTTGCCGCGACCTCGGCGCAGATCGCCGCCTTCTGTTCGACCGGACGTCCGCGCAGCCCGGTTGCCGTCACCGATCCCCGTTTGGCAAGGAGTTTTCCCAGGTCGAGGGTGCCGCTGCGGCCGCCCTGCAGCCCGATCACCACTAGGCGTCCGTCGGTGGCCAGCGCGTCCACGTTGGGCGGCAGGTACTTGGCGCCCATCACGTCCAGGATCACGTCGGCCCCGTGCCCGTCCGTCGCCCGGCGCAGCGCGGCCAGCCAGTCGCCGTGGTAGTCGAAGGCGTCCGCGGCACCCAGCTCGCGGCACACGGTGAGCTTGCGCGGACTGCCGGCGGTCGCGAACACCCGGACGCCCAGCGCGTCCGCGAACTGGATCGCGAACGTCCCGATGCCGCCGGCGCCGCCGTGCACCAGCAGAGTCTCACCGGCGGCCAGCCCGACCCGGGCGAAGTTCGAGGCGACGGTGGCGGCCACCTCGATCAACCCGGCGGCGGTGACCAGATCGACGCCGCGCGGCGGCCGCACCACCTGGCCGGCCGGCACCGCCACATACTCCGCGTAGCCGCCTCCGGAGAGCAAGGCGACGCACTCTTCTCCCACCCGCCAATCCAGGACGCCGGGGCCGGCCGCACTGATCACCCCGGAGACCTCCAGACCGAGGATCTCGCTGGCATCGCGGGGCGGCGGGTAATGACCCTGCCGCTGCAACAGATCGGCCCGGTTCACCCCCGAACCGACCACCCGGATCACCACCTCGTCCGCACCGCAGCTGGGCGGGGGAACGTCCGCCAGGCGTAGTACCTCAGGACCGCCGAACGACTCGATCACCACAGCTTGCATGACTCCAGCCTCTCACCGGGTCGCCCGGCGTGGTGGTCGTGGCACTAGGATGTGTGGCCCCGGGCGAGGTCGCATAGTGGACTAGTGCAGCCGCCTTGAAAGCGGCCGAGCGGAAACGCTCCGTGGGTTCGAATCCCACCCTCGCCGCGTGTCGTCCCGTCTCCATGTGCTCACCCCGCCGTTGCCGTTGCGCGCCGTCGCATTGGCGGCCGTCCTGGCGATCGTCGGTGCCGTCCTGATCGTGCTGACGTCGGCGCTCGATCTTTTGGCGGCGCTGGCAGTGGTGGGCTGGCTGCTCTTGGCCGGAGCGGTCGCGCTGCTGGTGGTGGCGGCGATGAGTTGGCGGCGGATGCGGGTCGTGGTCGAGTTCACCGACGGCGGCTACCGGATCAACGGCCCCGAATCGCACGAAGAGGGCTCGTGGGCCGACGTGACCAAGGTCACCCAGGCGCCCACATCGCTGACCATTCACCACGGTCCCGACCGGCGCGTCCGGCTGGTCAGCCCGCGCGGCGTCACCGCTGAGATGGTGCATCTCACCGCCGACCTGGCCAAGCGATTGGACGCCAGCCGCGGTTACACCGGCCAGCTGTGAGCGGACGCCGCGACGTCCCCTATTTGGCCGGGTGGTAGGCGCAGGAGTCGCTCAGGTCGTCCGATTTGCCGGACGACTTCTTGGTCGGCTGCGGGCTCGAGGACCCGTCCGGCGAGCTGGACGGGGTCGACGGCGAACTGGACGGCGACGACTTCCCGCTCTCGGCCTCGGCGGTCTCCTTCAGGGCCTGCTGCACCCGGCGCTGGACGGCCGGCCACGGCGGGTTGGCGCTGACCCAGCCGGCCACTCCCGGCTGGAACACCACACTGTGCAGGTTGGTGTTCTTCACCTTCAACGCCAACTCGATCAGGTCCGGCAGGACGCGTCGAGGGATGTCGGTCTCGATCGTGGTGGCCCCGGCCGAGGCGATTTTCTCGAAGTTGGTGAGCACCACCTGTGGCTGAGCTTGCTGCACCACCGCGTTGATGACGCAGCGCTGCCGCTCCATCCGGCTGTAGTCGCCGGTGGTGAGGCCGTAGCGGCCGCGGGCATACCAGAGCGCCAGGCGTCCGTTCAGGTGCTGATTGGGTCCCGGCTCGATGTAGCCGCTAGGCGGCACGCCCTCGGTGGTCTTGCCGCCGATCGGAATGCGGTAGTTGACGTTCAGGGTGACGCCGCCGAGGGCGTTGATGAACGATTTGAAGCCGTCCATGTTGACGATCACGTAGTAGTCGAGCTTCCCGAGACCGAGTGCCTCGCCAACGCCGACCTTCATCACCTCGGCGCCCAGGTTCTTGACCTTGCCGAGCAGATCGTGCGGAATGCGCGCCGGGATGTTGTTGTACATCGCGTTCATGAAGTAGTTCTCGTTCCCTCCGTCGACCCCGTCGTAGAAGCCGTTCGGGTAATACTTGTGCAGCGGCGAATCGACTGGGAACGGGATCCGCGCGGTCTGCCGTGGCAAGGAGAACAGTGTGCTCGCGCCGGTGCGGACGTCGATCGAGGCCACCATCACGGTGTCGGCGCGCAGGCCGAGTCGGATGTCGCGGCCGGTGCCGGAGTCGGCGCCGATCACCAGGACGTTGATCCGGTCCTTGTCGCCGAACGGATTGGTCGGTGCCGGAGTACCAGGCGTGCCCGGTGCGCTCGGATTCTCGGTCGGGTCGTCGAACACGGTGCCGACGAACTGCGCCGTCGAATAGGTGTACTGGGCGCCCACCGCCAGCGGAGCGGCGACAGCCAGCGACAGGAAGCTGACCAGGATGCCGCCGGCCACCCGCTGGGACGCCGTCGGATCGGCCGGCCGCAACGCGAGGTGGCTTCCGGCGATCACGATCACCCAGACCAGGGCGAGCGCCAGCAGCCCGATCGCCACGCCCTGGAGGACGTCGACATTCGTCGCCAGCGCGAGGATGCGGTCGCGTCCGGCGGTGGCCAGGTAGCCGGCCGTCAGCAGCAGCGCCACGAACACGCCCATCACCATGGAGCCCAGCGCCCGGCGTCCGGCATGCCACAAACCCAGGCCAGGAATCACCGTGCCCAGAGCAGTCCACACCACCGCCCAGCGAAACCGTCCGGCACCACCAACACCAGCAGCGGCGCGACGTGGTGGTTGGTCGGCCCCCGACGCCGACGCCGCGTCCGTGGATTCAGGCAGCGCACGCTGCGGTTCAGTCATGGGATCCCCTGCTCCGATCTAGAACACGCCGATTGTAGTAGTTGACATTCCGGCCGACGACTCGGCCTTGAGGCTTCGGAGTCGACGCGAACCGGACGCCGCTTTGGCGCTGCCCACCGGGCTGGAGTAGGCTCGTGCCTCGGCTGAGGAGGTGTCGCCTAGTCAGGTCTATGGCGCCCGCCTGCTAAGCGGGTTTGGGGGTCAACCCCATCGTGGGTTCAAATCCCACCACCTCCGCCATGACAAGGGGAAACGCTCCCATCTGAGTGTCTCAGGGGGAGCGTTCTTCGCGCCCGGCCCGGGGGCTGCTACTCCCCGGCGGGGTCGTAGTGAATAGCTCCGATCGCGTTGCCAGCAGGGTCTTCGAAGAAGATGAGATGCCCGACGCCGATGATCGTGAACCGCTCCAAGAGGATTCTGCCGCCTGCCGCGATGACTGCGTGCGCGGTCGCATCGACGTCGTCGACGGCGAATGTGCACTCGGGGGTGACGGTCGGTTTGCCGTCGATCAGCTCGCGCCGCTGTTGCATGGCCCCCTGAACCTGGGGCCCCTCCTCGGTGCCGGTGTGGATGTGGTAGAAACCGGGCGGTCCCCAGGCTGTGAACGTCCATCCGAAGACTCGCTCGTAGAACGTCCGTGCTGCCGGGACGTCGTCGGCGTTGAGCGCGAAGTGCGTGAGAGGTGCTGCCATGAGCCCATGGTCGCAAGGCGAGGACTTGTCGGACCATCTAATGTATGACGATATATGTCGAAAACACGACACGACGGAGAACCTCTGGTTCGTGGCTATGCCGTCACTCATCCGCCCGGCGCCGCGAGGCTGCCTGTCGCGGCCGGCTGGGACCAACTCGTCTACGCTGCGTCCGGCACGATGATGGTCTCCACCGCCGCTGGGTCGTGGACGGTACCGCCCGCGCGAGCGCTGTGGATACCGGCCGGGGAGCAGGTGCGGATCGTCAACCGGTTCCGCGTCGCGGTGCGGACCCTCTACTTCGCGACTCGGCTGAACGCGCTGCCGCCGATGACTCGCATCGTCACCGTGACCGGCCTGGTCCGTGAACTGCTTCTTCACGCGGTGGCGCGCAGCCCTCTCGACATCGATGCTCCCGTCGACAATGCACTGTTGACGCTCCTGGTCGACCAACTCCACCAGCTTCCCGACGAGCCGCTCTGGCTCCCGTCTCCGGCCGCCTCACCACCCATCGCGATTGCCGCTGCCGAGCTGATTCGAGACGATCCCGCACGGTCCGTCGACAGTCTCGCTCGGACCGTCGGTGTGAGTCAGCGCACGCTGGAGCGCGCGTTCCTCGCCGCCACCGGAGTGACGCTCGGCGTCTGGCGACGACACGCCCGCATCCTGGCCTCGCTGCACTGCCTCGCCGCCGGCACCTCCGTCACAGAGACGGCGAGCGCCATCGGCTACAGCACGCCCTCAGCCTTCGTGGCCGCCTTCAAGAACCAACTCGGTTCGCCGCCAAGCACCTACCTGCGTCCCTGAGCGGGCTCACCGGATCTTTGCCGCGGCACTGGACGCCCCTTGCCGCTATCGGTCTGAGCCCACCACAAATCGAGCAAACAGAGCGTCCGCATGGTTCGCTGCTGCTGAGAACGGGATCGCTGTTTCAGCCGGCACCACGCACCTGGACTTGAGGTCCACATCCTTATCCTTCTCCCGTGAATGATTCGTTGCTCCCAGCGGGGCGCGAAGGGCTGCCGCCAGAGGTGACGGCGGCCTGGGACGAGCAGGACTTCGACGCTGTTGCGGCCTGGCTGCTGGAGGTCCCTGCAGCTCGCACGTGGGGTGCGTCTGCTCGAGAGAAGGCGTTGGTTCTTGCCGAGGTGTTTCTTCCGATCGATCCCGGCCTGTCGCTACGGCTCGCAGACCGGCTCCTGACGGACGGCGGCACAGATATCCACCTGATGGAGGTCTCCATCGATGCGGCTTCGCGCGCTGGGCTCCGGGAGGGGATGGACGCGCGGGTCGAGCGTCTGCGACTGGCGTTGAAGGACGCGGCACCAGACGACCGGATCGCGGTACTGAACAACGTGGGCACGTTCCTGAAGGAAGGCCGGCTCTTCGACCGCGCCGAAGCGGTTCTCCGGGAAGCCCTCGCCGAGACGGCGCCCAGTGCGGCGACGCGGGGCACTGTCTTGGTGAATCTCGCGACGGTGCTCAGCGATCGCGCGTGGTCGAGCGGTGCGGACGCCAGAGAGGGGAGTGCGGCCGCGCTGGAGGTGCTGGATCAGGCTGAGCAGGTGGCCACCGAGTCGGGTGAGACACGGTTGTTGGGGAACGTCTGGTTCAACCGCGGTCATATCCTCGCGGTGGCTGGTGCAAGTGCTCCTGCGGCGCACGCCTATCGAATGGCCGAGCAGCATTTCGTCCGTGCTGGCGGCGACCCGGTGGACTTGGCCTACGTCCACCGAGCACGGGCAGCGGATGCCGGCCGCAACGGTCGCCTGGACGAGGCGATCGCCGACTACGCCCGCGCCCGTGACCTGTTCGCGGACGCGGGCAGGCTGGACGAGTCGGCGACCAGTGCGGTGGGGCTGGTGATGGCCATGCAGTTGTCAGGCGACGCTCCGACCGCTGGACAACTCGAGGACGTGCTCGCTGCACTGCGGCGTTCCCGTCCGGACCGGGTGCCGGAACTGCTCGTGAACCTGGGCAATATCGCTGCTGAGCAGAACCTCGATCGCGCTGCCGGGTACTTCGCCGACGCGGAGGAGGTGTTTCGGGCGCAAGGACGGCTGCTTGATGTGGAACGTGCTCGCCATTCTCGCGCCGTCATCCGCCGCCGGTCCGGGGACGCGGCGGGCGCCGTCCCCGTCTTGCGTGCTGTTCACGCCACCTATCTGCGATGGGATTTGTCGGTGAAGGCGGCCGAAGCTGAGTTCAACCTCGCGATCGCCCTCCGAGACCTCGGTGACCCCGAGGCCGCCGTCCACGCGCTGAGCGCGTTCGAGGTGCTCGACCGGCATCGACATCAGCTCGGAACTGCATCCGACCGCTCCGGGCTGACTCGGGTCACCTACCGGCACCTACTGGACCTCACCTTGGACACCGCGATTGCCGATCCGGACACAGTGGCCGCACTTGCGGAACGCGCTCGCACCCAGACCAGTGCCGCCGAGCACGGCGTACCCGGATCCGATCAGCTCTCCGTGCCATCCCCGGTGCGTGCCCGGCCGGAAGCACCGGTGATCGGCGGGAACGGGCCGATCCGCACCCTGTCGGCGCTGGCTCGGGGGCTGGCCGGGTCGCGGGCGGTGTGGCTGACCTGGGTGCGTCACCGCGGGCAGCTGCTGAGTGTCGTGGTCCGCGACGATGACACGGACGTGACTACGCTGCCGTACCCAGAAGAGCTGCTCACTGCGCTGAACGCGGCGGTCGGCCTCACCGACGCATCTGGGGACGGCTCGCCGGGCGGGGACGGGACGGGCCTGCGCAGCGCGCTGTACCGGATGGCGACCGGACCGTTGCTGGCCGACGCGGACCTTGCCGATCGGCTGCGCAGGTCGATGCGGCCCAGCACGATCGTGCCGTGGGCGTCCGGCCCCAATGGTGAGGGGGCGAACCTCCTGCGGGAGTTGGGGGATCTCCTTATCTCGGATCTGGCCTGGAGCGCGCCGGACGCTGTGATCGCGCCCCCGACGTTTCTCGGGGAGATCCCGTGGGCAGCGCTCGAGCGAGACGGCACGCATTGGATTGAGCACAGTCGGCTCGTGCTCGCACCTCCCGTATCCACCATTCGCACCGACCCCACCACCGAGGGAGGGACGGGGCGAGCGTGGGTGGCCGACGCGAGCGGCGATCTGCGCTATTGCCGGAGGGTGCTCCGTGAGTTCCCGCACCTCTGTGGGAGCGACGCCACGGCCGCCGCTGTCATCGAGGCGTTGCGAGGCACGGCACGGGCGGTTGTTCGGACCCATGTGCGGTCAGGCTCACCCGCCCGCCCCCGCGAGGCGGCGCTGCTGCTTGCCGATGGTCCGTTGACCGCCGACGATCTGCGAGAGGCCCTCGGCCGTGTCCCCCCAGAATGGGTCATCCTCGGCTGCGACGCGGCCGGTGCTGGCGTCGGCGACGAGTGGGCGGGTCTGCCGATCGGGTTGGGTGCGGCCGGTGCGGAGCGGGTTGTGGTCACCGGCTGGCCTATCGTCGACTCTCCCGAGCAGGAGACTCTCGATCTGGCGCTGGCCGCGTCCATCGAGCAGCACGGCATTCGTGAGGGTCTTTACGCGTGGCAGCGCGACTGCGCCCGTCGATGGAGGGAAACCCGCGACCGGTCGGTCTCACCTCACCGATGGGCCGGCCACAGCCTCGTCGTGACCGTCACGGACAACGGCTGACCTTCTCCCAACGGGTGATGTCGGCCACGTCGATCACGTGAACTGAGGCGCGGCCTACGGTGACGAGGAGTCGCCCGTCCACGGTCTCCGTCGTGCCGCACACCTTCTCGCGTTGGGTCTCGACAATCGCGACTGGATCCGCGCTCGGGGGAGCGAACCAGCACACCCACAGGGCCCCGACAAGCGTGAGCACCGCACCTGAGGTCACCCAGATCGCTGTCTTCAGCGATCTGGCGGCAGACTTGGCGGTGACGTGGTCGTCGTCCTCCCGCGCGGTCACCGTCCTGACCAGACGCGGCATGCCTCCGCCGGCCCACAACGCCAGAAGCGTCGCAACGAATGCTGCGAGGAACGCCGCCGTCAATAGCACCGCCAACGCGGTCGCCCACCATGGGTCGATCGCTCGCAGCACGTCCCGTATCCCGATCCCCACCGTTCCGGTGATGACGCCGACCAGCGCTGAGAGCCCCGCTTGCCACTTTGCTGCGCTGGCACGCACCGCGGCCAACTCACCGCCCCGTGCCATGACAGCGGCCTTGGTGGAGTTCAGTTCGCCCTGTGTGCCAGCACGCCCGGAGTCCGGCCGGCGCTTTCCGCCCGCGTCCGGGGTGGCGGCGTTGCCGGTCATGGAGAGACGACCCCCGACACCCAGTAGGCGCCGCAGCCCGTAGTGACGCCGTTGGGGCGTCCCGTGTGGCTCCCCGACTCGCACCGGCACAGCACCACCGGCTCGACGCGGCGTGCGACGCGCAAACTCTCGAGCGGCCAGTCGAAAAGGAACTCGTGATCGCACGCAGGGCATGTGCCCGTGAAGCGCACGAATGTCGGCTCGTCGACGGGCAGGAACTCATACTCCGTGGTCTCGCGTGCCCTTTCCCCGTACTCGTCGGAGGAGCGCTCGGCCCACGGACTTCCGGAATCTCCGGTCGCAGTCGCCATGGCCGGAGCCTACTTGTCGCGCGATTGCGGCGCGTCGTCCCACGTGTGTTCGCTCATGCGTCGAATGGCGACCGATTCCGGACGTCTTTGAGGCGAGCGAGGCGGGACGGCCCTGACATCGGTCGCCAGTTGACGACTGTCTGCCCCGTGGGGGTGGCGCTGGCCGCCGGACTCCCCGAACTCGTCGGGCGCCGGTCGCCGCCAGACGGGACGCAGGGGTGCTTTCCAGAAAGGTGCTACCATTCCGTCCATGTTCGCCGGACGAGTCGTACCCGCTGCGGTCCTTGTCGACGGCCGAATGTGTTGTCGCCGTCACTGACCGACCCGACCGCACGCTCACCGATTGCGACCTGACCACCGTCCGGCGCATCCATTCCCGCTATGAGCTGGGGATTCGAGCACCCGCACCCCATCGGCGAGACCGGCGTCCGAACCAGAGGGGACGGTTCCTTCGGTTTACCCCGAGCCACCGGACACCGGAGCAGCGTCAAGATCTCTGCACGATCGATCAACCACAACACACGAGAGGAACCATCCGATGGCCTACTTCAAGAACGCGACCGAGCTGATCGGTCGCACGCCACTGGTCCAGATCAACCGGCTCTACGGCGACAGCCAGGCGATCGTCCTGGCCAAGCTGGAGTACTACAACCCGGCGAACTCGGTGAAGGACCGGATCGGTGTCTCGATCATCGACGCCGCCGAGGCGGACGGCTCGCTGCAGCCCGGCGGCACCATCGTCGAGGGCACCTCGGGCAACACCGGGATCGCGCTGGCCTGGGTCGGGGCGAGCCGCGGCTACCGGGTGATCATCACGCTTCCGGAGACCTTCTCCAAGGAACGCCGGGCCGTGCTCCGCGCGCTCGGCGCTGAACTGGTGCTCACCCCCGCCGCAGATGGAGTCCCCGGCGCCAATGCGCGCGCCGAAGAGATCGCCGCCAGCATTCCGGGCGCGATCGTCGCCCACCAGTTCGACAACGCGGCCAATGTTGACATCCATCGGCGCACCACGGCCGAAGAGATCTGGGCTGACACCGAAGGCGCCGTCGACATCGTGGTATCAGGCGTGGGCACCGGCGGCACCATCACTGGTGTGGGCCAGGTTCTCAAAGAGCGCAAGCCGAGCGTGCAGATCTACGCGGTCGAATCGGCCGAGTCGGCTGTGCTCTCCGGTGAACCGAAGGGCCCGCACAAGATCCAGGGGATCAGCGCCGGCTTCGTGCCGAACATCCTGGACCGCAGCGTCATCGACGGGATCATCAAGGTGACCTCGGACGACGCGATCGAGTGGGCCAAGCGGGTGGCCAAGGAGGAGGGCCTGTTGCTCGGCATCTCGTCCGGCGCGGCCTTGCGGGCCTCCGCCGAGTTGGCCGCCGACCCGGCCAACGCCGGCAAGACCATCGTGGTGGTCACCCCGGACTGGGGCGAGCGCTACCTGAGCACTCCGCTCTATGCGGATCTGCTCGATTGAGCAAGGCCGGCGCCGCCGCGTCCCGGAGGCGCCGGCGTCCGGAACATCCTGGAAGGGAGGGACGAGATGGCTGAGAACGCCGTCGGCTCACGAATCCTGTTGGTGGCGCACGGCCTGCTGGCTGAGCCGGACGCGTCGGAGACCGCCGACGCCCTGACCGAATGGGCGGCGCGCGAGCGGGTCGCCCTGCGTCCGCTCCCTGTTCCCGCGTTCATGATGCGGCGGACGCCGGCGTCCGGACGCCCCGCTCCGCCCCAGGTGGCGGAGCGGCTCGCCGAGCTGGACGAGTTGGAGTCGCTGTTCGAACAGATCGCCGCTGAGTGCGCCGCGGGTAGCGAGGTGATCGGCCTGGTCATACCGGACGACCTGACCTCGAATCGGTCCGGACGTGCCTGGCTCGATCGGGTGCGGGCCATCGCATCCGGCATTGCACGACTCCAGCTGTCGGTCTGGCCGATGAACCGGGACGCTGTCGGCCTCCCGCTGGAGGTGGAGCCGGTTCGGTCGGCCTCCTGACCACGGGTATCCGGACGACTCCCGGTGAGCCGCGCCAGTAGGGTGGTGCCGGTCAATCAGGCCCTGACCGCGGGAGCGACGATGGTTTCGACGAGTTCGGTTTCGACAAGCTCAACCAGCAAGGGCGATCGGCACCTCGCCGACAGCCACGATCTGATCAGAGTGCGAGGCGCCCGCGAGAACAACCTGCGCGACGTCACGGTCGAGATTCCGAAGCGCCGGCTGACCGTGTTCACCGGAGTCTCCGGCTCGGGCAAGAGTTCGCTGGTCTTCGGCACCATCGCCGCCGAGAGCCAGCGGCTGATCAATGAGACCTACAGTGCTTTCGTGCAGGGTTTCATGCCGACCCTGGCCCGTCCGGAGGTCGACCTGCTCGACGGTCTGACTACGGCGATCATCGTCGACCAGGAGCGGATCGGTGCGAATCCGCGCTCCACGGTGGGCACCGTGACCGATGCCAACGCGCTGCTGCGCATTCTGTTCAGCCGCGTCGGCCAGCCGCACATCGGGCCGCCCAACGCGTTCTCGTTCAACGTGCCGTCGGCGTCCGGCAGCGGCGCAATCACCGTGAAGCGGGGCGAGAAGACCATCGCCGAGAAGGCGTCCTTCAGCATCTTGGGCGGCATGTGTCCGCGCTGCGAGGGACGCGGCAACGTCACCGACTTCGACCGCACCGCGCTGTACGACGAGAACAAGTCGCTCAACGAGGGCGCGCTGCTGGTGCCCGGCTATTCGATGGAGGGCTGGTACGGACGGATCTACCGCGGCTGCGGCTTCTTCGACCCGGACAAGCCGATTCGCAGCTACACCAAGCGCCAGCTGCACGACCTGCTCTACAAGGAGGCCACTCGGATCAAGGTCGACGGCATCAACGTCACCTACGAGGGGCTGATCCCGAAGATCCAGAAGTCGATGCTGGCCAAGGACGTGGACGCCATGCAGCCGCACATCCGGGCCTTCGTCGAGCGGGCGGTGACCTTCACCGACTGCCCCGACTGCGAGGGCACCCGGCTGGCGCCGGAGGCGCGCTCGTCCACGGTCGCCGGCGTCAACATTGCCGACGCCTGCGCGATGCAGATCACCGACCTGGCCGAGTGGATCCGCGGGCTCGACGAGCCGTCCGTGGCCCCGCTGCTGGAAGGCCTGCGGGACACCTTGGACTCGTTCGTCGAGATCGGGTTGGGCTATCTGTCGTTGAGCCGGCCGTCCGGGACGCTGTCCGGTGGCGAGGCGCAGCGCACCAAGATGATCCGGCACCTGGGGTCGTCGTTGACCGACGTCACCTATGTCTTCGACGAGCCGACCGCCGGGCTGCACCCGCATGACGTGCAGCGGATGAACGACCTGCTGCTGCAGCTGCGCGACAAGGGCAACACCGTGCTGGTGGTCGAGCACGAGCCGGAGACGATCGCGATCGCCGACCACATCGTCGATCTCGGACCGGGCGCCGGTTCGAAGGGCGGGCGGATCTGCTACGAGGGCACGGTGGCGGGGCTGTGGTCCAGCGACACCGTCACCGGACGCCACCTCGGCGACAAGGTGGGCGTCAAGGAATCGGTGCGGACGCCGTCCGGCGCGTTGCGCATTCGCGGCGCCACCGCCCACAACCTGCAGAGCGTGGACGTCGACATTCCGCTCGGCGTGCTGGTGGTGGTCACCGGGGTGGCCGGTTCGGGCAAGAGTTCGCTGGTGCACTCGTCGATCCCGCTCGCCGCAGGGGTGGTGTCGGTCGATCAGAGCCCGATCCGTGGCTCGCGGCGCAGCAATCCGGCCACCTACACCGGCCTGCTGGAACCGATCCGCAAGGCGTTCGCGGCGGCGAACAAGGTCAAACCGGCCCTGTTCAGCGCCAATTCCGAGGGCGCCTGCCCGGCCTGCAACGGTGCCGGCGTGATCTTCACCGATCTGTCGGTGATGGCGACGGTGTCCACCACCTGCGAGGCCTGCGAGGGCAAGCGGTTCCAGCCGGCCGTGCTCGAGTACCTGTTCGGCGGACGCAACATCGCCGAGGTGCTGGCCATGCCGGTGGCAGAGGCGGCCGAGTTCTTCGGCGCCGGCGACTCCCGTGTGCCGGCTGCGCACGCCATTCTCGGACGGCTGGCGGACGTCGGGCTCGGCTACCTGAACCTCGGCCAGCCGCTGACGACCCTGTCGGGTGGCGAACGGCAGCGGCTCAAGCTGGCCACCCACATGTCCACCAAGGGCGGCACCTACGTGCTGGACGAGCCCACCACTGGCCTGCACCTGGCCGATGTGGAGAACCTGCTCGGCCTGCTCGACCGCCTCGTAGACTCGGGCAAATCGGTGATCGTGGTCGAACACAACCAGGCCGTGATGGCGCACGCCGACTGGATCATCGATCTCGGTCCGGGCGCCGGGCACGACGGCGGCCGGATCGTCTTCGAGGGGACGCCGGCCGATCTGGCGACGGCGTCCACGCTCACCGGGCAGCATCTGGCCACGTATCTGAACAGCCGAGGCCCGGCGGCTCTAGGCTGACCCGCATGTCTGGCGTCGAGATCCGCGAGGTGGAGCGCTGGTTTCTGCGCCGCGGCTTCTCCGCGCTGCTCGATGGGACGTCGGTGCGGCGCCGTCGGGCGGCCCGGCTGGCGCGGGCGATGGCCACGGTGTTCGTCCTGGTGATGCTGTTCGACGTGCCGACGTATGCCAGCAATCCGTGGTTGTCGGTCGGGATCTCGGTGGTCGTCGTGCTGGCCAGCTGGGTGCTCGGCAACCTGCTGCGGCGGCGTCCGGTATTCGCCCTTCCCGACCGGGTCACCTGGTTGGAGCGGACCGTATTTCTGCTGATGCCGAGCCTGGTCGTGCTGGTCATGCCGCACGAGACGATCGTGGTCGACGACCTGGAGCTGCCTGGCGGAGTGCTGGCGGTGATCAGCGCAGCGATGCTGTTCGTGGTGCAGCTGGTGCTGTTCGGCTTCGTCAACCTGCTCGCCTACAGTGGGCTGATCGCGCTGGGGCCGTGGCTGTGGCGGCGGGTGGTGTCGTCCTTCCTGGCCGGCGGGACGGCGATCGGCCGCACTCTGCCGATGCTGCTCGGCGTGGTCGGTTTCCTGTTCTTCACCGGCGAGCTGTGGCAGGCGTTCGCGCGCCTGTCTTCGCTGGCCTACCTGCTGGCGCTGCTGCTGTTCGTCGGGCTGAGCTGGCTGTTTCTGCACACTCGCGCGCTCGATCTGGTCGAGTTGGCCCGCTTCGAGCAGCCCGGTGAGGTGGAGGCATTGGTCGAAGGGACGCCGCTGACGCATGGCCGGATCGACACCCCGGTGACCTGTCCGTTGACCCTGGAGCAGGAGAAGAACCTGCGGCTGGTGATGGTGATCTCGAAGCTGACCATCGCCACCGTGGTGGGGCTGGCGGTGTTCCTGTTCTTCGTGGTGCTCGGCCTGATCACCGTGGACGCCGAGGTGGTCGAGTCCTGGACGCAGGCGCCGCCGCAGGTGCTGCTGGGCTGGAGCAGCGAGTGGCACAGCTATGCGCTTACCGTGCAGCACCTGCGGGTGTGCGGATTCCTGGCGGTGTTCTCCGGCTTCTATTTCGCAGTCGTGTCGGCCACCGACCCGGTGTTGCGGGCGGGCCTGCGCGACGACGTCGAGGACGACATCCGGCAGGCCTGCGCGGCGCGGTTGATAGCGCTGCAGCTGTTCCCGGAGCAGCCGGGCAACGCCGTCCGCACGGTGGTGCGGGACAAGGACCCCGATCTCGAACCGGTGCCGCCGGCCGAGTGACGAATGATCAGTCCAGGTCGCGCACCAAGTTCCAGGTGACCGTGTCGGTCGTGATCGTCAGCTTGTCGGCGGTGCAGACCGCCTTCCCTGTGCCTTGCGGGGCGAGGACCGCGGCCACGTCCCGCATCGGGAGACTCTGGGTCTTGCCGCCCTGTGTCGCCTTCGCGGTTCCGGTGGTGTCGCCCAGGGTGAAGGTGAGGGCGTCCGAGGCGCCGGAGTAGGTTCCGCGGAACTCGCCGTCGATGCGCACCTGCCTGGTGCTCGTGCCGATGGTCAGTGTGATCGGACTGTCGTCGTCGAATTCGAACTCGTAGCGGCCGTTGCGAAATGTAGCGTCGACATCGGTGACCGTGCCCTTGCCCGATATGGAGTCGGAACTGGTCGCGGTGAAGCTGGTCGCCTTGTATTCCCCGGAGGGACAGGCGGCACCGTAGTCGGTGATCGTCGGACCCGGCGTCGGACCGGTCGACACCGGTGTCGGGTTGGTGGTGATCGCCGGCGGCGGCGCGGACGAGGGGGTGGTCCCGGCGCTGCATCCGACCAACAGCGCCGGGACGATCATGAGCAGGAAGAGGAGCGGACGGCGGCGTGGCATGCCGGGCAGCATACCCGCCGTCGTCGTCCGGTCAGGACGCTTCGGCGATCCGCCGGCGCAATGCCTCCAATTCCTCGGTGAGGGCCGCGGGCACCCGGTCGCCGAACTGTTCGAAGTACTCCTGCGTCAGGTCGGCCTCCTGCGCCCAAGCGGCCGGGTCGAGCGCGAACAGCTCGTCGAGTTGCTCATCGGTCAGGTCGAGTCCGTCGAGGTTCAGGTCGTCGCGGCGGGGCAGCCGTCCGTTGAGCGAGTCGACCGCGTCCACTTCGCCGTTCACCCTTCTCAGCGCCCATTCGATGGCGCGGGCGTTGTCGCCGAAGCCGGGCCACAGGAAGTGGCCTTCGTCGTCCTTGCGGAACCAGTTGACCTGGAACACCCGCGGCGCATGCTCGCCCAGGGTCTCGCCGATCCGCAGCCAGTGCGCCCAGTAGTCGGCCATGTTGTAGCCGCAGAACGGCAGCATCGCGAACGGGTCACGACGTAGCGAACCGACCGCGCCTTCGGCGGCGGCGGTCTGCTCGGAACTGACGGTGGCGCCAACGAAGACGCCCTGGCGCCAGTCGTAGGTCTCGGTGATCAGAGGGACGTTGTGCGCCCGGCGTCCGCCGAACAGGATGACGTCGATCGGGACGCCGGCCGGATCCTCCCACTCGTCGGCGATCGAGGACGCCTGATCGGCCCGCACCGTGAACCGGCTGTTCGGATGGGCGGCCTTGGCCGAGGAGTCGGGTGTCCAGTCGTTGCCCTGCCAGTCGATCAGGTGCGCGGGCGGCTCGTCGGTCATCCCCTCCCACCACACGTCGTCGTCGTCGGTGAGGGCCACGTTGGTGAAGATCGTGTCGTGATCGAGCGCAGCCAGGGCAGTCGGGTTGGTCTGCTCGGAGGTGCCGGGGGCGACGCCGAAGAAGCCGGCCTCGGGGTTGATCGCGTACAGGCGTCCGTCGGGGCCGGGGCGCATCCAGGCGATGTCGTCGCCGATCGTCTCCACCTTCCAGCCCGGAATGGTCGGACGCAGCATCGCCAGATTGGTCTTGCCGCAGGCGGACGGGAAGGCCGCGGTCAGGTGGTAGGTGCGCCCGTTCGGACCGGTGATCTTCAGGATCAGCATGTGCTCGGCCAGCCAACCCTCGTCGCGGGCCAGCACCGAGGCGATCCGCAGCGCGTAGCACTTCTTGCCGAGCAGGGCGTTGCCGCCGTAGCCGGAGCCGAACGACCAGATCTCGCGGGTCTCCGGGAAGTGGGTGATGTACTTCTCGTCGTTGCACGGCCACGGCACATCGGGACGCCGGTTGCCGTCGGCGTCGACCAGCGGATACCCCACCGAGTGTACGGCGGGCACCCAGTACTCGCCGGCGTTGATGTGGGCGAGTGCCTCGGCGCCCATCCGGGTCATGATGCGCATGTTGACCACTACGTAGGGCGAGTCGGTGATCTCGATGCCGAGCTTGGAGATGGTGCCGCCCAGCGGACCCATAGAGAACGGGACGACATACATGACGCGACCGCGCATGCAGCCGTCGAACAGTCCGGCCAGGGTCTGCTTCATCTGGCTCGGCTCGGCCCAGTTGTTGGTCGGGCCGGCGTCGGCCGGATTCTCGGAGCAGATGAAGGTGCGGGACTCGACCCGCGCCACGTCGGACGGCGTGGAGCGGGCCAGGTAGCTGTTCGGACGCTTCGCCTCGTTCAGCTTGATGAGCGTTCCGGCCCGGACCATCTCCCGATAGAGGCGGTCGCGCTCGGCCTCCGAGCCGTCACACCAGTAGACCTGGTCGGGCTGGGTGAGTTCTGCCACCCCGGCCACCCAGGTGATCAGGGCCTCAGGGGCGTTCGGCGGGGCGTTCTCGGCGATCTGGCGGGAATCGACCGGCATCACGGACTCCTTCTGCCTGCCACGCTGCAGGCGTTTGGTGCTTTACATCCATCCTGCCGTAGCGCCCGCCGTTCCGTGGCCGATGGCCGGACCTCGCAGGCTCGGTTGGACGCGCCCGCGACGATCAACTAAAGTTATCCGTCGGTGGTTCGGCAGCGTCCGGGCCCCACCCAAGCGCTCGTAGCTTAATGGATAGAGCAGCTGACTACGGATCAGCAGGTTGGGGGTTCGAGTCCCTCCGAGCGCGCTTCAGATCAATCGCCAACCCAGCTTGTCGGCAGCTCGCTTGTCGAAGGTGACGACTTCCGTACAACCCGCTGACGTGGCGGTTGCGTTGATGAGAGCGTCGGCGAAGTCGGCTCCCTGGCGCGCATGTGTGATCGCCGATCTCATTGCCGCTGAGTTTTCTGTGCGAATCTCATCAGCAATATAGAGAGCGGCTAAGTTTTCCACCACCTCGGTACGCCCGAGGCTGTAACCGCGAGTCAGTACCCAGTAGACTTCCGCCCAAACGATGGTCGCCACGAAACCCGGTGTCTCATCGCTAAGCTGGTCGATGATTGCCTCTGCACGTGAGGTTTGATCGGGATCGTCTCGGACGAGATAGCGAACGATCACGTTGGTGTCGAGAGCGATCATCGCATGGTGTCCTTCGCGCCGCTGGCGATCGCATTGTCCATGTCTTCAAGGGAGAGGGGTGGCCCGGAATAGCGCAAAGAGCCGGCCAGTGCCTTCACGGGTCGCCTCTCGCGATGCAGCTCGTAGAACCCTTCGGCGTTCATGAGGAACGACACACGGGCTCCGGGCTCGAGGCCAAGCTCGTCCCGGATGCTCTTGGGGATGGTGATCTGGCCCTTGCTGGTGACGGTTCCAGTGCTCATGCGCGTATCCTCCTTACCTCATGGTAAGGAAGGGTGGTCGAGGCTTCAACCCATCCCCGGCGCTCACGGCACGAGATCGGACGACGTCGGGTGCCTGGAGGTTGTCGTTGCGAGCCATGACGGCATGCTAGACCACTCCCGAGGATGATGCAAATAGGTAGGTCGCTATACCCATTCTCTCTACCCTAACCATGAAGATGACCCGTCCTCTCTTGGTCTGTCCGCTACCCTGACGAGCGAGCCGGGCCTCATTGCAGGATGGTCAGGGCGGACAGCTGGGCATCTCAGCCCCTCGACTCTCCCCGGCTTCGTTGGTCAAGGCCGGCACGCGCGGGCCTTGACCAAACCCCTCGTCTCGACCGCCGACTTGACTTGGCGGCGTCGAGCGGCATACTCCTCGCTATCTGTAGGCGTGGGCTCGCCACGAAAAGCGTGCGTTGGCGGTCGTCCGTGGTTGAGTCTCTAAACCTGAGTTCGCAGAGTGGCCATGGGTTGCGTCCCTTGAGGCTGTTCGGGTGATCACGTCGATTCCTAAGAAGAAGGTCAGGAACTTTCCCAACGCTCTCCACATTGATCCCTTCATGTGTCTATTATCAGTCGGTGTCGACTCCGGCAACTCGCCGGTGCTGCCTGATGAAGGCTGAGATTTAGGAGTTGCCCGTGGCCCTCACCCTTGATGCCCTCCACGATGCCGTGGCGGGAGGAACTGCCGGCGTCCGTGCGCGATTCGAACTCGAGCCCCTCGGTGGGCCCGGCGACAAGATCGCCCCACCTACCTATAGCGGGGACGCGGCTCCCACGAAGTATGCCGAAGAGACGAGGCGCATCGATGGCGCCGATGTCCGCTGCGTCTCGCTTAATTCGGTGGCGGCGCAGGCCAACACGATGGAGGAGACCCTGCTGGAGGCCGTCCGTGCGGGTCGGCTGGCATTGCCCCTAGTCTCGGTGGACTTCCGTGACTCGGAGGGCCTAGCGGATCTGGACCGGATCTCGTCGTTGCAGGCACCGCACCGGATTTTCGACGCCATCTTGCGGGACAGTCTGCTCGACGGCCAGCTGTTCCGGATGAGTCCGATCGGACGGGCGGTCACCGAGGCATCCGCTCGCAACGCGGAGGCGCTGTACCGATACTCGCCGGCCACCCTGATCTTCGGCGGCTGGGACTCGACGGGTCCGCGGGGCGGTCGGGGAGCGAAGTACGAGCGGGCGCTCACCTCGGAGATCGTCGGAATCGGGGCCATGCCCGGCACTCGCGCGGCCTCGCGGATCGACCCGCTCGGCATCGAGCTGGCGGGCAACACGCTCTATGCCACCGAGGACGGCTCCTGGACTCTCAACGAGGACGAGGCCAAGAAGGACAAGGGAAAGATCGTCCTCTACACCGGGTCGGGCGAGGGCGCGCCGGGGCGTCCCTCGCAGGTCAACCACGGCAATGTGACGCCGTCCCTCGACGCCCGCGCCGGCGGCGTGACCGTGGACCGGGTGGAGGCGATCACCGTGCTCTCCTTCATTCAGCTGCGGCGGCTCGGCTTCCCGTTGAACAGCAACGGCGAACAGCTGGGCGAGCGGCGACGTGAGGCCGAACAGGCCGCGCGGACAGCGCTGGCCGCGCTTGCCCTGGCCGCTGTGACCCTGTCGTTCGAGCAGGGCTTCGATCTGCGCTCGCGATGCGTCCTGGTGCCCACCGCCGACCTGGAATTCGACCTGGTCCGACGCGGGAGCGGCGGGTCCAGCCGGTTCAGCCTGACCGGCGACGAGGCGTTGGCGCTCACCGCGCAGGCGGTCGAGGCGGCGGCGTCCCACGGTCTGATCTGGCAGACCGACGAGGTCCTGCTGCGGCCTGCCGACCGGCTGGTCCAGTTGGTCCGGAACAGCCGTCCGGCCGGCAACGGCGGCGCGTAATGCTCGCGGTACAGGTCCGGCTGCTTGCCGGACGGTATGTCGCGACCCATTTCAACGACCGTGACCGGGCCGAGTGGCCGCCGCATCCCGCTCGACTGTTCGCCGCCGCAGTCGCGGCCTGGGCGGACAGTGATCAACCGGATCTCGACGAGCGTGCGGCGTTGCACTGGTGGGAATCGCTGGGCCCGCCGCAGATCGCCTGCTCCATGCCGGAGGACACCGCAGCCCGCTCGGTGGTCACCCACTTCGTTCCGGTGAACGATGCCACGGTGTTGTCGCGGGACGCCTCGGGTGTCTACGAAGACCTGACCGCGGCACTCGAGCTGGAGCAGGAGTCGATGGCGGGCGATCATCCCGATCTCCGGGCGCACCGGCGGGCACAGACCGCAGCCGCGAAGGCACAGGCGAGGGGCGTCCAGTTCAGTAGTTCGGGCAGGGCACCCGAGACTGGGCTGGGCGTTCTCCCGGAGAACCGGGTCCGGCAGGCCCGCACCTTCCCGAGTATTACCCCGGCCGACGAGATCGTCACCTTCACCTGGCCGGATGTCGTTCCTGAGCCGGCGCAACTGGACGCGTTGGATCGGGTTCTGGGACGAATCGGCCGTCTGGGCCACAGCTCGTCCCCGGTCGATGTGGCGATCATCGCCGAGCCCACGCGTGAGGCGTCCATGGTGCCGACGGAGAGCGGTGAGTTCAGTGTCCGGACGCCGACCACCGGGCAACTGGACTCGCTGATCGCGTCGTACGCCGACCACCAGGGGGTGGAGCCGCGCACCCTGCCGACGGGTGCTGCCGAGTACCGCAGGAACGAGCCTGCGCCGGTCGTGCATCGCGGCATCTTCGACGACCAGCGCTGGCTGCTGTTCGACCTGCATCCGCGGTGCGCGCTGACCCAGTCCGGGGAACTGACGCGGGCCCTCCGGGCGGGCCTGATGAAGCACGCGGCCCAGCCGGTGTCGCCGATGATCAGCGGGCATCGGCCGGGGTCGGACGGGTCGCCGACCGAGCCTGCCCTGGAGGCCCATGCGGCCTATCTGGCCTTGCCATACGTGGGTTCCGAGTACGCCGACGGATCCATTCATGCGTTGGCGGTGGTCTTGCCGCGGGAGGTCTCGCCTGACGATCGGGCCGCTGTCGCGCTGGCTGCCGCCCGGTGGCAGGAGGACGGCGGGCGACTCTGGTTCGAGCGGGGGAGGACGTTCGAGTTGCGTCCGCTGCGGCCGCAGGAGGCGTCCGTCACCGCTCGGCCCTCCACCTGGACGCGGCCTGCCACGCGGTGGTCGACGGTCACCCCGGTGGCGCTCGACCGTCATCCGGGCGACCTGGACAGCCCGAATCGCGCCAAGCGCGACAAGGCCGAGTCCGAGGCTCGGGAAAGCGTGGTCCGTGCCTGCCGGAACATCCGGCTGCCCGAACCGGTCGCGATCGATTTCCGCAACGACCCGCCAATCCGCGGCACCCGACCGCTTCGCGGCTTTCCTCCGTTCCTGGTTGGCGCGGGAAAACTCCGGAAACGCCTGGTCCACATCGATCTGACCTTCGGCGAGCCGGTCCAAGGGCCCGTGCTGCTGGGAGCAGGACGGTTCCTCGGTTGCGGCCTGCTCTGGCCCCACCCAGGATCACGGTCGTGACTTCGGCACCGCCGCCGGCGCTGGCCGCGCTCTCGACGTCCGACTTCGCGAGCTACTTCTCCGCGCTGTGGTCGAAGCCGGACGCGGCCCCGGTCGAGCCGTTTGCCTGGCAATCGGCTCTGGTGGAAGCCGCCCAGCGTGAACGGCGCTGGCCGGACCTGATCGACCTGCCCACCGGCACCGGTAAGACCAGCGCGATCGACATCGCGGTGTTCCTGCTGGCACTCGGTGCGGAAGAGCCCCCGGACAAGCAATGGCACCCCCGGCGGATCGCGGTGGTGGTCGACCGCAGGGTGATCGTCGACCAGGCCGCCGACCGGGCACGGGTCATCGCCACGAGGCTGGCCGAGGCTCAAGAAGGCGTCCTTCGGGTGGTCGCCGATCGGTTGCGGTCGTTGGCCGTCCAGCCTGATGGATCGGTTCCGGACGTCCCGCTGCGGCACGCCGTGCTGCGGGGTGGCATCGTCCGCGACGAGAGCTGGGCGCAGCGTCCCGATATTCCCGCGGTGCTCGCCTCCACCGTCGATCAGGTCGGGTCCCGGCTGCTGTTCCGCGGGTACGGGGTCTCGCGCGGCATGCGTCCCGTCCATGCGGGACTGCTCAGCCAGGACGTCCTCTATCTCCTCGACGAGGTTCATCTGGCGCGCCCCTACGCCGACACCCTGCAGGTGGTGCAGCGATACCGCGGATTGGGTTCGAAAGCGGGTGCGCTGCCCGATCGCTGGCAGCTCGTCCGGCTCAGCGCGACGGTCGACACAGACGTGGACTGGGCGTTCCCCGGCGCCGAGTTGGACACCGGTGGGCACCCAGTCCTGGAACGGCGGCTGGAGGCGTCCAAACCCGCGACCGTGGAGCTGGTCACGACACCTACCGACACGGTCAAGGCGCAACAGAAGCTGGCCGCCGTCTGCGCTGCGCGGGCCGAGGCCCTGGTGAAACAGGGCGCCCGTGCGGTGGCCGTCATCGTGAACCGGGTGGCAACGGCCGGTTATGCCTATGCGGCACTGACGTCACGCGTTGCGCGAGGTGACGAGTGCGACGTGCGACTCATCACCGGACGCATGCGGACCGTCGATCGCGACGCGGTGCTCGCCGAGATTCAGCCGCGGGTCGAGATGGGCCGGGAACGCCGCGCGACTGATCGTCCGCTGATCCTGGTGTCGACCCAGAGCATCGAGGCCGGAGCAGATTTCGACCTGGACGCGATCGTCACCGAATGCGCCAGCCTCGACGCGCTGCGCCAGCGGTTCGGCCGCGTCGACCGCGACGGTCAACTGGCGCAGACAGGGCAGCCGTACGGGTCGGTGATCCTCGCGTCGCAGCGGGACATCGCGACCACCGAGGCGGACCCTGTCTATGGAAATGCCTTGCGGGAGACCTGGTCGTGGTTGTCCAGCCTGCCCAAGGTTGACTTCGGACTGCGTCGCCTGGAACTGCCCCCTCCGGCCCGGCACGCCCTGATGCTGCCGCCGGTGCAGCCCGCGCCGCACCTGCTGCCGAGCCACCTCGATCGGTGGGTCCGGACCTCTGATTACGGGGTGGCCGCCGATCCCGAAGTAGCGCAATGGCTGCATGGGATCAAGGCCTCGGACGCCCTGAGCGACGTCTCGGTGATCTGGCGCGACGACCTCGATGAGGCGTTGTTGCACAGAGTTGTAGAGCTGTGGCCTGACGACCAGCTTGCCAACCGGGTTGCGGCCCGGGTGAATGCGTATCCGCCGACGGCAGCCGAAGCGCTGCAAGTACCGGTGGTCAGTGTGCGACGCTGGCTGCGAGGCATCGTCGACGATCCGATGCTGGCGGACGCCTGGGCTGCGCACGAGGTCGACGATGGCCGACAAGCCGATGATCGCGCGGTCGTTCGGTGGCGCGACGAAAAGGCGGAGACGATTCGGCTCAGCGCTATCCAGCCTGGTGACACCATTCTCGTGCCCTCGACCCTCGGTGGCCTGTCCGGGAAGAACTGGAATCCGGCCGCCACGGACGACGTCCCCGATGTCGCTGTTGAGGCGTCCGGAACGAGACGGACGATAGTCCGGTTGTCACGGACGCTCGACCATCGGCTACGCGCCAAGGCGGGGGAGAAAAGGCCGTTGTCTGACGAGACGTCGGCCGGCGGCGAAGGCGCGGACGGCGAGTTGCTCCCATTCCCCGATCCGCGGTCGCTCGAGGAACTCGCGATCGACGAGAAGCGCGCGGTCATCGAGGCGTATGTGGTCGATGCGAGGGCTCGCGTCGACGTGCCCACGCGGGCGGTACTGGACAGACTGCTGAAGGCGCCGAGGTGGTTCGTGCAGTCCTTTGTCGAGCAATGGGTCTCTGGCGAGGTGCGATCGTCGTATGTGCTCACCGCACGGGTCGCGAGTGACGCCGGGGTGTCAGGCGGCGTCTCTACCGACGATGACGGACGCGATAGCACGTCATTCCCCGAAACCAGAGAAGGTCGGGTACTGCTCACCGACCATCTTGACGGTGTCAGGCGTTGGGCCGAGTGTCTCGGCCGGAATCTCGGCCTGCCGGATTCGGTCGTCGCCAGTCTCGGAGCGGCCGGACAGGCGCACGACCTAGGCAAGCTCGATCCTCGATTCCAGCTTTGGATGCACAGTGGCGATGACGTCTCCTATCAGGCGGACGAGGTTCCGCTCGCCAAGTCGCTGGAGACGAATGCGCGCTGGGAACGGGATCGAGCGCGGCAGCGCAGCGGCTATCCGCTCGGCCAGCGCCACGAACTGTTGAGTCTCCACCTGCTTCCGCTGGACGGGCTGGTGGACGCCGACCTCGTCCGGCACTTGGTGGCGACCCACCACGGTGGCGGCCGCTATCGATTCGGACCGCAGAGCGATCTTCCCGAGGTGGCTGTTGCCTTCACGGTGGGGGACCTCGCTGTCGCCGGCCACACCCTGCACGGGTTGGACCGGCTGGACTCGGGCGCGTCCGATCGATTCTGGAATCTGGTCCGCAGCTGGGGATGGTTCGGTCTGGCCTGGCTGGAGGCCGTGCTCCGGCTCGCCGACCATGAGGACAGCAGGACGCCGGCGACGGCAGAGCGCGCACGGAGGCAGCCATGACCGAGATCGCGCTTCCCGCACTGCGCGGACGCAATCCGCTCGGGCTGTTTGCCGCCCTCGGCGTTCTGGACGTCGTCTCGCACGCGTTGCCCGATCGCGCCATCACGTTGCACTGGACGGAGGGGCTCGAACCTCATGCGGTGCTGGGTGGGGCGGATTCCCTCGAGCAGATCATCGATCTGTGCGATCAAGACCGGGAACGTTGGGCAAGTTCACCGGTGCTCGCCTGGGGCCCGGACGGTGTCCCCTTGGACGACCTGAAACCGTCGCTGCCCGACCTGCGGCAGTGGATCGAGGTGACGGCCGCCACCTATTGGAAAACCGGTGACGATCGCGACATCGCGCTGCTCACCGGGCTGGTTGCCGAGGGTGCGGCCGCCGGCAAAGGTGATGCGAAACCGACCCATTTCCACTTCACGGCGGGCCAGCAGAAATTCCTGGTGATGGTCCGGCTGCTACAGCGAGAGGTCACCGCCGAGCATTTCCGGGAGGCTCTGGTCGGGCCGTGGAGCTATACGTCCACGCTTCCCGTCCTTGGTTGGGACGCTCGTGGCGAACGGGTCTGGGCGCTGCGCGGTTTCAATCCTTCCGGTGACAAGAAGCGCGGCGTGCCCGGTGCGGACTGGCTGGCCTTTCTCGGCCTTCGGTATTTTCCGGTCGCTCTCCACACCGACCGACGCGGCGTCGTCCAACTGGCGACCACAGGCTGCGAGCTCGGATGGAAGAGCGGCAGCTTCAGTTGGCCGCTGTGGGGCGTCCCGCTGACATCCGACGTAGTGGCGTCGCTGCTCGCGGATACCAGGATTCTGCTGATGGCCGCGCATAGCCGCCGGCGTCTCGGAGTGACGGAGGTCATGACGGCCGGTATCAGGCGAAGCGATCAGGGCGGATACGGCAGCTTCGGGCCGCCCAGCCCGGCGGGAGTTGCCGGACGCCAGCCTGCCAGGAATGGGAAGACGCTGACCAGGTGATGTGATGGACGAGCCGCTCGAACCCGACCCGCTCCCGGACCTGCTTCCGGCGAGGATGCTCAACGAGTTCGTCTACTGTCCGCGGCTGTTCTATCTCGAATGGGTCGATCATCGGTGGGCCGACAACGCGGACACTGCGCAAGGTCGGTTCGTTCATCGCGGGGTGGATAGAGACGGCCCGCCGATGCCGCCGCCCGAGGCTGTCGAAGAGATGCAACGGGCGCGTTCGGTTCAACTCGAAGATCAGCGACTCGGTGTGGTCGCCGTGATCGACAGGGTGGATCACAGCGACGGCACGGTCTCGCCGGTCGACTTCAAGAAAGGTTCACCAGATCCCGACGGACGTGCCTGGCCGGCCGATGAGATGCAGGTGTTCGTCCAGGCCGCAGTCCTGCGAGGTTCCGGCTACCTGGTGCGCGAGGCGATCATCTATTACGTCGCGACCAACCAACGCGTCGTCATTCCGGTACCCGAAGATGTGGAGGACCGGGTACTCGACACCGCGCTGGCGGCCCGCGAGATCGCGGCCCAGGCGCGTCCACCCTTGCCGTTGGTGGATTCTCCGAAGTGTCCACGCTGTTCGCTGGTGACCCTATGCCTTCCGGACGAAGTCAATCGTTCGCTGCAGCGCACCGAGTTGCCGCCACGACGGATCGTGCCCCGCGACCCGGACCATCGGCCGGTGTATGTGACCGAGCAGGGTGCCTACGTGGGGGTCAAAGGCGGACGCCTGGTGGTCCGGTTCAAGCAGACCGAAATCGCCAGTGTCCGCCTGATCGATGTTGCGCAGCTGTGTGTCTACGGGCATGTCCAGGTCTCAACCGAGGCGCTGGCCCGGTTGTGGACGCAAGGGTCGCCGGTCCTCTGGTTCAGCTACGGCGGGTGGCTCAACGGTTGGGCGCAAGGCGAACCGCACCGGTATGTCGAACTGCGCCGCCGCCAGATCATCGTGCACGGACAGGGAGGTCTCGGTATCGCCGGCGCGATGCTGGCCGGAAAGATCCGAAATGCCCGGACGCTGCTGCGGCGAAACAGTCGTGAGCCAATTCCCCATGCGGTGATGGAGACGCTCAAGGCCATGGAGCGCCAGGTGACGACAGCCACCACCGTGGGTTCGATGATGGGCTACGAAGGCACTGCCGCACGGACGTACTTCAGCCAGTTCACCTCGATGCTGAGCGACCGAGAGTCCGACATCGCCCTGAGCTTCTCCGAAGGGGGACGCAACCGTCGCCCGCCTCGAGATCCGGTGAACTGCCTGTTGAGCTTCGTCTACGGACTGTTGTTGAAGGATCTGGTCGCGGTCTGCCTTGGCGTGGGACTCGATCCGTTCATCGGCATCCTGCATGCGCCGCGTTTCGGACGGCCATCGCTCGCCCTCGACCTGGCGGAAGAATTTCGGCCGCTGATTGCCGACTCGGTCGTGCTCCAGGTACTGAACAACGGCGAGGTGAAGCGGACCGACTTCCTCTCCCGATCACGGGGAGTGATGCTGACTCCGGAGGGTCGACGGACCGTGATCGCTGCGTACGAACGACGCTTGGAGATGACTGTGCGCCACCCGCAGTTCGGCTACCAGATCTCCTATCGCCGTGTCATGGACGTACAGGCGCGGGTGCTGGCCGCCGTCATGATCGGTGAACTGCCCGCCTACCGAGCGATGACGACGCGGTGAGTCATGGCCAGACGGAGATACTTGATCGCCTATGACATCAGCGACCCAGTGAGGCTGCGTCGGGTGATCAAGGTCATGGAATCCTACGGCGAGCGACTTCAGTACTCCGTGTTTCTTTGCGACCTCTCGGACGCCGAACTGGTCGACTGGCTGACCGACATCAGCGCCGTGGTGAAGCCGACCGCCGACTCGGTGGTACGGATCGACCTCGGGGACACGAGGTCGGCAGCCGGCATACACGTCATCGGCACCCGGAGGCGATTTCCACAAGCCGGCACTACCATAGTTTGAGCGGTAGCGGGATTCAGCGAGCGCTCGGTCGACGACCCTCGCACGCTGAAGTGCTCGCCCCCTGGTCAGAAGGCCAATCGACACTTGACAGCTCAACAGAGAGATAGGCTAGCATCGCAGTTCCCGACAGCGCTCGCAGCCAGCCGGATCGCGCCTAGTCACGGCCCAGAAGATGCGGGAGCTGTCACACCCGTCTAAACAGACGGGCATCATTGAAGCCCCTCGATGATCTTGCCGGCGCCCGACCCGCCGAAGTCACACCCGTCTAAACAGACGGGCATCATTGAAGCCAGCCGGCGCTCTGACTACCTCTTCCGCCGGCACTAGCGTCACACCCGTCTAAACAGACGGGCATCATTGAAGCCTTGCTGATTTCCTGTTCGGCGCAGTGGTCTGGGTGGCGTCACACCCGTCTAAACAGACGGGCATCATTGAAGCACTTGATACGTCTATCGTAGACGAAAGACGCAGGGTCACACCCGTCTAAACAGACGGGCATCATTGAAGCTGTTCACGCTGACCAAGGTCAGCGGCTGGTCGATGGGTCACACCCGTCTAAACAGACGGGCATCATTGAAGCGAGTACGCCTACGGCACCCACCCGCACATCACGCAGTCACACCCGTCTAAACAGACGGGCATCATTGAAGCCATGCCATGGCGTCCCGGCTCTCGAAGCCCTGCCGCGTCACACCCGTCTAAACAGACGGGCATCATTGAAGCGATGCGGTCGCTCGACGAGATCAAGCGCGCCTTCGCGTCACACCCGTCTAAACAGACGGGCATCATTGAAGCAGCGACATGACCAGGTTCAGCGCCGCCTGCGCCGCGTCACACCCGTCTAAACAGACGGGCATCATTGAAGCGATGACCGGATCGGGTACCCCTGCCCGACCGTTCCAGTCACACCCGTCTAAACAGACGGGCATCATTGAAGCGAGGGATGCCGGCTGCCCAGCCGAACCCCAAATGTCGGTCACACCCGTCTAAACAGACGGGCATCATTGAAGCGCGGTCAACAGGAACCGTGCCTCCCGCATGCCGGATTGTCACACCCGTCTAAACAGACGGGCATCATTGAAGCGACGCACTCCAGGCGCTGCCACAGCATCCGCGCTGGTGTCACACCCGTCTAAACAGACGGGCATCATTGAAGCAGCAGATGTCCGCCCACCGCTGGCCGCCGAGCTGCATGGTCACACCCGTCTAAACAGACGGGCATCATTGAAGCAGCACCGGATCGTCACCCCACAGCCGCCGAAGCGGGTGTCACACCCGTCTAAACAGACGGGCATCATTGAAGCTGCTGCGTAAGGCTTGACAAGCAGTCAACCGGGGGGTCACACCCGTCTAAACAGACGGGCATCATTGAAGCGGCGACGCTGCACAGGTCAGGGATCGGGGTGATGCGTCACACCCGTCTAAACAGACGGGCATCATTGAAGCTTGACAAGATCAATACTAGCACATGCCTTGTCATATGGTCACACCCGTCTAAACAGACGGGCATCATTGAAGCGCTCACCCTTCCGGGATCGAGATGGCCCCATGGGCCGTCACACCCGTCTAAACAGACGGGCATCATTGAAGCCTGCATTCATCTCCGGGGCCCCGTCGCATCTACTGCGTCACACCCGTCTAAACAGACGGGCATCATTGAAGCATGTCTCTATCATGCCACACGCCTTGTCACATGACAAGGGTCACACCCGTCTAAACAGACGGGCATCATTGAAGCACTTCCGCCGGAGGCGAATGGAGTGGAAGGAGGTACGTCACACCCGTCTAAACAGACGGGCATCATTGAAGCACCCTTGGGGCGGTAGCTCAGCAGGTCAGAGCAGGGGAGTCACACCCGTCTAAACAGACGGGCATCATTGAAGCTGTCCTCACTCGCTCATGGCGGCGAGTCCGCCGGCACCGTCACACCCGTCTAAACAGACGGGCATCATTGAAGCCAAATGATCTCCAGCCTGGTCACCACACTGATCAGTGTCACACCCGTCTAAACAGACGGGCATCATTGAAGCACTGCCAGAGGTGTACGCCTGGGTGCAGGCGGTCAAGTCACACCCGTCTAAACAGACGGGCATCATTGAAGCTCCATATGGTTTTGCTTCGGGTATGGCGCCCACGCAGTCACACCCGTCTAAACAGACGGGCATCATTGAAGCTTTCTGGATGTGGAGACTCGTAGCGGCGCTGATCTGCGCGTCACACCCGTCTAAACAGACGGGCATCATTGAAGCCGCCCACCATCGGATGAGGGAGTCGGGGCAGTATGTGTCACACCCGTCTAAACAGACGGGCATCATTGAAGCACTAGGTGTTTTGCCGGATTGCACGCATACTTTCCGCATGTCACACCCGTCTAAACAGACGGGCATCATTGAAGCTCGCCCCTCGCACGCCGCGCCCTCCATATGCGTCGCACGTCACACCCGTCTAAACAGACGGGCATCATTGAAGCCGCTTGACCGCGGCTGGAATAGCCAGCGTGATACCGGTCACACCCGTCTAAACAGACGGGCATCATTGAAGCCCCCGAAGGATGATTCGCCCCCCGAATGCGCTGTATGGTCACACCCGTCTAAACAGACGGGCATCATTGAAGCCTCACTCGCGCTCAGTACGCCGAGCTCGCCGCTCAGGGTCACACCCGTCTAAACAGACGGGCATCATTGAAGCATTCCGGCCGCTACGCCGGTCAACCCGGACCAGCCGGTCACACCCGTCTAAACAGACGGGCATCATTGAAGCCCCTGCACCCACCATTGGCGGCCTGGCGGTCGCGATGTCACACCCGTCTAAACAGACGGGCATCATTGAAGCAAGATCTCGCTGGCGAATCAGGTCCTGACGGACCGTCACACCCGTCTAAACAGACGGGCATCATTGAAGCAGCGAACTCGCCGAAATCGTTCACGGCGGAGACCGTCGTCACACCCGTCTAAACAGACGGGCATCATTGAAGCGCCCGCCAGATTTACATGATCGGCCGCAAGGAGCAGGTCACACCCGTCTAAACAGACGGGCATCATTGAAGCCTGATTCGGTCAGCCGGTGGTGGGCCGGCGACCACCGTCACACCCGTCTAAACAGACGGGCATCATTGAAGCTACTACGTGCTTGACGGGAGTCGTGGAAACCCTCGGTCACACCCGTCTAAACAGACGGGCATCATTGAAGCTCATCGCCGACCCCTCAGCACCAACAGGGAGCCCGTCGTCACACCCGTCTAAACAGACGGGCATCATTGAAGCGGCTCTGCGTGAACCATTCCTTGGCTCGCTCAACCCGTCACACCCGTCTAAACAGACGGGCATCATTGAAGCCGGACCAGCAGCGCCAGGGCGTCGGCGTAGTCTTCGGTCACACCCGTCTAAACAGACGGGCATCATTGAAGCCTTGTGCTGGCGGGTACCAGTGCTCCACTGCCGTGGTCACACCCGTCTAAACAGACGGGCATCATTGAAGCCTCAGCTGACAGGTGCCGGGTCGGGTTTTGGGTTGAGGTCACACCCGTCTAAACAGACGGGCATCATTGAAGCCTCCCGAGGTCTTAGCCGCGCACGCTGAGTGGGATGCGTGTCACACCCGTCTAAACAGACGGGCATCATTGAAGCCCTCCGCCGCGCCAGCCTTCGGCTCCCACTTCACCGGTCACACCCGTCTAAACAGACGGGCATCATTGAAGCAATTTCGGCGGGCGCGACAACACCTATGCCGAACACGGTCACACCCGTCTAAACAGACGGGCATCATTGAAGCTGAGAGGCTTGTGCCAGGGAGACCGGCATCGGTCAGGTCACACCCGTCTAAACAGACGGGCATCATTGAAGCCGAGCGGATGGATAACATCGCTCGGGATTTGGAAGAGCGTCACACCCGTCTAAACAGACGGGCATCATTGAAGCTGCCACAGGCAGCAGCGGCAGGGGTTCTCCGGCGAAGTCACACCCGTCTAAACAGACGGGCATCATTGAAGCTGCTCAGCATTGATGCCAGAGTTGCCCTTTCGGAGGGTCACACCCGTCTAAACAGACGGGCATCATTGAAGCAAATCACCATGGCTGGTCATCGCCGCCCCCGCTCGAGTCACACCCGTCTAAACAGACGGGCATCATTGAAGCCGTGACCTTTTGGATCGACGCAGCCGCGGAATCCGCGCCGTCACACCCGTCTAAACAGACGGGCATCATTGAAGCCGGGAACTGCTGTTGGACCCTGAGCAGCGGAAGGCATGTCACACCCGTCTAAACAGACGGGCATCATTGAAGCCCAACAGCACGGGCGGCGGCAAGCTCGCCGGCTTCGAGTCACACCCGTCTAAACAGACGGGCATCATTGAAGCGGCATCTGGGTGAGCATTTCGGCGAACGGATCGATACGTCACACCCGTCTAAACAGACGGGCATCATTGAAGCGACCGGTATGCGCTCGCCCACGCTGCCGAGATCGCTGTCACACCCGTCTAAACAGACGGGCATCATTGAAGCATTACCGCGTTCAAGGCGAAACTGATACCCGCGGCGTCACACCCGTCTAAACAGACGGGCATCATTGAAGCGCTAGGGCGGTGAGCACGCACGCTGACTTTCCGAGCGTCACACCCGTCTAAACAGACGGGCATCATTGAAGCCGGCGAACCCCGCCTGACCCTGGTCGTCGATCTGGAAGGTCACACCCGTCTAAACAGACGGGCATCATTGAAGCCGTGTGGGCTTTTGGTTTTCCCGAGGGGACTTCGGGTCACACCCGTCTAAACAGACGGGCATCATTGAAGCCGACAGTTCCCTGCGGCCCGGACCGGTTCTTGGCGACGTCACACCCGTCTAAACAGACGGGCATCATTGAAGCTCTGCGGTCAGGGTGATGACGATCTCGGCGTGTCCGGTGTCACACCCGTCTAAACAGACGGGCATCATTGAAGCCTTCTCTTTCAGCGCCGCGACTTTGACCAGCAGCTGGTCACACCCGTCTAAACAGACGGGCATCATTGAAGCGTGGACTGGGTCGAGAGGGGATGCCCACGGCTCCCCGTCACACCCGTCTAAACAGACGGGCATCATTGAAGCGACGGGATCCTCGCCAGTATCGTCCGCCGACGCATGGTCACACCCGTCTAAACAGACGGGCATCATTGAAGCGTCTTGACTGCGGGGGTGTGATGGGTTGGTGCGGTGGTCACACCCGTCTAAACAGACGGGCATCATTGAAGCGCCAACGCGTCGAAAACCTCTATGCGTGCTGGCCGCGTCACACCCGTCTAAACAGACGGGCATCATTGAAGCTCCCACAGGTCGGTGGGGATCACCTCGAGTCCGATCGTCACACCCGTCTAAACAGACGGGCATCATTGAAGCTCGCTGATCCGGGGGTGGTCGAGGTGCATCCTCGTGTCACACCCGTCTAAACAGACGGGCATCATTGAAGCTCGAAATCGGCGAACGTCTTGACCGCTTTCCCGGCGGTCACACCCGTCTAAACAGACGGGCATCATTGAAGCGGAATAGCTCGCCTTCGACGGTGCTCTTGGACAGGTGTCACACCCGTCTAAACAGACGGGCATCATTGAAGCGGTAGCTGAGCCTGTAGCAATCATGATCCTGCTGCATCGTCACACCCGTCTAAACAGACGGGCATCATTGAAGCGCCACTAGCCAGATACTCGCGCACCTCCTGCTGAGCCGTCACACCCGTCTAAACAGACGGGCATCATTGAAGCTGCAGCATCGTGGAACGCGGCAGCATCTTCACCAGCTGCCGGTCACACCCGTCTAAACAGACGGGCATCATTGAAGCTCTCGCTCATCCCACCGGAGGCTCGGCAGCCTGTCATCGTCACACCCGTCTAAACAGACGGGCATCATTGAAGCGGTGGCGTGGCGTGATTACCGCGCGCAACCGGGTCGAGTCACACCCGTCTAAACAGACGGGCATCATTGAAGCTTCCAGGTGCCGAAGACCAACGTCTTTGATATCCACGTCACACCCGTCTAAACAGACGGGCATCATTGAAGCGCAACTGAGAGGTGATGGCGATGGTGCGGAGGTTGACGTCACACCCGTCTAAACAGACGGGCATCATTGAAGCGCCCTGGCGACGATTACGACGTCCGCAACCCGTTGGGTCACACCCGTCTAAACAGACGGGCATCATTGAAGCCGGCGCTTCACCGCGCGGAGCGCCGCACGCACCTCGTCACACCCGTCTAAACAGACGGGCATCATTGAAGCAGGCTGTTGATGCCGCCGTTGTACCCGAGCGCCAAGAGTCACACCCGTCTAAACAGACGGGCATCATTGAAGCCGTCGGGCCGGCGCTCGGTCTGACTGCGGCCTCTAAGTCACACCCGTCTAAACAGACGGGCATCATTGAAGCATGCAATGGCGCCGTGCAGAACGCGGCGCTCGACAAGGCGGGTCCGGAACGCGGTCGCCTGGCTATCGAGATCAACGGCCATTCGGCTCACCTGGGACTTCGACAACGAGGTGATGCCGAGGGTGGCGACGAGCTTGTCCATCCGAGGGGTCGACACGCCCAGCAGGTAGCAGGTCGCCACCGCCGAGATGAGCGCCGACCCGGCCCGCTTGCGGCGCTCCATCAGCCATTCCGGGAAGTGGGAGCCCTGACGAAGCTTGGGGATCGCAACATCTCTCGTGCCCACTCGGGTGTCCAAGTCGCGGTGCCGGTAGCCGTTGCGCTGCACCAGCCGGTCCGGCGACGGCTGGCCGTACTCGGCGCCACGCACCGCGTCCGCGGACAGCAACGCGTTGATCACCGTGCGCAGCAGGTGCCGCATCAGGTCAGGTGAGGCACCGGACAGGGCTTCGCCCAGGAGCCGGCCAGGGTCGACGATCTCTGGAGCGGCCATCGTCGTTGGTTCCGTTCCAGAGTGTGCTGTGAAGAGGTTCCACTCGAAGGATCACGGGGTGGCCGCGTCGTCGTCCCCGCCGGCATGCCGGTCACGATCACACGAACCGCGCTACACCACTATCAGGCAGGGACTCCACTACCTGGAGTCGCTGGATCGTGTTGCCGGGCGAGGCCGGCGCGATCCAGGGAGAGAGTGCGCCGCCGGCCTGCGCGAACGGAATGCGGTTCTCGTCGACCGTCCTACCGGTTCGGATCGTGCGGCGCTTCTCGATCGGCTGATGGAGCGCGCGGCGGCCGGAACAGACCTTTGGCGGTGCTGGCTGTCGCAGGCGGCGCGGCGAACGTGGGTCGGCCCGCGAGCTCATCGGGCAGCGCCTGGGGCCCTGGTCGGTGCCGGACCCGCCAGGAGTTCCGCCGCTTCTCGGAAGAGGTGGGAGAACTCAGCCACACTGCCTCGGGTAGGCCACGGGGCGACTAAAGGTGGGTGCGTTGAGCAGGCGAATCTTATGTAGTCCAAGTAGCGCACGGCCTTAGTTGAATTAGATCCTGATATTGCGTGAAGATGATGGTCGTCCCGTCGGTACGGCTTGATCCAGCACCTCGGAGTCCGCCTGCCCGCTTGTAGCGGCGGCGGTTCTGCGGGGACGGCTGTGGGCGACATTAGTGAAGCTACCATCCGCCTAAATATTGGTCGGAGGAGAAATGAGCGCGCCTAAGGGATGGGGCCGAAGGGCTGGTGTCGGATTTCTATCAAGGCTCGCTAAATTGCGGATTCTTCTCATATTTCGTTTAGTGGAAATAGGCTCTCGAGTGGGCGTCCTAAATTGCGTGTCGCAAGAATCAGACGACACTTAGGAGCACCCCCATGCGCAAGACCCGAGTGCGGCCACTGCTGCGGATCGCAGCACTCGCCCTAGTCGCCGCGATGTTCGGCATGAACGGCGTCGCCCACGCCGAAACCAAGATCAGTTACCCACACCTCTGGGCTTCGAACGCCCCCGCGTACCAGAGGCTCCCCGACAGTGCGCCCGTCGACGCGAATAGCGAGACCATCGTGCAGAATCTCAAGAAGTTCGGGATCGAGCAGTACGGAGATCGGAAGCGAGGCCTCCCGTCGATGAACCTGGCTATTCGTGACTACTCGAATCCGCTGTGGGCTGCGAAGAGTACCGACCCGAAATACGACATAGAGTTCAGTGACTGCCAGAACAAGGGTTACCTTCCTGAGGAATTTCAGAATCTCAAGGCTGTCAACATCCCGGACCAGGCTCATCCGGCCAAGGGCACCGATGGACAGGTGGTGATCTACAACACCGACACCGGTCGTTACGTGGACCTTTGGCGGGCCTACAAGCAGAACGGGCATTGGTATGCGTGCTGGGGCGGTTCGATCGCGAACTCATACCAGTCTGACGGAATATTCCCCTTCCCGAGCGGCGTTTCAGCCTCAGGGGCCGCGCTGGAGCCGTACACCGTGAAGGTCGCCGAACTCCGGGCCGGGCACATCGACCACGTGATCGGCATGTCTGTGCCCCCGAACGTCATCGATCGTTATGTCTCGAAGCCGGCGACTCGGAGCGACGGGTCTCTCGTGCGGAGCAGCGTCACGATCTCCGAGGGGCAGATTCTGCGTCTCCCCGCCGACCTTGACATCGACGCGCTGAACCTGCACCCTGTCGCGAAGACAATCGCGAAAGCGGCCCAAGAACATGGCTTCATGGTCATGGACGGCAGCGGCGGCATCAGTATCTCCCTGGAGAGCTCCTCAACCTTCGCGGTCGATCCATACCTCGAACTGTTCGGTAACGCGCAGGCGTACAACGTGATGTGGGGAGGGGCCGCTAAGCAGTACGCGGCGTTCCCGTTCGACGAGTTGCAGGCGCTCGAACGCGACTATGTTCCGACGGCGGCAGTGGCGTTGGATCCGGGATCCAGCTCGCTCCCGAACTCGGCTCTCGACATCACCTTCCAGGTGACGGACGAGCGTGCCACCAGCTTCGGGTTCAAGGCCATCGGCGCGCCTATCGGGGCGCGGATGAAGATCACCTGGTGGCGCTCGGGGCAGGGGCAGTTCACCACCGTGAACACCATGAACTGGTGGTCGGGCACGAACCAGGCCGGGTATCGCAACGCGCAAGCCACGGTGATCGACGCCTCCGGCAAGGTACTGGCCACGTCACCCATCGTGAAACCGTGGTAACGCAGCATCGCGCCGGGTAGCCACACACCATCAAGATGCTGGCTCGGGCCCGCTTGCGCCGCCGACGCGGCTCGGGCGGGCCCGAGAGCGGGCGATCGTCCCTCGATCGCACGGTCTCCTGAACTCGCTCTCGACAAGCGGTTTCGCGCTCACTAGTGTCCGTTGCCATGCCACTCCCTCCGAGCGTTCCCGACTGGATGCGACCCGAGGGACTGCCGGCCCACCGAATGCCGTCCGCCCAAGCCCTGCAACGGCTGATCGCGGGTAACGGACGCCGCCGGCGCGAGCGCGCCGGTGAAAACCTCGCCCCCGGCGACGCGGTGTCGGCGGCCTTCCCCTTCGCGCTGGTGGTCGGCTGCCTCGAACCCGGCGCGGCCAGTGAGGACCTGTTCGCCGAGCGTCCCGGTGCCGTCGAATGCGTCCGGACGGCCGGGCCCAGTCTCGGCAGCGACACCATGGCCGCCATCGAATATGCGGCACTGGTGCAGAACGTGGGCATTGTGCTGGTGCTCGGCCATCGGAACTGCGCTGCAGTGATTGCCGCTCGCGAGGCGCGGGCGGCCGGGCGTCCCTCGTTGCCCGGAGCACTCGGCGAGTGGGTGCCGATGGCTGCTGCCGGAAGCGCCGCGCTGCCGGCCACGGGGGGCACCGCCAGCGACTCCATCACCGGCCACGTCCGCGCCTTGCGCGCGGAGCTGCGTCGCGCCGACTCGTTGCTGAGCCTGACCCGCAGCGGCCAACTGAAGATCGCCGGCGGCGTCCTGGACGACGACACCGGTGGGATCGACTTTCTGCCCGACGAGCCGGACGACGTGGTCGAGCCGGTGGGGCTGCCGCGTGCGGATCGGCGCCAGTACGGGAGTTGAGCTGTCGGCCGTCACTCGGCGGGAGGAGCTGGTTTCGACATGCTTGACCGGCGGCTGGGCTCAGGAGATCCCGGCGTTCGCCGGGAGGACGGAGGGTCGGCAAGCTTGACCGGCGGTTGGGCTGGGGAGATCCCGGCGTTCGCCGGGAGGACGGAGGGTCGGCAAGCTCGACCGGCGGTTGGGCTGGGGAGATCCCGGCGTTCGCCGGGATGACGGACGGAGGGTCGCCGGGATGACGGGTGGGTGCTGGCGGGTCTCGACCGGCGGATCCGTTCATGGCTGCGCCGACGCCCGTTCATCAACCGATGGGCGCAGGGAGGGCAGATGGAAACCTCGCCCACCTAGTTTCTGAGCGGCGAGCGGACACCCCGCCGTCTTCGATAAGGAAGGCGCCTCATGGCCCTCAACATTTCCCGCCGGAACCCGCGACTGCGGCGGTTCCTCGTGGTGACCGCCGTCGTCGGCGCGTCGGCGGCACTGCTCGCTCCGATCGGCGTCACGCCCGCCCAGGCCGCCGACCCGTACGTCAGCGACACCCGGCCCGACCTGGTCCCGGCGCTCAGCGGCTACAGCTCGCTGTGGCAGACCTCCGGACTGAACGACCTGCACGGCACCGTCAAGGACGCTCCGACACTGCAGTGGAACGACCGGGTGACCAGCTGGATCAACCAGCACGCCACCAAGTCCCAGCAGTTCCGCGCGCTGCAGAACGCCGCCTACCTGAACTCGGACGGCAGCGGCTACGACCAGTCCATCTCCATCGCCGACGGCCTCGGGAGCACGCTCGGCACCCTGTACGCGCAGGGCCGGATCAATGGCGACCTGCCCAAGGTGGCCGCGCTGATCAACAGTTCGAACGGCACCGCCGGCGCGTACGTCAGTACCTCGAACGCCAAGGCGGCCTTCAGCTACCCGCGCCCGTTCCTGAACGCCGACCCGACCGCGTCGAAGGTCGAGGGCGACACGGACGCCTGCGCGCCCAGCAAGGTGAACAGCTCGTCGCTGGCTCCGATCCGCAAGGGCAAGAGCTGGGCCGACGCCAAGGGCAACCTAAAGATCACCCGTGTCCCTGCCACCGTCGACACCACCCATTCGTTCGCCAGCACGAACGTCACCCTCGACCCGATCTACGGCGAGTCCGGGCTGTGCACCGGTGGGTCGTACCCGAGCGGACACACCACCACCGCGTACCAGGCAGGCATCACCCTGGCGACTCTGTTGCCTGAGTTGGCGCCGCAGATCTTGGCACGGACGTCCGAGGCCGGCAACAACCGGATCGTGCTCGGCGTCCACTACGCCCTCGACATCATCGGCGGCCGGATCTCCGGAGAAGTGGCGACGGCGTCGCGTTGGTCGGACGCGGCGTTCCGCAAGGAGGTGCTGAACCCCGCCCGCAAGGAGTTGGTCAGCTACCTGGAGTCGAAGTGTGGGGCACGCCTGGCCGCCTGCATCGCCAAGGACACCTCCTATGTGAACAATCCGTACGCCGGCGCCAAGATCCCCGGCGGTACCACCCAGCAGGTCACCGACCGGAAGTCGGCGCTGAAGGTCTACACCGAACGGCTCTCCTACGGCTTCGCCCCGGTCTCGGCGACCACGCTGTCTGCCTCGGTGCCCAAGGGTGCCGAAGCCCTACTCCGGACCACCTTCCCAACGCTGACCAATAGGCAGCGCCGGCAGGTGCTGGCCCAGACCGAGATCGCATCCGGACATCCGCTGGACACCACGATCAGCAGCCGAATCGGCACCGCGCCCGGCTCGTGGCAGCGGCTCAACCTGGCCGCCGCCATGTCGGCAACCGTCCAGGTTCGCGCCGACGGCAGCGTGAAGGTGCTCAGCGTCGGCGGCAAAGCCACGGTGAGGCGTCCCGCGAGGTGAATCCGCGAAGGGCCCGGCGCCGAGGATGGCGCCGGGCCCTTCTGCACGCCTGGGCTGTGCGGGACCCGTCCGCATGGGTGGCCTGCGTCGTGGTGGGTCCCGACCGGTTCGACAGGTGGCTCTGGCCCGCCCGTGGCGCGTCCCTGGCTGTCACCGATCTCGCCATCGGGAGCTACTGACCGGTTCGGTGACTGCTTTCGGGCTATTTCATGAAAGCAGCCACCAAAGATGAAACCTGTCACCGATGGCGAGATCGGTGATGCCCCGTGTGCCGTGTGCCGTGTGCCGTGTGCCGTGTGCCGTGTGCCGTGCCTCGTTCCCGCTGTCCCGTGTCCGGTGCCTGCCGCCCAGTGCCTGCCGCCCAGTGCCTGGCGTCCGGCCAGCCCGCTTTGATAAGCAGAATGATTGTCATTATGATCCTCGCGTCGAAGGAGGATCTGATGAGGCATGCCGTCCATGTCCGCGGGCTCAGGGTGCACACGGCGTCCGGGACCCAGTTGGTCGATGACGTCTCGTTCACGTTGGACGAGGCGGAGCGGGTCGCGCTGGTCGGGGCGTCCGGGTCGGGCAAGTCGCTGACCGCTGCCGCGGTGCTCGGCACGCTGCCGGTCACCCTGAACGCGTCCGGCGCGATCAGCGTCTGTGGCTGTGACGTCCTGCCCGGACGGCTGCCGCGCTCGCGCGCCGGCGTCGCCGCCGTCCATCAGGATCCGAGCACCGCCCTCAACCCGTTGCTGCGGGTCGGCGATCAGTTGGGATTGGTGCTGCGGGCGCACGGCACCCGTGCCTCCGTCGCCTCGTCGGCGGCCGCGGCGCTGCTGGACGAGGTCGGCTTCGACGATCCGGACGCCCTGCTGTGGCGCTACCCGGCCGAGCTCTCCGGTGGACAGCGCCAGCGGGTCTGCCTGGCCATCGCCTTGGCCTGCCGACCCCGGCTGCTGATCGCCGACGAGCCGACCACCGCGCTCGACCTGGACACGCAAGAGCAGGTGCTGGACGCCATCGAGAGGGTCCGGCAACGGCACGGCACCGCCCTGATGCTGATCACCCACGACCGCCGGGTGGCCACGACCCGCACCGACCGGGCGATCCGGATGGCGCAGGGCCGGCTCGTGGACGAGGCTGCGGACGCCGAGGGATGAGTGTGCAGCGAGATCCGGTGGTCGTTGACGGCGCGTGGGGAGATCCCGGCATCCGCCGGGATGACGTGGGCGGTGGTCGGGATGACATGGGCGGTCGGGACGGCGCAGGGCGGCAGGATGCGACCAGCTCCGGCCTGGTCGCCGACCAGGTGCGGTTCGCCTTTCCGCCCCGGCCGGGCTCGCCGTCCGGGCACCAGGTGCTGGACGGGGTCAGCCTCAGCGTCCGCAGCGGTGAGCGGGTAGGCCTGGTCGGACGCTCCGGCTGCGGCAAATCGACCCTGCTGCGCATCCTGCTCGGCCTGGCGGCCCCGACCGAGGGCACCGTCCACTTCGACGGAGAGCCGATCCGGCCCGGACCGCTCCGATCGCTGCGTGACTACCGCCGGCACGTCCAGCTGATCCCGCAGGACCCGGCGGCGTCGCTGGTGCCCCGGCTGACCGCCGAACGCAACGTGCTGGTGCCGCTGGTCCGGCTGCAGGCCCCCGAGCCACGGCTGGAGATCGCCCGTTGGGCGCTGCAGCGGGTGGGGCTGGGCGAGCAGTTCTGGCGCCGGCGTCCCCACGAACTCTCCGGCGGACAGGCGCAACGGGTCGCCGTCGCACGGGCACTGGCGCTCCGTCCTGCGATCGTGCTCGCCGACGAACCGGTCAGCGGACTCGACCACGACCTGCGCGACCAGGTGCTCGACCTGTTGCACGAGCTCAGCCTGGACGCCGACGCGCTCGGCGGCGGAAGCGCGTCCGACGGCACCGGACGCCGGCTCGGCGTCCTGTTCGTCTCGCACGACCCCGAGGCCGTCGCCCGGCTCTGCGACCGCACCCTGGTGCTCGCCGACGGCCGGCTCACCGAATCATCTCCCCTTGCCACTATCGAAAGGACGTCATGACCGACCACTCGCCCGCCCGCGCCGTCCGACCCCGATCCGTTCGCGGACCGGTGCCCCGGCTGCTCGCCGGCCTGGCCTGCCTGACCCTGTTCGGCGGCTGCTTCAACGCCGCTCCCAGCACGCCGTCGGCCCAAGGATCGGCCACTGGGCAGCGGATCGCGCTCGCCATGTTGCAGCCGCCGCGCTCTGGCCTGACCCCGCTCAGCGACGACGCCTTCAAGCTCTCCCGCTGGGCCACCGCCGAGACCCTGGTCATGCTGGACGCCAACGGCGAGGCCCAGCCCGCGCTGGCCACCGAATGGAAGCAGACGTCCCCGACCACCTGGGTGTTCACCATTCGGCAGGGTGTGAAATTCCACGACGGCACTGACCTGACCCCAGAGCAGGTCGAGGCGTCCCTCACCGCCGCCACCAAGGCCAGCCCGAAGCCGCGCATCCTGGACGGCGTCACGCTCACGATCAGCCACGACGTCAGCACCGTCACGATCAGCACCGCCGAACCCGATCCGCTGGTGCCGCAGCGGCTGTCCAGCCCGCAGTTGGCGATCCTGGCCGCCAAGGCCTACACCGGCAAGGCGGTCTCCCCGGTCGGCACCGGCACCGGTCCGTTCGAGCTGACCGCGGTCAACGGAACCAGCGGCGCCACCCTGCAACGCTTCGACGGCTACTGGGGCGAGAAGGCGCTGGCCGCCGGCATCGACGTCAGCTTCGTCCCGGACGGCGCAGCCCGTGCCGCCGCGTTGCGCACCGGCGCCGCGCAGGTGGTCGAGGCCGTCCCGGTCGGTCAGGCCGCCAGTGTCGACCAGGCGCTGATCCACGAAGTGCCGATGCCGCGCACCAACACGCTCTACCTGAACACCAAGAAGGGGCCGTTCGCCGACCCGGCGGTGCGGGCCGCCGCGCGTGCCGCGATCGACCGGGCCCGGCTGGTCGACACCGTCTACGAGGGCCGCGCCGACATCGCCGAGGGCCTGTTGGGCCCGGCGCTGCCCTGGATGGCCGCCGAACGCGACGCCGACTACACCGCGCTGCGCGACCAGCACCGCAAGCAGCCGGCCAAGGTCGACAAGGTGAAGATCACCCTCGGCACCTTCACCGACCGGGCCGAGCTGCCCGAGGTCGCGGTGCTGCTGGAGCAGCAGCTGGAGGCCGTCGGGTTCGAGGTGACCCAGGACGTCCGCGAGTACCAGTACATCGAGGCCGACGCGCTGGACGGCGACTTCGACGCCTTCATCCTGTCCCGCGCCACCGTGCTCGACTCGGGCGACCCGGTCGCCTACATGTATTCGGACTTCGCCTGCGAGGGCTCGTTCAACATCTCCCAGTTCTGCGACAAAGAGGTGGACGCGGCACTGAAGGCGGCCTCCGAGGCGCCGGCCGGCGACAAGCGCCGGGCCGCGATCGCCAAGGCGGAGGCGCTGATCCTCGGCAACGACGCGGCGGTGCCGATGCTGCACGAACGGGTGATCCAGGGTGAGGCGTCCGGTGTGACGGGCGTGGAGCGCGATCCGCGGGAGCGGGCGCTGATCACCTCGAAGTCCGCCGTCGGCTCGTGACGACGGTCGCAACTCGTCCCCGGGTCGCCGGTTCGGCGGCCCGGGCACTGACCTCCTGGGCGGCCGGTTCGGGCGTGGTCGGGTTCTCCCGGGTGGCCGCCATCGTGGCGCTGGTGGTGTTCCTCGGCCTGCTGCCCTGGCTGTCGGGCAACGGTGCGGAATACACGATTCTGCGCGCCCGCTACGCCGACCTCGAGGCGACGCCGGAGAATCTGGCCATGGTGCGCACCGAGCTCGGCCTCGACCGCGGTCCGCTGATGATCTTCGCCGACTGGGTGGGCGGCCTGCTGCGCGGCGACGCCGGGGACTCGTGGATCACCGGGACGCCGGTGCTGCCCGGTGTGTTGTCGGCGCTCGGAGTGTCGCTCACCCTGATGCTGTTCGCGCTCGCCGTGGCGATCGTGATCGCCTCGCTGATCAGTCTGCCGGCGCTGCTGGACGGCGTCCGCGGGGTGCCGCGGCGCGGTGCCGGGGCGATGGCGGCCATGCTCACCGCGCTGCCCGAGTTCGTGCTGGCCGCGCTGATGCTGCTGATCGGCGCGGTCTGGCTGGGCTGGTTCCCGCCCTACGGCTGGAACGGTCCGCTCTACGCGGTGCTGCCGGCGCTCGCCCTGGGCATGCCGGCCGGCGGCCTGATCGGACGCCTGATCTCGGACGCCGTCGCGGACGCCTCCGCGGAACGCTGGGCCACCACCTGGACGCTGGCCGGGCTGAGCCGGGCGCGGGTCGCCGGCGGCATCGTCCGGCGCGCGTTGCCGTCCGTGCTGGGACAGGTCGGCCTGGTGCTGGTCGGGCTGACCGGGGGAGCGGTCGCGGTCGAGGAGGTGTTCGCCATCCCCGGACTGGGCCGGGCCACCCTCGGCGCGGCCAGCTCGCAGGACCTGCCGGCGCTGCAGGCCGGGGTACTGGCCCTGGTGCTCGTCGCGGTGGCGGCCGGCATCGTCGTCCAGTTGATCCGGCGGTTGCTGCTCGGAGGTTCGCTGCGGGCCGGCGCGATGGGTGTGGCGGCGGCTCCGACGGCGACCTCGCGGGCCGTCCGATGGGTGCCGATCGTCGGCGCGGTGCTGGTGCTCGCCGTTGTCGCATTGGGTTTGCCGCGCGACGCCTACACGTCCAACTACCACCGGCTGCAGCAGCCCTCGCTGTCGCCCTGGCTGCCGTTCGGGGCGGACGCCAGTGGCCGCGACCTGCTGGCACGGGTGGCCCATGGCGCGCTCACCACGGTCGGGACGGCCCTCGCGGTCACCATGGTCTGCCTCGCCCTCGGGCTGACCATCGGCATGGTGCCGCGGCTGGCCACCGGACCGGTCGAGGTGACCAACGCCGCGCCGCCGGTGATCGCCGGCCTGCTGGTGGCCGCAGTCTGGGGACCGTCGGTGTTCGGCGCGGCGATCGCGGTCGCCGCGGTCAGCTGGGCGCCGCTGGCCGCGCACACGTCCGCTCTGCTGCAGGAGGAGCGGGCCAAGCCGTACGTGGCGATGCTGCCGGTGCTCGGTGTCGGACGCACCCGAATGCTGTGGCAGTACCTGCTGCCGGCCGTCTCCGGTCCGGTGTTCCGGCACGCCATGCTGCGGCTGCCCGGCATCGCGCTGGCGCTGGCTTCCCTCGGCTTCCTCGGGCTGGGCCCGCGACAGCCCACCCCTGAATGGGGTCTGGTGGTCAGCGAAGGCATCGGCTACCTGGAACGCGCGCCCTGGGCCGTGCTGGCACCCACGGCGGCCCTGGTGGTGACCGCGGTGATCGCCGTGGGGGTGGCGGCCGAGCGGGCCTGACCTCATTCTTCCCGACCATGCTGTCGTCCGGAGGAGTCGCCGAATCGTCGGCAGAGCCTGTCGAGAACCCTCTGACAACGAGGTTTGGCGCGCGCAACCGGCGATCGCCAGATCGATCAGCTCCGTCGCGGTGTCGCTACGCAACCCTTGCGAGGCAATCCTGAAAGGGCCTAGGTTCGTGCCTCCCGGGCACCGAAGCCACGGGCATGTCAGAGGAGACAGGATGAAACGAACCACCTCCCGCATCACGATCGCCGCGGTGACCGCGCTTGTGGCCAGCACTCTCACCGCGGGTGGGACCGTATCGAGCGCCGCACCGCCGCCGGAAGCCGCCCCCGTGAGTCGGGTCGCGGAGGCGGCGACAGTGCCGCAGCATCACCGTGGTAACGGCCGCGACGGCACCGTCACCATCTACCTCACCCGGCACGGACAGACGCTGCTCAATACCTTGGAGCGGGTGCAGGGCTGGACCGACTCACCGCTGGTGGTCGGCACCAACCCGGACGGCTCGGTGCTCGACGCGCGCGTGCTGCCGGTGACCGTGGGCACGAACCTGCGGGCTCGTGAGGGTCGCATCGACGCGGCCTACTCGGCCGACATGAAGAGGCACAACGAGACCATCGAGCTGCTGCTGGAGGGCGCTCGGCAGAGCCTCACGGTCAATCAGGACGCCCGGCTGCGCGAGGTCAACTTCGGCAAGTACGAGGGCGCCGAGAACAAGGAGATGTGGACAGACATCGTCGAGCACCTGGGCTACACAGTGAATCACGACGCCTCCGCGACGGCCCCGGTGGATTCGACCGGGCAGAACGGTGGCTGGCAGACCATGCAGCTGCTGGCGGTCAACGAGAAGGGCGTCAAGGCGCTGATGGAGGCCATGAAGGAGCTCGCCGAGGAGCCCACCGAGACCGGTGTCGTCCTTCCGGCCGAGGACTGCGCCGAGGTCAGCGATCGGATGATCCGGTCGCTGAACAACATCGCCAGGACGGCGGTCAAGCATCGCGACAAGCGGGTGCTGGTGGTCTCCAGCGGTCTGTCCATCACCTGCGCCGTCGAGGCGCTCGGCACCAGGGTGAACGCCGGCATCTCCAACGTCGCGGTCAGCGAACTGCAATACAGCAATGGTGTGTGGACGGTGAACTCCGTCGGCGACACCAGCTACCGGCAGTGACGCCGGTCGCCTGTTCGTAGCCTCGGTCGATGAGCCCCACAGCCCGCGCTGTGGGGCTCATCCTTACCGGGTGCGGGACTTCGGGTGCCGGACGTCCGGCCGGGCGATGCGATCACGCGATCGGACAGGGACGCGGCTCACATCCCGGCGAGCAGTCGCACCGTCTCGATGGTGTCGGCTTCGGAGGCCGTCTTGTCGTCGCGGTAGCGCAGCACCCGGGCGAATCGCAGCGCCAGCCCGCCTGGGTACCGGGTGGAGCGCTGCAAGCCGTCGAAGGCGATCTCGACCACCTGCTCCGGACGCAGATACACCGTCCAGTCGTCGCGGTGGTCTTCCAGGGCGAGGAAGCGTTCGGTCTGCCAGGTCAGCATGGCGTCCGTCATGCCCTTGAAGGTCTTTCCCAGCATCACGAACCCGCCGGTGGCCGGGTCGCGGGCACCCAGGTGAATGTTCGACAGTAAGCCGTGGCGGCGTCCGGACCCCCACTCGACGGCCAGCACCACCAGGTCGAGGGTGTGCACCGGTTTCACCTTCACCCAGGACGAGCCGCGGCGTCCGGCCTCGTACGGCGCGTCGAGCGATTTGAGCACCACCCCTTCGTGCCCGGACGCCAAAACGGCCGCGGCGAAATCCTCGGCGACCGCGACGTCGTCGGTGACGATCCGGGACACCCGGTCGGCGTCCGGGACCAACTCCGCCAGCCGCGCCGCTCGCTCCCGCGCGGGCAGGTCGAGTAACTCGGCGTCGTCGCGAGCCAGTAGGTCGAAGAAGTAGGGCGTCATCGGCGTCCGGCCGCGAACCGTCTCCGCATCGCTGCTCATCGAACGGGCCGCGGTCTCCTGGAACGGACGCGGACGCCCGGCGGCATCGAGGGCGAGCGCCTCGCCGTCCAGGATCAGCCGCCGCGCCGGCAACGCGGCCACCGCTTCGACCACATCGGGAAGCCGATCGGTGACCTCGTCGAGGCTGCGGGTGAAGACCCTTATATCGTCGCCGTCGCGATGCACCTGGACGCGGATGCCGTCGAGCTTCGCCTCCACCGCCACCTCGCCGCCCAAGGACGCCATTGCCTCGGCCACCGTCTTGGCGCTGGCGGCCAGCATCGGCCGCACCGGACGCCCGACCACCAGTCCGATCCGGGCCACCGCGTCCGCGCCGTCGGACAACGCGGCCACCGCGACCGGACCGGTGCCGCCGGCCAGCATCACCGCGCGCCGGACGTCGGCCGCCGGCAGTCCGGACGCCTTGACCAGCGCGTCGACCATGACCCCGTCCAACGCGCCCTGCCGGGTCTCGCCGGTGATCAGGCCGGCCAGCCAGCGTTGCTCGTCGGCGGTGGCACGGGCCATCAGCGCGTCCAGCCGGGCCTTCCGGGCCAGCTGCGAGCCGGGACCGGACAACTCGGCCAACTCGGCGAAGGCGGCGTCCACCTCGATCGCCGTCAGCGACGGCTCATCGGCCGGCGCGACGGTGGCGCGGGCCGAACGCCAGCCGACCCCGGTGCGGCGCTGCCGCAGCGAACCCGCCAGATAGCTGGTGACGATCTCGATCTCATCGGGTGCCGCCCGCCGGAGCACTTCGGCCAGAGCGGCGATCTTGACCAGCCGCGACCGGGTGGCAGCCACCTGCGCGGAGGTGGCGACGAGGTCGGCCAACAACATGGCGACCATTGTGCAGCGAGCCTCTGACACATTCGCCGGCCCCGGTGGCCGAGCTTGTCGAGACCGGGGATCTCGACAAGCTCGATCAGCGAACGGTTACGCTCGGCCATCGAGCACAGGAGGACCATGACGATCGTCGCGCTGCCGCTGACCCGCGACTGGCGTCCGTCCTGGCCGTGCCCGGTCGCGGAGATCTGGACGCACTGGCGACGGGGCGCGGGCGACCCCAGCTACCGCATCGACCAGGGTCGGCACTGGCGTGGCATCCGGACGCCGATCGGTCCGGCCACGCTCGCGGTGCAGCCGCTGGACGCCGCCGGCGTGATCCATGCCGAGGCCTGGGGGCCGGGGTCGGAGTGGGTGCTCGACCGGCTGCCGGCCATGCTGGGCGCCGACGACAACCCGTCCGGCTTCACCCCGCGGCACCCCGAACTCGCCCAGCTGCTGAAGGAGCATCCGCACTGGCGGCTCGGCCGGGGAGGACTGGTCTGGCAAGCGCTGATGCCGGCGATCATCGAGCAGAAGGTGACCGGGCAGGAGGCGTTCGGCGGGTTCCGCCGGCTGGTCCACTTCCATGGCGAACGGGCTCCCGGCCCCGGCCCGGCGCTGCGGCTATGGGTGCCGCCCGGACCGGACGTCGTCCGGATGATCCCGTCCTGGCAATGGCTGAAGCTGCACGTCGATCCGGCCCGCTCGCGCACGCTGGTGCGCTGCGCCCAGCTGGCCGACGCCCTGGAACGCACCGTCGACGCCGACTCGGGTGAGGCAGACCGGCGACTGCGCTCGATCGCCGGCGTCGGGGTGTGGACGTCGGCCGAGGTCCGCTTCCGGGCGCATGGGGACGCCGATGCGGTCAGCTTCGGCGACTACCACATTCCCAACGAGATCGGGCATGCGCTGTTGGGTCACGACCTGGACGATGAGGGCCTGGCGGCACTGTTGGAGCCTTACCGGCCGCACCGGCACCGTGTCCAGGCGCTGCTCGGCATGCGCCGTTGGCGGGAGCGGCGCGGTCCCAGGCTGGCCCCGCGCACCCACCTTCCCGCTGCCCGATCGGGCAGCGCCATCACCCGCGGATGACTCTCCGATGACGGGATCTTTGATGTGTCAGACCGACCCCGTAATGTGCCCGGCATGGCCGTGACACCGCTTGAGTTCCCAGCCGACGATTGGCTCACCTGGCTCGAAGAGCGGGGCACCGGACAACTCCGGGCGGCGCGTGACAGCGTCGCCGAACTCATCCGCTCCGAGCCGGGCAACCCACGCATCCTGCGGCTCTGGAACGACGTCGCCATCGCGCTGGGCAACGCCGGGGGAGTGGCGGGCCTGATGTCGTCGGTGCACCCGGACGCCGCCGTCATCGAGCGGGCCGAAGAGATCGAGGTTGAGGTGCGGCGCTACTCCACCGATCTGCACCTCGACACCGACGTGTTCCGGGCACTCAACTCGGTGTCGCCCGACGGCCTCGACGAGCCGGCCCGCAGAATGCTGGCCCGATCGTTGCGCGACTTCCGCCGATCCGGTGTCGACCGCGGCGACGACATCCGCGAGCAGGTCCGCCAGCTGGAGGCACGGCTCACCGACCTCAGCCAGGCGTTCTCCCGCAACATCCGCGACGGACGCGTCGAAACCCGGGTTCCGGCGTCCGCACTGGCCGGCTTGCCCGACGACTACGTGGAGACCCATCAGCCGGACGCCGACGGCCAGGTCGTCATCTCGACCGACTATCCCGATGTCATGCCGTTCCTCACCTTCTCCACCGATGCGGCCGCCCGGCGCTCGGTCGCGACCACCTTCTTCAGCATCGCCTTCCCCGACAACGACGCGGTGCTGGCCGAGTTGCTGCAGGCCCGGCACGAGCTGGCCACCCTGCTGGGCTATCCGAACTGGCCCGATTACGACGCCGAGGTGAAGATGATCGGCTCGGGCGACGCGATCGCCGCGTTCATCGAGGCGATCAGCGCCGCCGCGGCGTCCGCCGGCTATCGAGAGATCGGCATCCTGCAAGAGCGGGCCGCGGCCGAGGGCGACCCGGTCATCGACGGGTCGAACTGGCGGCACTTCTGCGAACTGGTCAAACGCGAGCAATACGGCGTGGACGCCCACGAGGTCCGGCGTTATTTCGAGTTCAGCAAGGTGCACGACGGCCTGTTGCGCATCACCGGCCAGTTGTTCGGCCTGCGGTTCGTCCAGGTACCCGATGCCAGCGCCCACCCCTGGCACGCCGATGTGAGCAGCTACGACGTGTCCTTCGCCGACAGCGGGCAGCCGATCGGCCGCATCTACCTCGACCTGCACCCGCGCGACCGCAAATACAACCACGCCGCCCAATTCGACCTGGTCTCCGGGGTGCGCGACCGTCAACTGCCCGAAGGGGTGCTGGTCTGCAACTTCCCGCGCGGGCTGATGGAGCACCATGACGTGGTCACCCTGTTCCACGAGTTCGGTCACCTGATCCACCACCTGCTCGGCGGCGCGCAGGCCTGGGTGCGGTTCTCCGGCGTCGCCACCGAATGGGATTTCGTCGAGGCGCCCAGCCAGCTGCTGGAGGAATGGGCCTGGGACGCCGACGTGCTGCGGCTGTTCGCCACCGACGCCGACGGCGTCCCGATTCCGGTCGAGCTGGTCGACCGGATGAAGGCGGCGGAGGAGTTCGGCAAGGGCTTCCTGGCCCGGACCCAGATGTTCTATGCGGCGCTGGCCTACCGCTTCCACCTGGAACGGCCGGCCGATCCGACGGCCCGCATGCTGCAGCTCTACGACGAGTACAGCCTGGTCCGGCCGCTGCCCGACACCCACTTCTACGCCGGTTTCGGGCACCTCGCCGGCTACACCTCGGCGTACTACACCTACATGTGGAGCCTGGTGATCGCGAAAGATCTGTTCAGCGTCTTCGACCCCGACGACCTGCTCGCCTCCGATGTGGCGATCCGGTACCGCGACACCGTCCTCGCTCCCGGCGGCAGCAAGGACGCCGCCGACCTGGTCGCCGACTTCCTCGGGCGTCCCTACAACACCGAGGCGTTCAAGGCCTGGCTGAACCGCTGAGCGACGGGGGACCGACGGCACCCCGCGGCCCGGCACCGACAACGGCCAGGCCGGGGTTCCCCTGACCCGCTGAGCCGCTGTCGGTGTGACCAAAGGTATCCTCTTGGTATGACGCTCACCACGATCAAGGTGAACCGCGAGGTCAGGGACCTACTCAAGCGCCAGGCGGCTGCGGCGCATCGCACGCTGGGCGACCATTTGGCGCACCTCGCCGCGCTCGCCGACAAACAGCAGCGGATTGAGCGGCTGAGGGCCGAGATCGACGCGACACCGGCTAGCGACCTCGCTTCCTATCGCGAAGAGACCCAGTGGTGGGAGTCGGCGCAGGATGCCTGACCTCGCCCCCGGCGACATCGTCTGGGTTTTCCTCGACCCGGTCGTCGGACGCGAACAGAGCGGTCGTCGTCCGGCCGTAGTCGTCTCGTCGCGAGGGCATCTAGCCATTGCCGACACGCTCGTGATCGTGGTGCCGGTGACATCGGTGGATCGCGGATGGTCGAATCACATCCTGTTGCAGGGTGATGTGCCCGCTCGCGAGTCGTGGGCCATGACCGAGCAGGTGCGGACCATTTCGCGCCAACGGGTGGCCGGTCGCGCGGGCCGGGTCGATTCGGCGACGCTGGCGGAAATCCGGGAGTGGATCCGCGACTTCATCGACGAATAGGCGAGTCAACAACCGGCGCCACGCTGATCAATCCAGCACGGCCTCCCGCAGCACGCTCAGCGGCAGCGAGCCGAGGTTCAGCGCCTGGGTGTGGAAATCCTTGAGCGAGAACGTCTCGCCGGCGCGCTGCTCGACCTCGGCGCGCAGCTGCTCCCACAGCCGCTGGCCGATCTTGTAGGACGGCGCCTGACCCGGCCAGCCCAGGTACCGGTTCAGTTCGAACCGGAGGAATTTGGCGTCCATGTTCACGTTGGCCCGCAGCAACTCCCACGCCTTCTCGGCGTCCCAGGTACCGCCGCCCCAGCGCTGTGGCGCCGGCTTGCCGAGATGGACGCCGATGTCGAGCACGACGCGGGTGGCGCGCATCCGTTGGCCGTCGAGCAGGCCGAGCTTGTCGCCGGGATCGTCCATGTAGCCGAATTCCTCCATCAGCCGCTCGGCGTACAGCGCCCAGCCCTCGCCGTGGCCGGAGACCCAGCAGGCCAGCCGTCGCCACAGATTGAGCTGCTCGCGGTTGTGGACGGCCTGGCCGACCTGCAGGTGATGGCCGGGGACGCCCTCGTGGTAGACGGTGGTCTTCTCCCGCCAGGTGTTGAATTCCTGCACGCCCGACGGCACCGACCACCACATCCGGCCCGGACGCGAGAAGTCGTCCGACGGCCCGGTGTAGTAGATGACGCCGGTATGGGTGGGCGCGATCATGCATTCCAGCCGCCGCACCTCGCGCGGAATGTCGAAATGGACGCCGTTGAGCTGCTCGATTGCCTGGTCTGCGGTGACCTGCATCCATTCCCGCAGCGCGCCGGTGCCGGCCAGCTTGCGGGCCGGGGCGGCGTCCAATTCGGACATCGCGTCCTCGACCGAGGCGCCCGGCCCGGCGATCTCAGCGGCCACGGCGTCCTGTTCGGCAGAGATCGCGGCCAGCTCGTCCAGACCCCATTCGTAGGTCTCGTCCAGGTCGACGGCGGCACCCAGGAACACCCGCGACCACAGCTGGTAGCGCTCGCGTCCGGCGGCATCGGCCGCGGGCGCCTCCGGCTCCAGTTCGCGCAAGAACTGCTCCAGCGTCCCGTAGGCCTCGGCGGCGGCCAGGCCGGCCCGCTCCAGCTCGGCGCTCAGCGTGGCCGACTGGCCCGAGCCGCGCGGAAACTCGACGAAGAACGAGGACGCGGGGTCGGCCAGTTCGGCGGCCTGCTTGATGCCCTCCCGCACCTGCAGCACGGACGGCACCGTGCCCCGCCGGACGCCCTCGCGCAGGCAGGCCAGGTAGCCGTCGACGGCGCGGGGGACGCCGGCCAGCCGGGTGGCGACGGCCGACCAGTGCTCCTCGGTGTCGGTCGGCATCAAGTCGAACACGTCGCGGAAGCCCTGTAGCGGGGAGGCGATGTTGTTCAGGTCGCGGAATTGCTCGCCGGCCTCGTACAGCTCGTGGCTGATACCGAGCCGTTCCTTCATCGCGGCGATGGTCACCCGATCGATCCCGTCCCGCGGGGTGGCCGCGTCCAGCTTGGCCAGGGTGTCGCGAATCAGCGCGTCGCGGGCGTCGTGGAAATCCGGGCCGGCCTCGGGCATCCGGTGGTCGTAGCCGCCGAGCCCGATCTCGGTGGCGAACACCGGATCGAGATCGGCGGCGGCCAGCGTGTAGGTGTCGGCGAGGGCGTCCACCTCGGTCGGTTCACGGGTGCTCACCGCTCGACCCTATCTCCGGTGGATCGGACGTCCACAGCCGCCACGTCTACACTCCTCCGCTTGATGACGAAACTCGCCTCGCGGGCACCGTTGCGGCAGGACATCCAAGGGTTGCGATTCGTCGCCGTGCTGCTGGTCGTCGTCTATCACGTGTGGCTCGACCGGGTCTCGGGCGGCGTCGACATCTTCTTGGTGCTGTCGGCCTACTTCCTGACCTCGTCGTTCGCCCGCAAACTGGACGACGGGCATCCGCTCGGCCTGGTCGGGTACTGGACGCGCACCTTCGCCCGGATCGTGCCGCTGGCCACGGTGACCATCCTGGTGGTCGTGGTGACCGCGCAGCGGCTGATGCCGATCGCGATCTGGCCCGACATCCAGCAGCAGGCGATCGCCAGCGCACTCTACGTGCAAAACTGGTGGCTCGCCGTCAATGACGTGAGCTATTACGGCGGGGCGCCGATTCCGCTGCAACATTTCTGGTCGCTGTCGATCCAGGCCACCGTCTTCCTGGGCTGGCCCCTGGTGATCGGGGTCGTTGCGTTGATCGTCCGGCGCTGGCCGCGGCTCCCGGCCCGTCGGCTGCTGGCGGTCGCGTTCGGCGCCGTCTTCGCCGCCTCGCTGGGCTGGTCGGTGTGGATCACCGCGCGCGATCAGGCCTTCGCCTACTTCGACACCCGCGCCCGGCTGTGGGAGTTCGCCTTCGGGTCGCTGCTCGCCCTGCTGGCCACCCGCGGCCGGCCGGTCGGCGTGCCCGGCTCGCCGTGGCGCATCGCGGCCGGCTGGGTCAGCCTGGCCACCATTCTGCTGGTCGGCGTCACCGTCAACGTGCGGGACGCCTTTCCGGGCTGGATCGCGCTGTTTCCGCTCACGGCGGCCGCCACCATCGTGCTGGTCGGGGACGATCCCGGCCGGTGGAGCGTAGGCCGGCTGCTCGGGCATCGCTGGATCGCCGGCCTCGGCAACGCGTCCTACGCCCTGTACCTGGTGCATTGGCCGATCCTGATCGGCTACGTGGTCACGGTGGACTCCGATCGGCCCAGCCTGCTCGCCGGCGGTGTGATCATCGCGGCCTCGCTCGGGCTGGCGATCGTCCTGCACCGCTTCGTGGAGCTGCCGCTGCGCAACCGGACGTCGCACTGGGGGCCGTGGCGGGACGCCCTGCTGGTCGTGGTGGCGGTCGCACTGGTGCTGGGCGCGGTGACCGGCTGGCGGCAGCTGCTGAGCTGGCAGGCGGAGCAGGCCCGGATCCAGCAGCAGGCCGAGGCCGAGCAGCAGCGGCTGCTGGCGATCGCCGCTCATCCGGGCGCCCGCGTCCTCGACCCGGACTTCCATCCGGTGGCGCAACCGGACGGGCCGCCGATCCCGACCATCGCCGACATCCCCTACCAGTGGGGGCTGGCCGGGCCGGCCTGCCCGGCGTCCTGGAAACTGCCCACCAAGGCGCAACAGCAGTGCCAGGTGCTGACCGATCCGAGCCTGGACGACGCCGGCGCGGGCGGCGCCATGTCGCCGTCCGAACTGCCCTTGCAGGAGCCAACGGGTACCGAGCGGGTGCTGCTGGTGGGCAATTCGCATATGCAGCACTGGTCGACCGCGATTCGCGAGATCGGACGCGAACGCGGCTGGCAGGTGCTGCTGATCTACGAGCAGAACTGCTATCTGGCGCCGGCCGGCGATCCGATCAACGAAGTCGAGAAATGCGCGGACTTCTGGCCGGACGTGCTCGACGCGATCGAGCCGCTCGACCCCGACCTGGTGATCACCATCGGCACCAAATCGGAGGACGACGGCGAAACGGTGCTGCAGGCCGGACTGGAACTCCTCGAACAACACGTCACGCCGGGACGGGTGGTGATCGCGATGCGCGACACGCCGCGGTTCGAGGTCGGCCTCACCCAATGCGACGCGGCCCGGCAGCCCGACGACCCGCCCTGCCAGTCGGATCACCCGATTCTGGAGACGCCCAATCCGCTGACTCCGCTGGTCGAGGGGGTGAAGGGGCTGAACACCCTCGATCTGGCCGATCTGGCCTGTCCCGAGCGGCTCTGTGTGCCGACGATCGGGAATGTGAGAGTGTGGATGGACCAGCATCACCTCACGAGGGATTATGTCGAGACCACAACGGATCTCGTCCGGGCGAGGCTGATGCGGGCGATCGAAAGGGCGTGACGATGGAGATCTGGGCACACCGCGGCGCCAGTGCGCGGCAGCCGGAGAACACGATCGCCGCCTTCACGGCGGCGATCGATGCCGGCGTCGACGGTGTCGAACTCGACGTGCAGCTGACCTCGGACGGCGTGCCGGTGGTGATTCACGACGAGACGGTGGACCGCACCCACGACGGCACCGGCGGTGTGTCGAGCTTCACCCTGCCCCGGCTGCAGAAGCTGCGGTCGCGGGTCAAGCCCAAGGCCGACCCGATGACGACCCGCATTCCGACCCTCGCCGAGGTTCTCGACCTGCTCGCCGCCGGCGGCCCGCAGATCAACATCGAACTGAAGAACAGCGTCAAGCCGTACAAGGGCCTTGAGAACAAGGTGCTGGCGCTGGTCGACGAGCGCAGCCTGGCCGACCGGGTGGTGCTGTCGTCGTTCAACCACTATTCGCTGCAGCGCCTGCGGGAACGCGGCTGGACAGGCGAGCTGGCCGCCGTCCACGACGGCATGCTGCGCGAACCCTGGCGGTACTTCCGCGAACTGGACGTCCAGGCGGTACACCCGCCGCGGCACGTGCTGATGGTGCCGGGCTTCGTCACCCGCGCGCACCGGGCCGGCTTCAAGGTGCGGGTGTGGACGGTGAACAAGGCGGCGCAACGGCAGCGCTGCATGAGGCTCGGCGTCGACGGCATCTTCACCGACCTGATCAAGGCGCGGCCCAACTGGTGATCGCCCGGCGCGGAGATCCCGTGTCGAGCACGGGAAGACCCGTTGACAACAACCCCATAGGCTGGTCGTCCCGGCGAACGCCGGGATCTCATCCGCCGAACTCAATCGGCAAGGCGTCCGACGATAGGTTGGTCGGCATGACCAGCCCCTGGCGTCCGGAGCTGTGGGACGAGGTTCCCGGCTTCGACTTCACCGACATCACCTACCACCGGGCCAAGGACGTGCCGGCGGTGCGGATCGCGTTCGACCGGCCCGAGGTGCGCAACGCCTTCCGGCCGCACACCGTCGACGAGCTGTACGCCGCGCTCGATCACGCCCGGCAATCGGCCCACGTCGGCTGTGTTCTGCTGACCGGCAACGGGCCGTCGCCGAAGGACGGCGGCTGGGCCTTCTGCTCGGGTGGCGATCAACGCATCCGGGGCCGTTCCGGCTACCAGTACGCGGCAGGGGAGACCGCCGACACCGTGGACGCCCGCCGCACCCAGGCGGAGGGCGGCCGGCTGCACATTCTCGAGGTGCAGCGATTGATCCGGTTCATGCCGAAGGTGGTGATCGCCCTGGTCAACGGCTGGGCGGCGGGCGGCGGCCACTCGCTGCATGTGGTCTGCGACCTGACCCTGGCGTCCGCCGAACATGCCCGGTTCAAGCAGACCGACGCCGACGTCGGCTCGTTCGACGCCGGCTTCGGTTCGGCCTACCTGGCCCGCCAGGTCGGTCAGAAGATCGCCCGTGAGATCTTCTTTCTGGGCCAGACCTACGACGCCCAGCGCGGCTACGAGATGGGCACCGTCAACAAGGTCGTGCCGCACGCCGACCTCGAGGACGAAGGCCTGGCCTGGGCGGAGCTGGTCTGCGGCAAATCGCCGACCGCGCAGCGGATGCTGAAATTCGCCTTCAACGCGATCGACGACGGTCTGATCGGCCAGCAGGTGTTCGCAGGCGAGAGCACTCGGCTCGCCTACATGACCGACGAGGCGGTCGAAGGCCGGGACTCCTTCCTGGAGAAGCGGCGTCCGGACTGGTCGAGGTTCCCGTACTACTACTGACGGATCATGTCTGACCCGCCGCAATGTCGTTCGGGGCGCGCCTGGTGGCTGTCGGAAGTCCCACATAGGCTGAGCGCAGGTCGCTAAGGAAACGCTGATCAATGCTGTTCCGAGCGAGGACGTGCCCGGCGGGATGAGCTGCGGCCCCCAGATCTTGTGGGCGTACTGGAGGTACGGCGCAAGATTTGGGGGCCGCAGATCGCCCGTCCGGGTGCGCCGCAGCCGGGACATGATTGATCAGCGGTTCCCTAAGGGCTCGACGAGATGCTCAGCGTCATCGAGGCGGTCGTGTGGGTCAACGACCTGGTCCGGCGAATCGATTCGTCGCACGGCCAGGCCGAAGGACTCCGTCCGGGGCGTCCGGACGGTTCCGTACGTCGGCGCCCTCTATGGGCGGACGCCGGGCAGGGTGACCCGGACCGGGAGCCGCAGCGAGCGGGAGGGTGCGGCGTCCGGAGCGTCCAGCGCGTCGGCCAGCAGCTCCATCGCGGCGGCGCCCAGTTCGCTGCCGTCCACGTCGATCGCCGGCGTCCGTTCGTCGCCGATCGCCGCGGTGATCGCGCTCTCCGAGGTCACCACCAGGCCGCGTGCGGCGGCCAGATCGTGCGCCCGCAGCGAGAACACCAGACCCAGGCCGAGCTGAGTGGCGTAGGGGATCACGGCACTCGCCCCGCAGGCCACCACGTCGTCGGCGATCTGCGCGCCGGCGGCGAAGGTGGGCGGCATCGGGCCGAAGACGGTCAGCTCGGCGCGTCCCGCCGTCCGTTCGGCGATCGCGCGGGCGCGCTGGACGTCCTGCCACGAGCCGTGCGGCCCGCTCAGGTAGGCAAGGGACCGGTGGCCGTCGTCGACCAGGTGCCCAGCCAGCGTGCCGAAGGCGGTGGCGGCGTCCGCGATCACCGACCGGATGCCGGAAATCTCGCGGTCGACAAGGACCGATGGCCTGATCCGGCAGACCTCGCGGACGTGGTCGTCCGGCCCCAGCGGCGCGGCCAGGATCAGCCCGTCCACCTGCCGGGCCAACCGTTCCAGGTCGCGGACCTGGCTGCCGGTCTCCAGTGGATTGGCGGCGATGGTGAGCTGCCGCTGCTGCGCCGCCGCCCGGCGCTGTGCCCCGACGATGATCGGGGTGAAGAAGAGGTTGTCAAGGGTGGGCACCACGATCGCGATCACTCCGGTGCGTCCGGTGACCAGACCGCTGGCGGCCCGGTTGACCACGAAATTCAACTCGTCGGCGGCGCGCCGGACCAGCTCCACCGTCCCCGGCGCCACCAGATCGGGCCGGCTGAGGGCGCGAGAAACGGTCGACTTGGAGACACCGACTCGCGCGGCGACGTCCGACAGGGTGGCCACGGCCCTCCCTTCCTGCGGTGCCCACTGGCCACCACGATCCGAGCTGGTTGCTGAAAAATGGTCCCCCCACGGCGTGGGGAACCATTTTCTCGATCGTTACACGAGACGGTACCGGTATGCGCGGGGATGGGATAGCTTTCCTGCGACCAGTGCAAACGATTGCAGGCCGAGCCGTTTCGCGGATCGTGCAGGAGGGAGCGTGAATGAGGACCCGTGCCGGCCTTCTCCTCGTGCCGGGGCTCATCGTGCTCGTCGTCGGATTGATCGTTCCGGCGATCACTATGCTGTTCTTCCCGCGCCGTTCCGGACCGGCGGAAGTGCTGGCCGCGTTCGGCAGTTTCTTCACCGATCCGTTCATGCTCGGCATTCTGTGGCGGACGGTGTGGATCGGCCTGGTGGTCACCGGCCTGTGCGTCGCTATCGGCTTCCCGATCGCCTACATGCTGGCTCGCAGCGGTTCCCGCTGGGTGGGCATGTGGCTGGCGCTGGCGATCTTCCCGCTGCTGCTCAGCAACGTGGTGCGCACCTTCGGCTGGCTGGTGGTGCTCGGCTCCCAGGGCGTGCTCGGCCGGGTGCTGATGGCATTGCACCTGGTCGACAAGCCTCCGCAGCTGCTGGCCAGCGAGTTCGCCATCGTGCTCGGCCTGATTCAGCTCTTCCTGCCGTTGGCGATCATCTCCAGCTATTCGGCGATCGCACAGGTGGACGCCACCCTCGATGAGGCGGCCCGCAGCCTGGGCGCCGGACCGATCCGCACCTTCTGGAGCGTCGTCGTCCCGCTCTCGATGCCGGGCGTGATCGTGGCGGCGACGCTGGTCTTCGCCGGCTCGGTGACCGCCTACACCACGCCGTTCCTGCTGGGCGGTTCGAGCGACAAGATGCTCTCCACGCAGCTCTTCTACTACACCGACACCAACGTCGACTGGACGATGGCGGGCGCCGTAGCGCTGGTCATGACGATCCTGGTGTTCGGCGTCGCCTCGCTGTCCAGTGCGGCCGGCCGGCTGGGGAGGACACAGTGAAGAACCGGCATCCGATCGCGCTCGTCCTGGCGGTCATCGGGTACACGATCATGATCGTCCCGATCTTCTTCGTGGTCGCCATCTCGTTCAACGCCGGTGACACGCTCACCTTCCCGCCGGACGCCGTCTCGCTGCGCTGGTTCGGCGCGGCACTGGCCCACGAACGGTTCATGACCGCACTGGTGACCAGCCTGATCGTGGCCGTGGTGGCCACCTTCCTCGGCTTGGCGCTCGGCGTCCCGGCGGCATTGGCCCTGGCCAGAAACAACTTCCGGGGCAGAGGTGTGATTCAGAACATCTTCTTCTCGCCGCTGATCATTCCCGAGCTGGTGCTGGGCGCCGCGCTCTATCAGCAGCTGGCGATCCCGCTGCGGCTGCAGAACTACCTGCCGGTGCTGATCCTGGGCCACACCATCTTGATGCTGCCCTACGCCGTCCGGGTGACCGGCGCGTCGCTGGCCAATATGGACGGCCAGGCCGAGGAGGCCGCCCGCATGCTCGGCGCCTCACCCGTGCGGGCCTTCTTCGACGTCACGTTGCCGATGCTGCGACCGGGCATCTTCTCGGCGGCGCTGCTGTCGTTCATCACCTCGTTCAACAACGTGCCGCTGTCGCTGCTGCTGACCAAGGGCAGCACCACACTGCCGATCGAAATGCTCGACTACGTCTCGCAGGGCATCGACCCGATGATCGCCGCCATGTCCACCCTCGTCCTCGCCGCCACCGTCGTGATCGCGTTCATCGCCGAGCGGACCGTCGGCTTCGCCCAGATCTTCGGAGGGATCAACAAATGACCGTCCCCGCCGCGCAATTCATCAACGTCACCCAGACCTTCGGCGACGTGGTCGCCGTCGACAACATCTCGCTCGACATCGAACACGGCAAGCTGACCACCCTGCTCGGGCCCAGCGGCTGCGGCAAGACCACCTCGCTGCGCATGTTGGCCGGGTTCGGCAAGCCCAGCTCGGGGCAGATCCTGATCGACGGCGAGGACTGCACCCGCGTCCCGCCCGAGAAGCGCGGGCTCGGCATGGTGTTCCAGCAGTACGCGCTGTTCCCGCACATGACCGTCCGCGACAACGTCGGCTACGGCCTGAAACTGCGCAAGGTGCCGACCGCCGAACTAAGGCAGCGGGTGGACGACGCCCTGGAGTTGGTCGGGTTGACCGCCCACGCCGACAAGCGGCCCCGGCAGATGTCCGGTGGACAGCAGCAGCGGGTGGCGCTGGCCCGGGCGATCGCGATCCGGCCCCGGCTGCTGCTGCTCGACGAGCCGCTGTCCGCGCTGGACGCCCGGCTGCGGGTCGAGATGCGGGCCGAGCTGCGCCGCATCCAGGCCGAGACCGGACTGTGCGTCGTCCTGGTCACCCACGATCAGGACGAGGCGCTGGAGCTTTCTGACCAGATGGTGGTGATGCGGGCCGGCACCATCGAGCAGGCCGGGACGCCGCAACAGGTCTTCACCGCGCCCGCCAGCCGGTTCGTCGCCGAGTTCCTCGGCTACGAGAACTTCCTCACCCTGGCCGACGGCAGGGCCGCCGCGATCCGTCCGGAACGTCTCCGGTTGGGCGAGGACGTCGTCGGCGGACTCCGGCTGCAGGGCACCATCGCCGATGTCGCCTACCGCGGCGTCGACCTGCTGGTCACCAGCGAGGTCACCGATCCCTCCGGCGCCCGCGTCCGGCTGATCTCCGACATTCGCGGCGTCGGCGCGGACGCCTTCGCCCCCGGCCAGGACGTCCGTCTCGGCATCGCACAAGAACACCTGATCGTGCTCGCCGCCTGACCCGGGCCCGAGCTCCACACACTCTCGTACCCTCCGAACTCGTACCTTCCGAAAGGACAGACATGGCCCGCACGACAACTCTGGCGATGATCGCGGCGACGGTCGTCGCCACCTCGCTGGCACTGACCGGGTGCGGCGGCAACGCCGCACCCGCCGGGGAGACCTCCGGCGCCGCCAAGACCCTCAAGGTGAGCACCTTCAGCTTCGGGGTCGAGGGCTTCACCGAGGCTGTCGTGAAGCCGTTCGAAGCCAAGACCGGCATCAAGGTCGAGGTGGTCACTGGCAAGAACGCCGAGCGGCTGAACGAGTTGAAGGCCACCGAGAACAGCGCCGGCATCGACGTGATGCTGATCACCGACAACTTCGCCGCTCAGGGCCAGACCGACAAGCTGTTCGAGCAGATCGATTCCGCCAAGCTGCCGGCGCTGGCCGACGTCGCCGACTTCGCCAAGGGCTCCGATCTCTACGGCCCGGCCACCACCTACCAGCTCAACGGCATCGTCTACGACACCCGGAAAGTGACCGCCAAGCAGGCCAAGTCGTGGGATCTGTTCGGTGAGTCCTCAGTCGCCGGCAAGCTCGCCCTGCCCGACATCAGCGCCACCTCCGGACAGCTCACCGTCTCCGGACTGGGCACCACCTACGGCAGCGGGCCGTTCGACTACGACACCGCGATCAACAAGCTGGCCGCCTGGAAGCCGGGGGTGCTGAAGTTCTACGCCTCGACCACCGAGGTGTCGAACCTGATGACGCAGGGCGAGATCGTCGCCGCCGCGTCGATCAGCGGTTTCGCCGCCGACCTGATCGGCAAGGACTCCAATTTCGCCTTCGCGGTGCCCGAGAAGGGCGCCTACCTCGCCACCAACCGGGCGATGATCCCGGTCGGCGCCAAGAACACCGACAACGCCTACGCGTTCATCGACTACCTGCTGGGTGCGGACGCCCAGACCGAGGCGCTCAAGGGCTACAACGATCTGCCGGTCAACACCAAGGTGGCCGTGCCCGACGCGTTCGCGAAGATGCTCGGCGGCGCGGTGCCGGATCCGACCAAGGCCGGTTACTCGACCATCGACGCGGTCAAGGCGGCAGCCGAGTTCACGACGTTGGCCGACCGTTTCGCCCGCGAGGTGACCGGCAGCTGAGAGTGTCGATTCCGGCGTTCCCGCTCAGGGTCTGGCATCGGCCCTCGGGATCGATCCGGATCGGGCACCATACTCGGTGCCCAATCTGGATCGATCCGGAGCGTCGGATGCCGTTCGCCCGCCGCCTGCCGATGGCCGAGCCTGTCGTCCCCACTCGGAAGGAACCGCGATGCCGATCGACGCCGGCCTCATCGCCCGGCTGCCCAAGGTCGACCTGCACTGCCATCTGATCGGCACTGTGCGGGCGTCCACCTTCGCCGAGCTGGCTCGCCGCGAAGACTTGGCGCTGCCGGACACGCCGGAGCGGGTCTACGCCGGCTGCAACTCGCTGCCGCCCGACCCCGACCTGTACCGCAACACCCGAATTCCGGTGCCGCAGGGACCCTCCGCCGACGAACCGGCGGTGTCCTATTCGCTGTTCCAGCTAGCCGGCTGGGTGACCGAGGCGTTGCGCGACGCCGAGGACCTGACCCGGATCGTTTACGAGGCGTGCTCCGACGCCCACCACAACAGCGCGACACGGCACCTGGAGCTGTCCGTCGACGAGCCACGCGGACGGCTGGCCCGGCTCGGCTACCCGACACTGATCGACGCCTACGCCGAGGGCATCCGGCTCGCCGAGCGCGACTTCGGCATGTCCGGACGCCTGATCGCCGCGATCGACCGCAGCCGCAGCGGGGACGAGGCGCTGGCCTGGGTGCGCACCGTGGTCTCCCATCCGCATGAGTACGTCGCCGGGATCGGCCTGGACAACCTGGAGACCGTCGGTCCGCCGGAACGGTTCGCGGACGCCTACCGGCTCGCCGGCGAGGCCGGACTGAAGCGGACGGCGCACTCCTCGGAGCATGTGCCGGGTGCGGCGAACACCATCACCTGCCTCGATCTGCTCGGCTGCGACCGGATCGACCACGGCTACTTCGTGCTGGAGGACGACGCGGTGGTGGCCCGGCTACGGGCCGAGCAGACCCCGATCACGGTGGTCTCGACCACATCCCGGCGCTCCTGGCGACCGTGGCGTCGGGCGTCCATCGCCGCGATGCTGGACGCCGGACTGAACGTGATCGCGGCGTCCGACGACCCCGGCATGTTCCCGACCACGCTGGCCGCCGAGTACGGCATCCTTGCCGACGAACTGTGCGTGCCGTACCCCCGGCTGCGGCAGATGGCGCTCGCCGGGGTGGACGCCAGCTGGCTGCCGCCGTCGGAGAAGAAGGCGTTGCGCGCCCGCTTCGAGCGCGAACTGGCAGTGCTGGACGCCGAGGCCCCCATCTGACTCGGTTCTTTCTGGTCACCTGCTCTCGTCATCCCGGCGGACGCCGGGATCTCTCCAAGGCGGCATCATCGAGTGGCCCGACAGACTCAACCAGCGACATCCGTAGCACCTGCTGGGTCTACCCCAGTCTGGACAGTCGATGTAGCGGTTCCATCTCGGTCACGGTCAGTGCGGGTCCGCGGAGCAGGTCGCCCGGCGTGAGCAGACATTGGGCGGCGGCTACCCAGGTGCTGACGCGTGGCTTGCGCACCACACCGTTCGGCGCTAGCTGACCTGGTTGGACGCCGGGTTGTCGGAGAACGCCGACGAGCTGATGTCGTCACCGGACGGCGTCCGGCCCGCGTCAGTGCTTGGCCCGCAGGAACAGCGAGAGTGACCCCGTCACCGCGGCGATGCCGCCACCGAGGTAGAGCAGGTTGAGGGCGTCATCGCCGTGCAGGGCGCGGCCCAGGAAGAAGACACCCAGCACCACCACGACCACGCCGATCAGCTGGCTCTTCAGGTCGTCCAGGGAGCCGAACACCAGCCATTCGGGCAGCCCGGGAATCTCGTCGATGAACAACTCGTAGAGCCCGATCGCGATGATGAACAGCACCACGGCAAGCAGGAACACGTCGGCGATCTCGACGAAGGAGATCACGTACTCCTTGGCGTCCACGTGGCCCGTGAAAGCTCCCAGGATGGTCTGGCCGACCTCGATCGCGCCGACGGTCGTCAGCGTGATCGAACCCAGCAGCATGCCCAGCGCCGGCACCAACACGATGAAGCGGGTGAGCGAGACGCGGTGCCGGCCACGGCCCAGCCTGCTGGACGGTCTGCTGTCGGTCATGGCTCCTCCGGGTCTTGGATGATCCGACGCTATCGGCTGGCGAGTGCAGAATGAACCATGGCTCAGTGCTACCCGCAGATCACCGGACGCATCCGACGGTTCATCGAGGCGCAGCACATGTTCTTCGTGGCGACCGCCGCCCGCTCCGGGCGGGTGAACGTGTCGCCGAAGGGCCTCGACACGCTGCGGATCCTGGACCCCAACCGGGTGGCGTGGCTCAATCTGACCGGCTCGGGCAACGAGACCGCCGCACACGTCCTCGACACGCCTCGGATGACGTTTTAAGGAACCGCTGATCAATCATGTCCCGGCTGCGGCGCACCCGGACGGGCGATCTGCGGCCCCCAAATCTTGCGCCGTACGTCCAAGTACGCCCACAAGATCTGGGGGCCGCAGCTCATCCCGCCGGGCACGTCCTCGCTCGGAACAGCATTGATCAGCGCTTCCTTAATGTTCTGTGCGTTCGAGGGAAACCCGTGGATCGTCCGGCTGTTCGGGACACCGACCATGGCGCAGCCCGGCGAAGATGGCTGGGAGGAGCTGGCCGGCCTGTTCCCGCCGCAACGCGGATTGCGACAGGTGCACCTGCTCGACATCGACCTGGCGGTGACCTCGTGCGGGTTCGGCGTCCCGCTGTACAGCTACGAAGGTCAGCGCGACGTGCTGGACTCCTGGGCGGCCAAGAAGGGCGACGACGGCTTGCTCGCCTACCAGCGGCAGTTCAACGCCGAATCGCTGGACGGCCTGCCCACCGGTCTGGTGCAGGATGGACGCCATGTCTGACGTCTTCGGTACCCTCGACGCGGTGCCCGCCGCCGACCGTCCGGATCTGCTGGCCGCGCCGGTCCGGGCGGCGATTCACCTGATTCCCGAGGCGCTGGTCGCCGCGATCGATCCGGCCTATGCCGACACCGAGAATCTGTGTGCCCACTACGGGGTTCCGATGGACGCCTCGGCCAATGCGGTGATCGTCCGCGGCACCCGGGCCGGCGTCGACTCGCACGCCTGCTGCATGACCCTGGCGCACCGCCGGGTCGATGTGAACAACGTCGTCCGGCGCCGGCTGAACGCCCGCAAGGCGTCCTTCGCGCCGATGGATTTCGCGGTGGAGGCGACCGGCATGGAGTACGGCGGCATCAACCCGGTCGGGTTGCCCGCCGGCTGGCCGATCTGGGTGGACGGCGCTGTCGCCGACCGGGACTGGGTGTGCATCGGTTCCGGCGTCCGGCATTCCAAGCTGTTCATCCCGGTGGCCGGACTGCTCGCCCTGCCCGGCGTCGAACGCGTCGACGACCTGGCCCGCGACGTCGGCTGAGGGTGTCCGACCGAGTTTGCGCCACTCCTGCGGTCGGTCTTTTCGTCATCCCGGCGGTCGGGAGATCCCGGATCGAGTCAGGGATGACCGCGGGTCGGCCTTTTCGTCATTAGTGCCCACGGGTCAGGCGGAAGGGCTGCAGGCGTCCCGGATCAGGGCGGCGAAGGCATCCACGTCGGCCCCGGCGGTGTCGAAGGAGCACATCCAGCGCACCTCGCGGACGGCCTCGTCCCAGTCGTAGAAGAAGAACTCCGAGCGGACGGCGTCCGCGACCCCTTCGGGCAGCCGGACGAAGACGCCGTTGGCCTGGGTGGGCTGGGCGAACTCGACGCCCGGAATGTCCGCCACGGCAGCCCGCAGCCGGGTGGCCATGGCGTTGGCGTGACTCGCGCTGCGCAGCCACAGGTCGCCTTCGTACAGGGCGATCAGCTGAGCCGACACGAACCGCATCTTGCTGGCCAACTGCATATTCGTCTTGCGCAGGAAGGTGAGGCCGGTGCAGACGTCCGGGTTGAGCACGACGATTGCCTCGGCGCCGAGCGCGCCGTTCTTGGTGCCGCCCAGGCTGAGCACGTCGACGCCGGCGTCGGTGGTGAACGCAGCGAAATCAACACCGAGTGCGGCGGCCGCGTTGCCCAGCCGGGAGCCGTCCACGTGCACGGTCATGCCGAGACTGTGCGCGTGCTCGGTGATGGCCCGGATCTCGTCCGGTGTGTAGAGGGTGCCCAGCTCGGTGGACTGGGTGATCGACACGGCCAGCGGCTGGGCGCGATGCTCGTCGCCGAAACCGCGGGCCTCGACATCGAGCAACTCCGGGGTGAGCTTCCCGTCGGGAGTGGGAACGGGGTACAGCTTCAGTCCGGCCACCTTCTCGGGGGCGCCGCCCTCATCGACGTTGATGTGTGCGGTCTGGGCACAGACCACAGCGCCCCAGCGGGGCAGCATCGCCAGCAGCGCGGTGACATTGGCGCCGGTGCCGTTGAACACGGGGAACGCCTCGGCCTCCGGGCCGAAGTGCCCGCGGATCACCTCGTTCAGCCGACGGGTGTAGGCGTCGCCGCCGTAGGCGGTCTGGTGGCCGCCGTTGGCCTCGGCGATCGCGTCCAGAATCTCGGGGTGGACGCCGGAGTAGTTGTCGCTGGCGAAGCCGCGGCGGGCGGGATCGTGGAGTTGCACCGGGTCATCCTTCCATGTCGCTAGTCGAACAGACTCGCCAGCCGTTGACCGAGTTCGCTCACGTGGGTCTGTCGGCTGAAGTCCTTGTCAGGCGACTTTTCCACGTCACGATCCGAGTACAACGCCAGCACCCGCTCGATGTGCACCCGGCCGGGGCTGTCCTTCAGCGCATGACCGACGGCCAGCAGCCAGGTCTCCGCGGCCGCCTTGGCGGCCAGGTAGTTGGCGTTGCCGGCGGTCGGCTTGGTCACCCCGGTCTGCGAGACGATCGCGAACCGGCCTGCTGGCGAGGCGGCGATGATGTCGACGAAGGCGCGGGTGGTGTTGCGCAGGGTGCCGACGATCATGGTCTGCAGCCAGTCCCAGTCCTCGTCGGACTGTCCGGCCAGGCCACCGCCTCCGCGCCAGCCGCCGACCAGGTGGATCACCCCGTCGACCGGGCCTAGCCGTTCGGCTAGTGACCGCACGGCGGCGAAGTCACGCAGGTCGCATTCGTTCGGCCCGATCTCGATCACCTCGTGACCGCGCTCGCGCAGTGCGGACGCCGTGGCGTCGCCGGCGGGGCTGCCCGCGCCGGCGATCACCACCCGCATCAGTCCGCCGTCCCGGTGATGCCCGAAGTGGAGGCGATGACGTCGCGCATCTTCTTCTCGAACGCCTCGTAGAACATGCTCAGCGGGAACTCGTCGTCCATCACCTTGTCGGTCAGCTCGCGCGGCAGCCCGGTCAGCGGCAGGTCGCCGGCCTTCCAGGCGGATGCCGGGTGGGGCTCGACGGTGCCCGACACCAGTTCGTAGGCAGCCAGCCAGTGGGAGATCTTGGGCCGGTCGATGGAGCGCCAATAGAGGTGCTCAATGGCGGCACCGAGCTCGTTGACGCAGTCGGGCACCCGGTCCCACTCGAAGGCGAGCTGGGTGTCGGTCCAGTGCAGCACGTGGTGCTGATGCAGCCAGGCGAACAGCAGCTGACCGCCCAGTCCGTCGTAGTTCCGGACGCGGTTGCCGGTGATGGCGAACCGGAAGATGCGGTCGAACAGCACGCAGTACTGCACCAGCCGGGCGTGATGGGCGAGCTCGAGGTCGTCCGCGCTGGGTTCGGCGAGGGCGGCGATCCGGCGGTCGATGGCGACCGACTCGCGGAAGGCGGTCAGGTCGCAGCGCAGTTCCTCCAGCGAATACAGGAAGAAGGGCATCCGCTGCTTGATCATGAACGGGTCGAACGGCAGATCGCCGCGCATGTGGGTGCGGTCGTGGATCAGGTCCCACATCACGAAGGTCTCCTCCGCCAACTGCTGGTCGTCGAGCAGTTCGGCGGCCTCGGCGGGCAGATCGAGCTTGGTCACCTCGACCGCGGCGCGCACCACCCGGCGGAACCGCGCGGACTCTCGGTCGGCGAAGATCGCCCCCCAGGTGAAGGTCGGGATCTGCCGCATCGCCACGGTCTCGGGGAAGAGCACCGCCGAGTTGGTGTCGTAGCCGGCGGTGAAGTCCAGGAAACGGATCGGCACGAACAGCTTGTTGCTGTGGTCGCCGGCCTCGAGTTCGGCGACGAAATCCGGCCAGATCACCTGGACCAGGACGGCCTCCACCAGCCGGCTCCGGGAGCCGTTCTGGGTGTACATCGGGAACACCACCAGGTGTGCGAGTCCGTCGACGCGATGCTGCTGCGGCTGGAACTGGATCAGCGAATCGTAGAAGTCGGGCACCGCGAAACCGCCGTCGGCCCAACGCCGGAAGTCGACCTGGACGGCGTCCAGATAGGACGCGTCGTGCGGGAACTGCGGCGCCAGGTCGGCGATTCCGGACACCAGTTCCTCGACCAGGCTTCGGGCGCGGTCGTGGTTGGCCTCGTCCTCGATGGCGCCGTTAACCGTTTGTAACGGCTGCAAGGCGGTGGCTGCGGTCTTGATCCGGAGCCATGAGGGGTGACGGGTGAGCTCCGACACTTCGATTTCGGCGACTGTGGTCATAAGAGATTCTCACATCATGGACACGCTCCACGCCAGTATCGTCTCAAATGGAACAGATTTGCCGGCTAGATCGTGGTACGAGCCTCATCCGACGGGAAAATATCCTGCCTGCGGCCGGTGGGTGTGGCAGCGCGTCCGGGTATCAGGAGCGCCTCGGCGTCCTCCTTCAGCCATAGCGCGTTCGCCGGCGGCACCGGCGGAGTTGGCACTCGGGGGGTCTTGTCTGCCAACACAGATGTGATTCACCATGTCGCAACCGGCGGAACCGCGCGGAACAGGAGGTTGACATGCTGGAACACGACAACGTCTCGGTCGAGGTGGCACCCATGCAGGCCCAGGGTCTGCTCAGCGGCTTCCTGGTGTCCGGACGCTGGCCGGCCAGCACCGTGGAATGGGCGCGCTTCCTGCTGCTGGCCGTCCGGATGGCCGGGGTGCCCGGCATGCTCCCCACCAGCACCGTCTTCCGGGTGCGGGAGGATCTGCCCGATGCGCCACCGCTCGGCGCAGTCGGCGTGGTGCTGGCCGAAGGCCCGGTGCTCGGCGAACACGCCGTGCTGCCCGGCCAATTCGCCGACCATCAGCCGCCGGGACTGATCGTGCTGCACCCGCCGCACGAGATCCGTCCGTCGCTGCCCGAACAGGACGAGGTCGCGGCCGGCTGTGTGCTGCTGCCCGGCATTCCACACCTCGGTCTGGAGCATCGCGCCGCCTGGGTTGAGGCCGACCGTCGCGGCAATATCACCCGAATGGTGAGTCGCGCCGGATTCGACCCGAATGAGGACGCCGATACCGCCGTGCTGGCGCTATTCCTGGCCGCCTGAAGGAACCGCTGATTCGTTCCGCGGTCCCGGTGGCGTAACATCCGGCGAATGCAGGACCTGTTACGGTCCGGACCTGGTTCGCCACGCTCGCTGTGGCAGGCCAACCGGCGCCGGGTGCTGGACGCCCTGCTTGGTCGGGCGCTGGTGCGGGCCGGCAAGGAGCGCCAGGGTGCCGGTCGCGGTGCGAACCACTTCGCCTACATCTGGATCTCCGAAGGCCTGGAGACCGTGGTGTCGACGCCGGCGTTGCTTCGGCTGCTGGAGGCTCGGCTGGGGCCGGTCTCCGATTTCGACGAGGTGCGGTGATGGTCGCGCTGGTCGAGAACAGTGTCCGGGCCGAGAATGTCCGCGCCTCGTAGTCGGACGCGGACGCCCGAGCACTTCGGGGTCCTTGGGACCTCAGTCGATCGTGCGGAAGCGCCACACCGTGCTGGTGCGGTGCAGCTCGCCCGGCCGCAGGATCGAGTCGGGGAACTCCGGCCGGTTGGGGGCGTCCGGGAAATTCTGGGTCTCCAGCGCGACCCCGGCCCGCGACCCGTATTCCCTGGTCAGACCGGGAACGCCGGCTAGACCGTCAGCGGTGAAGACCTGGACGCCGGGCTGATCGCTGAGCACGTCGATGGCCAGATCGGACGCCGCCAGCGTCGCATGCGGCCGCAGCGCACCCGGTTCGCCGTCCACCACGAAGCAGGTGTCCAGGGGTGCGACGTCGGCGATCCGGCGCGGCTCGCGGAGGTCGGCGTCCAGCAGGCGTCCGGTCGGAATCAGCCGCTCGTCCACCTCCAGGAGCGTGCCGGCATGCACGGTGAGCAGCAGTCCGTCGGCGGTGCCGGACGCCTCGCCGGCCGGATTCAGATAGGCGTGGTTGGTCAGATTGATCGGGGTCGGCGCGGTGGATGTGGCGGTGTAGTCCATCCGCAGTTCGTCGGCGGTCAGGGTGTAGCGGACCTGGACCGACACCTCGCCGGGGAAGCCCTGGTCGCCGTCCGGACTGGTCAGGGCGAACTCGACGGTGCCGGGGGTCACGTCGTTGATGCCCCACAGCCGGCGGGCGAAGCCGTCCGGGCCGCCGTGCAGGGTGTTGCCGTTCTCGTTGACGACGAGCCGGTGCTCGATGCCGTCCAGCGTGAACCGGCCGCCGCCGATCCGGTTGGCGAAACGGCCGATGGTCAGGCCGAGACCGAACATCGAGTCGGCGTAGCCGGCGGCGTCCGGATGGGCGAGGACGACGTCCCGTCCGGCGACGATGACGCGATGGACTGCGGCGCCGATGGTGACCAGGTCGACGACCAGGTCTCCCCCGGTGAGCCGGACGCGTTCCACCGGGGCGCCGTCGATGCTGCCGAAGTCGTGGCGGGTGGGCATGGCTGGGAGGTTCACGAGGTGCCCTTCAGATCAGGAAAATGGTCGGCCAGATCGGATTGTGCCCGTGAATCAGCACCAGGAACACCACCAGATCGAACAGCAGATGGACGGTGATCACATAGGCCAGGTTCTTGGTCAGCTGGAAGATCGCGCCCTGGACCAGGGTGAAGGGAATGGTCAGAAGCGGTCCCCAGGCCTGGTAGCCGAGCTCCCACAGGAACGACCCGAAGACCATCGCTTGCAGCAGATTCGCCTGCCACAACGGGAAATGCCGCCGATACAGGGCGAAGACGGTGCACACGAAGAAGAGCTCGTCCCAGATGCCGACCGCGTTCACCCCGACGAACAGCCGGGCGATCTCGGCCGGGGAGTGCACCGCCGGCCAGTTGCGGTACACGCCGGTGCTCAGGAAATACCACGGCAGAATCAGATAACCGGCGGCCAGCACGACGACCAGATAGCCCCACTGGCTGGGGTTCCAGCGCCAGCCACCCCACGGAATGGCGATCGGCTCGCGGCGGAACACCCAACGGATCAGCGCGTACGGCACCAGCAGCGCAACGCTCAGCACCACGGTGAACCGCATCATGCCGGCGTCGGAGAGGTCGGCGGCCAGATCGGACAGGCTGAGGATCGCGATGCCGGACGCCACCGCGGTCAGATCGGGCAGCAACCCGGACGATCGGCCGGTCGTGTCGCAACGCCAGGCGGTCAGCAGTCCGAGAGCAAGGGCAAGGGTGCCGAGCAGAGGATCGCGGGCCACCAGCAGCACGATGGCCGCGATGCCGAGCAATCCCGCCGGTAATACCGCCCAGGCGGACGCCGTGGCGACGGAACCCTGGGCGCGCGGCATGCGGTGAGTCTTCCATGCGGCTCCCCAAAGATGCGCTGATCGAAGTCTCTCCGTCGTCGTCCCGAATCGTCGTCCCGAATCGTCATCCCGGATCGGGGCACGGGACGACGTGAATGATCAGCGCTTCCCTCAACAGTTCGGGGAGCGCGGGGGATCCGGGAGCGGGGGATCGGCAGGGGTAGCAGGGACGACGGCGGGTGCTGGGAGACTGGGCGGCATGGCTCAGCCGGCGCACTACCTGGAGGTCGACGGTCGTCCGATCAAGGTGACCAACCTCGACAAGGTGTTGTACCCGGAGACCGGCACCACCAAGGGCGAGGTGATCGGCTACTACCAGGCGGTCGCACCGGTATTCCTGCCGCATGCGCGGCGGCGTCCGGCGACCCGCAAGCGCTGGCCCAATGGCGTCGGGACGTCGCAGCACCCGCCGAAGCCGTTCTTCCACAAGAACCTGGAGCCGAAATCCACGCCCGAATGGGTGCGCACCTTCACGATCGCGCACCACGAGGGCGACAACACCTACCCGCTGATCGACGACGCGGCGACCCTGGTCTGGCTGGCGCAGCTGGCCGCGCTCGAGCTGCACGTGCCGCAATGGACGGTGCGCGACGATCGAGCGCAACCGCCGAACCGGTTGGTGCTCGACCTCGACCCCGGTGAGGAGGCCGGCATCGAGCAATGCGTCGAGGTCGCCCAGCTGCTGCGCGAGGTCCTCGACGGTGTCGGGCTGGCCTCGGTGCCGGTGACCAGCGGCAGCAAGGGCATCCACCTGTATGCCGCGCTGGACGGCTCGATGTCGTCGCGGGAGGCGTCCGAATGGGCCCGCGAACTGGCTCGGTCGCTGGAGGCGATGCACCCGAATCTCGTAGTCAGCGACATGAAGAAGACGCTCCGCACCGGCAAGGTGCTGCTGGACTGGAGCCAGAACAACGCCGCCAAGACCACCATCGCCCCCTATTCGCTGCGCGGCCGGGCGCATCCGACGGTCGCCACTCCGCGCACCTGGGACGAACTGGACGCCGGGCTGCGCCAGCTGGACTTTCACGAGGTGCTGGAGCGGATCGCGAGCATCGGCGACCCGATGGCGGCGCTGGACGAGACCCCTCCCGACTCGTCGGCCGATCCTGCGGGGACCTCGAACCACTCGTCGGTCGCGCTCGTGGAGACCTCGTCCGCCGCGGTTTCGACACGCTCGACCAGCGAGAGATCGACCCGCTCAACCGCCGGTACCTCGTCCGATGATCGGCTCACCACCTATCGTTCGATGCGCGACCCGAACCGGACGCCGGAACCGGTGCCGCAGGCGTCCCCGAACCCCCGTCCGGACGGGAACTCGTTCGTGATCCAGGAGCATCACGCCCGCCGGCTGCACTATGACTTCCGGCTGGAGCACGACGGCGTCCTGGTGTCGTGGGCGATCCCGAAGGGTCCGCCGACCGACCCCGCCGTCAATCATCTGGCGGTGCAGACCGAGGACCATCCGCTGGAGTACGGCAGCTTCGAGGGCGACATTCCGCGCGGCGAGTACGGCGGCGGCCACGTCACGATCTGGGACGCCGGCAGCTTCGAACGGGAGAAATGGCGCGACGGCAAAGAGGTCATCGCCACTCTGACCGGACGTCCGGACGGCGGCCTGGGCGGGGTGCCGCGCCGGTTCGCCCTGCTGCACACCCGAATGGGCGGCGACGAGAAGAACTGGCTGATCCACCTGATGGCGCCCGCGGAGAAGAGCGCGCCGTCGGCCGAGCCCGTGGAAAGCGGATCGGGAGGGGTCTCGACAAGCTCGACCAGCGGTAGGAAAGGGAAGACGACCGGCGAGGCCGAGGAGTTGCCGGCGATCGCACCGATGATGCCCAGACCAGGAACCGTTGCCGATGTCCGCGGCGACGGCTGGGTGTTCGAGGTGAAGTGGGACGGCTATCGCGCCGTGGCGTCCGTGACCGGGGGAGCGGCCACCTTCACCAGCCGGCGCGGCCTCGACCTCACCGCCGAGTTTCCGGAGCTTGCCGAACTCGGACGCCTGATTGACGGTCGCGAGGCGGTCATCGACGGCGAGATCGTGCTGCTCGACGAGGCCGGGAGGTCGAGTTTCGAGCGGCTGCAGCACCGTTCCCAGCACCGCGGCGAGGCGCGTTACCTGGTCTTCGACCTGCTGCACCTCGACGGGCGCTCCCTGCTGCGCCAGCCGTATTCCGAACGCCGCGGGCAGTTGAGCGAGCTGATCGGCGACGGCACGCCGCGGGTGCAACTCAGCACCCAGCTCGGTACGGACGCCGACGAGGCCCTCGCGATCAGCGCCGAACTCGGCCTCGAAGGCGTCATCGCCAAGCGTGCCGACAGCATCTACCAGCCCGGACGCCGGGCGCACACCTGGGTGAAGCTCAAGCACATCCTCACCCAACAGGTGGTGATCATCGGCTGGCTGCCCGGCGAGAACGCCCGCGCACGGACCCTCGGCGCCCTGCTGATGGCGGTGCCGGACGGCGACCGACTGACCTATGTCGGCCGGGTCGGCTCCGGATTCACCGACCAGGACCTGGCCGACACCCGGCTGGTGCTCTCCGAGATCGAGATTCCCGAGACGCCGGTGGACGACGTCCCCGCCGTCGAGCGCCGCAGCGCCCATTGGGTCGAGCCGCTTCTCGTCGGCGAGGTCAGCTACGGCGTCTGGACACAGGCCGGACGCCTCCGGATGCCGGTGTGGCGCGGCTGGCGTCCGGACAAGACCCCCGAGGACATCACCCTGCCCGACGACCGGTGATCGCGATCCTCACTCGCCGCCGGTCCATTCGCTGTCGGTCCAGTGGCCGTTGCCCCACGGCGGCCACTGCTCGCCGTCGGCGAGCGCGTTCAGCTCGTAGGCGCCCTTGCCGTCGATGCTCTCCCGGATGATGTCGGCGTGGCCGGCGTGCCGGGCCACCTCGGTCGCCACGTGGAGCAGCACCCAGCGCACCTCCCAGTGGGTGAGGTCCTTCGGGAACCATGCTGCGGCCGGCACTGGCACCAGGCCGTCGAGCGGGATCACGCCGGATTCCACCCGCTCCAGCAGGGTGGAGAAGCCGGCCACCCGGCGGTCGAACTCGGCCAGCAGGTCCTCACCGGAACGGCCGGTGACCGGCCCGCCTTCGCCCTCGGTGATGCCCTCGCTGTAGTCGGCCGGCCCACCGACCGCCGCTTCGATGCCGACGCCGTACTGCTCGGCCACCTCGCCGACGTGGGCGACGAGGGCGGCCAGGGTGAACTCGCTGACCGTGGAGCGCTGGTGCCACTGCTCGTCGGTCAGCCCGTGCACGGTGCTCCGCACCTGGGCCAACTGGTTGCGGACGAAGCTGCCGATCACGGCGGCCTCGCCGCTGGCGTTCTGAGTGAGGAAGGCCATCTGAGTGCTCCTTGCTGTGGGTTCCTTCGCTGACATCCCAAGTATTTCGACCTAATAGGACAGGTTCTGTCCGCTAGTTCATGGAATCCTGAAGGCATGTCCACCGACACCACCGAACGGGCACTGCGGGTGCTCGGTCTGCTGCAGGCGCGTCCGGGCTGGACGGCGTCTGAACTCGCCGCCGACCTCGGTGTGACCACTCGGACAGTGCGCCGCGACGTCGACCGGCTGCGCCAGCTCGGCTATGCGATCGAGGCCGACCGCGGTGCGGCCGGGGGGTACTGGCTGTCCCGTGGCCGCGCGGTGCCGCCGCTGCTGTTCACCGAGGACGAGGCGGTCGCGGTCGGCGTCGGCTTGCAGCGCACCGCCACCCTCGGCGCCGGCGCGGACGCCGAATCCGCCGTCCGGGCCCTGGTCAAGCTGGACGCCGCGCTGCCGGGACCGTTGCGGGAACGGCTGCGCGACCTGCGCAGCGTGGTCAGCCACACCGGCGGGCTGGCGGCCACCGTGCCGCCCGAGGTGCTGACCCGGATCGCCGCCGCGATCCGTGCCCAGGTCCGGCTGCGGTTCGGCTATCCGCCGACCCGGTCGGCCGAGCTGCTGGGGCAGCGCCGGGTCGAGCCCTATCGGCTGGTGGCCGCCGACCGAGGCTGGTACCTGTCGGCCTTCGACCTCGACCGTGACGACTGGCGGCTGTTCCGGCTTGACCGGATGAGCGAGGTGACGGCGTCCACGCTGGGCTACCGGCCGCGTCCGGACCAGCCCGACCCGGTCGAGCGGCTGGGCAATCCGCCGGTCGGTGGCTACCCGCACGCGGTCGTCGTCCGCATCGAAGCCCCTCTGGACGACCTGCTCCAGTGGTTCGGGCCGTACCGGACCCGGCTGACCGCGATCGACGATCACACCACCGAGCTGCGCACCGGCGCGGAGCGGGCCGAGTACGTGCCGGGCTGGCTCTCCGGCCTGCCGGCGCCGTACCGGGTGATCGGGGACGAGGCCGTCCGGGCGGCGTGTGCCGCCGCCGCGGAACGGATGCGGGCCGCGCTCTGAGGGTCGCGTCCTTCTACAGTGTCGGCATGCCGATGGTCACCTTGCTGTGCGGGCCTGCCGGGGCCGGCAAGACCACATACGCCCGAGAGCTGGAGCGCCGCGGCGCCGTCCGGTTGTCGATGGACGAGGCGGTCTGGGCGGACGGATGGCGGCACCGGCAACCGCCCCAGCAGCGTCTCGACGAGTTGTATGCCGCGCTCCAGAGCGAACTCGCCCGCGCCCTCGCCGACGGCGCCGATGTCGTGGTCGACCTGTCGCTGGCCAGCCGGGCCGTCCGCGACGAGTGGCGCCGACTGAGCGCGGACGCCGGCGCCGATTGTGAGTTGCTGGTCGTCACCGCGCCGTTCGACGTGCTCTGGCGACGCGTGCAGCAGCGCAACGACGAGGGGCATGCCAACGCCGTCCGGCTCACCGAGGCGGAGTTGCGCCGCTACCTGGGCGGCTTCGACTGGCCGGGGCCGGACGAGGACGCGCGGGTGATCGACACCGCTGATTGAGCTTGTCGTTGATTGAGCTTGTCGAAATCAGGGTGCTGAGGTCTCGACAAGCTCGACCAACGCTGATTGAGCGCGCCTCAGGGTGCTGAGGTCTCGACAGGCTCGAACAGCGGGCTGGGCTCAGCCCTGCTGCGACCAGCCCTCGGGGACGGACACGTTGAACATCCACTCGATGCCGTACTTGTCCATGACCAGGCCGTAGATGTCGCCCCAGACCTGCTTCTCCAGCGGCATGCCTACGCTGCCGTCTGCGGCCAGGGCGTCGAACCAGCGCTGCTGCGTCTCGAGATCGTCGCCGAAGAACGAACAGTAGACGCGGGTGCCGCCCCAGGTCTGCTCGGCGCCAGGCATGGCATCGGAAGCCATGATGGTCAGGCCGGCGCCGACCTCGAGTTGGCCGTGCATCAGGCCGTCTTCGGGCATGTCCTTCATGCCGAACGCGGCATAGCCGAACAGCTGCAACTCGCCGCCGAAGACGCCCTGGTAGTAGGTCATCGCCTCGCGGCCGTTGCCGGCGAAGTTCAGGTAAGGGCTCAGTGAGATGGCCATGGTCTGCTCCTATCGGTCGGGTTCGACGCGACGATGTAATGTCGGCCGTCGATCAGCGTGTCCTCGCCGATCAAGTGAACGATGTAAACATCGATGGTTGAAACGGTAGGGGGTTGGCATGACTGAGGCAACCCCTGCCGAGGCGAAGGCCGGCTATCACCACGGCAACCTGCGCGCCGCTCTGGTGCAGGCCGGCTACGACCTGGCCGTCGAGAAGGGGCCGGACGCGGTCACGCTCCGGGCGGTGACCCGGCGGGCCGGCGTCACCCCGGCCGCCGCCTACCGGCACTTCACCGGCCTGGACGAGCTCCGAGTCGCCATCGGGCTGCGGTCGATGCGCGGCCTGGCTCGCAGCATCGAGGAGCATCAGGCACGGGTCGCCGTCACCGACCCGACGGTACGGGCGCGCGCTCTGCTCGAGGCGGTCGGCGACGGCTACATCGCCTTCGCCCTCGACCAGCCACGGGCCTTCCGGATCGGGCTGCACGGCCTGCTCAGCATGGAGCACGCCGAACTGCCCGAGGGGGCGGGCGCCACCGGCCGGACCCCGTTCCAGCTGCTCACCGACGCGCTCGGAGGCCTCGCCGCGGTCGGGGCGCTGCTGGCCGACGATCTCCAGCCGGCCGCCATCCGGTGCTGGTCGGGCGTGCACGGCTTCGCCTCGCTGGCGACCCAGGGGCCGCTGCGAGAGGTGCCGCGCGCCGTCCGGGACGCGATGGCGACCAGGCTGGTCCGCGACATCGTCGACGGCGTTCTGGGTGTGGGCGGGCCGAGCGCCCGTCCGCGGTGACAGACTGCCCGGTGGTCGAGTTCGATTTCACCGCAACGGTGATCCACTGGAGCGGACCGGCGCCATACCACTTCGTCGAGCTCACCGGCCGGTGGTCGAGCAGATCGTTCCGATCGCCAAGGCGGTCGGCCACGGCCGGGGGATGATCCCGGTCGAGGCGTCCATCGGACGCACCACCTGGACCACCTCGCTGTTCCCGCGCGATGGTGGCTATCTGCTGCCGGTCAAGGACGCCGTCCGCGCCGCTGAGGCCATCACGATGGATGCTGCGGTCGATGTCGCATTCTCGCTAGGTTCTGTCGGTGGGGGTGACCATGCTGGAGGCCATGATCCCCGACCGCGAGGTGTGCCTGCGGGCTATCGCCAGCCGCGACGCTCGCTTCGACGGCGAGTTCTTCACCGCCGTCCGCACCACCGGCATCTACTGCCGGCCGAGTTGTCCGGCGATCACCCCGCGCCCGCAGAACACCACCTTCTATCCGACCGCGGCGGCCGCGCAGGACGCCGGCTTCCGGGCCTGCCGGCGCTGCCGTCCGGACACCGTGCCCGGCTCGGCCGCCTGGGACGTCCGGGCCGACACGGTCGCGCGGGCGATGCGGCTGATCGGCGACGGGCTGGTCGATCGCGAGGGGGTCGCCGGGGTCGCCGACCGGCTGGGTTACTCGGTGCGGCAACTGCAACGGGCGCTGGCCGGCGAACTCGGGGCGTCCCCGCTGGCCCTGGCCCGTGCGCAACGCGCCCACACCGCACGGGTGCTGCTGGAGACCACCACCATGCGGCTCGGCGACGTCGCGTTCGCCGCCGGCTTCGGTTCGGTGCGTTCGTTCAACGACGCCGTCCGGTCCGCCTTCGACCTGACCCCCGGCGAACTGCGAGCTCGGCTGGCCCGTGACCCGCAGTCGAACGGTCAGCTGGGCGCCATCGAGCTGCGGCTGCCGTTCCGGCGTCCGTTCGAGCCGGCCGGACTGTTCGGCCACCTGATCGCCACCGCCGTGCCGGGCGTGGAGGAGTGGCGCGACGGCGCCTACCGGCGCACGCTGGCGCTGCCGCACGGCCCTGGAATCGTGGCCCTCGCGCCCCGTCCCGACCACATCGCGACCACCCTGTGGCTGACCGATCCGCGTGACCTGACCCCGGCGATCGGACGCTGCCGCCGGCTGCTCGACCTGGACGCCGACCCGATCGCGGTGGCGGACGCACTGGCCGCCGACCCGGCCCTGGCGTCCCTGGTCGCCGCCCATCCGGGACGTCGGGTGCCGCGCAGCGCCGACGGCGCCGAGTTGGCGTTGCGCGTGGTCCTCGGTCAGCAGGTGTCGACCGCCGCGGCCCGCACCCAGACCGGACGCCTGGTCGAACGACTCGGCGAGCCGATCAGCGACCCGGCCGGCGGGCTGACCCATCTGTTCCCGACCGCGGAAGCCGTCGTCGAACTCGGTGCCGACCAGATTCCCGGCCCGCGCACTCGCGCGGAGACCCTGGTCGGGCTGGCCCGCGAGCTTGCCGAGGGCCGGCTCGACCTCAGCGAGGGCGCCGACCGTGGCGAGTCCCGGCGGGCCCTGGCCGCCCTGCGCGGCATCGGGCCCTGGACGCTGGAACTGGTCGCGATGCGAGCCCTCGGCGACCCGGACGCCTTCCCGTCCGGCGACCTCGGCATCGTCCGGGCCGCCCAGCACCTCGGCATCGCCGATCTCCGTACCGCTGCCGAGCGATGGCGTCCCTGGCGCAGCTACGCCACCCAATACCTGTGGTCGGTCCTCGACCACCCGGTCAACCGGATTCCGGAGGCATCATGAACATCTCCACCCTCGACAGCCCCGTCGGCCCGGTCTGGGTCGCCACGGACGACGCGGGTGCGGTCACCGTGATCAATTTCGGCGAACCGGACGTCGTGGCCGGCTCGTCCGAGGCGTCCGAAGCGGCCGCCGGGCAGCTGCGCGAGTACTTCGCCGGCGAACGCACCGACTTCGATCTGAGGCTGGCGCCCACCGGCACGCCCTTCCAACGGACCGTGTGGACGACGCTGTGCGAGATCCCCTACGGCGTGACCTGGAGCTACGGCCAACTGGCCGCCCGGATCGGGCAGCCAACGGCATCGCGGGCGGTCGGGTTGGCCAACAGCCGCAACCCGATAGCGATCGTCGTGCCTTGCCACCGGGTGATCGGCGGATCGGGAAAGTTGACCGGCTACGCCGGCGGAATCGAACGCAAACGCTGGCTGCTCGACCACGAGTCGGGCGTCCAGTCAGCTTTCTAGACCAGCGCCGAGAAGTTCTTAGACCAGCGCAGAGAAGAGGGCCGCGATACCCTGGCGCAGCCGGTCTGCGGCGGCTTCGTCACCCCGGAGGAAGCGGATCAGTTCGTTTTGGAAGAGGCCGTCGGTCACCGCGTACGCGAACTCGGGGGTGACCAGCGGAGGCTTGCCGACGAGTTCGGCGTACCGCTGCACGATCGACCAGACCATCTGCTGCAGCAAATCGTCGATCCGGACGATGGTGTCGCCGAAACCGCGTCCGAACAGTGCCTGGGTACGAAGGTCGTACCAGAGCCGATGCGGGGTGGCGTCCTCGCGCAAGGTGGCCACCATCGTGTCGGCGACTCCGGCGATGAGCTCGGCGCCGTCGGTGGCGGTGGCGACGATGTGGTCGTAACGACGCGCGCAGGTCGACTTGAAGGCCCACACCGCCTCAGCGACCAGGTCGTCCTTGTCGTCGAAGTAGTAGTGCAGTGACCCGTGCGACAACGACGAATGCTGGGCGATCTCGCGCAGGCCCGTCCTGGCGAAGCCGTGTTCGGCGAGCGCCTCCAAGGCCGAGTCGGCAAGCATTGCACGACGTGCCGAGAATTTGTCCACCTGTGCGCGGGCGGCTCGATTCGCTGTCATCGTCATCGGCGCACTCCTCTCCGGAGGGGTCGAATTCTATCCGCGGGGAGGCGGCGTCGGGGCCGGGTTCGCAAAAGAGCTGGCCATTCGTCCGAAAAATTCTTGACGACTGTCCAGAAGTCTGATGAAGTTGTGGTCAGCAGCTTCTCGGCCCCCCCATCCGACGGAGTGTGCTCGCTCGAAAGCCGCGTACTCCCCCGATACGCCAGGCTCGGGCCCCGAGTGGTTTTGGTCGGTTCCCCGATCAACCGCGCACGCAGTACCACCACTGCGGAGCGAAGGGCGGACGTGCTAGGGCGTCCGCCCTTCGCTTACGTCTGGACGCTCATGTCACGGGAAGCGCTGTGTCACGACGGCGAGCCGGACGTCCGGGTGCGGCGGTCGCTGCCGGCCTACTCCGGTTTCATGCGCGGCCAGCCAGTACGAGTTCGACGCGGGCTCGCCGGGCTGGCCGGCAACTGCGTGGCGATCGCCGTCGCCGACGGCGGGCCCTGCGTGCCGATCGCGCACCTGCGACGCGGCACGGTGGCGGTCCGGGAAGGCCAGCGGGTGGACGCCGGGCAGCCGATCGGGGAGTGCGGCAACTCCGGCAACACCACCCAGCCGCACGTCCATCTGCAGGTCAGCGACTCGTTGAGCGGTGCGGACGCGCGCGGCCTGCCGTTCGTCTTCGCCGCCTATCGAACCTCGACCGGAGTCGTCCGTGGCGGCGTCCCGGCCGAGGCCGAGATCGTCGAGAGGGTGTCCTGATCGCCGAGGGCGGGGTCGTCGTCCCAGGTGTGGTTTCGCTCCGGGCGAAGCCACGCGTCCACCATGGCGGCAGCGCTTCGGCCGGGGCCGGTCGCGGGTAGGTTGCGGTCATGCGTTATCGAGCCGTGGGCGACAGTGGACTGATGGTGTCGGTGGTGGGTGTGGGCTGCAATGCCTTCGGCGCCCGGATCGACTACGACCAGACGAAGGCCGTTGTGGACACGGCACTGGACGCCGGCATCACGCTGTTCGACACGGCCGACTCCTACGCCGACGGGGTCAGTGAAGAGTTCCTCGGCCGGGCGCTCGGTGCCCGTCGCGAGGACGTGATCGTGGCCACCAAATTCGGCATGGGCGACCACCACGCCGAACACTTCGGGGCCCATGGCGGACGCCGCTACGTCAGGAAGGCCGTGGAGGCCAGCTTGCGCAGGATCGGCACCGATTACATCGACCTGTACCAGTTGCACCGTCCGGACGGGATCACTCCGATCGAGGAGACCCTGCAGGCGATGAGCGAACTGGTCGCCGAGGGCAAGGTCCGCTACATCGGCTCGTCGAACCTGACCGCTTGGCAGGTCGCCGACGCCGACTGGACGGCCCGTGCCGGCGGCACCCAGCGGTTCATCTCGGCGCAGAACGAGTACTCGCTGTACAACCGGCTCGCCGAGGACGAGCTGATCCCGGCCTGCGAACGATTCGGGATCGGGCTGTTCCCCTACTTCCCGCTCGCCTACGGCCTGCTCACCGGCAAGTACCGCCGGGGCGAGGCGGCACCCGAAGGCTCGCGGCTGGCCGCCCAGGCAGGTCGGCTGGCGGGCGCCGACTGGGACCGGATCGAGGCGTTGCAGGCGTTCGCGGACGCCCGCGACCTGCCGCTGCTGACCCTGGCCATCGGCGGCCTGGCCGCTCAGCCGGCGGTCGCCAGCGTGATCAGCGGGGCCACCCGACCCGAGCAGATCGCCGCCAATGTGGCAGCGGGTGCCTGGGAGCCGTCCCCGGCCGACCTGGCGGAACTGGCCGAGTTGCGGCACGGCTCGGCGTTCTCGTACGCCACTTTCGCGTGACCGTCAGGGGGGAGCGTTCCGCTCCGGCCCTGCTGGCCACCCTGCAGATTCCGCGGGGCAGCGACACCTGACGCCCCGCGGATTGTCGGATCGAGTCGATCGAACCCCGCCTCCACATCGCCCTGGTTTGGCGTCGTTCACCTGGTTTAAACCCTGGAAAGGACGCCGAAGCAGGGCGATGTCACCCGAGGGGTGGCGAGCGGACGACCGCCCGAGCATCGGCGGCGGCAGTTCGCTTCAGCGACGCGCTGGTCGGGCCCGACGGCGTCCTCGCCCAGACCGATCACCCGCGGATCGCGACCCGCAACACCCACGGCACCGGATGCTCGCTGTCGTCGGCCCTGGCCACCCGGTTCGCGGTCACCGGCGACTGGCCGCAGGCCCTAGCCGAGAGCACCGACTGGCTTGCCGGGGCGATTGCCCGCGCCGATGAACTGGACGTCGGGCGCGGCAACGGACCGGTGCACCACCTCGGCGAGCTGTGGGACGCTGCCGGCGGACCCCGGCCGGGACCGGTCACCCAGTGGTGGTGGCAGCAGGCGTCCGGCATTCGCGCCGAGATCGACGAACTGCCCTTCGTCCGCGCCCTCGGCGACGGCACCCTGCCGGTCGACGCGTTCACCTGGTACCTGGCCGAGGATGCGCTCTACCTCGGCCGCTACGCCCAGTCGCTGGCGGCCGCCGCCCGACTGGCCACCGACGAGGCCGAGCGGGCGTTCTGGCAGGAGTGCTCCACCTCGGCGATCGCCACCGAGCTGCAACTGCACGAGTCGTGGGTGGCGCCCGAGGTGGTAGAACGGACGCCGCCCTCGCCGGTCACCACGGCATACCTGGACCATTTCGCAGCCGTCGAATCGACCGGTGACTACGCCGTTCTCGTCGCCGCGCTGCTGCCCTGCTTCTGGATCTACGCCGACGTCGGCGACACCCTCGCGGCCCGCAATCGTCCGGGCCACCCGTTCGCGGACTGGCTGTCGACCTACGCCGACGAGGCCTTCGCGGAGGCGACCAGGCGAGCGATCGCGATCGCCGAGGCCGCCGCGCAACGAGCCGGATCGGGCAGCCGGCAGGCCGCGGCGCGCGCGTTCCGGGCGTCCTGCGTGCACGAGCGGGAGTTCTTCGCCGCCCCGCTCCGATAGGGACCGCCGACCCTCGACGGTCGAACTGTCGTTGGTCGAGCCTGTCGAGACCCGTTTGTGGTTGGTTCTGGTGGTCGCTTCCCAGTTACGTCGCTGCCGGCCATCGTCGGGGGAACTTGCGAGGCTGCTCGACCACCGTTGGTCGAGCTTGTCGAGACCTCGGACGTGGGAGCGGGCTCGCGCCCCGTCCCAGAACTCGACAATCCCGCCCGCGTCGCGGCAGATAAGGTTAGGCTCCCCTTACCAATTTCTGGCAGGCCGTCACCCAGCGACACCAGGGGGTCCCGTGGAACCAGTGCACACGACAGTCCAAGAGGGGCGCGCCGACACGATGCGCGCCCGTTCGCTGTCGCTGGCGCGCCGGCTGCTGACCGGCAGCGGACGGGCATCGTTGGTGGCCTACGACCTGGCGCCGCTGGTCGAGGCCGGTGCGTTGCGCCACGGCATGACCGCGTCTGGTGACCTGGTGGTCGCCGGACTTGCCGACGACGCGGTGCCGGCCACCACCTGGGACGAGGGTCCGCTGCGGGTCCGGCTCGACATCGTCAAGGAGGCCCCCGAGTGGGCCGTCCGGATCACCGCCTGCGCGGCGCACCTGCTCGGGACGCTGGAATGGCTCCCGGCTGAACGGGTCGGCGATTTCGTCGCCGAGGCCGGGCTCGACCCGCAACTGGTCGAACTGGCCACTGCCGCGGGCGGACGGCTGGGCGTGATTCGCACCGTCCGGGTGCTGGTGCACGACAGCGCCGGAGTCCTTCCGCTGTCGTTCGACGAGGTGGCCACCGGATTGCAGGGCTGGGTGTGCCGCAGCTTCCCGGACGCCGGGCACGAGTGGGCGGCGCGCGACCTGGTGGGTTCCTTGTCGGCGGCGCAATTGCATGGACTGGTGCACGCCGCCGCCACCGGCTGGGACGCGGGGGTGACCCTGTCCAGCCGGGCCGAGGTCACCTGTTCGCACACCGAGGGCCAGGTGTTCTGCGTCGACATCGACCGGACCGGGCTGACCCTGATGTCGGTCGTGCTGGGACGTGCCAGCGTGCACTTCCTCGCCTTCGAGGAGCCCGCAGACGCGATCGACGAGCTGGCCGATCGGCTCGGCCAACTCGTCGTGTCAGGGTGCGGAAGCCGCTGACTTTCCGCTGGTCGAGCTTGTCGATGCCTGAAGCAGGTGTCGTCCGACAAGGGATTTCGCCAAACCCGACCGGTGGTGTAAGCGTCAGCGGGCGGAGTAGCTGAGGCAGTTCGCGGTGTCGCCGACGGCGATCTTGCCCGCGGTGCACAGCAGGTCGGCGTTGTGCACGCACTCGAGGCGCTTGCAGGCGCCCACCTGGCCGTTGGCCGAGGCGAGGCCGGCGCGGGCGTCCAGCTCGGTGAAGGTGGTGCAGGTGGCGGCGCTGGAACCACCGACGGTGATCGCGCCGGCCGTGCAGCCGTTGTTGTTGAATGCGCAGGCGCTCGTGGCGCAGGACGTGACGAGCGTGAGTGAGATGGTGCTCATGATCGGAGGCTCCTTGGGTGTGTGGCGTGGACTCTTATTGGTTCCACCATAGTCACGAGAACTGTTGTCAACAAGCATTCTTAGCCTTACCTAACTGCCTCGCTATTTTCGTTATGAAATGTTTTCAAAATACCTTCGATGCGCTCGGTGATCGGCTATTGACTAGGCATTATGGATGCAAAGAAGGCAGTCTGCTGTCGGCGCGTAAGGCTGATGGATAAAAGCTACGATCGTTTTTCGTAAATAGAGTCTCGCAGATTGATTGGAACTCGTCCGGACGAGGGTCTGGGCGTCCGCCGGGCCGTTCGCGAACCTGTCGGACGGGGCCGATATTCTGACGGCGGTGCGCCGGGAAGTCTGGTCGGCGGCGTCTCTTCGGCGGGGACGTCCGAGAGCGAGGAGACCGCATTGACCACGTCCGTGCCGCCACGTCCGCTGAACCGGCTGCTGCGCCGGCTCACCGATGGGGTGACCGGTGGAGTCGTCCTGTTGATCGCTGCCGTGCTGGCACTGGCCTGGGCGAACTCGCCCTGGTCGGACGCCTATCGCGCGCTCGCCGGAGCCGCGTTCGGGCCCGCGGCACTGCATCTGGAGTTGAGCACGGCCGCGTGGGCCTCCGACGGCCTGCTGGCCGTCTTCTTCTTCGTGGTCGGCGTCGATCTCAAACACGAACTGGCGGCCGGCAGCCTGCGGCATCCGCGCGAGGCGGCGGTCCCGGTGCTGGCGGCGGTCGGCGGCATGGTGGTGCCGGCGGCGATCTTCGCGGCCGTGGCGCTCGGCGCCGGCGAGCCGGCGGCGCTGCACGGCGCGGCGATCCCGATGGCCACCGACATCGCCTTCGCGCTGGCGGTGCTGGCGGTGTTCGGACGCGGGCTGCCGCGCGCGCTGCGGCTGTTCCTGCTGACCCTGGCCGTGGTCGACGACCTGCTGGCCATCGTGGTGATCGCGGTCGCCTACACCGAGCACATCTCGGGGCCGATGCTGGCCGGGGCGTTGGCCGCGGTCGGGGTGTTCGGCCTGGTGGTGCGGCTGCGTCGGGCGCCGTGGTGGTTGCTGCTGCCGGTGGCGGTGCTCGCCTGGGGATTCATGCATGCCTCCGGCGTGCACCCCACGATCGCCGGGGTGCTGCTCGGGTTTTGCGTCCCGGCGGTGGCCATTCACGGTGAGCCGGAACCGCGGACGCACCGCTATGACGAGCTGGTCCGGCCGTGGTCGGCCGGGGTGGCGCTGCCGGTCTTCGCCTTCTTCGCCGCAGGGGTGACCCTGGTCGGCGGCACGGCCTCGGCGGTCGGCCGGGAGCCGGTGTTCTACGCGGTGCTGGTCGGGCTGCTGGCCGGCAAGCTGATCGGCGTGATCGGGACGACCGCGCTGGTCACCCGGTTCACCCCGCTGCGACTGCCGGCTTCCATCGGGCTGCGCGACCTGCTGCCGATCGGCCTGCTCACCGGGATCGGCTTCACTGTCGCGCTGCTGATCGCCGAACTCTCCTTCGACGACGAGCCGCACCGCAGCGCGGCCAAGGCAGGTGTGCTCGGCGCGTCCCTGCTGGCCGGCGCGCTGGGCGCGTTCTTTCTGCGGTGGGACGCCCGGCGTCCCCGCGCATCTCACCCGCCCGCACAAACCCCTGCCTAACTACTTCCGCCCTCCCACATGTGGCAGGGCGGAAGTAGTTAGGCAGGGCCCTATTGGCCGGTCGTGAGGGGACGGTGGGGGAGGCTACGCCGATCCGGCGGGGCTGGTTGTGAGGTCCGGCGGATGCTGGCGTTCAGGTCAGCGGGGCGTCCAGGCGTCCGGCTTGGCCAGGTCGCCGTCCAGGGCGTCGACGCCGCTGCCTGAGATCCGGAGGTTGCTGGTGTACTGCCATATCGACCAGCCGCCGCGCGTCGACCATGGTCCGACCTTGGGCTGGCTAGCGGGGACCCGGGCGTTGTTGGCGCCCCAGGACGCCACCCAGAGCCGGGCGATGCCGGCGACGTCCGACCACGCGTAACGTCCCTTGGTCTTCTGCTCGGCCACGCTGGCGCTCAGGTACACGTAGAGGTTGGCGCGGTAGCCGTCGGCGGTGAGCAGGGCCTTGGCCGTGGTCAGGAACTCGGCGGCCTCGGCCGGCGTCCAGGCGCGCAGCGCATGGGTGTACTTCTTGCCGCCGGACGACTTCGAGAAGCTGCCGCCGGCCTCGACGTCGATCACCAGCGGATTGGTGCTGGTCTTGGTGTAATTGCCGTCGGCTTTCAATATCGCGACGAATCGGGCCGCCGACTTGGCCGGGGTGAAGTCGCCGGCGAACAGGTTGCCGGGGCTGGTGTCGACGCCGGTCGTCCAGCCGTTGAACCAGTACGCGCCCTGCCGCATGCCGGCCGCCCGCACCTGGTCGGACAGCGTGGCGAATGCGCAGTCCTGCACCACCGGGGTGTTGCCGGTGTTGCGCGACTCGTTGGTGCACGCATCGGCGTAGCTGTGGTTGATCGGACGGGCGCCGCTGCCGAGCCGCAGGATCGCGAATCCGTTGGTTCCGGCCCAGTCGGCGAGCACGCCGGCGCGCACCTTCGCCGACGGCGTGTACTGGTACGACGACAGGTCGACGCCCTGGCTGAGCCCGGCGAGGCCGAACGCCTTCGCCGCGTCCTTGGCCGGGGTGTTGCTGGGCATCAGCACCGTCAGCGTGGCCGTCGTCGAGGTGACCGTGCCCTTGGAGCCTTTGACCTTCACCCGGAACCCGGTCCCGTTCGCCCAGCTGGCCGCGCTCGCCTGGTACGAGGATTTGGTGGCGCCCGCGATCGTCTGCCACGAGCCGGACGGCCTCCGGGCCTGCCAGCTGTAGCGCAGCTTGGTGCCGGACGCCTTCACCTTGAGCGTGGCACGGGGGGTTCCGCCGTAGCGGCTGATGGTGGCGCTCTTCGGGTGGGAGGTGATCCGGGTCTTCTTCGCCTTCTTCGTGGCGGTCGTCTTCGTGGCGCTCGCGGCGGACGCCGGGCGCAACGGTGCGGCGGACGCCGATGCCGCGGTGGCGCCGGCCAGCAGGGTGCCGGCCATCGCCACGGTGGCGGCGGCGGTGGCGGTGGCGAGGGCTCGGACGAAGCGGGCGGCAGCAGTCATGTCGGAGGCTTTCGGGTCGGTCCGGCGACGAGCTTGCATCGTAACCCGTCCGTCCGGCGGACGGCGTCCGTCACGACGGCACCGAGCGACCCGGACCCCCGCAGCGCCGCCCGCTGGCGCTCGGCTCCGGTCCCGGACCGGAACAGCCGGTCGACGCCGTCGGTGACCAACTCCAGGTCGCCGGTGTCCTCCAGGGCGTCGCGGACGTCGGCGACCAGCGCGTTCACGGCGTCTCGCGCGGCGACCACGGTCCGGCTGGACGGATCGAGCAGGCCGCCGGTCAGGCCCGACCTGGCGGCCCGCCAGCTCGCGGCCCGCCGCCACTGCGGCGGGAGCGCGTCCGGCCGCTCGCCTTGTGTCCATGCGCGTGCCGCCGTGCTGACCATCGCGCGGCACAGGGCGGCGATCAGCACGGCGTCGTCGAGTCGGGTGCAGACGTCGGCGGTGCGGATCTCGACCGTCGGGTAGCGGGCGGACAGCCGGGCCTCGAAGTAGATCATTCCGTCGTCGAGTGCCGCGCCGGAGCGGATCATGTCGGCGACGGCGGCGTCGTAACCGGCCGCGTCGCCGAACGGTCCGGCCGGGCCGGCGGTCGGCCACAGCCCCCACATGATCGTCCGGAAGCTGGCGTAGTCGGTGTCCTGGCCCTGCCAGAACGGCGAATTGGCCGACAGCGCGAGCAGCGTCGGCAGCCAGCGCGGCAGCCGATCGATCACTCCGACCCCCTCGTCGCGGGAGCCTACCTGGACGTGCACATGCTGGCCGCAGGTCAGTTGCTGCCGGGACAGCTGCCCGAACTCGGACGCCATCCGCCGGTAGCGTGCGTCGTCGGTCGGGGTCGGCCGCACCTTGAACGGGCAGGTGGCGATCGCCGCGACCCCGGCGTCCGATTCGGCTGCGGCGGTCGCCAGCGCCCGTCGCAGGTCGCGCAACTGCCGGGTCAACTCGGCGGTGGTGTGGCATGGCAGCGAGCCGATCTCGACCTGCTCGCGCTTGAACTCGTGCTCGATCGCCGTTCCGGGCAGGTCGTCGGCGCACCCGTCCAGCAGCCTCCGGGCCCGCCGGACCACGGTGTCGCCGACCGGGACCGGCCGTCCGCTGCGCCGTTCGACGACCAGCAGTTCCTCTTCGACCCCGAAGGTGACAGGCATGCGGTCAGTGTCCCGCCGCGCCCCGCGACCGGACAACGTCTGCCGGGGTGACTTTGCGGACGCCGGCTTCTCGCGTGTGCGGCCCTATCTGGACGGCGTCGGCTCGGACGGCCGTCGCCCGTCCGGGATTGTGAGCGCGAGCGATCCGAGCAAGTTGAGCTTCTCGGCGCTGTCGGTGCCGACCGACTGCCGGAAGCCCGCGATGAGCGCTCCGGCGGCCTTCGCGCCGTGGACGAACAACGCCTGCTCTTCGGGGTCGAGAAAGACGTCGCGCAACCGGTTCCGGCCGACCCGCAGCCACTGACCGGCCAGGTGCTGCCGATCGGCGGGGTCAAGCAAGAGCTGTTCGCCGCCCAGCGGGCCGGGCTCACCGAGGTGTACCTGCCGCAACGCAACGAGCCGGACCTGGACGACGTTCCGGCCGAGATCCTGGCCGATGTGACCGTGCACATCGTCTCGGACGTCCGGGAAATCCTGTCCGCCGCGCTGGACCCGGCCCACGTCCCGGTCGGCTGATACTCCGGATCAGTCTGAAATCGACCCCAGAGTGTGCGGGCTCCGGTACGAGTCACGCCTCAGCAAGGCACGAACCCGCACCCACCGCGGTGCACTCTGGGGTCGATTTCAGACTGACCGCGGATAGACCGCCGCTTTCGCCCGGCGCCGCGAGCGGTGACACCCCGCCCCAGCGGACCGAGAATGAGCGGATGGACATGCTCGCCGCGGCGGTGGAGACGAGTCGACGATGGTACGACGGCATCTTTGCTCTGCACGGCCTGCCCACCTGGTCCGACGGACGGCTGTGGGTCGTCCGTGCCGACCCGCCACCGTTCCATTCGGGGGTCAAGACGATCGTCGCCAGGATCCATGTGGACGCCGCGCTCCGCGCGATGGAGGCCTATGGTCACCACCACGTCGCCCTTGACGATGCCTCCGGCGTGCATCAGATAGCGCTCCAGTGCCTCGACCGCCGTGCGGTAGTTCGCCGGCAGCTGCTTGATCCGGGCTTTGCCCTGGCGGTACCGCCGCTTCTCGTCCAGCGGCCCGGTCAGTGCTTCGATCCATCCGGCTGCCATGGCCACCGGCCTCCTTCATGGAGCTGGTCGATCCGTTCGGTGAGGAAGCTCCAGGTCCTCCAGAACTCTTCGAGGTCGTCGCGCCCCTTGGCGTTGAGCGAATACACGCGCCGGGGCGGCCCCTTCTCGGACGGCACCCGCGCCACGTCGACCAGGCCCTGCTGCCCGATCCGGACCAGTACGGCGTAGACCGTGCCCTCGGCGATGTCGGTGAAGCCCTGCTCACGCAGCCAAGCGGTGATCTCGTAGCCGTAGGCGGAACGGTCGGCTAGCAGCGCCAGCGCGATGCCCTGGAAAGTGCCCTTGAGCATCTCCGTCATCGGCCTGCCCACCGTGTCCTCCAACTACCGGCTGGGAAAGAGCTCCGGCTACGTCGGCGTCTACCGAGCCCGGCTCATTGAGGCCGGAATGATCGGCAGTGCCGGACGTGGGAAAGTCGACTTCGCGATCCCGTTCCTTCGTGAGTACCTGCGGGACCACCCAGCTGGGCCGGGGGATGGGCGAACGAGCACGGATGCTGGTCTTCGACGGTGGGCTTGCCAACTGCGGCCGTGCAGGAGTGCCAGATCCATCGGCGAACGCCCGACCCTCCTACGGCCGGGACAGGTCCATGTCGCCGGTATGGAACACAATCGGTCCATATGGAACAGAATTGATCCGATTGGGTGCTGGTGGCTGCCGTCCGAGTCACGAAGCTGTTCCTGAACTCGTCCCCGCGAACCTCTCAGTGCTGCATGTCGACGAAGCGGCTGTAGTGGCCTTGGAAGACGGTCTGGATCGTCGCGGTCGGGCCGTTGCGGTGCTTGGCGACGATGAAGTCGGCCTCGCCGACCCGCTCGGAGTCCTTGTCGTAGGCGTCCGCGCGGTGCAGCAGGATGACCATGTCGGCGTCCTGCTCCAGCGAACCCGATTCGCGCAGGTCGGAGAGCATCGGCTTCTTGTCGGTGCGCTGTTCGGGGCCACGGTTGAGCTGGGAGAGCGCCACCACCGGCACGTTCAGCTCCTTGGCCAGCAGCTTCATCTGGCGGCTGAACTCGGACACCTCCAGCTGGCGCGATTCGACCTTCTTGCCCGAGGTCATCAGCTGCATGTAGTCGACGATCACCAGCTTCAGGTCGTGCCGCTGCTTGAGCCGGCGCGCCTTGGCCCGGATCTCCATCATGGTCAGGTTCGGCGAGTCGTCGATGAACAGCGGGGCGCTGGACACCTCGCCGGTCTTGCGGGCGATCCGCTGCCAGTCGTCGTCGGACATCTGACCCTTCCGGATGTGGTTCAGCGGCACCCCGGCCTCGGCCGAGATCAGCCGCTGGACGATCTCGCTCTTGCCCATCTCCAGCGAGAAGAAGCAGCTGGTCAGCTTGTTCTTGATGGACGCCGCACGCGCGAAATCCAGCCCCAGCGTCGACTTGCCCATGCCGGGACGGGCGGCGACGATGATCATCTGGCCGGCGTGCAGACCGTTGGTCAGCTCGTCCAGTTCGATGAAGCCGGTCGGCACCCCGGCCAGCACGCCGTGCTGGCTGAGCGACTCGATCTCGTCGAGGGTGCGTTCCATCAGCACGCTCAGCGGCTCGTAGTCGTCGGAGGTCTTGCCCTCGGCCACCTCGTAGATCGCCTGCTGGGCCCGGTCGACGATGTCGGACACCTCGCCGCCGCCGGCGTAGCCCATCTGGCTGATCTTGATGGACGCCTCGACCAGCCGCCGCAGCACCGCCTTCTCTTTGACGATCTCGGCGTAGAAGCTGGCGTTCGACGCGATCGACACCATCGACAGCAGGTCGTGCAGATAGATGTGACCGCCGATCTTGCCGAGCTCGCCCCGCTTCGCCAGCTCGTCGGCGACGGTGATCGCGTCGGCCGGCTCACCGCGTCCGAAAAGGTCGATGATCGCGTCGAAGATCTGCTCGTGCTTGGGCAGGTAGAAGTCGCGGCCCCGGACGATCTCGGCGACGTCGCCGATGGCGTCCTTGCTCAACAGCATCGCGCCCAACGCCGACTGCTCGGCCTGGACGTCCTGCGGCGGCGTCCGGTCGGGACCGCCGTAGTCGCGCGGATCCTCCTCGTACGGAGGGAGCGATGCGACGGACATGACCCCTCCTCGTATGCGCAACCATCCCTACGCCTGGCAGGCTAGCCAGGCGCTCTGACACTTTCATTTGGCTGTCGTTCGCCAGTTCGAATGCGATCCCTCGCGCTGGTCGCACAGGGCAATCTGTGCGACGTATCGCCCGACGATAGACCGGCTGTCGGAGTGTCGTCCAACGGAAGTTATCCACAACTTCTTCCAGGGTCTGTGGATTCTGTGGAGCCACGGCGTGTGGCCTGTGTACGACGCGCCGTCAGGGTGGTGGATGAGAAATTTATCCTCCCGTTATTGTCGCTCTGACAAGGCGCTTTGGTATCGCTGCTGGACTACTTCAGGTAGGTGTCTCATCAGTCACCCCAGGTTGATTCCGGCTTGACAGAAGGGCTGGAGTCTGTTTGACGGCTCACGGTGTCATGGTTGTCCACAGCTGGACCAGTTGCTTGTATACCCATGGGGGGTATACTGCAAGTGGTTGAGTCCCAGTGTCGTAGAAGCAGGAGCCACATATGTCCCACTCGTCCCACGAAGAACCGGGTTTTGCCGAGAATCCGGACGAAACCGCGCATGCCGGGCACGGCTACCTGACCAGCAAGGACGCCTACCTCAAGCGGTTGCGCCGGATCGAAGGTCAGGTCGGCGGGCTGTCCCGCATGGTGGTCGACGAGCGCTACTGCATCGACATCCTGACCCAGATCTCGGCCACCACCAGGGCGCTGGAGTCGCTGGCTCTGGAACTGCTGGACGACCACCTGCGGCACTGCGTGGTCCGCGCCGCCCGCGAGGGTGGCGAGGAGGCCGAAACCAAACTGGCCGAGGCACGTGACGCGATCGCGCGGCTCGTCCGATCCTGATCCCACCGAACGAAGGAGAATCGTCATGGAAAGCACCTACACCGTCGAAGGCATGACATGTGGTCATTGCGTCGCCGCCGTCACTGAAGAGGTCAAGCAGATCCCCGGTGTCACCGACGCCGTCGTCGTCCTCGAGGGCGGCAAGCTGACCGTCGTCTCGGACGCCCCGGTCGACTTCGACCGGATCGTCGAAGCAGTGGCGGAGGCGGGCGATTACACGGTCGTGTGACCTCGGGGCTGGGCTCGGTTGCATGCGGGCCTGAGAAGAGCCGGTCGCCCTGTTGCCAATCGATAGAACTCACGAACGAAGAAGGACATGACCACCACGCAGCATCAATCGGTCGAGCTCGACATCGATGGCATGACCTGTGCCTCGTGCGCGGCCCGGATCGAGAAGAAGCTCAACAAGGTGGACGGCGTAACCGCCTCGGTCAACTACGCCACCGAGAAGGCGCGGGTGCTCACCGACGCCCCGATCCCGGTGGCCGAGCTGATCGCCGTCGTCGAGCAGGCCGGCTACCACGCCGCGCTGCCCGACCCGGCCAAACCCGAGGTCGACCACGCCAAACAGCTCCAGACCCGGGTGATCGTCAGCGCCGTGCTGGCGGTCCCGGTAATCGTGCTGGCGATGGTTCCGGCCTGGCAATTCCCTGGCTGGCAGTGGCTGTCGTTGGTGCTGACCATTCCGGTCTACGCCTGGGCCGGCTACCCGTTCCACCGCTCGGCGCTGGTCAACGCCCGGCATCTGGCCACCACCATGGACACCCTGATAAGCCTGGGCACCACCGCCGCCCTGGGGTGGTCGCTGTACGCGCTGTTCTTCGGCCATGCCGGCATGATCGGCTACACCCACGGCTTCGAGTTCATGCTGATGCGCGGCACCGGCGAGGGCAGCGTCTACTTCGAGGCGGTCGTCGGCATCATCACCTTCCTGCTGCTCGGACGCTGGTTCGAGGCCCGCTCCAAGCAGCGCGCCGGCGAAGCCGTCCGGGCCCTGCTGCAGCTGGGTGCCACCGAGGCGACCCTGCTGAGGGGCGGGGTTGAGACCCGCGTCCCGGTCGACTTCCTCAAGCCCGGCGACACCTTCGTGGTGAGACCGGGGGAGAAGATCGCCACCGACGGCGAGGTGGTCGAGGGCAGTTCCGCGGTGGACGCGTCGATGGTCACCGGCGAGTCGGTGCCGGTCGACGTCGGTCCCGGCGACGCCGTGATCGGAGCCACCGTGAATGCCAACGGACGCCTCGTCGTCCGAGCCACCCGGGTCGGTGCCGACACCCAGCTGGCGCACATCGCCCGGCTGGTCGAGCAGGCCCAGACCGGCAAGGCGAACGTGCAGCGGCTGGCCGACCGGATCAGTTCGGTATTCGTGCCGGTGGTGATCGGCCTGGCCGTGCTCACCCTGGCCGGCTGGCTGCTGGCCGGTGCCGGCTTCGCGTTCGCCTCCTCGGCCGCGGTGGCGGTGCTGATCATCGCCTGCCCCTGCGCTCTCGGCCTGGCCACCCCGACCGCGCTGCTGGTCGGCACCGGACGCGGCGCCCAGCTCGGCATCGTGATCAAGGGCTCGGAGATCCTGGAACGCACCAAGGCTGTGAGCACCATCGTGCTGGACAAGACCGGCACCGTCACCACCGGCACCATGGCCGTGGTCGAGTCCGTCGGCGAAGGTCCGGACGCCGGCTGGCTGCGGCTGGCCGGGGCGGCCGAATCGGCCTCCGAGCACCCGATCGCACGGGCGATCGCCGAGCACGTGGCCTCCGACGCGACGGTGAGCGACTTCCGGAATCTGCCCGGACGCGGCATCAGCGCCGTCGTCGACGGCCGTCAGGTGTTGGTCGGCACCCCGGCCTTGGTCGGGGCCGATCTTACGGTCGCATCACCGGTGGTCACCGCCTTCACCGCTGCGCAGGGCAAGGGACACTCCGCCGTCGTGGTCGCGGTCGACGGCGAACTGGTCGGCATGATCGCCGTCGCGGACGCGGTCAAGGACACCTCCGCCGACGCCATCGCCGATCTGAAAGCGCTGGGCCTCACCCCGGTGCTGCTCACCGGGGACGCCCGCACGGTAGCCGACTCGGTGGCCGCCGAGGTCGGCATCGAGCAGGTGATCGCCGAGGTGCTGCCCGCGGACAAGCTGGCCGAGATCAAGCGGCTGCAGGCCGACGGCAGCCAGGTGGCGATGGTCGGCGACGGGGTCAACGACTCCGCCGCGCTGGCCCAGGCCGACCTGGGCATCGCGATGGGCACCGGCACGGACGCGGCGATCGCGGCGTCCGACCTGACCCTGATGCGCGGCGACCTGCGGCTGGCCGCCACCGCGATCCGGCTGTCCCGTGCCACCCTCGCCACCATCAAGGGCAACCTGTTCTGGGCCTTCGCCTACAACGTCGCCGCGATCCCGCTGGCGGCCCTGGGGTTCCTGAATCCGATGATCGCCGGTGCCGCGATGGCGTTGTCGTCGGTGTTCGTGGTGCTGAACAGCCTGCGGCTGCGCCGCTTCGGCGCGGATTGAGCCGCGCAGCGGTTGGTAGCTGCACATAACGATCTGGAACGGGCCGGTCTGTTCCAGCCCGATCCTGATCCTTGTTTGCGCCAGATTGCGCGCGCCGTCGCGACGTGCCGCGAATCGAGGCTACGACCCTGGTTTGTACACGTCGCGGCGGTGGCGGAGCGTCACGACCACGACGAGCAGCCGGTCGTCCTCGACCAGGTAGATGATCCGGTAGCTGCCGACCCGGATGCGCAGACCCTCACGGCCGCGGAGTGGTCTCGCGCCTGGAGGTTTGGGGTCGACGGCGAGCAGGGCGATCGCACCGCGGATGCGCGCCTGGTCCTGATGGTCGATGCGTTTCAGGGCACGGAGTGCCGCCGGCCGGACCTCGATCTGATATGGCATCGGGTCACCACCCGAGGTCGGCCTTGACCTGCTCCCACGGGATGTTCGGGCCTTCCTCGGCCATCGCGGCGTCGAATGCGGCGATGTCTTCAGCTTCTTCAGCCACCTCCAGGAGTCGCTCGTACTCCGCGGGGCTGAGCACGACAGCCTGGGCCTCGCCACGGCGCTCGACGACGACCGCCTCGCGCTGCGCAGTCTCGATGATCGCGGCGAAGCTCTTCCGTGCCTCGGATGCGCTGATGGTGAACATGCCCTCATTGTATAAAAGAGGGATCGCAGCGTACAGGAGGATGGGATCGCGGGAGACCCCGCCGCCTAAGGAACCGCTGATCAATCATGTCCCGGCTGCGGCGCACCCGGACGGGCGATCTGCGGCCCCCAAATCTTGCGCCGTACGTCCAGTACGCCCACAAGATCTGGGGGCCGCAGCTCATCCCGCC
>NZ_JASGEF010000006.1:0-26305 GCF_047606665.1 Micropruina sp. | reverse complement strand
CGTGAAACTAACAATCCCGCTCACCCGGCCAGTGTGGCCAGTAAGAGGCTGGCCAACCTGTGCACCACTATCAGGATCCCAAATCCGCACCGTCCGATCGCGGTTTGTGGTGGCGAGTCGCGCGCGGCCTTGATGAATGAAACTGACAATCCTCAGTCCACTGGTGGAGCCAATGAGAGATTGTACGACCTGCCGACCGGTTCCAGGATCCCAAATCCGCACCGTCCTATCCCAGCTAGTGGTGGCAAGCAAGGTCCGGCCCTGATGAGTAAAGCTGACAATCCCGCTCACCAAGCCGGCGTGGCCCGCAAGAGGACTCCCCACCGCCTCACCAGTACCAGGATCCCAAATCTGCACCACTCGACCCGCGCCTATAGCAAGCAAGACTCTGCCCTGGCAAGGAAAACTGACAATCCCGCTCACCCGGCCAGCGTGGCCCGCAAGAGGTCTCCCCACCGCCTCACCAGTACCAGGATCCCAAATCTGCACCACTCGACCCGCGCCTATAGCAAGCAAGACTCGATCCCGATGAGTAAAGCTGGCAATCTCACTAACACCGCTGGTATGACCCACAAGAGGCAGGCCAACCTGCCGACCGGTATCAGGAGCCCAAATCCGAACCACCTGACCCGCACTCGTCGCAAGTAGATCCCGACCCTGATGAGTGAAGATTGCAATTCCATTAACCCGGTCGGTGTGGCCAGCAAGGGTGCGGTGAACAGGACCACTAGAACGTGCTGCCGACCGCACCCACCAAGTAGCCGACTCCGAGGGTTCGGCGACCAGCTGGCCGGTGACACCAGCACCTACCAGCTGCCGAACGCCGCGGCGATCGGAAGGGCTGCACGAGGCCAGCAGGTGTGCTCCCATCGTTACGGATGCAATAGCGGTCGGAATGTTCTCCACGATCCCCGACGCCATGACCTCGCTCGCGACCGTGCGTGGGTCGATGACATCGAGCAGCGGTTCATGGTCGGCAAGCAGTTGCCAGCCGGGAGCTCCTGCGGCGCCAACGTGCGCTGCGAGGTGCGAGACCAGATAGGCGTCGAGGTTCCGATCTGTGGTGGGGGTTGCACTGGCGAGCACATCGTTCGCAGACTCGATCAGACCGCGTACGACGGCCAGTTCGCTGGTCTCCCGGTTGTCGCCCCATTCCTGCTCGAAGTACTCCACGAAGGTGCGGTGGGCCAGTCGATAGACGGAGCGTCCGTTCTCGGCGTCGAGCACCACGTAGGGGGCCAGCAACGAGAGAGCTTCGTCGATGTCGAGGGGGGCCACCGAAGCTCCATGCACCACAGATGCCACCAACTCCCAGATTCCACCGAGGCGTGGCAATCCCGCGCCACGCGCGTAGGCCAGAGCTTCGAGCAGACTGGCGGCGGTGGGGGCATGCTCGCGGAGCCGGGCCACGGCCGCCGCAAACACGGTTCGATGGGTTCCCTCCAGCAACTCGGGAGCCGCCTCAGTCGGGTCCTTGCCGAGGCGTTGCCGAGCAACCAACTCATGCACCAGTAGGCGGACAAAGAGGAACTGCCGCTCCCTTCCGGCTGCGGTGTCAGAGGTCGGCGCGCACACTTCCTTGAGCAAGAGAGCACGCAAGTGATCCGATATGCCCTCGCGTGCGCAGGTGAGGTTCACGTACGCCGCCAGCGCGTCCGGATCACGGCCGACGACCAAGGTCAGATCGCTCGCCACTCCAAGTTCCTCTAGCAGTTCGCGGTCGTGGGTGGCGTGGTCCACCCCCTCGCGGGTCGAGGCACGTGTACCGACCACCAGGGATACACCCGCCTCCGCAACCCGGCGAAGCAATCCCGCGATGCTCAGTGGGTCGCGGGCCTCGTCCAGCGCATCCACCACGACCCGTCCTTGACGTCGATTCGCTTCGACGGCCGCGACGAGACGGTTGGCCAGTTCGCCGCCTGCCGGTGGTGCCCCGCGTTTGTTCGCTGAAGAGAGATCCGCGCCGAGCTGCCCGGCCAGCGACTCCGCCACCTCGTCGTGGGTCATCCCGGTAACGTGCAAGACGCCGTCGATGGTCAGATCCCGTTCCCGTTCGGTGACCGGATCGTTGTCCAGCAGCCCGGCTTCAACGAGCAGCTCGCGGACCTTGGGCCGAGCCCGGAGCAACACGTTGCCGAGGACGGCCGACTTCCCTGAGCCGGCGGGCCCGGTCACTGCCAGCAGTCCACTGCCCGTGCTCAGGTGTTCCACAACTCGGCGACGCTCGTCACGTCGTCCGACGAATGACCAGGTGAACTCGCCGAAATCGGCACCCATGCCCTTACGGGCGAAATGAGAGCGCTCCCGCTCCGGAAGTTGCTGCAGTACTGCTTCGAGCCGTGCGTAGACATCCAAGGTTGCGGTGACCGGGATACCTGCTCGGCGGATGCGACACGACGCAACTCCGAGCGCATAGGTCGCCCCGTCGTGGTCTCCGAGTCGCCGCTCCACTTCCGCAAGCAAGTCGGAGACCGCCACCTCGGTGTCATTCCGGGTGAGTGTGCTTCTCACGACCTGTCCGAGTATCTTCGCCGCTTCACCGAGGTGTCCTGGGCCATCGGGTGATCCGACGCCGACCAGCGCGATCCGCTGACCACTTCGACGACGGAGCAGCTCGGCCGCAACCAACTGAACAAAGCGGCCTGCCCCACATGCTTCAATGACGACCATCGTCCATGCTTCGTCTGCGCGCCCGTGTCGTCGGCTCTGCTGATTACGCAGATGCAGGGCGAATGCCTCCGGAGTGAACTCGTCGTCTTCTGACGATCCGGCGATGCCTGGTATGAGCACCGAAGCCTCGTTGTCGTCGGACGCGCCATGGCCTACCCAGACCAGGGAGCACGTGTGCGTCAATCGGGCGAACTCCTTGAGTCTCGCAAGGGCTTCTCCGCTCCCGCGGGCTCCCGGCCACTCGACGACCTCGCCTCCGAGAAGATCCTGTAGCACCCGAGTGACGTCCGCAGCAGCAACGTCTGCTTCAACCTTCTGATTGTCCGGATCCCGGTAGTCGCTGAAGTCAAAGGGGTAGTGCAGGACCGTGCCCACTCCTTCTGTTGAGCCGCTCATTCGGATTCCATCACCAGCACCACCTGACTGACCGCGTCCCGGCCGCCGGCCTTCAACTTCGCTGCGACACGGTAGAGACCGGGCCCCAGAAACGCCTCGGCAACCAGGTCCTCCCCGCGCCGCGAGGCCTTCGGCTGGCGACCGGCTCTGCCGGTGGGGTCACCGAGGTCGGTGATCTGGCAGGTGACTCGTGCTGGATCGGCCTCTCCGGTCACTCGAATCTCGACCGGTTGCCCCGCCAGGACAACGTCCGGCACCTCGATGCCGATGTCTCCCCTACCCAAACGATCACCCACTGGCTCGTCCTTGACGTGGGAGACGATGGCCTTGATGGATTCTCCGGAGGATGCCAATGCGCCGTGCTGCTGCGGTCGATACGAGATTCGATCGTGCTCCAACGGCCGCGCTGATCGCCACGGCACCGTGCCGTCCCCCTCGCCATCGGTGAACCGGACAGGCTGGCCGATCCGGTCGTCCCGAATCACGCCATCGGCACCGAACTTGTAGTAGTGCGGCTGTCCGATGACGTGACCGTGCTCGATCCGTGCGCTCTGCGCGGTCGGCTGATGCGTCCCTACATGCGCTTGCAGTTGGGGAAGCCGCACGTCCTTGCGTGCCTGGAAACGGTCGGCGGCAGCCTGCGCCAGATCACGGCTGGCACCGATGGCGGCCACGTGACCTGGCGTGACCGCGATCACATCCTCACCGACCTCGTCGGAGGGCACCAGCAGGCACCGCAATCTGGGCAGAAGGTCGTAGACGCCCGGCATCGTCCGCGCCACATCGCGCAGCCGCGTGCGCGGCAAGATCGTACTGACCGGCGGGGCTTCGCCGGTCTCCAGCATCGACAGTGCCGCCACCGCGCCGTAGAAGGGCGTGCCCAGGGTGATCACCTGACGCACATTGTCGAGGGCTCCCGTGATCGTGCCGAGACCTTGGGCGACCAGTCCGCCCATCGAATGCGCCACGATCACCACCTGGGCGTCGCGCTGCTCGGGGTGCAGGCGTCGTCCCTCCGCGTGCTTCTCATGCTTCCGCCACTCCTTCAGTCGGCACCGGATCGCGACGTCGAGCAGTTGGCTGTTGAACGCAGTCGGGAGGCGCCAGTCGTAGGCGAATTCCAGAGCGGCCGCCTCGTGGATGACGGCCTTCTTCAGTTCCTTGACCAGCCTGGTGTACGGCTCAATGCCTCCCAGAATCGGCGCGAACGCCGGGATGGGGCCATGCAGCAACCCAGCCGGCTTGATCCGCGCCGTCGAAGGCTCGTACCCGCCGCCATGCAGCGCCTCGAGTTCCGCATCGGTCAGCGCCAGTGGGGTGAGTCCCTGCCCCATGGGGTTCCAAGCGTCCACCCACCACTTCGCCTCGGCGAAGCCCCAGACCAGCCGGCCACTGTCGCGGTCCTTGAGCGCCGAGCCCATGATTCCAGGCACCACCACGATCAGATCGTGGGTCGCACCGTAGGTCATCGGCTCAGGAAGTCCCCCCATCATGCTGGGCATCGTATTCCCTGAGCCTCGTACGGCGAGCCGTTCGACATTCCTCGTCGGGCACCGATCAGATAAGAAACCACTGAGCCCACGCGACGGGGTTCAGGGTCTCGACAAGCTCGACCACCGGATAGATGGCTCTTCGCTAGGACTGTCGACGGGGCGTCGCCCAGCGCACGCAGGACATTTCCTGCATGGTAGATCTTTGGCTACGGCGTCGGTGCCGTGCGGCATAGGGAGGTCACGACGAACGCAGTCAGGCGAGAGCCCGCCGCCCCGGACTCCCCCACCACCCAGCCGGACAGCCGGCGGCTGGTGGTCGTCGCCGTGCGCGACTACCCGGACGCGGCGCCGGACTTCGCCAACGGGATGGACGCCCAGGTCGCCGAACTGCGGGAATGGTGGGCGCACGAAGAACTCGGCGACGACCGCTTCACCGTGATCGAGCCGTTCATCAGCACCCGTGACGACGTTCACCAACTGATCGCCAGCGAGCGCCTCGCCCATGCCGGCCCCGGCGACGTCCTCGTTCTATGCCTGACCGGCCACGGTTTGCGAACCGTTTCCGGACGCCACTATCTGTGCATGCCGGACGGCGACGACGATTATCCTCACCGGGGCCACATCAGGACGGCCGATATCGTCGAGCAGGTGCTCGCGTCGGACGCGGAACACATTGTGGTGCTGATCAGCAGCTGCTTCGGCAACTCCACGACAGATGAGTTGCATTGGGTGATCAAGGACCTCAAACCGGCCCGACGCAGCCTGGACACCATCAGCGTCATCACCATCGGCGATTTTGACCAGAGTCCGCGAGTCTTGGAGCTCCGGGAACTCCTCTCCGCGGCCCGACAGCGGCTGACCGCACGGAAGACCGGCAACCTTGCCCCGCACTTGACCGTCGATCAGTTCACCAGCGCGCTCAATGCGGCCGCGACAGATCTCGACGCCGACCGACTGCGACCGCACAAAATTCATCCGCAGACACCAACGGAAGAGCCCTGTCTGGCATTGCCAAACCCGGCCTACCGGCCGCCCCGGCGAGTGGTCCGGCCGCAGATCGCCGAGGTGGCGGCCAGCCCCGCCGATCTCCACTACTGGCTGGATCGCGCCAGCGGCCGTACGGATGGCGACGACGCCGGCTGGTACTTTTCCGGCCGGCGCGAGTTGGCCACCACAATCGCCGACTTTCTGCGCCACGACACCGGAAATCTCGTGGTGACGGGCATGGCAGGCAGCGGCAAGTCCGCACTGCTGGCGCGGGCGGTCACCCTGTCCGACCCGGCATTTCTGTCCAATCCCGGCTATAGCGCGGCCGTTGACGCTATTCGCCAGCACACACCCGAGACCATTCCGCCCGACGGAAGCGTCCGGGTTGCGCTGCTCGCCCGCAATCAGAGTTCGCTGGACCTATTGCGCTCCGTCGCGCAGGGCCTGGGCGTCACGTCGACCCCGGCCGACTGGACGGCGGCACAGCTTCGTGAGTCGATCGTCACCAAGGTCGGCAATGCAACGGCGACAGTGGTGCTGGACGGCCTCGATGAGGCAAGCGATCCGTTCCGTGTGGTCGCCGACCTCCTCATCCCGCTCGCGACGCACACCAACGCTGAGGGTGGACATCCGCTGCGCTTCGCGATCGGCGTTCGCAGCCCCGGCCCGGAGGGCCAGCCTGGCTCTTTGCTTGCGCTGCTCCGCGATGCACTTCCCCAGACCGACATACTGCGCTCTGACGATGAGTCCACGGCCGACATCGCCGAATACGTCGAGGCCGTGCTCTCGCGTTCAGGCGGTCAGAGCGCCGGTGCCCGGTACCGCGCAGATCCAGAGTTGCGTGCCACGGCCGCCGGCATCATCGCCCGCTCCGTGTCCCCCTCGTTCCTGGACGCCCGACTGGCAGCCCATCGCCTGCTGAACAGCGAGCAGCCACCCGACCTGACCGATCCGGACTGGCTGCGATCCCTGGCCGAAGGAACCGTCGGCCTGCTCCGGGACGATCTTCGTGACTTTGGTGGACTCCATCCCGACCACACGCTTGCGGTGCTGCGAGCCACCGCGTTCTCCTTCGGCCGAGGCCTGCCGTGGGCGGACATCTGGCCAGCAGTCGCCGAGGCCGTAGCCGACGAGCAGATCCCGAACACAGATGCGGTGATCGAATCCGCTCTCACCGGACGGCTCAGCGGCTACCTCACCGAGGACAACGAAGACGACCGGCGGGTCTACCGCCCGGTGCACGAACGGCTCGCCGAGACATTGCGCGCCAATCACCACCAGCTGCTCGGAGACACAGCCGAAGTAGCGGAGGAACCGACGGCGGTGCATGCACGAATCGCAGAGAGGCTGTCCGGCTTACTGCCTTCCAGTTCGGACAAGGAATATCCCGCGCCCGAGCCGTACCTCCGGCGCCACCTCATCGAGCACGCAGCTCAGGGGCAATGTCTGGAGGACCAGATCGTGCCACCCGAGTTCCTGCCCTGGGAGACCAGCGGCCTGGTACGAGGACGACTCGGACTGCCGCTGCCCGATGAGCCCGATGTGGCCGGGCTGACCGCCTGGAGCACTGTCGAGCCCTACCTGGCGGATGCACCAATCGCCGACCGAACGCTCAGCTTGGCTTTCGCTCGGGCTGCCCGCCAACTCCCCGGCCCTTCACCAACCGGGTCGCTTCAGCCCCGCTGGGCACACTGGCCGAGCAACCCCAACGTCCTCTGCCACGCCAGCGTCTCCTGTCTCACTAGCGTTGAGCGGCCTCATGGACCACATCTGCTAGCAACCGGCGGCAATGATCACCGTATTCGCCTCTGGGATCCGAGTACTGGTGAACAGGTCGGGCAAACCCTGATTGGTCACACGCTCGCCGTGACCTCGATCACGAGCTTTGTCGACTGCGGTCAGGTCCGGCTCGCCACCGCCAGCTACGACCGGACCGTGCGCATCTGGGATCCCGACACCGGCCAACAGATCGGACAACCTCTCACCGGCCACGCTAAGTCGGTCATCGGGCTCACCACCTTCATTTACCACGGTCGACCCCGGCTCGCCACTGTCGGCTACGACGGGATAGTACACATCTGGTACCTCGACACCTGCCGGTGGGCGAGATCGCTCCTCACCGATCCCGCCCAGGTAGTAAACGGAATCACCAGCTTTACCCACCACGGCCAACTCCGCCTCGCCACCACCAGCAACGACAGGACGGTCCGAATCTGGGATCCCGCCACCGGCCGACGGGTGCGATCACTCCGCACCGATCACGATCACTCCTACGGGTTGAGCGGAATCACCAGCTTTACCCAGGACGGCCAACTCCGCCTCGCCACCACCAGCTACGACAAAACAGTCCGAATCTGGGATATCGACACCGGTGAACGGGTGGGCAAGCCGCTCACCGGACACACTCACCCGCAGATCAGAGTTACGACCCTTGCCCATCACGGCCGACTCCGCCTCGCCACCGCCAGCAACGACGGAACAGTCCGAGTCTGGGATATCGACACTGGCGAACAGGTCGGAAAGCCACTCACCGGACACACCGGAGAAATGTCAGGAATCACCAGTTTTACTATCCGTGACCGGAATCTGCTAGCCACCACGAATAATGATCGGACATTACGGATCTGGGATCCCCACGCTACCGAGGCGCAGGTCGAGCACCCACTCGCCGGCCACACCGGCGCGGTTACGCGGATTACCGGCTTCACCCAGCGGAGCCGCACCCTGCTTGCCACCACCAGCTGGGATGAGACAGTGCGGATCTGGGATCCTGACACCGGCCAGCAGATCGGACACCCCCTCACCGACCACACCAGCCGGGTGACTGGAATCCCCAGCTTCACCAACGAGGCCATCCTGGTGACCGGAATCACCAGCTTCACCCACCACGGTGGTCGGACCCTGCTCGCCACCGCCAGCAACGACAAGGACAAGACAGTCCGAGTCTGGGACTCTGACACCGGCCAGCAGATCGGACAGTTCCTCACCCGCCACACTAATCCGGTGAGCGGGATTGTCAGCTTCGCTCGCCAAGACGGCCAGACTCTGCTCGCCACCACCGGTCGCGATGAGACGGTGCAGATCTGGGATCCTGACACCGGCCAGCAGATCGGACAGTTCCTCACCCGCCACACTAATTCGATGAGCGGGATTGTCAGCTTCGCTCGCCAAGACGGCCGGATTCTGCTCGCCACCGCCAGCGACGACAAGACAGCCCGAGTCTGGGACCCCGACACCAACGAACAGGTCGGAGATGCCCTCACCGGTCACACCGGCGCGGTTACACGGATCACCGGTTTCAATCACAACAATCACCCGCGCCTGGCGACCACCGGCATGGACGTGACAGTGCGTATCTGGGACCCCGAAACGGGGAGACCAGTCGGACGGCCCCTCGCCGGCCATTCCAGCTCGATAACAGGGATCGCAAGCTTCACGCATGACAATCGAACGTTGCTGGCCACCACGAGTAGTGATGAGACAGTCCGGATCTGGGATCCGGGCACCGGCACCGAGATCCAGTGCCTGTTCACCGCAACTCCCGCCACCTCGATCTGGGCCGACGATGCAGGGCGCTACCTGATCATTGGTGGCCCGGACGGCCGGATGGCTCGACTGGACATCGTCGATTCGGCCTGAGCGGCGTCAGGTGCGTCCGGTCTCGAAGGCCCAGATGGCGACCTCGACGCGGTTTCGGGCACCGAGTTTTCGCATCAGGCTGGCGATGTGGGCCTTGACGGTGCTCGGGGTGATGTGAAGCTCGGCGGCGATCTCATTGTTGGTGCGGCCGAGGGCGACCGGCACCAGGACCTCCTCCTCGCGGGCGGTCAGCGGCTCTATCGGTTGCCTCGGCGGCGCGGCCTGAGCGTGGGCGAACGCGGCGAGCAGCCGGACGGTCACGCTGGGCGCGATCAGGGCGTCCCCGTTGGTGGCGGCGTGGATGGCCTGGGTCAGCAGGGCGGGTCCGGCGTCCTTGAGCAGGAAGCCGCGGGCGCCGGCCTTGAGCGCCCCGTGGACGTATTCGTCGAGGTCGAAGGTGGTGATGATCACGATCGGCAGGGGGTCGGCGACGTCGGGGCCGGCGAGACGGCGGGTGGCTTCGATGCCGTCCAGCACCGGCATCCGGATGTCGAACAGTCCGACGTCGGGACGCAGCTGCAGCGCCAGGCGGACCGCTTCGCGTCCGTCCGCGGCCGTGCCGACCACCTCGATGTCCGGGTTGGGCGTCGAGCAGCATCGTCAGTCCGGTGCGGACGATGTGCTGGTCGTCGGCGATGAGGACCCTGATGCTCACTGTGGCTCCCTGGTTCGGGGCAGGTCCGCCTCGAACCGCCAGCCGGCTCGGCGACGGGGCCGGCGTGGAAGGTGCCGCCGAGCAGTGCGGCGCATTCCCGCATGCCCACCAGGCCGTAGCCCATCGCGCCGCCCCGGACGCCCGCGCCACAGGAGCCGTCGTCGTCGATCGTCAGCCGCACCCGGTCGACGTCGCCCATGACGGCGACGGTGACCTGGGTGGCGTGCCGGGGATGCCGTCGCGCGTTGGTGATCGACTCCTGGGCGAGCCGGTAGATCGCGGCTCCGACCGCCGGGCTGAGGTCGTCCACCTCGCCGGAGAGCGTCACCGTCACGCGGGGACGCGTCCGGCCGTCGGTGGCGAGCCGCGCGACCTCGGCCACGCGCGGCTGCGGCGCGAACTCGGCGTCCTGGGCGGCGCGGAGCACGCCGACGATGGCGCGCAGCTCGGTCAGGGTGCGGGTGGCGGCGTCCTCGATGACCGCCAGGGCCTCGACGGCGCGCTCGGGATCGGACGCCGCGATCGCACGTCCGGCCTGGGCCTGGATGGCGATGCCCGACACGTGGTGGGCGACGGTGTCGTGGAGCTCGCGGGCGAGCTGTTCGCGTTCGCGGGCCTTGGCCTGGTCGAGGTCCCGGACGCGGATCTTCGCGCGATAGCGGATCGCGGCGCCGAGCGCGGCGGCGAACAGGAAGACCGCGGATCCCCCGACCGCGTGGGCCAGACCGGTGGCGTCGGCGACGTTGGTGACGGCCACCCAGAGCAGGATGACGCCGAGGCCGCCGGCGGCTTCCCGGCCGGAGCCCCACCGGCACAGGGCGTAGGCCAAGATCAGCGTCACCAGCATGCTGTCCGGCAGGACGCCCGGCGCCCCGGTGGCGATTCTGATGCCGTCGACGATCGTCAAGGCGCCGAAGGACACCACGACCGCGATCAGCGGGTGGGTGCGTCGCCACAGCAGTGCGCCGGCGACCGCGAGGACGGCGACCAGCACCAGCGGGCCCGACGCCAGATCCTGGCGAAGCACGACTTCGGCCACGGACCAGCAGATCAGCGCCGCGGCCAGGGCCCAGTCCCCCAGCCCGCGCTGCGGGGCGTCCGCGGGTCGCGGTTCGGCCCACAGCGAGACGAGTGCATTGGCGGCCACCCGGTCAGCCTAGGGACGCCGCGTCGGCGGCGTATCGGCCGAAAGTACGAGAGTCCGGCTGTGCCAACGGGCAGGTCGAAGACTGGCTCTCGTGCCGATGTGCCCGCCGGCGGCGTCCATGAAGCTGGCAGCACCACTCAATCGAACCCCATTCGATCAAGCAAAGGATCATCGTGATGAGAACATCGCAATCGCCGACCACACGGGAGAATCTGCCGTCGCTGAGCACGCTGGACGATGTGCGCATGCCGGTGCAGGTCAAACTCGCGGCGGCCTGGACCAGCTTCATGTTCGTCTATCTCTACGTCGACTACCTCGCCCTGTACAAGCCCGGCGTCATCGACACCATCATGGCCGGCGTCGTCTTCACGTTCGACATCAGCCCGACATTGATGACCGTCTTCCTCTGCCTCATGTCGATCCCGATCTTCATGATTCTGCTCTCGATGACGCTGCCCGCACGGGCGAACCGCATGGTCAATCTCGTCGTGGCATCGCTGAACATTCCCTACGCGATGTTCAATGCGGTCGGAGAGTCGTCCTGGATGTTCTTCTACGTCGTCGCGATCGTGCTCGAAGTGCTGATTCTGGCCTTCATCCTGCGCTCCGCCTGGACGTGGCCGCTCCGCACCGACCGGGGCGAACCAAGCCGGCCGGTTAGCCCGCTGAATGCGTGAACGGGGAGCCCCAGAACGGGGCACCCGGACTGGTCAGCTTGGCGCGGATCAGCCCGAACAGCGTGCTGAACGCCAACGCCCATAGCCCGGCCAGCGCCAGGTCGTCGCGGCCCAACGCGAACGCGATCACCGCGGCGACCACGCAGGCCGAGAAGGCCAGCGCGAACTGGACGATGAACCGTCCGAAATAGGTCGCGGGATTCTTGAACTCGCGTAACGATCGGAACACGTCACCCACCTCCTGCTGCCGTCCTGGCCAGTCTGGCACCAGAGCGGGCGTCCCGCGACCTCACGAACGAGATCCTTCACCAGCAGCCGCTGGTGGGCGTGACCGGGCCGATCGGGGTAGTCTGCGGTCAGCGTCGCGTGCCGGTGGCAGACAGTGTCAGGCATGGAGGCGTCGGACACGAAGGAGACGACGATGATCGCGTCGACCCCTTCGCCCTCGCGTGACTGAGGGCGAGAAGGCCAGGCTGATCGCCTGGAACAACGAACTGCGTACCGTGCACCAACGGTTGCGCGACGTACGGCGGCTGACCCGCGCCGCCCTGGCCGCCGGCCAGCCCGCCGAGCCCGCGCAGCGTGACCTGTTGTTGTTCTGCCATAGCTTCTGCGTGGCGCTGACCGGCCACCACGAAGGCGAAGACCGGGAGCTGTTTCCCGCGATCGCCGCGGCCCATCCCGAGCTTCGCGAGGTGCTGCGCAACCTGCGGCAGGATCATTCGATGATCGCGCACCTGCTCGCCGGGCTGCAGGCGGCGGTCGATCGGACGGCGCCGCCGGACGACCTGAACCGCCACCTCGAAGGCATCGCGGCGATCATGGAAAGCCACTTCCGCTACGAGGAACGCAGCCTGCGGACGGTGCTCGAGACGCTCGAACTCGACGCCGACCCGCAGGCGGTTCTCGGCCCGCTATGAGCGCGTGGGCACGGATCGCGGAGCCCGTCGTTCGACCCGATCCTCCTCTTTCACAGCGGGACGGCTTCGGCCAGTGCCCGGTCGAGAAGCGGACCGGAGCTTCCGGAGGAAACGACGTGCACCGGCACCGTCAACAGGCCGGACAGCTGCTCCTCGAGCATGAGCAGGGTGACGATGTCCGCGTCCGGCGGAAACGTGACGATCAGGTCCACGTCCGGCGTCGCTCACCTCACTCATGCGCGCATGGTAGACGTCCGCTCCGGCTACCCTCACCGGCTCCCAGCTGTCAGGGTCTCGACAAGCTCGACCAACGCACTCGACGTCCGGCGGACTCGACCAGCGAGAGCCCATCGGGAGGGCCAACGGGGCTGCGGCAAGATGGTGGATATGTCCCTCACCGCTGTGCAGTTAGTCCAGGACGTCCCGACCAGCCCCGACGCGGCTTGGCAGTTGTTGACCGACCACCCCGAACTGCTCTGGGGACACCAGGCGCCCGACCTGGTCGCCGGCGCCCGCTATGCGTCGGTCGGTCACGGCGGGGCGGGCGGCGCGGGCACCATCCAGGATGTCGCCGATGGGGTGGTCCGGTTCAGCTGGACCGAGGACACCTGGGCCGAGCCCGCGGATCCCGTCCTGACCCTGACCGAGGGCGCGGCCGGAACCACCGCCACGCTCACCATCGAGGGCGCACCGGACGGCCAGGCCGAGTCGCTGCAGCAGCAGTGGTCGCGGATGCTCGGCGAGTTCGCCGGTTTCGCCGCCAGCCGCAACCCGGTCACCGACCAGCCGGTCCGCGCCGTCCTGTTCGATGCGGACGGCGTGCTGCAGTCACCGCGCGGCGACTGGCTGGCCCGCTTCGCCGCCCTCGGCGGGCCCGGATTCGTCAAGGCCGCGTTCACCGCCGAACTCGACTGCCTGACCGGCAAGGTCGACCTGGCCGACCGGCTGGAGCCGCTGCTGGCCGGCCGCGACGGCACGGTCACCGACGTCTTGGCGGTCTGGCACGACATCGACCTCGACGCGGACGCCTTCGCGGTCGTCGACCGGGTGCGGGACGCCGGACTCACCTGCTGCCTGGCCACCAATCAGCAGAGCCGGCGCGGCGGATTCATGCAGGAGCACACCGACACCAACAGCCATTTCGACCGGGTCTATTACTCCTACCAGGTCGGTCACGCCAAGCCTTCGGCCGCCTTCTTCCAGGCCATCGTGGACGATCTCCAGCTGCCCATCGAACAGATTGCCTTCGTCGATGACGCCCCGGCGAACGTCATCGCCGCCCGAGAGCTCGGACTGCGTGCCGTGTTGCATCGGCAAAGCACCGGCGCCGACGGATTGGCCCGCGATCTGCGCTCGATCGGCGTCCCGGTCTGACGGCCGGACGACGCCCGATGACAACCCCTGGCCGGCGTCGGCTGTTCGCCGCCGGCGGCGCTGCCGCCACCGTGCTGGCCGGACTGACTACGCATTTCGTGCGGCCGCACGGTACGTCGTCCGACATCGCCGGCGACGCGCTGTATGCCGTCCTGATCTATACGCTCGTCGTCTTCGCACTCCCCCGGACGCCTCCGGCGGTCGCCGCCGTCATCGCGGGCTCGGCCTGCGTTGCGATCGAGCTGTTCCAGCTGACCGGGCTGCCGCGACTGTGGGCGGCGACGTTCTCACCGATCGCGTTGGTGCTCGGGACCGGCTTCGACGTCCGCGACCTCGTGGTCTACGTGGTCGCGGTGGCGGTAGCCGGCTTGATCGATAGGTTCAGCCGCCGCACGACCACGTGACCCCGGACGACACTTCCAGGGTTTAGCGTCCTATCCAGGGTTTGAACCACGGAAAAGACGCTAAAACCCGGACGAGTGATCCGCGTCGTCATGCAGGACGACGCGGACGGTGTCAGTAGCGGTAGGCGTCCGATTTGAACGGGCCTTCGGGCCGGACGCCGAGGTAGTCAGCCTGGGCGGGGGTCAGTTCGGTGAGCCGGACGCCGAGGGCGTCCAGATGCAGCCGGGCGACCTCTTCGTCCAATTCCTTGGGCAGCGTGTAGACGCCGGTCGGATATTCCGCGGTCTTGGTGAACAATTCGATCTGGGCCAGCACCTGATTGGTGAACGAATTGCTCATCACGAACGACGGATGCCCGGTGGCATTGCCGAGATTCAACAGCCGGCCTTCGGAGAGCACCAGGATCGAATGCCCGTCGGGGAAGGTCCAGCGGTCCACCTGCGGCTTGATCACGGTGCGCTGGACGCCGGGGTAATTCTCCAGCCCGGCCATGTCGATCTCGTTGTCGAAATGGCCGATGTTGCCGACGATCGCCAGATGCTTCATCGCCGCCATCTGATCGACCGTCACCACATCGCGGTTGCCGGTGCAGGTGATCACGATGTCGGCGATATCGAGCACATCGTCCAGCCGGGCGACCTGGTAGCCGTCCATCGAGGCTTGCAGGGCACAGATCGGGTCGATCTCGGTGACGATCACCCGGGCGCCCTGGCCAGCCAGCGCCTCCGCGGCGCCCTTGCCGACGTCGCCATAGCCGCAGACCACGGCGGTCTTCCCGCCGATCAGCACGTCGGTGCCGCGGTTGATGCCGTCGATCAGCGAATGCCGAATGCCGTATTTGTTGTCGAATTTGCTCTTGGTGACCGAGTCGTTGACATTGATCGCCGGGAACAACAAGGCACTCTGCTTGGCCATCTCGTACAGCCGATGGACGCCGGTGGTGGTCTCTTCGGTGACGCCGCGAATCTCGTTCGAGATCGCCACCCAGTCCAGCCCGGACGCCCGAAGCTGCTGCAGCACCACCGCGTATTCAGCCGAGTCGCTGGGCCCGGCCTCAGGCACCGCCCCGGCCTTGGCGAACTCGACGCCCTTGTGCACCAGCAGGGTGGCGTCGCCGCCGTCGTCCAGGATCATGTTCGGACGCCGGTCGCCCCAGTCCATGATCTGCTCGGTGCAGGCCCAGTACTCGGCCAGCGTCTCGCCCTTCCAGGCGAACACCGGCATCCCCTGCGGATTTTCCGGGGTGCCGTGCGGGCCGACCACCACCGCGGCGGCGGCCTGGTCCTGAGTGGAGAAGATGTTGCAGGACGCCCAGCGCACCTCGGCGCCCAGCGCCACCAAGGTCTCGATCAGCACGGCGGTCTGCACGGTCATATGCAGCGAGCCCGCGATCCGGGCGCCGGCAAGGGGTTTCGAGTCGCCGTAGCGTTCCCGCATCGCCATCAGGCCAGGCATCTCGTGCTCGGCGAGAGCGATCTCCTTACGTCCGAAATCGGCCAGGTTCAGGTCGGCAACGCGATAATCCACCGCAGAATCGTAGTGCACCCCGACGACCCGCACAGACGATGTGACAAGCCCGCAACGCGGGGTTGGATTGGATCTATCACCGTCCGACAACGTCCGACAAGGACAGGGAGAGATCCCCAGCCATGGGCTTCGTTCCCGGAATCCCGGTCAGCGCCGACCCCGCCGAACGGCGTACCCCTCTCGTGCCCGACGTGGCCACGAAGCTGCGCGCGCTCGGGGCGACCCTACCTGGTGCAGGCCGGCGCGACCACCAGGTCACACATCACCGACCATTCGCTCGGCGAGGTCGCCTGGGCACAGTCCGTCGAAGAGGTGATGGCCGGCTCGGAGGTCGTGTGGACGATCGGGCCCCCGTCCCCAGAAGCGATCGCGGCGCTGCGTCCCGGCACCATCCTGATCGGGACGCTGGCGCCCTTCTCCGACTCGTCCGCGGGGATGCGCAACATGGTGCTGATCGCGGTCGCGATCGTGCTGGGCGGCGGCGTCGCCGGATGGGCTGTTCTTCCTGCTCGCCCTGGCACTCGGCGCGGTGGTCTGGCTGTCGGCTTCGGGGGCTACGTGCTGGGCAACCCGACACTGATCATCGCCGGCATCGTCGTCGGGGCGTCCGGCACCCTACTCACCCAGCTGATGGCCAAGGCGATGAATCGGCCGATCACGTGCGTGCTGTTCACCCCGATCACCGGTGAGGCGCAGGCCCTCGGAGAAGGTGATCATCGTCCCCGGCTACGGCATGGCGGTGGCCGGCGCCCAGCACAAGGTGTGGGAGATGGCCAAGCTGCTCGAAGGGGCCGGGGTCGAGGTGTCGTTCGCGATCTACCCGGTCGCCGGCAGGATGCCCGGTCACATGAACGTGCTGTTGGCCGAGGCCGGCGTCCCGTACGAGAAGATCTTCGACCTGGACGAGATCAACGCCGAGTTCCCGCAGACCGATGTGGCGCTGGTGATCGGCGCCAACGACGTGGTGAACCCGGTCGCGCGGACCGACAAGACGTCCCCGATCTACGGCATGCCGATCCTGGACGCCGACAAGGCCCGCAACTGCATCGTGATCAAACGCGGACGCGGCGCCGGCTATTCGGGCATCGAGAACGCCCTGTTCTACGCCGACAACACCTCGATGCTGTACGGCAGCGCGCAGCAAACGGTTGCGGACGTGATCGGCCAGCTCAAAGAGCTCGGCTGAGTCCGTGCACACCCCTGTGGCCATACCGTGGCGGGGTCCGCGCGACGTAGGCTTGCACCGTTCTGGCAAGATGAACCATCCGGTGGACGCGAGCCAGATCAGGGTGACTCGATCCCATCCCGACCTGCGGAGGTACGTATGACGGAGCCCATCGTGGTGCGGCTGTGCACGGCAGATGACCTCGCCTCGTTGGGACGCCGGGAGCCGCATCCCAACGCGCGCTACGCACAGGGCCACTACGAGCGGCAACTGGAGGGCGACTACTACTTCGCCGTCGCGCTGCGGGACGGCATCGAACTGGGCACCAGCGTGCTCGACTGCCGGGGCGACAATCTGCTGCAACCCGAGCTGAAGAGCCTGTGGGTGTACCCGGAGTCGCGCCGACAGGGTGCGGCCCGCGCCCTCACCCGGTTCCTGGAGCAGCAGGCCGTCGAGCTGGGCTTCGACGAGATCTTCCTGCGGGTCGACCCGCAGAACGCCGCCGCCATCCCGATGTACATCTCGCTCGACTACACCCCGACCGGCGACCACCGGCTGACCACCTACGAATATGTGGACGGCCTCGGCAACACCCATTCCCGCGAAGAGATGGACGCCATCTACCGCAAATCGCTGCGGCTGCTGCACTGAGCCGGTCGCTGCTGGGTGACGTGGGAGACTCGGCGCCGTGTCTGAGCGTTATCTGTCACCACCACGCCTGACCCGCGGCGACACGGTCGCATTGCTCACCCCGGCCAGTTGGGCCGAGGACGCCTGGATCGCCGAGACCGCGCAACGACTCACCGACTGGGGCTGGCGGGTGCGGCTCGGCGGCCATGTCCGAAACCGGCTCGGCTACCTGGCGGGCAGCGACGCCGACCGGCTCACCGATCTGCATGCGGCGATCCGCGACCCCGAGGTGCGCGCCATCGTGTGCGCGATGGGCGGCTGCGGCAGCCTGCGGCTGGTCCGCGTCCTCGATCGGGACGCGTTGCGTGCCGACCCCAAACCGATCGTCGGGTTCAGCGACATCACCGCTCTGCATCTGCTCTGGCAGCGGGCCGGCGTGGTGTCGCTGCACGGCGCGGTCGCCGGCAACCGGGCCGAGACGGTGCGCGACCTGTTGCTGGGCGGCACGCCTCAGGTGATCGCCGCCGATCGCACCCAGTACGGCGCGGAACTCACCACGGGCGGCCGGGCGACAGGATGGTTGGTCGGCGGCAATCTGGAGATGCTCGCCCGCAGCGTCGGGGTGACCGAGGTGCCGATGGCCGGCCACGTGCTGCTGCTGGAGATCAACCGGGCGGCCGGGCTCGGCATGGTCGATCGGGCGCTGACCCAGCTGATCGATTCCGGGACCCTGGACGGCGTGACCGGCGTCGCTCTCGGCGTCCTGGAGGGTTTCGACGGCTACCACGATCGCGGCTGGAATGTGCTCGACGTGCTCAGCGACCGGCTCGGGCTGCTCGGCGTCCCAATCCTTGCCGGGCTGCCGCTGGGCCACACCCCCAACCCGGTGACGGTTCCGCTCGGCGTCCGGTGCGAACTGGACGCCGACGCCGGCACCCTTCGGTGCGGGCCGGCGCTGCGATGACGACTGCCGTCGGACCTCAGTCGGCCTGGTCCAGACCGATGGCCAGCACGCTGACCCGTCCCCGGTCCCAGTTGAGGTCGACCACCACGCTGCTCTGTTCGGCGTGGAAGTCGGAGATCCGCACCGTGCGGGTGATCGCGGTGGCGGCCAGATAGCCCAGGTCGCCGGCCTGGCGTCCGCGGACCTGGACGGTGGTGCCGTCGGCGAAGCACATCCGGGCCAACCCGCGCACCGGGCCGGGCCGGACGGCACGCAGCGGCACGTCGCGGTGCACCACACCGGCCAGCCGATGCATCAGCAACTGGACCCGGACCACCCCGTACTCCTGCTCGAGTTGGCGTTCCAATTCGCGCAACTCCGCGGCGTCGGCCTCGGACAGGCCGAGGGTGTCGCTCGGAGCAGGATGCTTCTCGACCCGAACGCGGCGCTTGGGCCGGCGCAGCATGAGGACGGTGAGGGCGACGAGCCCCACCACCGCCCCCAGAGCGACCAGCCAGGTCATGCACCAACTCTGCGCTGTGCCCCGGCGGTACACAAGTGGCTGGCGGATCCCGCGGGCAGGCACTTCGGCGCTCGCTCGCACCGGTTTTTGGTGGTTATGGCGGCGGTGCTGCCGGGCCTACTGAGCCCGAACCACTTTTTGGTTGGTATGGGATACCCACGGGGGGTATTCACACCCACCAGAAAGTGGCTTGGGCGGCGTCAGGCTCGACGCACATACCCCCCATGGGTACCTATATCCACCGAAAAGCGGTTCGAAGACGAGCTACACGTGCAGAATCTGGTGGCTGCGCCGCACGTCGTCGCTGACCTGGGCGATCAACTCATCGATGCCCTCGAAGCGGACCTGGCCGCGGATTCGTTCGGTGAAGTCGACGGCGATCGGCGCCCCATACAGCTCCAGGTCGGTGCGGTCGAGCACATAGGACTCGACCCGTCGCTGGACGCCGTCGAAGGTCGGATTGGTGCCCACCGAGATCGCCGCCGGCCAGCGCTCGGCGTCCTGACCCGAAGGCAGCGGCCGGCCGTGGGCGTCCAGGCCGTCGAGCCGGGTCACCCAGCCGGCGTAGACGCCGTCGGCCGGGCAGGCGAGTTCGGCCGGCACCGGCAGGTTCGCGGTCGGGAAGCCGAGTTCGCGTCCCCGATGATCGCCGTGCGCGACCACGCCGGTGAATCGGAACGGGCGTCCGAGATGCTCGGCGGCATGCGCGACGTTGCCGGACGCCAGGGCGTCCCGGATGGTCGTCGAGCAGGTCTCCTCGTCGCCGTAGCGGACCAGCTTCAGCGCCTCCACCTCGAAGCGGCCGCGGCCGAGTTCGCGCAGGGTGTCGACGGTGCCGGCCGCCCGATGCCCGAACCGGAAGTTCTCCCCCACCACGATCAGTGCCGGGTGCAACGGCAGCAGCACGTCCACCACGAATTGCTCGGGGGTCAGCTGGGCGAATTCGGGGGTGAAGTCGACCACCTCGACCCGGTCGGCGCCGGCGGCCTTCAGCAGCGCGATCCGGTCGTCCAGGCCGGTCAGCAGCATCGGCGCCCGGTCGGGACGCAGCACACGGACGGGGTGCGGCCAGAAGGTGACCACCACCAGCGGAAGATCGGGACGCCGGGTGTGCGCTTCGGCAAGCACCTCGACATGTCCGGGGTGGACTCCGTCGAAGTTGCCGATGACCACCACCGATTCACTCACGAGGAGCCAGCCTAAGAGATTCGGCGGACGGGATAAAATCGGCCGGCCGAGCAGCACGGGTGGCGACCGGCGTCGGGGTGGGAACCGCCGAATGGCGACCCGGAACGAGGTCGCCATTCGGATCGGGTCAGACGCTGAGTCCGAGGCTTGCTCCGGGCATGTTGGCCCGCACCAGCTGGTCGCTCTGCGTCCGCAGTTCCGCGCCCAGGCTCTCGCGCAGCTCCGCCGATTCCAGCTGGGAAACCAGGTCGGCGATCATCACCACGCGAGTGATATCTCGCGACCAGCCGCCCTGCTCGACTCCGGGGACCTGGACGCTGTCCAGAATGTCGACGACCCCGCGCCTCGGGTCGGGGACCGGTCCGACCCCCTCGGTCACCAGGTCCTTGAGCCGCTGGAGCCAGTCCGGGTCCGGAGGCCACGGCCACTTGCGGCGATAGGGGACGACGAGGTCGAGACAGACCCCGGTCCCGTTCTCGAATTTCAGGTAATGATCGCAACTCATCCTGCGGTCCTTTCATGGGGCCCCCGCCGACGCGGGGCGTTCGACGGATAGACGGACGGTAGCCCGATCGTGATACGTCGCACCGGGAGCGCTGGCACGGGCTGGTTGGATGTAGGCATGGAGTTTCGTCATCTGGGTAGCTCGGGGCTGAAGATCTCCGAGATCTGTTATGGAAACTGGCTCACGCATGGTTCGCAGGTCGAGAACGAGGCCGCGCTCGCCTGCGTCCGGGCTGCGGTGGACGCCGGCATCACCACCTTCGACACCGCCGATGTGTACGCCAACACGAAAGCCGAAAGCGTGCTCGGCGAGGCGCTGGCCGGCGAGCGCCGCGAGTCGATCGAGATCATGACCAAGGTGTTCTTCCCGACCGGTCCGCGCGGGCACAACGACTGCGGACTGAGCCGCAAACACATCATGGAGTCGATCAACGGCTCACTGCGTCGGCTGCGCACCGACCATGTGGACGTCTACCAGGCCCACCGCTACGACCTGGAGACCCCGCTGGAAGAGACCATGCAGGCGTTCGCCGATGTGGTCCGCTCGGGAAAGGCGCTCTACATCGGAGTCAGCGAGTGGAGCGCCGAACAGATCCGGGCCGGTCAGGAGTTGGCTCGGCAGCTGGGCTTCGCGCTGGTATCGAACCAGCCGCAGTACTCCATGTTGTGGCGGGTGATTGAGGGCGAAGTCGTCCCGACCAGCCGCGAACTAGGGCTGTCGCAGGTGGTCTGGTCGCCGATCGCGCAGGGCGTCCTGACCGGCAAGTACCTGCCCGGCCAGCCGGTGCCGGAAGGCTCCCGTGCCACCGATGAGAAGGGTGGGAAGCGCACCATCAGCCGGTTCCTGGACGACACCATCCTGGAACGGGTGCAGAACCTTAAGCCGATCGCGTCCGATCTGGGTCTGACCATGGCGCAGCTGGCGGTCGCCTGGGTGCTGGCCAACGACAACGTGGCGTGCGCGATCGTGGGTGCGTCGCGTCCGGAGCAGGTCGCCGACAACGCCGCCGCGGCCGGGGTGAAGCTGTCGGCCGAGGTGCTGTCCGCGATCGACGCGGCATTGGGCGACGTGGTGGTGTCCGATCCGGCGCTGACCAAGGACAGCACCCCGGCGTCCCGACCCAGCTGATTCGCGCTCAGAGCGGGGTGATCAGCGGGATCACAACCTCGTCGATCAGGTGCTCGATGTAGTCCTGATCGACCAGGTGGTGGGTGAGATAGTGGTGTTGCAGCAGCGACGAGGGAACCCGCTCCTGCATCGGGGTGAGATCGTCGCGGACCGGCTCGCCGCGCTGCCGGGCGCGATCGAGAATCTGCCGGAACTGTTCCAGGCTGGTGCCGCGGGTGACGTCCGCCAGCCGGCCCCGTCCGACATGGGTGAGGGACTCCGCAACGATCCCGCGGAACGCCTCGCCCGCCGGTCCGGCCATCTGGCCCGCGACCGCGGTCAGCCAGGCCACCAGGTCGGCGCGCAGCGTGGACGGCTCGGGCGGCGGCTCGGGCAGGTCCATCAGCCGGTAGGCGGCCTCGATCGCCAGCGCCAGCCGGGTGGGCCAGCGCCGGTAGATCGCGACCTTGCCGGTGCCCGCCCGGCGCGCCACCGACTCCATCGTCATGCCGGCATAGCCCACCTCGGTGAGCTCGGCGGTGACCGCGTCGATGATCGCCTCTTCGAGCGCGGCGCCGCGCCGGCGCGGCCGGTTGCGGAAGCTCTCCTTGTCGTCGCCCGCCATCAGCGGACCACCCCGCGGTCGCCGTCGACGGTGACCTGCTGCCCGGTGCGCAGCGTGGCGGTGGCCGAGCCGCAGCCCATCACCGCCGGGATGCCGTATTCGCGGGCCACGATCGCGGCATGCGAGGCGATGCCGCCGTGGTCGACCACGACGGCGGCGGCGCGGGTGAACAGCGGCGTCCAGGACGGGTTGGTGGTCGGGCAGACCAGCACCTCGCCGGCCCGCAGCTCGCCGAACTCGTCGGGTCCGTGGATGATCCGGACGGTGCCGGTCGCTGTCCCGCCCCCGCCGGCGGTGCCGCTGACCAGGACACCGTGCTGCGCGCCCCGGTCGGGGTACAGGCTGGCGCCGGCGATCAGCGGGGCCGAGGCGAGCTCGGCGTAGCCGGCGGCGCGGCGTCCGGCGTTGTCGGCGACGGCCGGGTCGACCGGGGTGTGTTCCGGGTCGGGCAGGGCGGCGATCTCGGGCCAGGTGAGGAACCAGATGTCGTTCGGTGCGGCCAGCCAGCCGTGCGCTGCGAGCCGGCGTCCGATCTCGATCATGGCGTGCCGCAGCGGCGGCATCAGCCGGGCCAGGTCGAAATGGGTGTCCTCGCGGGCGGCGATGCCGGCGCGGGCCGCCCGGGTCAGCCGCCGCAGCGTGGTGTCGAGCCGAAGGGCGCGGACCCGGCGCAGGGCCACCAGCTCGGTCAGCGGGTCGGGCGCGGCGGCGTCCTTGCCACCCCCGGACGGCGTCTCCAGCAGCAGGCCGAGGACGTCGATCACGGTCTCGGGGTGGTCGGCCCAGGACGGGTCTTTGACCAGCGTGATGCCGCCTGTCTCGCGATGGCCGTAGGCGTCCAGGAAGGCCTGAAACCGGTCCGCGATCGGTGCGGCGGCGGGGTCGGTGCGCAGCCGGTCGAGCACCGCGGCGGCCGGCCGGGTGCCGAAGGCCTCGGCCAGCACCGGCTGCTCGCGGATCGACTCGGCCAGCGCGTCGAGTTCGGCGTTCGCCGTTGTCGTCCGGCTGTCCACGGCGCCGGTGAGCAGGGTGGCGAGGCGTCCCCGCAGCCCTAGGACGGTGAGCAGCCCGGCGAGTTGCGCGATCGCAGCGGCCGCGGCTGGCAGGTAGTCGACCCGCAACCGGGTCAGATCCTGGCAGGCCGCCTGCACCCGACGATGCACCCGCAGCAGTTCGGACCAAGGCAGGGCCGGCAGATCGAGCCCGGCCAGTTCCCGGCATTCCGCGTCGTAGTGCCGGGCCAACGGATCGGACGCCCAAGCCGCCGGATCGCGCCGGACGACGGCGAGATCGTGGGCGAGCGCGGCCGGAATTCTTGCCGTCGGTTTGGGCATCGGCGGGACGAACTCGCGCAGCACGGCGTCGTCGGCGAAGAACACCTCGGAGAAGTCCATCCGCATCCCCACCATGCCCCGGAACATGCCGTCCACCAGGGGCAACAGGATCTGGTCCAGCCAACCGGTCAGCTCCAGCGGGGTCGGACGACGCGGGAAGAGCTCGATCAGCACCGCGCCGGCCAGCCGCTGGGCCCGGTTCAGCCGGCGCGCCGGGGGTGGCAGTGCGGTCATCGGGCGGGCCTGCAGCAGCACCGTCCGCTCCCCGGCGACCGCCCATTCGACATCCATCGGACGTCCGGTGCGGGCCGCGATCCGCCGTCCGGCCGCGGCGATCCGGGCCAGCGCCTCGTCGGAGAGCGGCGGCACCTGGGCGGGTGTCGACGTCCGGGTGCCGCCGCCGGCCTGGGCGGTGATCACCACGTCGGCGACGCCGGCCCGGCGGCGCAGCACGCGTCCGGACTCGTCGAGCACCGCATGATCGGGCGTCACCAGGCCCGAGACCACCGCTTCGCCGAGGCCCGCGCTGGACTCGATCACCACCTCGTCGCGGGCGCCGCTGACCGGGTTGGCGGTGAACATCACCCCGGCATGGTCGGCCTCGACCAGCCGCTGCACCACCACGGCCAGGGCCAGGTCGGTGGTATCCACGCCGATCGCCGTCCGGTAAGCGACGGCCCGCTCGCCCCACAGCGACGCCCAACAGGTGCGGACGGCGTCCAGCAGCGCCGCCTCGCCGAGGACGCCGAGCACCGTCTCCTGCTGGCCGGCGAAGGCAGCGCCCGGCAGGTCCTCGGCGGTGGCGCTGGAGCGGACGGCCACCAGCCCGCCGCCGAGCCCGGCATAGCCGGCGCGGAGGGCGTCCGCGACCTCGGCAGGGATCGGCACCGCGGCGACGGCGTCCGGACTGGGCTGATCGTCGGGCCCGATGCCGGCGGCAGCGATCGCCCGGCGGTAGGCCTGCGTGGTCAGCACGAAGCCGTCCGGAACGTCCAGGCCGGCCGCGATCAGCTCACCCAGACCGACGGCCTTGCCGCCGGCAATTCCCAGATCTGTGGTTCGCAGCACGCTCAGCGGCAGCGTCAACGGGACTGTCATGGCCGGCACGCTACCACGATAGAAAACGGTTCGTATACAATCGCGGTGTGTTTTCTGAGCCGCGCCGCACGATCGGACTGGCCGCGATCCTGATCGGCATCGCGGCGTCCGCGCTGATGCAGACGCTGCTGTCCACCGCGATGCCGCGGATCGCGAGCGAGCTGGACGCGGCGGACGCCTATGGCTGGGTGTTCGCCTCGTACCTGCTGGCCTCGACCCTGCCCATGCCGCTGTTCGGTCACCTCGCCGACCACCGGGGACGGCGCACCCTGCTGCTCTGGGGCGTCGGCGGCTTCCTCTGCGGCACCGCGTGGGTGGCGCTGGCGTCCAGCGGCGCGGCGCTGGTGGCGGCGCGGGTCGTCCAGGGTGTCGGCGCGGCCGCCCTGGTGCCGGCGGCGTTGGGCGCGGTCGGCGATCTGGCCGGCTCGCGGCGAGGACGGTTCTTCGGCGCCGTCGGCATCATCCAGGTGGTGGCGAATGTGGCCGGACCGCTGCTCGGCGGCTGGTTCACCGACGGCCCCGGCTGGCGGCTGGGGTTCTGGGTGGTGGTTCCGGTCGGCCTGCTGGCGATGGCCGCCGCCGCGATCGGCGTCCCGAATACTGCCCGCTCGTCGTGGCCGGACGCCTGGCGCAGCCTCGACCTGCTGGAACCGGTGCGCACCGTCGTCGGCGATCCGGTGATGCGGCGGATCTGCGGCGGCGCCTGCCTGGCCGGCGCGGTGCTGATGGTCGCGACGGTCTATCTGCCGTTTCTGGTGCAGGCCCGCTTCGGCGGCAGCGCGACGGACTCCTCCGCCGCCCTGATCGCGCTGATGGCCGGCGTCGGGGTGGGCAGCATGCTCGGCGGACGCGCAGCCGACCGCCGCTCACAGCTGGTGGGCCGGGCGTCCTGGGTCGCCATCGGGGTGGGCTGCTGCGGTCTGGTCGTGCTCAGCGTGGTCCCGGCGGGCACGATCTGGCTCGCGGCGGCGTCCGGGGTGATCGGCGTGGGTGTCGGAACCGTGATGCCGCTGCTGCTGGTCCGGGCGCAGGTGCTGGGTGGCGAGACCGCGACCGCGAGGGCCAGCACGGTAGTGCAGCTGGCTCGCAACCTGGGCGGCGCCGTCGGCACCGTGCTGCTCGGCCTCTTCGTCGCCACCGGTTGAACTGGCCGCTGGACTTTGAACTGGCCCCAGAACTACGGAGAGCCGGGTCGGGAACGTTCCTCCTGCGTTCCGACCCGGCTCGATCCGAGCTCGCCCACTGAGCAGGTCCCCTCCGGTTCGCGTCCCCGATTCGCTACTGCGGCCCTTGCCCT
>NZ_JASGEF010000005.1:0-65362 GCF_047606665.1 Micropruina sp. | reverse complement strand
CTGCCACAAGGTCAACACCCGCCTGCACCGGCTCACCAAGCGGCCACCGGTCGAGATGCTCGCCGAGGAAGCCACCCGACTGCACCCGGTCCCCGCGGTGCCGCACACGGTGGCGTTCGGCACCACCCGGGTGGTGCCGGCCAACACGCCGATGGTGACGTTCGAGTCAGGCCAGTACTCGGTCCCGCACACGCTGCTGGGGGCGACGGTGTGGGTGCGTACCCAGGGCGTCGGCGCCGGCGAGCAGGTGGTGATCGTCCACGTCGGTGCTGACGGGCCGGTCGAGGTCGCCCGCCACGCCCGGGCCACCCCGGGCACGCCGAAGATCAACGACGAGCACTTCCCGCCCCAGCCCGCCGGGCCGCTGGACCGCCGGCCACGGGCCAGGAACGCGGCCGAGGCGGAGTTCCTCGACCTGGGCGAGGGAGCCGCGTTGTGGCTGATCGAGGCAGCCGCCGCGGGCACCACGAAGATGCGGGTGAAGATGGCCGAGGCGCTCGCGCTGGCCAAGCTGTTCGACCCCGCCGAGGTGGACTGGGCACTCGGGCACGCCGCGGTGCATGGCCGGTTCGCAGAGGCCGACCTGGCATCGATCCTGGACCACCACGCCCGCCAGCCCGGAGCCGGTGAGGGCCTGTAAGGAATTTTCGGGGCGTGTTGGCTGTTCGGCCAGCTGTGACGGTGATTGAGAGATGGACTGAGGAGCGGCTTCAGGCGAGGTATGGGGTCTTGCTTCCGCTCCTAGATGAGCGGTCAGTACGGCTTGTGTTGGGCGCTGACGCCCAGGCGATCGGCTATGGCGGGATCGCGGCGGTCGCCCGCGCTGCGGGGGTCGATCCCAAGACGGTGACCGCCGGCATCGACGAACTCGACTCCGGGGTCGAGCCCTTGTCGGCGGGGCGGGTGCGCCGCCCCGGCGCCGGGCGACCGCGTGTTGAGGAGATCGATCCGGGGCTGGTGCCAGCGCTGCTGGAACTGGTCGAGCCCGCCCGCCGCGGGGATCCGATGACCAGGTTGTGTTGGACCAGTCTGTCGACTCGCCGACTGGCAGCCCGGCTCACTGCTGCCGGTCATTGGGTCTCGCATACCACGGTGGCTCGGCTACTGAAGGAGGCCGGGTTCAGTCTGCGAGCGTGTACCAAGACCATTGAGGGCAGCGCCCATCCCGACCGCGACGCCCAGTTCGAGTATCTGGCCGCGCAGATCGCCGACCACCAAGCCAGTGGTGAGCCGGTGATCAGCGTGGACACCAAGAAGAAGGAGTTGGTCGGGAACTACAAGAACAACGGCCGTGAGTGGGCACCGGCCGGGTGCCCGCCGAGGGTGAACGTGCACGACTTCATCGGCGAGGGCGGCAGGGCCAACCCGTACGGCGTCTACGACATCGGCGCGAACACCGGCTGGGTCAGTGTGGGCACCAGTCGCGACACCCCCGCCTTCGCGGTGAACACGATCCGTAACTGGTGGAACACCGTCGGGCGCGCGGCCTACCCCCATGCCACCAGGCTGATGATCACCGCCGACGGTGGCGGCTCCAACGGCTATCGGGTCAGAGCCTGGAAGACCGAACTGGCCAAGCTCGCCGAGGAGTCCGGCCTGCAGATCACCGTCGGGCACCTGCCACCGGGCACCAGCAAGTGGAACAAGATCGAACACCGGCTCTTCTCCCACATCTCGATGAACTGGCGCGCCCGACCCCTGACCAGCCACGAGGTCATCGTCAACACCATCGCCGCGACCACCACCAGCAGCGGCCTGAAAGTCGATGCCGTCCTCGACACCACCGACTACCCGACCGGGGTCAAGATCGGTGACCAACAGATGCGCCAACTCACCGAAGACGGCCGCTGGGTCCGCCACGACTGGCACGGGGAATGGAACTACGCCCTCCACCCCCACAGCACTGACCACGAGTCTGGTAAGGCCGCATGATGGACACCATGCACAACCCGTTCGAGGACCCCGAGACCGGCTTCCGCGAGCGATACCAAAAACTCCTGCCGCTCCTGGCTCCCCCGCAGGCCCGGCTCGTCCTCGGCGCCGACGCCAACGACCTGATCGCACACGGATTCCCCGACGGCATCGACATCATCGCCCGTGCCGCCGGAGTCGACCACAACACCGTCAACCAGGGCAGAACCGAACTCGACACCCACAACACGCCAACTAAATAGCTGACAGGCTCTGAGCACCGGGCCGGCGAGGATTCCTCGCTGACCCAGGGCACCGGAGCATGGGCACGGCTCGGCCGACCAGCCGAGCCAGTCGTCACCGACGACCAGGACGGGGTGATCGCGTGAGCGGCAAGAGCTCAGCGCCGACGGTCGGGGTGCCGTCCGCGCCGCCGCTGCCCGACGAGCTGGAGGACCTGCTGCGCCGGCTCCGGTTGCCGCACGTGCGTCGGCACGCACCGGAGGTGGTCGCCACCGCGAAGGCGCAGCGCTGGGAGCCGGTCGAGGTGCTCAAGGCGCTGTTCGCCGAGGAGGTCGCCGGCCGGGACCGCTCCTCGCTGGCCACCCGGCGAGCAGCCGCGGGATTCCCGACCGGGAAGACCTTCGACGCCTGGCAACCCGAGGCATCCTCGATCCCGGCACCGACCCAGCAGGCGCTGCGCACCCTGGAGTGGGTGCATCGGCGGGAGAACCTGGTGGTCTGCGGTCCTTCGGGGACCGGGAAGACGTTCCTGCTCGAGGCGCTCGGTCACCAGGCCGTCGAGGCCGGGCTGAGGGTTGCCTGGTTCACCCTGGAGAACCTCGGGGTGATGCTGCGTCGGCACCGTGCCGACGACACCGTGACCAAGGCCATCGCCCGGATCCTGCGAGCCGACTTGGTAGTGGTCGATGACATCGGGCTGCTGCCGGTTGCCGCGGACGCCGCCGAGGGGCTCTACCGGCTCGTCGACGCCGCCTATGAGAAGCGCTCGGTCGCGATCAGCTCGAACCTGCACCCGAGCGGGTTCGACGAACTGATGCCCAAGACGCTGGCCACCGCCACCGTCGACCGACTGCTCCACCACGCCCACGTCTGCCAGACCAGCGGCGACTCCGTCCGCCTCACCCAAGCACTCGCAGGCCAGGGGGTGAGCCCGTTGAGCTGACCACCCGGTGGCCGGTGGTGGCCAGCAGCCCTCTGGGCAGATCCCATGGCCACCACCGGGCAGATCTCATGACCGCCAGCGGGCAGGTTTCATGTCCGCCACTGGGCAGTTCTCAATGGCCCTTGACAGCGGCGTTCGAGCAGTGTCAGCGGGGCGAGCCCTCCGCGGTCAGTTCGGCCTGGCGCGGCTATCAGCCGTCGCCACCTCCGCTGCCCACCTGATCAGCACGACCCCAACGCCCACCTTTTCTTCATGGCGACTTCATCAGCAAGAACCTGGTGCGCGACGCGACCAGTCCGGTCGGCTGGGTCCCCCTTGATCCGATCCCGATGATCGGGGACGCGGCGGCCGAGGTGGCTGCCTTTGCCGCATGCCATTGTCATCCCGCCGTGGATCCTGCCGGTCGCCGAGGCGCTCGCTCGCGAGGTCGGGATCGACCCACGGCGAGTGCTCGCCTGGACCGCGATCTGGTCCGTGCATCAAGCCGCTCAGGCCTGGCGCGACGACTCGAGGCGTATGGGGGGCACCAATAGGACGCGGGCGATGGGGCGATCGGGTCACTGGCTATGGCAGCATCGCTGCACGACGTCGTCCGAAGTGCTGGCGAAGGGAGCGATTGCGGCGGTCGCAAATCCGTCGAGGTAGGCGCCCGAAGAGTTGGCCTTTGGCGCTGCGGCCGGCCGTTCTCAGCTCGATCAGTTGTTGAAGGCTTGCTTTTCGTCGTCGGTGGCGGTGCGGATCACGATCCGGGTCCAGGCACCGAGGTAGATCCGCTGGTCGGGGGCGAACTCGACGCGGCCGCGTCCGATCGGGTCCGCCGGCAGCGGGCCCGCGGACGGACCGATGTAGGTGCCGTTGGCCGACTCCAGGTCTTCGATCCACCAGCGGCTGCCGTCGGTGGTCACCTGGGCGTGCCTGCGGCTGACACCCGAGTCGAGCTCGCAGTCGATGTCGGGGTGGATGTTGCGGCTGCGGGACGTCCGCCCGATCAGCGCCGAACTGGAGCGCAACGGCACCACGTCCGGCAGTCCCGGCGACGGCAGCGCATCGGTCGATCCCTGGGTGGCGTACCAGTCGGGGTCGATCCAGACCTCGGCGACCCATTCCACCGAGGTCGGCCGCACCTGCAACGGACGCCGGGACGGCGGCGTCGGTACCGGCGGGGTTGCGGCGGGAGTGGGCGACTCGACCGGGGCCGCACTCGGGGACGACGAGGTCTCCGCGGCGGATGGCTCGGGTGCGGCAACGGATGCCTCGGGTATCGACAGGGTCGACCAGCTGGGGACCGGTGCGTCGGCCGGCGACGGAGAGGTCGGCGAGCCCGACGAACCGGGGTCAGGTGCAGGGGAGCTTGACGCATCGGGGTCGGACGCGGCGGCGGGGATCGGCGAACTCTGGTCGGGTGCGTCTGTCGGCGACGGAGGTCTCGACACGCTCGACCAACCGTGGTCGGGCTGGTCATTCTGGCTGCCGGAGTCATCGGGTGTCGGTACGCTCGACCGACCGTGGTCGGGCTCGCTGCCCGGATCGCCAGGCGTCGACACACTCGACCACTGGGCGGGCGGTACGGCCGGAGCCGGCGCCACCGAGCGCGGCATGGTGCCGGTGGTGAAGTCGTAGCCGCAGGCCTCGCAGAACAGGGCGTCCGGGGCGTTGGTGGTGCCGCAGTTCGGGCACACCGCACCCGGCGTGGCCGCCGGCGGGGGCGCGGACGGCGCGCCGGCGTCCGGACCTGCGGTCACCGGCAGGCCGCAGATGTCGCAGTAGTCCTCGGCTGCCGAGGTGTGTCCGGCCGGACAGATCGCCATGTCAGCCCCTGATTCGCGTGGTCTTGGTGGACGCCGTGTCGAGCGCCATCTCGTCGGCCTTCGCCACGCCGCGCTTCAGCCGCACCGTGCCGGTCTCGGCGTTGTCGATGTCGACCACCTTGCGGAGTTTGGCGGTGGCCTCGGCGTTGCCGGTCTCGGCAGCCAGCTGCGCCGCGCGACCGAGCTTGGTGGTCGCCGTCCGCTCGTCGCCGGACGCCTTCGCCTGCAGACCCTCTTGAATGGCCTGAGCCAGCTCGGTCTGCCCGGTGTAGTGCGCCACCTCGGGGTTGATCTGGGCGGTCAAGTTGAGATCTGACGACCACTTCGCCTTGACCAGACCCTGGGTCAGTACCTCCGGTCCGATCGCCAACTGGACGCGGGCGGCGAGTTGCTCCTGCCCGACCGACTTGGCCGGCAGCCGGATCTGGACGTGGTAGTCGCGCTCTTCGTCGCCCCACGACCCGGTCGGGTAGGCCTGGGTGAGCGGGTTGATCGGCACCCCGCGAGCGGTCAGGTCTTCCACGGTGGGCGAGACCTGGCGGATGAACAGCACCTGCGCGCCCTGCGGAATCCAGACCCGCAGATCGGCCTGCGCCACGCCGCGCGCCATCGACGTCCGCATTAGTTCGGCGAACGCGGGCCCCAACGCCGACGGGTTGGGAATGATGTCGACGGTGCCGAGCAGCGCCTGCGCGATCATCCGGATCTCGGCGACCTTCCAGTCGACGCCGACACCGCGGCAGTCGACCTGGAACTGGCCGAGGCAGTTGCGGATCGCCATGTCGAGCTGCTGCTGGGTCTCGTTGTGGTTCTCGCCGTCGGTGAGCAGAATGGCGTGCTTCTGGGCCAGGTGCCCGATCGAGTCGAACAGGGCCTTGGCCAGGTTCAGCCAGTTGCCCATCGCGGTGCCGCCGTCGGCCCGGAAGAAGCTGATCGCCCGCCGCGCCTCGGCGCGGGTACGGGCGTCCATCCGCACCATGCCGGCTCCGGACTGCACCATCGGGTAGGCCAGGTACGCCTTGTGATTGCCGGCCACCACCGCGAAATAGGTGCCGTCGAGAATGTGGTCGAGCGCCACCATCGCTGCCTGCTTGGCCGCCGCCATATTGACGTTGCCCATCGATCCGGAGGTGTCGACGATGATGATCTCGCCGGCGTCCCCGCTGCCGGTCTGACCGGCCGCACCCGCGCCGCTGCAGGCGATGGTGACGATCGCGTTGACATCGGTGCCGCCGTCGGGCAGGAACTCGTTCTGGTACACCGCGGAGGTGAACAGGGCCATCCTCAGTCCTTCTCTTCGACACTCGTGCTCGTCGCCACCGCACTGTCGGCGGGCTGCTCGAGATCGTCCGAAGGTGCTTGTGGCGCTCCGTTCAGGGTAGCCGTCAGCCGCGCCAACGCCACCGTGATGTTGTCCTTGCCGCCCTGAGTGTTGGCCCATTTCACCAGCCGGCCGGCGACTCGCACCGGGTCGTCGTCGGCCTCGGACGCTGCTCGCACCTGCTCGGCGAGCGCGGCCGGTTCGGAGGCGTAATTCCACAATCCGTCGGAGCACACCACCAGCCAGCCGTCCGAGGTGACCGGGTAGACGCCGGTGTCGGGGACGATGTTGTCGGCGTCCCTGCCCAGCCACCGGGTGATGGCATGCGCCTGCCGGCTGTTCTCGGCCTCGGTGCGGCCCAACCCGCCGCGGATCAGCTCTTCGGCGACGGAGTGGTCGGTGCTGAGCTGGACGCGGGCGTCGTCGGCCAGGAAATAGACACGGGAATCGCCCAGGCTCGCCCAGTGCACGGCGCCGTCGTGCACGACGGCCGCGGCCAGGGTGCACGAGGCCGCATTCGCGCTGTCGGCGGCGGTGTGCTCGACGACCGCCTGCTGCGCCTCGGCGACGGCAGCGATCAGTGCGTCGGTGAGCGGATCGGGTTCGGCGTGCTCGGCCAGGGGTCTCGACAAGCTCGACCAGCGGGGGTCGGCTTCGGCAGGGGGTCTCGACGAGCTCGACCGGGGGTCTTGGCTCGGCTGGTGGGGGTCCAGGTTCGACCAGCGGGCGGCGAGGACGTCACGCGCCCGCTCAGCGGCGGCCAATGCGGCGACGTCGGAATCCTGCGAGCTGGAGACGCCGTCGCACACCACCAGGATGCCGGCGCGTTCCAGTTCGGACGCCGCCCACAGCGCCATGGCGTCCTCGTTGCGGCTGTGCACCAGGCCGCGGTCGCAAACCCCGCCCAGCCAGGACGCCGGTGCCGCCTCGAAGTGGTCGCGCGGCGACGGCGCCTTGGCGCCACAGGTCTGGCAGTAGCCGTCGGCGTCCACCTCGCCGCCGCACTCCAGGCAGGGTGCGGACGCCGGACGCGGCCGGTTCAGCTTCACCGTGTCTTCGGAAACCGGGGTCTGCGCTGCGGTGGTCGCGACCTCGGGGTGGACGTCCGCGCCGCAGTTCTCGCAATACCGCTGGTCGGGCCGCACCGGGACGCCGCAGGCCGGGCAGGGCGCCGTCAGCGCCAGCGTGCCGTACTCCTGTGCGCCGGCCAGCACGGCCGCGTCGTGTTCGGTGGCCCACAACGGCCAGGCCGGAGGTTCGTCGGTCACAGCAGGCTCCACCCTCGGATCGCGTTGGCCTTGTCGACCAGTTCGGCACGTTCCTCGGCGTCCGCGCTCAGGTGCGCGAGCCGCCGGTAGCAGCTCTCCAGCTTGTCCCGCAGATCGCCCTCGGTGTACGTGGTGGTGCCGAGCTTGATCGCGCCGCCCTTCAGCAGCGCCAGGGCCTTGGAGTGGATCGCCGCCTCGTAGGTCAGCTGGCTGGATTGATCCAGCCGGGCGTGCTGCAGCACCTTGAGCGCTTCGGCCAGGTGCGCGGTGTCCCGGCCGAGCGCGATCAGATGCTCGGTGGTCAGCTTCTGCGACTCCAGGTAGCCGCGCGAGGTCTGCGGAATCAGCTCCAGCGCGGCCAGCGAACCGGTCAGATCGCCGCGCGCCGCCCGGATCCGGGCCAGACCGAAGCCGGCCGGCGTGACGTAATTGGCGTCCGTCACCGCGCAGATCCGGTACAGGCTCTCGGCGACGTCCTGCTGGCCGCCGACCTCACAGGCCACCGCGAGGGCCAGCTTGGGCGCCAACTCGCCGGGCAGCTGCCCGTAGACGGCGTTGAACGACGACAGCGCAGTGCTGTGGTCGCCACGCACCAGCGCTCCCAGACCGGCCATCCAGACCGCGCGCCATTCCCACGGGTCCTCGGTGAGCAGGGTGTGCACCGAATCGTCCAGCACCCGCTGGTTGCCGGTCTCCAGGGCGGCCAGACAGCGTGCCAGCAACACTTCGGTGGACACCGCGGGCGGCCGGGTCAGCGCACCCAACCGGTCGACCGGATCGTTCAGGTCGAGACCTTCGAGCCAGGCCGCCTGCGGGTCGGACGGGTCGCGGCGCAGCTGCGGCAGCTGACGCCAGTCGAACTGGTTGCCGGACACGGTCGGCGGCTCGAACAACGGCGAACTGACCGAGGTGGACGCCGTGGCGCCGGCCGCAGTCGCCACCACCTCGCGCAGCACACCCAGCATCTGCTGGCGCAGCTCTTCGGCGGTGTTGAACCGGTCGCCTGCGTCGCAGGCGCAGCACTTCAGCAGCAGCCGGTACAGCGAGTCGTAGCGGGCGAACGCCGGCAGCTGGTCGGCCGGCGGAATGCTGAACTCGAACTCGCTCTGATAGCCGGGCACCTCGGCGCACAGCACCATCAGCGTCCGGCCGATGGTGAAGATGTCGGACGCCACGGTCGCGCCCGCCTGCGCCACCTCAGGCGCCTGATAGCCGACCGTGCCGTAGATCGCGGAATCGTCGTCGTTGACCCGCCGGACGCCGCCCAGGTCGATCAGCTTCAGCGAGTCGCCGACCTGAATGACGTTGTCGGGCTTGAAATCGCAGTACAGCAGACCCAGATCGTGCAGGTAGCTGAAGGCCGGCAGGATCTCGATCAGGAAGGCCAGCGCCTGATCGACCGGCAGAGGATCGTAACTGCCGCCTCCTGCCTCCATCCGCTGCTTGAGCAGCTGTTTCAGCGACCGGCCGCCGACGTACTCCATCACGATGTAGCCGTTGTCGTCGTGGGTGACGAAGTTGTAGATCTCGACGATCAGCGGATGTTCGACCTGGGCCAGGAACTGCTGCTCGGAGATGGTGGCTTTCAACGTGTCGGCGTCGCCGGTGTTCAGCAGACCCTTCAGCACCACCCAGCGGTCGGAGACGTTCTTGTCGCGGGCCAGATAGATCCAGCCCATGCCGCCGTAGGAGAGCGGGCCGACCACCTCGTACTGATGGGCGACCAGATCGCCCTGCTTCAGTTTCGGGCTGAACGAGTAGCCGGCACCGCACTGCGGACAGAAGCCGTCGGAGCGTCCTGCGTTGTCGTCGCGCGACTGGCCCACCTTCGCCCCGCAGTTCGGGCAGACCCGCTTGTCCTCGGGCAGTTGCGGGTTGCTCATCACCGCCTTCGCCGGGTCGACCGCGGGCGCGGGCGGGACGAGGGTCAGGCCCTGCCCGATCCGGCCCATCCGCCGGGTCGAGTTGGACGGACGCCGGATCGGCCGGACGCCGAACGAGGTCGCCCGCGCCGAGCCGAGGGCGGTCGACCCGAGTTGCACGGACGCCTTCGTCACCGACGAGGTGGTCGGCGCCACCGCCGACTCCGGCGGCATGCCGCAGGTGTCGCAGTAGCCGTCCACGATGGTGCCCGTGCAGCCGGGCTGCCGGCAGGGCCCGCTCGGGGTGTCGGACGGCCGACGTCCGGGGGTGCCGCGTCCGACCGGCATGGTGGTGGCGTTGCCGGGCATGCCGCAGACGTCGCAGTAGCCGTCCACGATGGTGCCCGTGCAGCCGGGCTGCCGGCATCTCATCGGGTGCTCCCCTCGGCCAGCGCGTCGAGCAGCGCCTGCGCGGCCGGCAGCAGCTGGCGAACCACCGCCATCGGGGCCGGACGCCGGGCCAGCAGCCGTTCGGCGGTCTCGGTGAGCGCGACGAAGTCGGGATCGGACGCCTGACCCAGCGCCTCGGCCTTGGCCCGCAACGCCGGCACCAGGGCGGCCAGGGCGTCCCGTTCGGTCAGTGCGGCGGAATAGGCGTCCTGGACCACCTGCATGGCGCGGGCCACCTGGCCCAACCGGGACAGATAGGCATCGATGGCGGCGCGGGTGTTCGGCACCGGGCCGAGCGCGGCGAGGTCCGGGACGGCGTACTTGGGCGCGGGGGAGACCGCGGCCACCGTGTTGGCGACCAGCTGCCGCAACGCCTGCTCGCGGGCGGTCAGATCGTCGCTCAACTCACGGGCCCTGGCCAGCGCGTCGCGATTCTCGCGGCGTTGGGCACCGCCGACGATCAGGTCGCGTTCGTAGCGGGCGGCGTCGATCTCCAGCGGGCCGAGCAGGCCGCCGATGTCGCCGCCGCGTTCCCGCTTCGCTTCGAGTTCGGAAGTCCGGGCGGCGAGTTGCTCGACCTGGACGCGGGCGGCGTCGGCGGACGCCGGCGGTTCGATCCGGATCTGCTCCCGGATGCGTTCCAGTTGGGCGCGCAGGTCGCGCAGCCGCCGGGCCAGCTGTTCGGCGTTCGGGTCGAGGTTCAGCTTCTGCCGCAGCTGGGCGACCAGCGCGTCGGAAAGCCGGCAGGCCTCGGGCAGCGAGACCGCCATGCCGGCCAGCTGCGCGGACGGCGCCGCGCCGGTGTCGAGGCGTCCCCAGATCAGCGACGACAGCCGGGCGCATTCGGCAGGGCCGACCCGTCCGGAGTCCCAGGTCACCAGCAGCAGGTCGTAGCGGCTCTTCACCGCTTGCCACAAGGCCAGGGAGAGCTGCATGTCGGGGGTCAGGGCGGTCAGCCGGCGGCCCAGGATCTCGGCGTCCAGGGCGGCGAGCTCGCTGCGCCGGGCGGCCGTCCAGGCGTCCAGCTCGCCCAGGTAGCCGACCATCGCCTGCGGCTGCACCGGCTCGTTGAGCTTGCCGGGTGCCGTCGGCGCGCTGACCGGGCTCACCGGTACTCCTCGATTCGCCGGGCGACGCCCCAGACCGCCAGACCGGCGCCGGCCAGGGTGAGGACGATCACCCCGGCGATGCCGGCGATGACTCCGTCGCCGACCGACTTGACGCTGCTGGTAACCGGGGATCGCAGGTTGGCGGTGATCGTGTTCAGCGACTGGTCGACGGCGGTGAAGGCGGTCTGTGCGGCACCGGTGACCAAGCCCGCGGCGACATCCCACTGGGCCTTGCCGACGGCGGTGGCGACCTGGGCGTGCGCGGCGTTGTAGGCCGTCAGATCGGGCGACGACGTCGTCGGCAGGTTCGCGATCGCGGCGTTCGCCGCGGTGTAGGCGGTCGACCAGCGCTGCAGGTAGCTGGTGCCGGCGGACTGCAGCCCGACGGCGAGCAGTTCGTCGGCGCGGGCCTGGTTCAACTGCTGTTGGACGCTGCTCGCGGCCTCCAGGTCGGCACGGGAGCCCTGCGCGAAGCCGGTGGCCGTATTGGAGGCGGTGGTGGCGGTGAGTGCCAGGACGGCGACCGACGCCAGGGCGCAGATCAGGGCCAGCGCGACGCCCGGATTCAGGTAGCGGTGGGATGCCCGGGCCAGGGCCACCGAGATCGCGATCAGGCCTCCTGCGGTGACGGCGAAGCCGCCGATCACCCAGGGCAGCCAGCCGGAGGTCAGGTCGCTCTGCACCCGGTCGCCGGCGGTCACACCGGCGGTCGCGAGCGGGGTGAGCAGTTCGTCGGTGAGCTGGGTGTCGGCCTTGGCGAGCAGCGCCGCGGCGGCCGTCCCGTTGGCGTTCAGCGCGTCCTGCAGGGTCATCGAATAGTGCACCAGCGCGCCGGTGAGCGGCACGATGCGGTCACGGTCCGCCTCGACCGCGGAGGCGTCCGCGAGGGTGGTGGCGAGCGTGGTCAGCTGGCTGGTGACGGTGGTGCGGACGTCGTCGGTCGGCGTCAACGCCCAGCTGTTGGCCGCCTGCTGCACCTCCAGGGCCTGAATGCGGGCGTCCGCCAGCCGCTGGTACTGGGTCAGGCTCTCGGCGGCCCGCGAGGACGCGTCGAGCGAGACCGTGAGGGCCGCGGCCACTAGCGCGCCGAAGGCGAGCAGCAAGGCGACCGCACCGAGTTGCAGCCGCCGCAGCCGGCGGACCGACCGTGGGGTCGAGGTACGCCGACGGGTGGTCGGGGTGCGGGTGGACGCGCCGGCAGCTGTCTGGACGGCCGGGGTCGTGGTGGACGTCGTGGTCATGCCGTGCCCTCGGCGGTGGGGTTCGGGGTCAGGGTGGTCGGCGAGGGCGGTTGGAGCCCGCCCGGACGTGCCGCCGGCCAGTCCACCGCCGGCGCGGCGTCCGCGGCCAGATCGTCGGGCAGCAGGGTGCGTAGCTGGTCGAGGGTGGGATCGGCGACGTCCCGCAGCCGCCAGGCGTGCTTGCCGATCGCCGCCTCCAGGACGTTGCGCGCGAAACGGCCGTTGCCGAACGTCTCATCCCGTGCCTGGGTGGCGAGCAGGGCGCGGAAGGCGTCCAGGCAGCCCTCGCCGAGGTCGTAGTCGGCGCCGCCCACCATGCCGGTAAAGATCTGCTCCAACTCGGCGTCGCTGTAGTCGTCGAAGCCGATGGTGGTGCGGAAGCGGCTGGCCAGGCCGGGATTCTGGGCGATGAAGAGCCGCATCGGCAGCGGATAGCCGGCGACGATGACGACCAGGTCGTTGCGCTTGTCCTCCATCTCTTTGACCAGGGTGTTGATCGCCTCTTCGCCGTACTGATCGCCGTTCAAGCTGTACGCCTCGTCGATGAACAGGACGCCACCCTCGGCCTTCGCGACCACCTCGGCGGTCTTCATCGCTGTCTGGCCGAGATAGCCGGCGACCAGTTCGGAGCGGTCGACCTCGACCAGCTGGCCCTTGGTGAGCAGCCCGACCGCCCGGTAGATGCCGGCCACCAGGCGCGCGACGGTGGTCTTGCCGGTGCCGGGGTTGCCGACGAAGACCAGGTGCCGGGTGATGGTCGGGCTCTTCAGGCCCGCCTTGGCCCGCAGCGCGTCCACCTTGAGGACGGCGGTCTGCCGGTGGATCTCAGCTTTGACCGTGGCCAATCCGACCAGCGCGTCGAGCTCGGCGAGCAGTTCGTCCAGGGACTTCTCGGGTTCGGCGGCAGGTTCCGGCTCGGGCTCGGGAGCCTGCTCGGCCGGCGGGGGAGCGGCCTGTACCGGCTGGGACGAGCGTTGGCCGAGCGCGTCGCCGGTGTCGGGGCCCTGGCCGGAGCCGGTCACGCTGTTCCCGAGCCCCGGAAACGCACCCGCGCCGAACGGGTCGAGCTGCTGCAGGTCGAGCAGCCGGGACTGGCTGGTGTGCATCCGCTCCAGCACGCTGGCCAGGATCTGCGGCGCCTGCTTGACGAAGTCGGCGTCTGCCGCGGGCGCAGAGAATTGCGGTGCCGGGGATAGGCCGCCGGCCGATCCCTGCGCCGCGTTCAACTGCGCACTGGCCGCCCCCTGCGCGGCACCGATGCTCAACGGGCCTGGGGTGCCGAGCAACGCGGCCGCGGAGGCCACCTCGGCCAGCGCCTTCGCGTAGGGCATCGCCTGGGCGGACCCCGCGTTGTGCAGCTGGGCCACCAGCGGCGTCGGCGAGGTGCGGAAGCGGCGTCCCTTGATCGCGGCGTCCATGAACACCTGGGCGCTGATCGGCCGGCCGGTCGCCGTGCACCAGTCGACGAACGAGCCGACCGCCGATTCGGCGACGGTGGCGGCCAGGTGCTCGCCTTCGGTGCGGGCCGTGTCGGCGTCCACGCCGGCGGTGCGGGCGGCCTGGGCCAGTGCGTCGAGGGTTCCAGCCAGGTCGGGGGTGCTCACGGACGCTCCAGATCGAAGGGGTCGGCGGGATTGGCGGACGGCGGGGCCGGGACGTTGAGGTCGGCGGCGGGCGGGTGTCCGAAGCGTTCCCGGAGGAAGCGGCCGTGGGTGATCAGGGCGGCTGCGTCGGTGGAGTTGGCGGCGTCGTAGATCTTCTCCATGGTGGCGCCGAGCAGATCGAGCTGGTCTATCAGCAACAGCAGCGGTGTCTTCCCGTTCTCGACCGGACGGCTGTCGGCCCAGTCGCGCGGCAGCCGCAGGTAGCCGCCGATCGCCTCCGGCAGGTAGTCGGTGGCGGTGGCGATCACCGAATAGCTGTCGTAGCTGCCGAGCCCCAGCGAATCGAGCCGAGGCAGGGTCTGCCGGACCAGCTTCGTGACACGGGCGGCGCGGGACCGGACCACCGAGGGCAAGGCCCCGGAGGAGATCAGCTGTTCGACGCCGTCCAGAGAGGCAAGGATGTCATCCTGTGTGGGGGCGGGGTCGACTTCGGGTACGGCGACGACCGGCGGTGCCGGATCTCGGCCGGTCAGCCAGTCCCAGAAGCCCATTGCTCGCCTACTACCTCGTTCTGTTCTCGTGGTGCGGAAAGGTCACAGGTTGATCTGCGGCATCGTCTGCGAGCGGGAATCCTGCTGGGCGACCCGCTCGAGGTAGTCCTTCGACTTCACCACTTCGTTTTCCAGGACGCCGATCGTCTGCGCCATCGTGTCGAGCGCGCGCGCCTTGAACTCATCGATCGAGTCCATAGTGGAGTAGATGTTGGCGAACGCCGCCTGCAACTGCTCCAGGCCGATCGTCGAGGACGCCGCCTGCTCCTGAATGCGGGCCGAGTTCTCTTTCAGCATCTCCGAGGTGCGCTGGATCATCTGCGAGGTGGTGGTGTTCAGCGCGGTGATCTGATCGAGCACCAGCTTCTGGTTGCCCAGCGCCTGGGCCACGATCACCGCCGTCCGCAGCGCCGAGATGGTGGTCGTCGAGGCCCGGTCGACGCCCTTGATCAGCTCGATGTTGTTCTTGATGATGATGTCGATGGCCAGGTAGCTCTGGATCGACACCGCGAGTTGGGTGAGCAGATCCTGATGCTTCTGGCGCACGTAGAACAGCACGTCCTGGCTCAGCGCCTTCGCCTTCTCGGGATCGGAGAACTGCAACTCGGCGACCTGTGCCGAGAGCCGGGCGTCCAGTCGTTCGGCGATGTAGACGTACTGGTTGAGCCGGCCCATCACCGTCCACAGATTCTGCTTCTCCATGTTCAGCGCGACGTTGTCCTTGGTCAGCTCGTCCTGACCGGAGCGCAGCGCGTGCAGGATGCCGTTGAGCTGCTGCTGGGAGCTCTGGTAGCGGCGGAAGTAGTCGGTGACCTGATCGCCGAGCGGGATCATGCCGAGGAACTTCTTGGCGCCGCGAGCCTTGCCGGGATCGAGGTCCTCGACGGTGCGGCGAAGCTGGAGCAGCGTCTGGCCGACCTTCGAGCCCTCGGACAGACCGCCCTCTTTCAGCGCCCGGACGGGGGCGTTCAGCAGCCGGTTCGAGGTCTCGGCCGCCTTGCGGATGTCGGCGTCGCCCATGCTGCGGACGGCGTCGGCCTGGGCGGCGAAGGTCGGCGACTTCTCTTCGGCCGAATCGAGCGCCTGCAGGAACTCGTTGACCTTGGCGTCGAGCACCGGAACCTGGGACGCCTCCACCTGCGGGGCCATCGCGGGCGCCTGGGTCTCGGTGACCACAGCGGGCACCTCGGGCACGGTCAGGGTCAAGGTGGCGGGCGGCTGGAGCGGCATCGCGGCGGTGCCACCGGCGGGAGTGAGGGAACTCATGGGTACCTCTCGATGCGGTCAAGGACTTCTCGCCCAATCTAGCGGGCGGCGGTGACAGCGGCAGTGGGGACGGCGTCCGGGACAACCCTGGAAGGTGGTCGAGCTGGTCGCTACGTCCGGTGTCCGGGTGTGGCGACATGAAGCGGGCCCCATTCCTGGAAATGGGGCCCGCGGGTTAGCGATGGATTCGAGAACGTAGGTCAGAGTGGCCGGACCCGGTCTGCCTGCGGGCCCTTCGGGCCCGATGTGATCTCGAATTCGACCTTCTGGCCCTCGTTGAGGGTACGGAAGCCCTGGATGTCGATGGCCGTGTGATGGACGAAGACGTCCTGCGTGCCACCTTCGACCTCGATGAAGCCGTAGCCCTTCTCGGCACTGAACCACTTGACGGTTCCCTGCGCCATGTACTTCTCCTTCAACTTATTACGACCGTCGTCGACGGCCACTGCCGAACGAGCTGTCCCAGGCGACCAGCGGTCGCCCTCGCGGCAGCGCCTGCAACACTCTCACATCCGTTGGCGCCTGTCACCCGGTTGGCTGAGCGTGGACGCCGCGTGTCGCCGCCCGGGAATTGTGGGTGGCGGGTGATTCGATGAGGTCATGCACATGGTCGAAGCACCCGTCTTCGAGGGGTTGGACGCCGAGCAGCGGCAGGCTGTCGAGGCGTACCGGCACTCGCCCGTCCTGGTGGTCGGGCCACCCGGATCCGGCAAGACCGCGGTGGTCGCCGCAGCCGCCGCACGCGACCTTCTCGACCGGGCTTCGGACGGTCCGCAGCCGCTGGTGCTGACCTTCGGCAGGCGGGCTGCCAGCCAGTTGCGCAACGAGGTGGCGCGGGCGATGAACCGCACCGTGAGCCCGCCCTGGGTGACCACGATGCACGCCTTCTGTCTGTGGCTGCTGCGCCGGGCCGCCGTGCCCGGCGCAGCCGCGCCGCGCCTGCTGACGGCCCCCGAGCAGGAGTTCCGGGTTCGTGAACTGCTGGCCGGCCGCGGCGTCGGGGCATGGCCGTCCGAGATCCATCAGGCGGTCGGCACACGGGCTTTCGCGCGGCAGGTGCGGGCGGTGATCGCCCGCGTCCGGCAACTCGGGCTCGACCCCGAGGACGTGGTGGACGCCGGGCTCGCCGCCGGTCGCGACGAATGGGTGAGCGTCGGGAACTTCTTCGCCGAATACCTCGACATCCTCGATCACGAGGGCAGCCTCGACTACGCCGAGCTGGTTCACCGGGCCCGCATCGCGCTCGCCGACGAGCAGCTGGCTGCGTCCGTGCGGGGCGAGATCTCGCGGGTGATCGTCGACGAGTACGGCGAGCTCGACCCGGCGCAGATCGGGCTGCTGCGGTCCCTGGTCGGGCCCGGCGGGCCGATCCTGGCCGTCGGGGATCCCGACCAGGTGGTGTTCCGCTTTCGCGGCGCGCATCCGCGGGGGCTGGCCGACTTCGCCGACACGTTCCGGGCGGCGGACGGCACGCCTGCCCCGGTGATCGCACTGGAAGGCGTCCATCGCGGTACGCCCGGCATCGCCGCGGCCTGGCGGCGGGTTGCGCGACGGTTGCCGCTGCCGGTGTTGGGCCACGCCGCCACCCGTGCGTTGCGCGACGACGACGCCGGCGAACCGGGGCCGGGGGTGCGCACCTTCATCTGCGCCACTGAGGCCGAGCAGGCGCAGCTGATCGCCGAAGAGCTGCGCCGGGCGCATCTCGACGAGGGCTACCGGCATGCCGACATCGCGGTGCTGGTGCGGTCCGGACGGCGACAGATCGCGCCGATCGCCCGTGCCCTGGTGGCGGCCGGCATCCCGGTGGAGGTGGCCGGCGACGAGATTCCGCTGATGTCCGAGCAGGCCGTCCGGCCGCTGCTGCTGGCCCTCGAGGTGGTGCTGCGCGGCGAGGGACTGGACGCCGACGAGGCCAAACGGCTGCTGACGTCGCCGCTGGTCGGTCTGGACGCCGTGGGGCTGCGCACCCTGGGCCGGCTGCTGCTGGAGACCGAGCGCCGCGAGACCGGTTCGGCGTTGGTGGCCCGCAGCCCCGGTCAGCTGATCGCCGACGCGGTGGCCGAGCCGGACCGGCTGGCCGTGCTGCCGGAGACCCCCGAGGTGGTCGCCGTCCGCGGGCTGGCCGGGTTGCTGGCACAGGCCGGTGAGGTGCTCAACCGGCCGGGCAGCGGGGCGTCCGAGGTGTTGTGGGCGCTGTGGTCGGGCACCGAATGGCCGCAGCGGCTGCGCGCCGTCAGCCTGGCCGGCGGCGAGGGCGGGCGCCGTGCCGACCGTGACCTGGACGCGGTGATCGCCCTGTTCGCCTCGGCCAACGCCAGCGAGCAACCGGCCGGCCCCGGCGGGGTGCGCGGGTTCCTCGCCGAGGTGGCGGCGCAGGAGATTCCGGCCGACACCACGCGGGAGGCCGAGGTGCGGGGCCGCGGCGTCCGGCTGCTGACCGCGCACCGGGCGAAGGGCCTGGAGTGGCCGCTGGTGGTGGTCGCCGGCGTCCAGGAGGGGCTGTGGCCGGCACCGGGGCAGGGCTCGGCGATCTTGGAGCCGGCCGAGCTGGTCAGCGACGGCCTGGTCGGGCGTCCGGAGCCGCGGGAGGCGCTGGCCGACGAGCGTCGGCTGTTCCACGTCGCCTGCAGCCGGGCGAGTCGCCGGCTGATCGTCACCGCCGTCCAGGGTTCCGACGGCGAGGCCAACCAGCCGTCGAGGTTCATCGCCGAGCTGGGCGTCCGGCCGGTCGAGTTCCGGCCCAGCGACCGGCCGCTCACCCTGCCGGCGCTGGTCGCCCAGTTGCGGCGCCGGGCCGCCGATCCGGGCTGTTCCGTCGCGTTGCGCGAGGCCGCCGCGGCCCGGTTGGCCCGGCTGGCGGCGCTCACCGACGGCCACGGGCGTCCGCTCGCCCCACAGGCGCGTCCGTCGCACTGGTGGGGGGTGCTGGACGCCACGGGACGCCCGCCGCGACTGACCGGTCCGCTGCGGATCAGCCCGTCGATGCTGACCGGCCTGCTGACCTGCCCGCGGCAGCACTACCTGACCCGGCAGGTGAAGGCCGACCCGCCGCGCAACGCGGCCGCCAGCCTCGGCTCGGTGATCCATGTGCTGGCCGAGCACGCCCGGAACTCGGGCCTCGGCTTCGACGAGCTGATCGCGAAACTCGACGAGGTATGGGCCGAGTTGCCGTTCGCCACCGCCTGGCTGTCGGTCGCCGAACGCGACCAGGCCGAGGCGGCGCTGACCCGGTTCCTGAACTGGTCCGACGCCAACGCGGGCACCGAGGTGCTCGGCGTCGAGGTCGACTTCGACGTCGAGATCGACGTGGCGGGCCAGCCCGTCCGGCTGGTCGGCACCGTCGACCGGCTGGAGCGGACGGCGGACGGCCGGCTGCGGGTGGTCGACTTCAAGACCGGCAAGCGGCCTCCGACCGCGGACGCCGTCGCCTCGCACGAACAGCTGGGGGTCTACCAGTTGGCGATCGAGGCCGGCGCCTTCGAACGCCTGGCCGGGCCGGCGGCGTCCAGTGCGGGGGGCCGCCTGGTGTATCTCCGGGTGCCCGGCGGCAGCGACCTGGACGACTACCCGAAGGAGTTCCATCAGGCGGCGTTGTCGGAGCGTCCGCATCTGGCCGACGACGACGCCGACCACGCCACTTGGGTACACGAGCGGCTGGCTCGCGCCGTCCGGACGGTGCGGGAGGGGAGGTATCCGGCGACGCCCGGTCCAGGGTGCACCTGGTGCCCGTTCGCGGCCAGCTGCCCGGCCAAGCCGGCAGGCCGGCAGGTGGTGGCATGACGGGGCTGCTGCGGACGCCCGAGCAGCTGTGCGACGTCCTGGGTCTGCCGTTCTCCGAGCAGCAGCTGGCGGCGATCACCGCACCGCTGGAACCGGGGGTGATCATCGCCGGCGCCGGCTCGGGCAAGACCACGGTGATGGCGGCACGGGTGGTGTGGCTGGTCGGCAGCGGCCAGTTGGCGCCCGAACAGGTGCTGGGACTGACGTTCACCCGGAAGGCCGCGGCCGAGCTGTCCGCGCGGATCCGGACGGCATTGCAGCGGGCCGGGGTGATCGACGACAGCGGGGTGGACGAGGCCGGCGAACAGCTGGTGCTCACCTACGACGCCTTCGCGGCCCGGCTGGTTGCCGAGCACGGGTTGCGGATCGGCGTCGAAAGCGACCCGGTGATGATCACCGGCGCCTCCCGCTACCGGCTGGCGGCGCGGGTGGTGACCAATGCGGCGGGTCCGTTCGAGTATCTGTCGTCGTTCGCGCCGGTGACCCTGACCGAACGGCTGCTGAAGCTCGATTCCGATCTCACCTCGCATCTGGTCAGCGCCGCGGAGGTGGGGGCGCATGCGCGCGAGTTCCGGACGGCGCTCGCCGAGGCCCCGCTCAACCGGTATCGCCGCGAATACGCCTCGGTGCGCACCGCGCGGGCGATCACCGGGCAGCGCCTCGAACTGCTCGGGTTGACCACCGCCTACGCCGACCTGAAACGCAACCTTGGCTATGTCGAGTTCGCCGATCAGATGGCGGTGGCGGCCGAACTCGCCCGCCGGGTGCCGGCGGTGTCCGAACTGCTCCGCCGCCAGTTCCGGGTGGTGCTGCTGGACGAATACCAGGACACCTCCTCGGCACAGGCGGCGATGCTGCGCGCGCTTTTCTCCGGCGCCGATCCGGCGTCCGGACGAGGTCATCCGGTGACCGCGGTGGGCGACCCCCATCAGGCCATCTACGGGTGGCGCGGGGCGGCGGCCAGCAACATCCTGCAGTTCGCCGACGACTTTCCGACCGCGCAGGGCGCGCCGGCATCGTCGTTCGCACTGACCGTGAACCGGCGGTCCGGGCCGACGATTCTGGCGGTGGCGAACGTGCTGGCCGCCGGGCTGCACACCGACCCCGCGATGGGGGGTGGCGCGGCGGCGCTGGCGTTGACCGCGCCCGAGGGCACCCCGCCCGGCAGGGTGGAGGTGGCCGGCTTCGACACCTGGCCCGACGAGGTGGCGTTCATCGGGGAGCGGATCGCCGCGCTGCACAGCACCGGACGGGTGGCGTCGTGGTCCGACCTGGCGGTGCTGGTGCGCCGCAACGCGCAGATCCCGGCGCTGTATGCGGACCTGAAGGCGCGCGACGTCCCGGTCGAGATCGTCGGGCTGGGCGGTCTGCTGGAGCTGCCCGAGATCGTCGAAGTGTGCTCGGTGCTGGCGCTGCTCGACGACGTGAGCGCGAATCCGGCGGCGATCCGGCTGCTCACCTCGGCACGGTGGGCGATCGGGGTCGCCGACCTGGCGCTGCTGGGACGCCGGGCGACCGAGCTGGCCGCCGTGGAGGGGCCACGCGACGACGACCTGGTGGACGACCTGGGCCGGGCGTTGGCCCGCACCGAGGGTGTGACCGTGCCGAGCCTGTTGGAGGCGCTGCACGACCCTGGTGACCTGCCGTACAGCCCGTCGGCCCGGCGCCGGTTCGACGTGATCGCGGCAGAGTTGGCCGGTTTGCGGCAGCATGCCGGCGAGCCGGTGCTCGATCTGGTCCGGCGGGTGATCGGGACGCTCGGCGTGGAGGGCGAGCTGGCGGCGTCCGGGTCGTCGAGTGCCCAGCTGGGTGCGTTCACCGACGCCGTGGCCGCCTACTGCGATGTGGACGGCGAGGCGTCCCTGGGCGGGTTGCTCGCCTACCTGGACGCCGAACGCAACCACGGGGTCGGGCTGGATCAGGCGGTGGCCAGCGACGCCGACTCGGTGAAGCTGCTCACCGTGCACAAGGCAAAAGGCCTGGAGTGGGAGGCGGTTTTCCTGCCGGGCATGGCCGAAGGGGTCTTCCCGAACGACCGGGTGACCGAGAACTGGGTGACGAACGCGGCTGTGCTGCCGGCCGAACTGCGCGGCGATGCGGCGGCGATCCCACAGCTGGCCGAGGCGTCCGATGCCGCGTTCAAGGAGTACGCGGCGGCCCTGAAGCAGCAGGCGCGGCATGCGGAGGACCGGTTGGCGTATGTCGCGGTCACCCGTGCCAAGCAGTTGCTGGTCGCGACCACCCATTCCTGGGAGGGTGAGCTGATCAAGCCGCGGCGTCCGTCGCCGTATCTGCGGGCGATCGAACAGCACGGCGTGGTGCTGCGGGAAGCGCCCCCGGTGGCCGGCGACAATCCGTTGGCCGGTTCGGGGGCGGCGCTGGAGTGGCCGGTGATCGGCGACCCGGAGGCGCGAGAGCGGCGGCAGCGGTTGGCGGCCGACGTCGAGGCGGCGTCCGCGGTGCTGGTGCCGCTGGATCCGGTGGGATTGTCCGCCGACGAGCGCGCCGAGGTGGCCCGGTGGGACGCCGACCTGTCGGCGTTGGTGCGGGCGGCGGAGGAGGAGGTGACGCCGGGGAGCCCGGAGTATCTGTCGGTGACCGGACTGGTGCGCTTGGCACGCGAACCGGAGGAGTTCGTCCGGGACGCCAGCCGGCCGATGCCGCAACCCCCGGTGGCCGCCCAGCGATTGGGCACCCGCTTCCACCGCTGGCTGGAGGAGCGGTTCTCGCTCGCGCCGTCCTTCGACGTCGATCCGGGCCAGGAACCGTCCGACGACCCGTATTTCGCCCGGTTGAGCGCGGCGTTCGAACGCGGCCAGTTCGCCGCACGGCGTCCGTTGGCGGTCGAGGTGCCGTTCAGCATGCTGGTGGCGGGCACCATCGTCCGGGGCCGGATCGACGCGGTGTTCACCACCCCCGACGGGTACCTGGTGGTCGACTGGAAGACCGGTGACGTGAACCGGGCCGATCCGGCCCAGCTGGCGATCTACCGCCAAGCCTGGGCCGATCTGGCCGGCGTCGAGCCGGACCAGGTGCAGGCCGGATTCTTCGACATCCTCGCCGACCGGTTGGTGATGCCGACTCTGCCACCCGAATCGGCGTGGGCGGACGCGGTGCACCGGCTGGGCCGCAGCTGAGCATGGTGGATGCGGCTGCCGCGGTGTCAGCGTGTGCCGCTGGCTTGGTGCACGGCGCGGACGGCGGCGAGGGCCAGAGTCCTCGCGGCGACCCTTGGCTCCAGCAGGGTGCTGTGGGCCTGCGGCACCACGGGACGGGGCGCCGCGTCGTCGGTTAGCGCCTTCTGACCACGGGCGATTTGACCAGTGTCTTGCCCTTTGCGCTGATCAGCTTCGCCTGCGCATGGCGGTAGCCGGTCTGCTGCCCGGACCACCAGGTGGTGGCGTTCGCGGTGCTGAGATGCGTGCCGCCTTTGCGCCACCAGGTCACCACCAGCCGCGCGCCGCTCGGTGCCCCCGTCGCCTTGAAGCCGAAGCTGCTCTTGCCCTGGTCGGTGACCTTGATCGTCACCTTCGGCTTGGGTACGTAGTTCCTTTTGATGACCTGCAGCTTGTCGAACGGGAAGGCGGCGTATTTGCCGTGCAGCCCGCCCCACATCACGTTGTAGGACTCGGCGTCGCCGAACAGCTCAGGGTAGGGGTCCTTGGCGAAGGTCGAGGCGTTCTCGAGTGTGAGGTTGATGCCGCCACTGCCGTCGACCACCATGAACCCGTACTTCTGGGCCGCCTTCGCGATGGTCTTCGCGACCGGGTGCAGGTTCAGCGAGTCGATGTCCAGGTTGGCCGGGAGGCGCAGGTATTGCCCCTCGGAGATGGTGTTGCCGGTCCGTGGCAGGCGGCCGTCTGTCCGGGTCGCCGGCTTGGAGACGTAGCTGTCGATCACCTGGGGAGGAACGTGCATGCCGATCACGTGATCGATGCGCCCGGCGCGGAGCTCCGCGACCTTCACGGTGTAGGGCTCCAGCGCGACTCCGGAGGCCGAGACCCCGGTGGGCGCCGGGAACGTTCCGTTGGATTGGTAGGTACTGGCGATGGAGCCGCCCCAGCAGGCGTACCACTTGTTCTTCTTCTTGTACGCCTGCCATAGATCCACGTAGCGGCCGGTGTCGGCGTTGAAGACAGCCAGCTGGCCGTCGGTGCCGGCGGACTGCACGGCACGCGCAGGGATATGGACGCCCTTCAGCTTCTTGAATTGACTGGGCGTGTAGCCCTTTTTCTGGCAGTCGTGAAATCGGATGTCGTAGGACGGGTCAGTATTTCGGGCGGTCCACAGCGGATTCGAGAATTTGCGTATGGCTAAGTTCATGGATGGCAGGTCACGGGCCGGGACGCCGTACTGCTCGATCCCGTATCGCTTGATGTTCTTGACGATGGCTACGCTGTTCGTATCGACGGGAGCCGTGGCGGAAAGCGGCTGGTAGGCGGGGGCGGTGGTCGCCCAAATCCGCGGGTAGGCGTCGGCAGGCTCCGCTTCCGCCGGCGTCGTCGTCCCGGTGATCGTGAGAATAGTGATGAGTGGGATGATCGTCAGCAGTGATCTCAGTCGGATGTAGCGCATGGAATTGCTCCTCGTGTCGTCGCATCCTCCCCGCCCTCGGCAGAAGTTACTCCATGAATTGGGAACCTATTTCAACTAAATGAAATGCGGACGAGAGATCGGCCGTGAGGTTTTTAGTTCCGGTAAATGTCGCGTGGCACTGCATGCGGGGATGAAGGGCTCGAGCGTCGGCGAGCAGGGGCAGGGTTCTCGGGCGTCGGCGAGCCCGGCCCGTGTCCCCCGCGGAACGTCGACGCAGCCTTGCCCGAGAACCGGCACTAGGTTGAGAACCATGGACGCATGGAACGGACCTGGGCACCTGGATCGTTGCGAGCATCAGCGGCCGGATGCCGGCTGGCTGTCGGCCTGCTGGGCCGATCCGGCAGCCCTGCTGCTCAGCGTCGATGCGGCCGGACGCCTGGACATCGGCGCCGGCCCCGCCGTTGCCGGGCGGCGTCCGGGTGGTGCCTTCGACGAGCAGCGCCACTACCTGCTGGGGCTGTCCGATGGGCGTCCGGTGTTCGTGCAGTCAGCCGAGTTCGCTGGTGGTGCAGGCCTGCGCGAACTGTTGCCGGTGCTGGGCGAGGCCGATCGCGAACTGGTGGTCGCGGCGGTGGCGTTGGTGCAGTGGCACCGCACGCTGCCGCACTGTGGGCTGTGCGGGGCGGCCACGGTGGTCACGCTCGGCGGCATGGTGCGGCACTGCCCGGCGTGCGGACGCGACCGCTTCCCGCGGAGCGATCCGGCGATCATCGTCGCGGTCGTCGATGCCGACGACCGGCTGCTGCTCGGACATCAGGCGGTGTGGGCGCCGGGCCGGTTGTCGATCTTGGCCGGCTTCGTGACGGCAGGGGAGTCTCTGGAGCAGGCGGTGCACCGCGAGGTGGGCGAAGAGACCGGGCTGCCGCTGTCCGCCGTCCGCTACGTGGCGAGCCAGCCGTGGCCGTTTCCGCGGTCGCTGATGCTCGGCTTCGTGGCCCGTGCCGCCGGTACCGACATCCAGGTGGACGGCGTGGAGATCGAATGGGCCCGCTGGTTCGCCCGTGACGAGTTGATCGCGGCGGTGGAAGCCGGCGAGGTGAGCCTGCCTGGCGAGGCGTCCATTGCGCATCGGCTGATCGGCGACTGGCAGGCGGCAACCCTGGTGTCGCCGGAGTGACCTAGGCCTAGGCGATCGTGGTGGCGACGATGCAGATCGCCAGCATGCCGAACCAGCCGGTCGCGCCGACCAGGGCATGAAGCGCGGGGACCGGACGCCTGAAGCTCAGGACGTCGCCGCTCACCGCTCGATAGCCCGGTCGGACGATGCCGGGATAGCGAGCGCGGTACGAGGCGAACATCAGCAGATCGCCGAACAACTGCCCGCCGGCTCCGGTGACAACGTCACCACCATGCACCTCTCGATTGGGACCATCCGCCGGGGGTCGAAGGCATGATTTACGACGCCGACGGCGCTCAGCTCGACTCGGAGCGACGCTCCACGACGACCGTGACCTTGGTGACGACCGCGGCGACGGCACCGACGCCGAGCAGCAGGGGAGCCACCATGGCGGTGATCGCGCCCACGGTCAGGCCCGCGTTGAGCGGCACCTCGAGCAACGTCTTGCCCTCGCGCTTCAAAGTGATCCGGCGCACGTTGCCTTCGTGGATCAACTCCATGATCTTGCTCACCACGTTGCCGAAGGTGACCTCGAACTCTTCGGTATTGCCCTTGCTGCTCATTCCGCTACTCCCAACGGTTGGCCGTGCAGTCCCCTCCATTGTGCGCGTGCGACCGCGAGGCCGCTATAAACGATTTCGCGATCGGGTGCGACGAAGTCGGCGTCTGGTGCGTAGGTTGATCGTGACCGGTTTGCTCGTGAGTTGGGAGGTAGCGGTGGGGGACGCCGACCCGTCGCCGGCCGGCGAACTCGACTTCGAGCAGTTCGTCCACGAGCATTCGGTCGCGTTGCAGCAGTTCGCCCACCTGGTGATCGGCAACCCCGAGGATGCACGGGATGCCGTCCAGGACGCACTGCTCGGGGCGATGCGGCAGTGGTCCACCATCCGGGGCACCGGCAATCCCGCCGGCTACGTGCGGCGCAGCATCGTGAACGCGAACGTCTCCCGGTGGCGCAAACGCCGCCGGGAAGTGGTGGTTGCCGAGGTTCGCGAGGACGCGGCGTCCAACGACAACCGGTGGCTCGACGCCGCCTATGTCGGCGCCCTCACCGGCCGGCTGTCGACCCGGCGCCGGGCTGCGCTGGTGCTGCGCTATTGGGACGAGTGCAGCTACGCCGAGATTGGCGAGATCCTCGCCTGCAGTGAAGTGAGCGCGCGCTCGCTGGTCCACCGGGCATTGCGCGACCTGCGGATGGCCGTCGAAAGGGGGAGCCATGGCTGACGATCCGTTCTCCGACCGCAGCGAACTGGAGGACGCGCTGCGGCGCCACTTCCGCGCCGAGGTCGACCGCACGGACTTCCGTCCGCTGACGGTGGAGGAACTCAGCGCCGCCGAACCCGCGAAGGCGCCGTCGCGCCGCTCGCGCTGGCTGCTCGGGGCGGCTGCGGCGGTCGTCACGGTGGGCGTGGCCGTCCAGGTGGTGGTCGGGCAGCTCAGCCAGAGCCCGGTGAACGGCATTCCGGCGACCGTCTCCGCGTCCGGCACACCGGGGGGCACGGCGACCGCCCCGCTCTGGACGCCGCGGCTACCCGCTCCGGTCGACGTCGGACGCTACGCCCAGGTCACCGTCGACGGCGCCGTCTACCTGCTGGCCGGCCGGGCAGAGGACGGCAGTTGCCGCCTGGACGCCTACCGCTACCAGCCCGGCCCCGATCTGTGGCAGCGGCTGGCGGACGGGCCGGGCCGGCCCCGGACGGCCTGCGCCGAGACGTGGGCGTTCGCCTCCGGCAGCCGGATCTACCTGATGGTGGACGGCGGCTCGGGGGCCGGAGCGTCGCGGATGGAGCTGTACTCCTACGACACCGGCGACGACGCCTGGGCCCGGCTCACCGGACCGGCATTGCCCGACGACGCCGGCTGCACACCCCTGGGCATGGACTACGGCATCTTCTGCCTGGACGGCACCGGATCCGGGGCAGCACCGATCGGTTTCCACAGCTTCGACTTCGCCGGCCGGCGATGGACGACGGGCGAAGCGCAACTCGCCGGCGGCCAGACCCGGCTGTCGGTGCGCGCCCACCGGGTGAGCCTGCCGGGCGGCGAGCGGGTGCTGCTCGACGCCCGGCTGCCGGGCGGCGGAATCTCGCTGGTCACCTGGGATCCGGCTACCGGCACGCTCGATGATCCGATCGGTCACCGCGGCACCGGCACCGATCTCGGCGTCGCCCAGATCACCGGCGACGGCTGGGTCTACGCCAATCCGCCGACCGATCCGGCCGCGCTGGGCATCGCCGGCGACGACCCGCGAGCCACCACCGGCCTGGCGGTGAACCTCGCCACCCAGTCCTGGCACACCGTCGTGGTGCCGCATCCCGCTGGACCGCTGGCCACCGCATTGCCCAGTGACGCCGGCTGGGCGTTGCGCTACTACGGCGCGCAGGCGTCCGGTTACGTGGACGCCAACCACTATCTGTACCGGCCCGGCCAGCAGAGCTGGCTGGCGATCGGACCGCTTCCCCCACCGGGGGCAGGAGGTGGCGAATACGGCTGGGTCGGCAACGTCCTGCGTTGTCAGAGCGATGCGCCGCGGAACTGCTGGGGGCTGACCGTCCGATCCTTGTCCGAGGTGGCGCGGCCGCTCGATCAGGCCGCCATCGACTCCAGCAACGCCCAGGTCCGCTGAGCAGACGCCGGCCCGCCAGGGCGAACGTCGATGGCTGGGGCGCTAGATTCGGGTCAGCCATGCGACAAGGAGTTTCGGATGTCGGCACACCCCCATCGGACGCGCCGCGGGCCGGTGACCGGCCTGACCGCGGTGCTGCTCGCGGCATTGCTGGGCGGCTGCAGCGCCGAGCCGGTCGAACCCACCATGACGTCCGGCGCATCGACCGCGGCCGCGCCGGGCGGGCTGGTGCTCGGAGCACCGATCAGCCTGCCCGATCTGCATGTGCCCGGACGGCTCCAGGTCGTGGCCGGCACCGCCGATCGGTTCATTATCGCCGGCGACGGCGCACCGGGACGCTACTCGGCCGACAACGGACGCACCTGGCAGGAATTGCCGGCCGAAGTCAGCGTGCGGTCCGACCTGCAGCGCGACGGCGGGCCGTCGTTCGGCTCGCACATCGGCTATCAGGGGACGTTCGCCGGCCTGGTCCCCGTCGAAGGCGGTGCCGGCCATCTCGGGCTGCAGCGGTGGAACCCGGACACCGGCGACGTGACCTTCTATCCCTACCCCCTGCCGGAGACCTCCGGGGAGGGGTCGGCGCCGCTGTATCCGGTCGACTACGTCGGGACGGCGCTGGTGCTCAGCGACGGCCGGATCCTCCGCTTCGTCGGCAGCGACCTTCGGCCGCTCACCCCCGCCTTCGCCGCGACGGCGCGGCAACGGGGATTGCGCACCGCCGTGACCAAGGACGGCGCCACCGCCGTCCGGATGGGCTACTCCGAGACCGGCAACTACGGCTACCTCAACATCGCCTCGACCGACGGGAAGACCCCCGGCAAGGCGTATCGGGTCGACGGGCTGCTGGCGATGGACGTCAGCGCGTTCACCATTCACTACCTGACCGGCACCAGCACCGATCTTCGTGCCTGTCGGGCGAACGTCGACAGCCCGCTGAAGGCGTCCTGCAAAGTGCTGGCTCGCGGCGACTACCGGCGGTCGCGTTACGACGCGCGGCTGACCACCTCGATCGGTGCGGCACAGGTGTATCTGACCCGGCGCGGCGGCGGCGGGGTGCGGCAGTGGATGGTCCGGGAGGGACGGGTGAGCGCCGTCGGCAGTACTCAACGGTGGCAGTGGCTGCCGTTCCGCGACAGTGGTCAGCCGATGGCGCTGGTCGACCGTGCCGGCCAGCTGATGGCGGCCGAGGTGAGTCGCGACGGCACCCCGACACCGCTGTTCACCGCGCCGGCGATCGTCGCACGGGCACAGGACGCCGTGCTGTCCACCGGGCGGGTCAGCTATCTACAGGAGTCCTTCACCGCCGAGAGCGGCACCCGGCCACAGGTGTGGACGCGCACCGTCGGCGACGGTCAGTTCGGACCCGCGCGACGGCTCACCGAGCGTCGGGTGGCGGCGGTGAGCGCGTCCGGCGTCCGCACCGTCACCCAGCGCGACCGGACCGCCAGCCAAGGCGCGACCGTCGTGGACTGCTACGACGGCGACACGTGGACCGGCAGCGTGGAAGGCGGCCGGGGCGCGTGGCTGCGGACCCTGAGCGGCCCGTATGCGCTGACCGGCGATCGGGTGGTGCGGGTCGATGGCACGAAATACGACACCGGACCCGTGATGGCGCTGTTCGGCAGCCTGGCGGTGGAGGCGAGCACTGCCGACGAGACCGCGCAGCGACGGTTCCAGGTCCGCGATCTCGCGCGTCCGGACGCCGAACCGGTGCCCCTCGACCTGCCGCAACCCGCCGGCCGGGTCTACCGCAACGACGGCTGGGCGGCCTGGAACGACTGGATCGTCGCCGGCTACCAGGAGGGCGGCGGCTACGACCAGCTCGTCGTCAACCGCCGCCGCACCGGCACCATCGTCGCGATCACCGGCGAAGAGCAGGTGGTCGCGCTCGGCGACAGCTGGGTGGTGGTCACCACCGGCAGCACCGCAGAGCTGCGTCGCCTGGACGGCGCTGGCGCCGTGCGCGTCGCGAGTGCGATCCGTGGCCGGATGACCACGGACGGGATGCGCACCCTCGCCTGGACCGACGACGCCGGCACGCATGTGGCCGAGGTCTCCGGCCTGGCCGTTCCTGCACCTCGGCTGCTGGGCGCAGTGGGGACGGACGGGTTCAGCCTGCGCCGTGGGACGTGGCGGCCGGCGTTCGACCTGTCCGCGGCGGTGGCCGCCGGCGCTGTCGAGATCCGGCGCAGCATGGGGGAATCCGGCGCAGGGGAATCCGGCACAGGGGGATCTGGCGCAGGGGAACTGGTGCGGACGCTGCCCACCGAGGCCGGCCCGCAGGGTTCGATCCGCGGTGTGGTCTGGGACGGCAAGGACGCCTCCGGCGCGCAGGTGCGGCCCGGCACCTACCGCTGGACCCTGGTCGCCGAGGGGCCGGACGGCGGCACCGTCACGAATGTGGACGGCACCGGTCCGGCGTCCGGAACCATCGAGGTGACCCGCTGAGGGAGGGCTGGTGACGGCTCAAAGCCGCTCCCGCAAGCCGGAGGCGCGTCGCGCCGTCCGCTGCACCGCTTCGGCGAGCGCTTCGGGCGTCCCGATCAGATGGACCGCGTCGCGAGCCCGGGTGACCGCGGTGTACAGCAGTTCGCGGGTCAGCAGCGGCGACTCGATGTCGGGCAGCACCAGGGTCACCTCGGCGAACTGGCTGCCTTGCGATTTGTGCACGGTGAGGGCGTCCACCGACTGGATCGAGCCGAGCAGATCGGGGCTCAACGGACGCGTCCCGCCGGCGAAATGCACCAGTGGGCGTCCGGAGCCGGTCAGCACCACGCCGGTGTCGCCGTTGTAGAGCCCCCAATCCGGTTGGTTGGTGGTGACCAGCACCGGACGTCCCGCGTACCAGTCGCCCTCGGCGCCGAACCCGGCCACGGACGCCCGCAGCCAGAACTCGGCCTGCCGGGCCCAGGTGGCCGCGCCGTGCGGGCCATGCCGATGCGCGCAGAGCAGCCGGTGCTGGTCGAGCAGCCGCAGGGCCCGATCGGGGTCGCCGCGGACGGCGGCGGTGTGGATGCCGCGTCCGACGTGCACCACCCGGGCCCGCAGGGCGTCCTGCGGATCGTCCGGGCTGGTCAGCGTCAGGTTGGGGTGTCCGGCGGTGGTCAGTGCGAGCACGCCGTCCCGATCGCCGGCGCGGACCGCCTCGGCCAACTCGCCCAGGACGCCGGTGAACCGGTAATTGCGGCGCAACCGGACCACCGGCGTCCGGCCCCCGGTGCCCCGCCAGGACGCTTGGGTCAGGTCGCTCAGCACCGCACCGGCACCGACCGAGCTGAGCTGGTCGGGGTCGCCCACCAACACCAGCCGGGTGCGTTCGCCGAGCGCCTCGGTCAGCCGCGCCATCATGGTCAGCGACACCATCGACAACTCGTCGACGATCACCACGTCGTGCGGCAGCGGATTGTCCTGGTTGTGCCGGAACGCCGGACGCCGGTACGGCTGGGCGCCCAACAACCGGTGCAGGGTGCTGGCCGCCAGCCCTGCCACCCGGCCCGATACGTCGTCCGGCAGATCACCGGACGCCTGGCGCAGTGCCTCGTCCATCCGGGCCGCGGCCTTGCCGGTCGGAGCGGCCAACGCCACCCGCTGGACGCCCTGCCGGAACAACAGCGCCAGAATGCGGGCGATCGTGGTGGTCTTGCCCGTGCCCGGCCCGCCGGCCAGCACGGTCAGACCCGAGGTCGCCACCTGGGCGGCGGCCCGGCGCTGGTCGGGATCGGCGTCCGGTGGTGGGAACAGCTCGTCGAGCCACCCTTCGAGGCGGTCGGCAGCGACGGTGTCCGGCCTGGTCAGGGTGCGATCCAGCAGGCTCAGCCGAACCTGCTCCTCCTGTTCCCAGTAGCGGGTCAGGTAAAGCTTGTGGTCGACCAGCCGGAGCGGCAGCCGAGGGTCGCCGCCGCTGCCGTGGGCCACCACCGGGCTGGCGCGTAACGCGGCCAGCCACCCTTCCGGGTCGGGCCACAGTTCGTCGGGTACCTCGACCAGCTCGTCGTCGCGTCCGGTGACCCCGTTGCGCACCCGATCGAGTTCCAGGCAGACCGATCCGGCCCGCAAGGCACGGACGGTGAGCGCCGCCGCGAGCTGCACCCGTTCGTCTGGTTCCCGATACAGCCGGGTGAACTGCCGGGCCGGATGCAGGTCGGGCCAGTCGAGCACACCGAGGGCATGGAACTCGCCGACCAGGCCGGTCGCGGCGATCGACAACGCCGGCTCACTCATCGCCGACACCTCCCAGCACTCGTGACAGCTGTTCGACCAGCGCCGCCGGCGGTTGCCAGGCAAACACCCCGGTCTCCGGCCCGCTCAGCGCCCCACCCATGCCGCGGACGAACAGGTACAGCACCCCGCCGAGGTGCCGCTCGGGCCGGTAGCCGGCCAGCCGTCCGGCCAGGAACCGGTGCAGCGCCACGCAGTACAGCAACGCCTGCAACGGATAGTGCGAGGCGCACATCGCGCCGACCATCGGGCCCTGGGCGTAGTGACCCAGGGTCAGCTCGTCGCCACCGAGCCGGTTGGTCTTGTAGTCGACCACCAGGAACCGCGGTTCGGCAGGCGACCCGACTCGGAACACGGCGTCGATGCTGCCGGTCAGGAATCCCTTCAGCGGCTGGTCGGCCAGCGCCGGGTCAGCCAGCAACGCCGGGTAGCCGATCAGCGGGTCGTCGGCGGAGAGATGGCGACGCATCAGATCGGCGACATCACCGAGGGTGAACGCGCCGGCCGGAGCCATCGGCAGATCGAAGCCGAGCTCGGCCAGCCGATCGCCGATCGGCAACTGGGCAAGGCTGCGATCGTCTGCGAGCGGCCCGAGCGGGGTGGTGAAGGCAGGCAACAGCGCCTCGGCAAGGGTCTCTGCGCTCACCCCGGGCAACGGGAAACGCGGCAGCCACTCCGCCGCGGCGGCGACCAGCCGGGACCGCAGCGCGGCGTCGTCGGCTCCGGGATCGACCTGCTCGAACAGGGCGTGCACCAGGGTGCCGAACTGGGTGCCGCCGGGCAGGTCGCGCATCGGTGAGGGTGCCGTGTCGAGCGCGGCCGGCACGATCGCCTCGGACTGCTCGGGTTCGTCGGGCAGCAACGGCGCCTCGCCGTGCACCCCGGCGGTCAGCCCCGAATAGGACGTCCGGCGCCAGTCGGCGTCGATGGTGCGGTCGAAACGCAACGCTCGCAGCGCCGTCACCGGCGTCGGCCGGGGCGGTGGGGCGGCCGGTGCGCCGGGGGTCATCGGCCCGACGCTCACCCCCTGAGCCTCGAGCACCCAGGGCAGTTCGGCCGGCGCCTGGGTGCCGGGCCGGCGGTCGAGCGGATAGTAGGACGCCGGCGCCGCCGGCAGCCGGGAACGGTCGCGGTAGAGCACCCGCTGCAACGCCGAACGTGGGGTGCGTTGGGTGCGCGCCCACCAGGCGACCACCTGCGATCGAGCCCGGGTGAAGGCGACATACAGCAACCGCAGCGCTTCTTCGGCGTCCTCGGTGTCGGCGCGCCGCCAGCGCTGGTTGCGGCCGGAGGCGTCCCGGCCGCCCAGATCGAGCACCGCCTGCCCGGAGTCGTCGTGGAACAGCAGGCCGCGTCCGTCGTCCTCGCTGCCGGGTGCCGCCCACAGATCGGGCAGCAGCACGATCGGGTACTGCAGCCCCTTGGCGCCGTGCACCGTCTTCACCTGCACCGCCTGGGCGTCGGTCTCCAGCCGGCGGGTGCGCTCGTCGTCGGCCGTCTTCCGGCGCTCGTTCTGCAGCCATTCGGCCAGCCAGGCCGCGCCCGGCCGGGTATGCCCGGACGCCCCGTGCAGCACCTCGGCCAGGTGCCGGAAGTCGGTCATCATGCGTTCGCCGTCCGGCCGGGCCAGCACCCGATCGATGAACGAGGTCTCCGCGCCGATCGACGCGAACAGCGCCGCCACGCCGGCCCGGGCCAGGATGCGATCCCACTGCCGCAGGGTCGCTGTCCAGTCGGCGAGCTGACCGTCGTCGGCGGCCGCCAGATCGCCCAGCGACAAGCCGAAGAACGAACTGAGCAGCGCATGCCGCACCTCGTTGCGGCGCTGCGAGGCGAGCGCCCGCAGCAGCACCAGCCAGTCGTCCGCGGCCGGCGAGGCGAAGATGCTGTCCGAGCCGCTCAACGCCACCGGAACGCCGGCGGCACGCAACGCGTCGGCGATGCGGGCCGCGCCACGATTGGTGCGGACCAGCACCGCGATGTCACGGGGCTGGACGCGACGCCACACGCCTTCGTCGACGATCTCCTGACGATCGAGGATCGATCGCACCTGCCGAACCAGGTCGGCCCGGATCTGTTCGTGGGCGGCCCAGGGCCGCACCTCGTCGTCCAGGGTGCGCAGGGTGACCGGCGCGATGGCCGCCCCGACGGCCCGGACGCCGCACCCCGGCCGGTGCGCCACCACCGGATGCACCTCGATCGCCTCACCCAACCGGAGACCGTCGAACAACTCGGCGAGACCCCGCACCAGGGCCGCATCGCTGCGGTGGTTCACGCCCAGCGAATACCGGTCGGACGCCGCGCCGACCGCCGTCGCATAGGCGGCGATGTCGGCGCCGCGGAAGGTGTAGATGGCCTGCTTGGGGTCGCCGATCAGCACCATCCGGCGGTGGCCGTCGAACAGCCGCCGCAGGATGTCCCACTGCACCGGGTCGGTGTCCTGGAACTCGTCGACCAGCACCGCGTCGAAGCGGGCGCGCAGCCGCTCGCAGCTGGCCGCGCCGGTGTCGTCGTCGGCCAGAGCGTCGCGCAGCCGGACCAGCTGGTCGTCGAAGGTCAGCACGCCGAACTGCCGGCGTCGCTCGGCGGCGACCTGCCGCACCCGAGCGCCGAAACCGACCCGCTCGGCGACCACCCCGTCGCAGTCGGACGGCACGATCGGACGCAACACGTGCGCCACCGCGTCGTCGGCCAGGCTCAGCGCGCCGCGGACCATCACCCCGTTGCGCTTCTCGTCGCCGAGCGGGAACGGCGGCAGCCGCGCGTCGAACGCGTACCGGTTCAGGTAGAGATCGTGGGCCACCTCGCGAACCAGCGGCGCCAGGTCGGCGACCACCCGACCGGACGGATCGGAGCCGGCCAGAATGCCGAGCTGGGCATACATGGCGGCACAGAACTCATGGATGGTCATCACCCGGGCCCCGTCGAAGGCGGCCACCGCCGCGGCCAGCCGGTCGCGGACCGGACCCGGTTCGGCCTGGGCCAGCGTCTGCAACAGATGGGTGCGCACCCGGGCCCGCAGTTCGCGGGTGGCGTTGCGTCCGAAGGTCACCATCAACAGCCGGTCGATGCTGGTGGCGCCCTCGCCGATCAACCGGACGGCGAGCGCCGCGATCGCGTGGGTCTTGCCCGTTCCGGCAGACGCCTCCAGCACCGTGGTGCCCTCGGGCAGCGGTCCGTCCGGGTCGAATTCGGTGAACTCGGTCATCGCACCGACACCGCCTCGTAGCTCGCGATCGGCTCCCAGATCAGCCGGGCGGCGGCGAACGCCAGCACCGATTCGTCGGGCTGGTCGAGGTCGTCGGCGCCCACCGGAACCGCCAGCAGATCGTCGGCCTCCGGGTAGAACCGGGCCCACTGCTCGTTGCGGTCGTCGCGATAGGCGAACTGCAGGTCGCGCAGGTCGGCGAACGGATCTTTGCTGTCGGTCAGCATGCCGGCCAGCCGCGCGCCGAACCGCAGCGGCAGCGGCAGCGGGGCGTCCAGGCCGACCTGGTACAGCCGCACCCACCGGCAGAGCAGCTGGTGGGCGGTGGCCGGGTCGGGGCCACGCCAGCGTCGCCGGGCACCGCGTCCGACCAAAACGGCCTGCCACGGGCCATCGGCGGTCGCCGACAAGGCCAGCAGCTGCAGCCACAGACCCACCGAGCGGGACTCGGAGGGCTTGGAGAAGGTGGCCTGCACCACCAGGTCGCGCTGGCTGGCGACGCGTCCGGTGAGCCGGACGGCGCCGCAGTCCAGCGCGATGTCGTGGTGCCGGACGGGATCGTCCGGCGAGGTCGGCAGCGACTCCACGATCGGCCCGAGCTGGCTGGCGAGACCGTCGAGCAGTCGGGTGCCGAGGGCGCCCGGCGGAACCGCGCCGCGCAGCCATTCAGCGCGCACCGCCTGATCGAGCGGACGTCCCGACCGGGCCAGGCCGAGCAGCCGCTCACCCACGCTCCAGCGGTCGAGCCCGTCGAGTTCGATCGGGATCTCGTCGGGCAGCCGGTCGGCCTGCCAATAGCTCAGCCCGCACCGCTCCCGGAGGAAATGCCGGACTGGGTCGCGGACGAACGCGGCCAGATCGTCCAACCCCACCTCGGTCAGCGGCGGCGCGGGCGGCACCGGGGTAGGCGGTTCGGGACGCCGGCGCGGCCCGCTGACCGCGATGGCGCCGCGCAGCCCGGTCGGGTCGAAGCTCTGCGGCCGGTCGTGGGCGAACAGGCTCGGGCTGAACGGCTGCAGCGGATGCTGCCGCTCGCTGACCCCGGCCGGCTCGAGCAGTTCCAGCAGGTCGGCGAGCGCGGCGGGCGGTGGGATGGGCTCATTGGTCTGCGCCGAGCGGGACTGATGCACGATCACCACCGCATCGCCTGCGGCCATGATGGCGTCGGCCAACGCCTGGCGGTCCTCTGTCGGCGGGTCGGGCTCGCCGGGCCGCGGCTCACGCAGCATCAGATCGTCGCCGTCGCGTTCCGGGGTCCGCGGGAACACCCCGTCGTCCAACCCGACCAGGCAGACCACCCGATAGGGGACGCCGCGCAGCGAGTGCAGCGCGCACACGGTGAGCGAGCCGTTGCCGAAGGTGGACCGGGCCTGGCCGCGTTCGAACTCGTCGCTGACCAGGTCGGTGACATCGGTGAGGCTGAGCGGTTCGTCGCCGGCGCCGCGCTCGCCCAGGTCGGCGATCCGGATCAGCGCGTCGGTGCGTTGCCAGGCGTCGTCGCCGGCCACCAGGGTGAACGCGTCCAGTGCCCACTGCAGGCGGACGATCCACTCCCGCAACGGCGCCGGCGTGGCGCAGTCGGTGGCGAGCCGGGAGAGCCGGCTGATCAGTTCGGACACTCCACCGACCATGGTCAGGTCGCCGTCCTCGACGTCGTCGAGCGGCAGCACGGTGCCCACCACGGGCAGTTCGTGCTCGCCGAGCGCGACACCGAGCAGCATCCGCTGCAGGCCCGTCGTCCAGGTGTTCTGTGGGACGTGGTCGAGCCCGTAGCCGGCCCGGTGCGGGGCGGACAGTCCCCAGCGCACCCCGGCCTCGCCGGCCAGCCGGGTGAGCCGCTCGATGGCGTCCTGGTCGAGACCGAACCGGGCGGCGACCGCGGGCTTGGCGCAGAAGTCGATCACGTCGGCGGCGGTGGCGCGGGAGGCGACCAGGGTGAGCACCTGGATGAGCAGCCCGACCAGGGGATTCACCTCGGCCGAACTGCGGTCGGCCAGCTGCACCCGGAAGTCGTTGGCCGGGTGGCGTCCTGGTACGCCGGTGGGCAGCCGGAACGCGGCCTGTACCAGCGGCGCCGCCGCAGTGAGGTTCGCGCAGCCGACGATGACGTCGCGCGGCTCCAACGTCGGATCGGCGGCCAGCAGACCGGTGATCGCATCGCGGAGAATCTCCACCTGGCGTTCCAGCCCGTGGCCGCCATGCACCTGCACCGAGTCGTCGGACGGCGGTGCCGCAGGGGTCTCGCCCCGCAGCGTCCGCTGTAGCCAGCCCAGGGTTCCCGGCCTCTCGGATGCCGCCGGCAGCTCCCGGACGACGGCGCGGGTCAGCAGCCCGGCCTGGGCACTGCGCTCGAACCGGGTCAGTCGCGCCGCCGGACCGGAGGCCGGTCGGGCCGGCACCGCCGTTGACCGTCGCAATGACACATGTACCTCGCGGTGCGCCGCGAGGGCGTCCAGCACGTCGAGCCACCAGGGTGAGAGCGGACCGGGCTGAACGACGGACAGCGACTGGGGCAATGGCAGGGTGCCGGGTTCGCGTCGCAACCGGGCCACGAACTCGGCGCTCGCGGCGAGCGGGCTGGCCGCGGTGGCCGCGAGTCGCCACAGCACCGGTTGCCAGGTGTCGAAGCCCAGGTCGGTGCCGTGTTCGTCGGTGTTCTCACCCGCCTCCCACCGGGCCACCATTTCCGGACGCCAATGCAGGTACCGGGAGAACAGCCCGGCCAGCCGGTAGGCCACCGGGTAGCTGCTGCGAGAGCCGGCCAGGTGGCGGCGAAGCTGTTCGAGACGCGGCTCGTCGGGGTGTTGGGCGATCACCTCCAGCAGCCGCCAGGCCAACTGTCGCGGCTGCCAGAACCGGCCGGGGTCGCCCAGATCGCGCAACAGCTGTCCAGGGGTGACGAATCGGACGCCGGCGCAGATGCCCTCGCCGGGACGTCCGAGCCGGTGCGCCAACTCGTTGGTCAGCCAGCGCCGCAGATGCGCATGCGGCGTCACCACCAGGTCGAGCGCGAACGGGTCGGGGCGCGCGCCGCCCAGCCTGGACGCCAACTCGTCGGCCAGGGCGGAGGCGTCGTCGCTGCAGTCAAGGAACAGTCCAGTCATCGTGGGCAACACCCTAGGACCCGGCTCCGACAGTTCTTGGCCAGTCCTCGGGGCGGCAGTGGCCTGACGTGCGAGATCAACAGCTAGTTCGCGCCGTTCACGCCTATTTCCTGGCGCGTCGCTGTCGCGTCCAGCGCGGTGTCGAGGAGCACGCGCGCGTAGTCGCTCCGAGGAAGCCGCCAGTCGCCGCTGGTGGAGTTCAGATCAGCTCCGTCCGCGTCGGGAATTGGGCGGATCGACCCCGCAGTTCGGGATGCAACCACGGGGTGAGTTTTGGTGCGGTGTTGCGCAAGGCCACCGCGAGGGCGCGATCTCTCCCAGCGCCAAGGTGCCGCTCGTGGATGGGGCGTGCATCGCGGATAGTCAAAAAAACGCCATGGAAATACCTGGACATCTAGGCGTGAACCTCATATAATCGAACACATGAATGAGGGTCTGGCCAAGGATCGAGCCGCGTCGGCGGTCGACCGGCTGCGCGGTGCGGCGGAGCTTCGCCGGCTCGCGGACGGCGAGGAACTCCATGCCGTCTTCGAACTCGCCGTGGCCCACGAGTGGACGACCGACGACGAGTTCGACGTGGTCGGGGAGCGTCCGGTCCGACTGGGTGCTGACGGTACGCGGCGAGTGGGGGAGTTCCTTCCGTTGGAGATCGCCGCCGCGACCGGGCGGTCGGTGACCGCAGCCACCTGGCTGGTCCGCGATGTGCTCAATCTGCACGCCCGGCATCCGTACCTGTGGAACGCGGTGACCAGCGGGAGTGTGGCGACCTACCGGGGCTTCCAGCTGGTCCAGCTGTGCGCGACCTACGACCTGACCCTCGATCAGGCGCTGCGTGTCGACGACCGGCTGAAGGGCAAATACGGACGGATCGCCTGGCCCCGGCTGATGCGGCTGGCCCGCGGGCTGATCGCCCAGGTGGCCCCCGACAAAGTCGAAGAAGCGACCAGGAAGGCCCGCTCCACACGATTCGCCAACACGGCCCCCACGGGCGACCCCGCGGTATCAGAGGTGTGGGCGCGCGTCGACACGACCGATGCGCAGCAGTTGGAGGCCACCATCCGTGCCATCGCGACGACCTTGGGACGGCTCGGCGACGCCGATCCGCTCGACCTCCGCAGGGCGAAGGCCCTGGGCATCCTCGCCACCCCGGCGCGTGCCCAGGCGTTATTGGGCGGCGCCGACGACGAACGTCACCTGCCGCGCACCACGGTGTACCTCCACCTCAGCCCCGACATGATCACCGGAACCGACGACAGTTCGCCGGATTCTCCGGTGGCGCGTTCCGAGACGCTCGGCCCGGTCACCAAGGCGCAGCTCGCCGAACTGTTCGGCACCCACCGCGTCACCATCACGCCGGTGCTGCACGCCGGCACCGACGAGGCCGTCGACAACTACGAGATCCCGCGGCGGATCCGCGAGTCGGTGGTGCTGCGCGACGGATGCGAGGTCTTTCCGCACTCGTCCCGTCCGGCCCGAAAGCTCGACCTGGACCATACCGTTCCCTTTGTCCCCGGCGCTGTCGGCCAGACCAGGCCCGACAACCTGGGACCGCTCACCCGTCGCGTGCACCGGGCCAAGACCGCGGGGCGCTGGCGGTTGCAGCAGCCGCGCAGCGGGGTGTTCTGGTGGCGTTCCCCGACCGGACAGCAATATCGCGTGACCCCACGGGGAACCGACGATCTGCAGGACTGGTCGCAGGGGGAACGAGTCCTCACCTGGCTGGTCGACTCGCGGCCTCGCTGAGCGACCGCGCCGCGAGTTCTGTGAGAGCGGCGTTCTAGAGTGTCCGACGTGCCCGATCCCGACGCCCTGCTGGCCGCCCTCGACCCCGAACAGCGGGCCGTGGCGACCACTTTCGGCGCGCCGGTCGCGGTGATCGCCGGCGCCGGAACCGGCAAGACTCGCGCCATCACGCACCGGATCGCCTACGGCTGCGCGACCGGTGCCTACGATCCGGCCGCGGTGCTCGCGGTCACCTTCACCACCCGCGCCGCGGGCGAGCTGCGCGGACGGCTGCGGAACCTGGGATTCCCGCGGGTGCAGGCCCGCACCTTCCACTCCGCGGCGCTGCGGCAGGCACAGTATTTCTGGCCGGCCGCGATGGGCGCCGAACTGCCGCGGGTCAGCGAGCAGCGCGCCGGGATGATGGCCGAGGCGGCCGGACGCCAACTCGGCCACCGTGCCGAATCGGGCACCCTGCGCGACCTGCTCACCGAGATCAGCTGGGCCAAGGTGAGCAACGTACCGCCCGTCGACTACGCCGAACTGGCCGGCAGTGAGGGCCGGGAGGTGTCGGGCGTTGACGCCACCGCGGTCGGCCGCATCTACGGCCGCTACGAGCAGATCAAGAGCGACCGCGGGGTGATCGACTTCGACGACGTGCTGCTCTGCACGGTGGCGCTGCTCTCCGACCACGACGACGTCCGCGCCCAGGTGCGGCGCACCTACCGACATCTGGTGGTCGACGAATACCAGGACGTCAGCCCGCTGCAGCAGAAGCTGCTCGAACTGTGGCTCGCCGAACGGCCCGACCTGTGCGTCGTGGGGGACGCCGCCCAGACCATCCATTCCTTCGCCGGCGCCCGTTCCAGCTATCTGACCCGGTTCGCGGTACGCCATCCGGACGCCGAGATCATCCGGCTGGTGCGCGACTACCGCTCCACCAGCCAGGTGGTCGACCTGGCCAACCGGGTGCTGCATTCCCGCGGTCCGGCCGAAGGCGTCCGGCTGGTCGCGCAGGGCGGCAACGGTCCTCAGCCCCGGTTCACCCAGGCCGCCACCGAGGCCGACGAGGCGGCCCAGGTCGCCGCCTGGCTGGCCGGACTGATCGCCGACGGCGTGCCGGCGTCCGAACTGGCCGTGCTGTATCGGATCCACGCCCAGTCGCCGGCCTACGAGGCGGCGCTGTCGAAGGCCGGTGTGCCGTTCAGCCTGCGGGCCTCGGAGGGCTTCTTCCAGCGGCAGGAGGTGCGCCGGGCGGTCGTCGCGCTCAAGGGACAGGTCGCGGCCGAGTCGGAGGACCTGATCGCGGCGGTGCGCGGGGTGCTCGCCGGCCAGGGCTGGACGGCGGAACCACCGTCGGGCCAGGGCCAGGCCCGCGAACGTTGGGAGTCGCTGGCGGCGCTGCTCGGTCTCGCCGAGGAGTTCGCCGCCGAGCACCCAGACGCCACCCTGATCGACCTGCTCGCCGAGATCGACGAACGAGCCCGTGCCGAACATGCCCCGTCCGGTGCCGGCGTCACGCTGTCCACCCTGCATGCCGCCAAAGGCCTGGAATGGGAAGGGGTCGCGCTGGTCGGCGTCCAAGAGGGCACCTTGCCGTTCGTGCTCGCCCAATCGCCCGAGCAGGTCGCAGAAGAACGGCGCCTGCTCTACGTCGGCATCACCCGCGCCAAACGCCACCTCTGGGTGTCCTGGGCCACCTCCCGCAACGGCGGCGGAGCACGCCGCAAGGCGTCCCGGTTCCTGGACGGCATCCGGCCCGAGATCGAGCCGGCACGCCCGGCGTCCGGTGGCGGACGGAAGCAGCGCAGCCGGCTCAGTCTGACCTGCAGAGTGTGCGGCGAACCGCTGGCCGCCGGCGCCGAACTGAAGCTCGGCAGGCATGCCGCATGCCCGTCCAACTACGACGAACACACCTGGGAACTGCTGCGCGAATGGCGCCGGCAAGAGGCCGCGGCAGCCGGGCTGCCCGCCTTCTGCGTCTTCACCGACGCCACCCTGATGGCCATCGCCGAAGCCCGCCCGAGTACCGAGAAGGAACTGCTGGCGATCGCCGGGGTGGGCCGCTCCAAGGCCGACAAATACGCCGAGCCGGTGTTTGCGATCCTCAACACCGACTAGCAGGGCCGAGATCCCGGCGTTCGCCGGGATGACGGGCAGGGGCCGGTCCTCGTGGGATGACGGGAGATCCGATCAGTCGTGCCAGCCGGGCAGGAGCTCGGCCAGCACCCCGCGGAACCGCGCGGTCACGTCCAGCTGTGCCAGGACGGCGATCCCGCCCATCCAGACCCGGTGGATCAGCGCATACACCGGCGGGATGGTCAGCTTCATCGCCACCCCGTCACGGGTCGAACTGCCGCGGACATGCAGGAACTGCTCGCGCATCCAGTCCCGGTCGAAATGGAACTCCTCGACCCGAGCCGGCTGGACGAATGGACCCAGGTAGCCGAGCAGCTCGCCGGCGTCCACGTCGCGGGCGATGAAGCCCTCCTCGGCCAGCCCGGCCGTCATGGCGTCTGCGTCGTCATCGATGGCCAGCCGGATCAGCCGGCCCATCGCGGACGGCAGCCCGTCCGGCAACCGGGCGACCAGTCCGAAGTCGACCACGCCGAGCCGGCCGTCGGGCAGCACCAGGTAGTTGCCGGGGTGCGGGTCGGCGTGCAGCAGCCCGGCCCGGGCGGGTCCGGCGAACAGGAAGCGCACATAGGCCAGCCCGACCCGGTTGCGTTCGGTCGCCTCGTCGTTGGCGACCCACGCCAGCTTGCGTCCGTCCAGCCAGTCGCTGATCAGCACCCGCGAGGTGGCGTGATGCACCTGGGGAACCGCGAACTCGGCGTCCCCGGCGAAAGCGGACGCCGCCTGCGCCTGACTCTCGGCCTCCAGGGTGTAGTCGACCTCCTCGGCGATCCGGGCAGCCAGTTCGCGGCTCATCGTGACCACGTCGACCCCGCCGGCCAACGGCGCGACCACACTCGCCAGCCGCTCGATCTGACGCAGGTCGGAACGCAGCGCCCGGTCGGCGCCGGGGTACTGGATCTTGACCGCCACCGGACGTCCGTCGGCCAGCACCGCGCGATGCACCTGGCCGATGGACGCCGCGGCCGCCGGCCGCAGATCGAAGGACGCGAACCGCTCGCGCCAGCCAGGGCCGAGTTCGCTGCGCAGCACCGCCTGCACCCGCGACGAGGGCAGCGGGGGAGCGCTGTCCTGCAGTTTCGCCAGATGCTGCCGGTAGGGCTTGGCGACCTCCTCGGGCAGGAACGCCTCGAACATGCTCAGCGCCTGACCGAACTTCATTGCGCCGCCCTTGAGCTCGCCGAGGACGGCGAACAGCTGCTCGGCGGCCGCCCCGCGGAGTTCGGCGTCCACCTGGTCGGCGTCGGCGCCCAGCAGCCGTCGGCCCAGCCCGACCGCCTGGCGTCCGGCTGCACCGAGCGGCAGTGAGAGCATGCGGGACGCTCGCGCCAGCGACGAGGTGGGCAGTTGCCGGTCGTCGGTGCTGTCCTCCGGGCCGTCCATGGCGCCATTGTGCCAACATCGCGGAGCGGCCGAACCTAGCTGACTGCGCCGCAGCCGCACCCCGGGTGTGGTCGCAGCCGGCGCATCCGCAGCGCGCGTTCGGCGTCCAGCGCAAGGGTGGCTCCGAGCGAGTCCGGCAGCCCGCCGGCGAGCCAACAGGCCGCGTGGAGCACGGCCAGACCGGCCGCCCAGTGCAGGTCTGGCACGGGGGCGTCCACGGGTCGCGGCCGGCTGAGCTGCAGCAGCAGTTCCGGCCAGGCGGGATCGCGGCGGGCGCGGTGCAGATCTTCGCAACGCAGGCAGGGGGTGCGGCCGGGGACGACGAGCGGGCCCACGCTCGCTCCCAGATCGGTGCCGCAGACGACCAGCTGAGCCCGGCCGCCGACCTGGCGCAGCACGGCCCGGTCCGGCTCCAAGGCGCGGGCGCAGACCAGCACCAGCCCGGTCTCCTCGCCGCCCGTGTGACCGGAGACGCTGAGCCGGTTGGAGTGCTGCTTGAGCAGTCGGGTGAGCACGGTCGGCGTATCGGGGACGCCGGGCCAGACCACCCGGACAGGTTCGGCGATGGACGCCAGCAGCAGCCGGGTGACCAGCAGCGCGAGACGTCCGGTGCCCACCACGGTGACCGGCTCGGAAGGCGGAATGCTGCGCCGCAGCAGACCGGCCCGCTCCAGGGCGCCGAGCAACTGGGGCAGCCATTGCCGGGACGCCGGGCCGGCGATCAGCTCGATGCGGTCCGGCTCGCAAGGCTTGAGCAAGGCGTCGATGACCTTCTCCGCCCGAGGCGGCAGGCGGCCGACGATCAGGCCGGCCGGTGGTTCCAGGCCGAGCTGCAGGACGCCGTCCGGGCGCCGCAGCGCAGGCAGGGGAGCCGTGAGCTGCCACTGCTCGGCTTGTCGGGGGACCACTCGCTCATCGTGGACGACGGCCCCGGCCACGTCACCGGATCGGCGACGACTGACAACACCATCGCCGAAACTGACAACACCTCACCGGCCGCGGGTAGCGGAGACCGTCCGGACATGCCGAAGGCGCCGCACACCAGGTGCGGCGCCTTCGGGCGTCGTACTTCAGGCCTTGGGCAGGAAGCGGGTCAGATTGGTCCCACAAACGGGGCACTTGGCCTTGGCGATCCGCGTTCCCTTCGCGTTGACCGTCACGTCGCCGCTGGCGTCGCGATGGTCTTTGCACTTCACGCAGTAGAACGAACCGCTGTAGGTGTCGTCGGCCACGTCATTTCCTCCTATTGATGGTGTGCGCCGGCAGTGTTCACGGCGCGGCTTGCCGGTTCAGCATACGGCACGGGTGAGAGTGCGACGTTCAGGGGTCTGGCGCGTCGCCGGTGGTCGCGCGAGCGACGAGGACGAGGCCTCCCGGCTTCGTCCGCTTGCCTTCCCCTGCGAGCGGAGTGGGCCGGAAGGCCTCGTCCGGAAAGACCGTAGTAGGGGTCGGGCGGCTGGTCAACACGGCACCCGGATCGCTGGACGAAGGCGTCGGACGCCGTCGTGACGATCACGCCACGACCTCGGAAAAATACGTCGTGCGACGCAGCAGACGGCGTCGCAGAATGATCGGCATCGCGCGTGCATCGGGCACGTTGGTGATTGTCCGAGGACGAGCTGGCCACCGCCGGTTATCCCTCGCCGCGCTCCTGATCGAGCAGCTTCTGCAGTTCGGCGTCCAGCTCGTCCGGCGCGGCCACATGGCCGTTCTCGGCGTAGCCCAGCGGGTCGTCCAGATCGGCCGAGGTCGGAATCAGATCGGGGTGATTCCAGGCGGCGTCTCTGGCCTCCGTGCCGCGGGTGGCGCGGACGGCGGCCCACAGATTCGCGGCGTCACGCGTGCGCCGGGGCCGCAACTCCAAGCCGACCAGGGATTTCAGTGCGCTCTCCGCGGGACCGCCGGCGGCCCGGCGGCGCCGGACGATCTCGGTCAGCGCATGGCCGTTCGGCATCCACCGGCCCATCGTGTGACCGACCACCTCGTCCACCCAGCCTTCGACCAGGGCGAGCAGCGTCTCCAGCCGCTCCAGCACCTCCGTCTGCTCGGGGGTCACCGCCGGTTCGAACAGCTTGCCGGCCAGAGTCTGTCCGGCGCGTTCGAGATCGTCGGCGCTCATCGCGGCGCTGAGGTGCTGCTCGATCGCCTGTTCCAAGGCGGATGTGTCGATGGTGATGTCGCGGGCGTAGTGCTCGACCAGCGCGTGCAGTTGCGGTCCGAGCCAGCCGACCGCGGCGAACAGCCGCTGCCGGGCCGTCTCGCGCAGGGCGAGGAAGAGCAGCACGTCGGCCGCCGTCACCGACTCCAGTTCGGCGCCGAAGACGTCGATGTTGGTCGGCAGCAGGGCCACCTGCGGCCGGGCCCCCAACGGCAGCCCGATGTCGCTGATGCTCAGCACCTCTGCCGACAGACTGCCCAGCGACTGGCCGACTTGTGCGGCGAACATGCCGGACGCCGCCGCCCGCACCATCGGCTTCATGAACTCCTCGCCCGGCCCTGCCTCGCGCGACATCAGCGCACCGAGCGCGGCCGACAGCGAGGCGACGATCGGGTTCGCGAGCTTCTGCCAGGTCGCGAAGGTGCCTTCCACCCAGGCGGCCCTGCTCCAGGCGACCGCCGGCGTGCTGACCCTGGGAAAGCCGATCTCCTCGTCCAGCCACAGATCGGCCAGACCGGCGGCGTCCCGCACCTGTGTGCCCTGGGCCGTCGACGGCGTCGGGTCGGGTCCGAGCGACGCGGCGACCCGCCGGGCGATGTCCTTGGTGAAGGTCCAGTTCATGCCACTGGCGGCGTCGGTGGGTCCGAAGCCGGCCATCTGGGTCTGGAACTGGGCCATCACCGCCTGCAGGCGCTGGGTGAGGGTGGTCATGTCGAACTCGCCGTCCGGGCCGGGGGTGATGCCGAATTGGGCGAGGAACTGCGCCAGCGGGTTCTCCTCGGGCGGCCGGTCGCCGTTGTCGGGGAGGTCCGGGTCGGTAGCCATGGCTGGGCTCCTGAGGTCGAGGGTTGGGATCGTCATGCCGGCAACACCGGCGTCCTACCCGTTCATTGTCTCGCACCTGGCAAGGAGTCGGCGGGCGGTCGGCACCGGGCGAGTCCGGTAGGGTCGGGGGGTGACCAAGCAGACCTGGACGGCCGCCGTCTCAGCCCTGCTGTTCGTGGCTCTGGCGGCCGTGGTGTCGCTGACTCCGGTGCCGTTCGTGAGCTGGTCCGCCGGTACCACGGTGAATCTCTTCGAACCGGTCGACGGTCAGTCGCGGGTCGAGATTCAGGGAGTTCCTACGCACGCCACCACCGGTCAGCTGCGTCTCACCACGGTGTCGGTGACCCGTGCCGACAGCCAGTTGACCCTGCCGGAGGCCCTGCTGTCCTATTGGCTGTCGTCCCGTGAGGTGCTGCCGCGCGATGCCGTGTACCCGCCGGGAATCGGTGTCGACGAGATCCGGGTGCGAGACGTCCGGATGATGGACGACTCGCAGTCGGCCGCGGTGGCTGCCGCATTGCGGGCTGCGGGCGAGAAGGTCGTGGAGTATCCGATGGTCACCGCGATCTCGAACGGAAGCCCGGCCGACGGCCGGCTGGAGCCCGGGGACTTCGTCCTGAAGGTCAACAAGCAGACGGTGCGCACCATCGCCGACGTGCGAGATGCGATCAACAAGTCGGCCGTCGGCGAGGCGGTCGTGTTCGATATCCTGCGCGACCGGCAGGCGCTGGCGCCGACCATGATCACGGTCGGGTCGCACGCCAACCCGTCGCAGCCCGTGGTCGGCATCGAGTTGGCGATCGGCTACTCCTACGCTCCGCGGGTGGCGTTCCGAATCAGCCCCGACATCGGCGGTCCGAGTGCCGGGTTGATCTTCGCGCTCGCCGTGTACGACATGGTGGCGCCCGGCGACCTGCTGGCCGGCCGCTCGGTCGCGGGCACCGGCACCATCGCCGGCGACGGCACCGTGGGGTCCATCGGCGGCATCCAGGAGAAGATCGCCGGGGCGGAGACCGCCGGCGCGACCGTCTTCCTGGTCCCTGCTGCGAACTGCCCCGACGTGCTGGGCCTTGCCACGTCGATGCGGCTGGTCCGGGTGGCGACGCTGTCCGAGGCGATCGCGGCGCTGGAGGACCTCAAAGATCCGGCCCTAGCTGGCAATGTCAGGGGATGCTCGTGACATCCGATGCGCTGATCGCCGCGCTGATGGAGATCGAGCGACACGTGGCCGGGGTCGGCTGGGATCAGCCGGCACGGCTGTTCGCGCTGGTGCCGACCACCGAGCTGATCGCGGCCGAACCCCACTTGGCCGAGCACTTGACCGGTGGTCTCGATCCGCAACCGGGTCAGCTGTCCGCCATCGAGCAGGACGGGTTCGCCGGCGGCTCCGACCTCGGCGAGGCGCTGGCCAGAATCGCCTGGCCGGCCACGGTGTCCGGGGTGGCGCTCAGCTTGGAGCGGTTCTTCCTGCCCGGCACGGCCGACGCCGACCTGCCCGACGCCGCGGCGTCCGATCAGGTCAGGACGCATCCGGGACGCGAAGAGATCCGCGTCGTCGTCGGGGCGCTCCGCGGCGGCGATTCCCATGGCGTGGCGCGCATCCGCAGCCATCCCGATGACCTGTTGTCGGGCACCGATCTGGTTCCCGGGCTGGCGACCGCGCTGGCACGTACATTGGACTGACACCGAACAAGGAGACCCCGCGTGAGCCTGCCTGCAAGTGTCCACCGACGATCGCCACTGCTGCTGACCTTCGGCATCGCAGCGCTGCTGTTGATCCTGTTCGCGGTCTTCACTCAGGTGTGGACCGAGAAATTGTGGTTCGACTCGATCGGCTTCGGAACGGTGTTCTCGACCGAGCTGATGACCCGGGTTCTGCTCTTCCTCGGCGTCGGCGCGCTGATGGCGGTGCTGGTCGGCGGCAATATGTGGCTGGCCATCCGGCTTCGCCCGCCGGCCCGTGCTGGCGGTGAGAGCGCTGTCCTGGACGCCTACCGGCGACTGCTGGAGCACAACGCCAAATTCGCCGTCGCGATCCCCGCGCTGGCGCTGGCCGTGCTGGCCGGCATGTCGGCCACCACCGAGGTGCTGCCGGTGCTGGCCTGGCTCAACGCCGTGCCCTTCGGGCTCCTCGATCCGACCTTCAGCCTCGACTACAAGTTCTACGTCTTCGAGCTGCCGGTGTGGCAGAGCTTCCTGTCGTTTCTGCTGACCGCGATGACCTTCGGCCTGATCGGCGCGATCGTGGTGCATTTCGCCACCGGCGGGCTGCGGCTGGTGCGTGCCACCGGACGGCCGGAGCTGGCGCAGGCAGCGCGCGTCCATCTGTCGGTGCTCGCCGGCGTGCTGCTGGTGCTCTACGGGCTGCAGAATCTGCTCGATCGGTATGCGATGCTGCTCAGTCAGGGCACGCTGTTCACCGGCATCCATTACACCGACGACCATGCCCGGATCGGCGCCAAGCTGGTGATGGCGGTGATCTCGTTCCTGGTCGCCGCATTGTTCTTCGCCAATCCGGTGATCAAACGGGGCATCTATCCGTCCGCCGCGGTGGTACTGATGGTGGTCTCGGGCCTGATCCTCTCCTTGATCTATCCCGCCGTGGTGCAGTCGTTCGTGGTCGTCCCGAACCAGCCGGACCGAGAAAGCCCATACATGCAGCGGCATATCGACATGACGCGGCAGGCCTTCGGTATCGACAAGACGGAGATCACCGACTACGAGGCGGACACGAACGTCGAAGCGGGCCAGCTCAAGGCGGACGCCGAGGCGCTGCCCGGCATCCGGTTGATGGACCCCGCGGTGATCGGGCCGACCTACGAGCAATTGCAGCAGGTGCGCGGCTATTACACGTTCCCCGAGGCGCTGGACGTCGACCGCTACGTGATCGACGGCACAGAGACCGACGTGGTGGTCGCGGCTCGCGAGATGAACCTGGGCGGCCTGCCCGACCCGAACTGGAACAACATCCATACGGTGTACACCCACGGCTACGGCCTGGTGATGGCCTACGGCAACCGCCGGCAGACCGACGGCTCGCCGGACTGGATCGTGAAGGACATTCCGGTGGCCAAGGGCGGCAAGCTCCCCGACTTCGAATCGCGGATCTATTTCGGCGAACAGTCGACGCAATATGCGATCGTCGGCCGCGAAGAAGGTCAGGATCCGATCGAGCTGGACACCCCGAACGGCCAGTCGAATGTGTATGCGGGCAAGGGCGGCGTGCCGATCGGCGACCCGTTCAGCCGGCTGCTCTACGCGGCGAAATTCACCGACGTCAACCTGTTGCTGTCCGACCGGGTGAACAGCCAGTCGCGCATTCTCTACAACCGGACGCCCAAAGAGCGGGTGCAAGAGGTTGCGCCGTGGTTGACGGTGGACTCGAACATATATCCGGCGATCGTCGACAACCGCACGGTGTGGATCGTGGACGCGTACACCACCTCGAGCAGCTATCCGAACAGCCAGTTGGTGAATCTGCGGAATTCGTCCGCCGACACCCAGTCACGCGTGGTCGGCGCGCAGGTGGACGCCAACATCAACTACATCCGGAATTCGGTGAAGGCGGTCGTGGATGCCTACGACGGCTCGGTGACGCTGTACGCGTGGGATGAGAGCGACCCGATCCTGCAGGCGTATGCGCGGGCCTTCCCCGGCACCGTGCAGCCCAGGAGCGAGATCAGCTCCGACCTGCTCAGCCACCTGCGCTACCCGGAGGACCTGTTCAAGGTGCAGCGCGAGATCCTGAGCCGCTACCACATGACCGACCCGAAGACCTGGTACGCGCAATCCGACCTGTGGCAGGTGCCCAACGACCCGGTCAAGGCCAGCGCGGACGCGAAAGAGCCGCCCTACTACCTGTCCATCAAGTGGCCCAAGGACGAGAGCCCGGTGTTCAGCCAGACCACCGTGTTCGTGCCCAAGAACCGGTCGAACCTGGCCAGCTATCTGTCCGTGGTGGCCGAGGCGACCAGCCCGGACTACGGCAAACTGCGGGTGCTGCGGATGTCCGACACCCATCAGATCGACGGGCCGGGGCAGACCTTCAACGCGATCAACATCGACGGCAAGGTCGCCGAGACCCTGCGTCCGTTCCTGAACCAGGGCGCGGCGTCGGCGACCTACGGCAACCTGCTGACCTTGCCGATGGGCAACGGCCTGTTGTACGTGGCGCCGATCTACACCATGCGCCAGGGCAACACCGGCTCGTACCCGGCGCTGACCTACGTGGTGGTCCGGTTCGGTGCGCACGTGGGCATCGGCAACACCCTGCAGCAGGCGCTGGACGAGGTGTTCGCCGGCAGCGCCGGCGCGAACACCGGTGAGCAGCCGACCGCCTCGCCGACGCCGTCCGGTACGTCGACGCCAGGGAGCACACCGTCTCCGACCAGCACGCCGACCGGCACGGCACAGCCGAACAACCCGGCGGCGGTGGAGCAGCTGGCCAAAGCACAGGAGGCGTTCGTGGCCGCGGACGCAGCGCTGCGTAAGGGCGACCTGGCCACCTACCAGGCGAAGGTGGACGAGGCGAAGGCGGCACTGGCCGAGGCGCTGAGGCTGATGGGTCGCTGACCAGGCCCGACACCCACGGGACCTACCCGTGGTTGGGCGGGACGGACGGTCGCGTGGCGGCCGAGCCGTCTGGACGCCTTCGGGCCCGTGGCGCGGCGGTCGGTACATTTGTGGGCTGCTCGAAACGAGGGGACCCGATGAGTCACACCGCCGAGGCGCCGCTGCGGGCGCTGTGGGAACGCCAACGCCGGTTCCGGCCGCGCTTCGTGGGCGCGGTGATTGCGTCCACCGTCAACAAGGTCGCGGACGTCTTCCCCGAGCTGCTGATCGGCGCGGCCGTCGACGTGGTGGTGCGCGGCAAGGCGTCCTTCGTCGGCGCGGTGCTGGGCGTCGAGTCGCGGGTCGAGCAGCTGGCCTGGCTGGCGGTGATCAACGGCGTGGTCTGGATTCTCGAATCGGTCTCGGAATACGTGGCCGACGTGCTGTGGCGCGGCCTGGCACAGGGGGTCGAGCACGAGCTGAGGGTCGAGGCCTACGACCATGTGCAGCACCTCGACGTCGGCTGGCATGAGACCAGACCACAAGGGACGACGCTGGCCACCCTGAACGACGACGTCAACCAGCTGGAGCGGTTCCTCGACGTCGGCGCGCCGGCGTTGCTGCAGACCGCGCTCAACGTGGTGCTGGTCGGGGCGGTCTTCGCGGCGTCCTCATGGCAGCTGCTGGTGCTGGCCTTCCTGCCGATCCCGGTGATCGTGGTCGGGTCGCTGCTCTTCCAGCGCCGGCTCGAACCGCTGTACGACGCGGTCCGGGCCAGCGTGGCCGACCTGTCCGGCATCCTTGCCGCCAACCTGGCCGGGATCACCACGATCAAGGCGTTCACCGCCGAAGACCGCGAGCGGCGCCGGGTCGCCGAGGTCTCCACCGCCTACCGGCAGGCCAACCTGGCTGCGATCAAGCAGTCGGCGGCGTTCGTGCCGCTGGTTCGGATGGCGATTCTGGCCGGTTTCACCTGCACCCTGCTGCTCGGCGGCTGGGCGACCCTGAACGGCGAGCTCGAGGTCGGGCTGTACTCGGTGCTGGTGTTCATGACTCAGCGGCTGCTCTGGCCGCTCACCGAGGTGGCCGAGGTGCTCGACCTGTACCAGCGCGGACGCGCCTCGGCCAGCCGGATCCTGGCGCTGCTCGACGTCCCGATCACCGTGCCGGCCGGACGCCGCTCGCTGCCGCAGCCGGTGCGTGGCCGGGTCGAGCTGCTCGGCGTCCGGGCCGGGTACGCCGACGGACCAGACGTGCTGCACGGCATCGACCTGGTGGTGCCGGCCGGGCAGACCCACGCGATCGTCGGGTCCACCGGTGCCGGCAAATCGTCGCTGCTGCGCCTGATGCTGCGCTTCGACGACCCGCGCTCCGGGGCGGTGCTGCTGGACGGCGCCGACGTCCGCGACCTCGACTGGGACTCGCTGCGCGGCTCCACCGGCTACGTCGCCCAGGACGTCTACCTGTTCTCGGGCACCATCGCGGAGAACATCGCCTACGGCCGTCCGGACGCCGGACCCGACGAGATCCGGGCGGCCGCCGATGCCGCTGCCGCGCTGGACTTCATCGAAGCCCTGCCCGATGGTCTGGACAGCTGGGTGGGCGAGCGGGGAATCACCTTGTCGGGCGGACAGCGGCAGCGGTTGGCGCTGGCCCGCGCGCTGCTGCGGGATCCGGCCGTGCTGGTGCTGGACGAGGCGACCAGCGCGGTGGACAACGAGACCGAGGCCGCCATTCAGCGCTCGCTGCGCGAAGCAACCCGGGACCGGACGGCGATCGTGGTCGCGCACCGGCTCTCCACGGTGCGGCACGCCGACCGGATCTGGGTGCTGGACGCTGGACGGATCGTCGAGTCCGGCACGCACGACGAGCTGGTTGCCGCCGGCGGCAGCTACGCGGCGCTGTGGTCGGTGCAGACCGGTGAGGTCGCCTGGCGCGACTAGGCGTTCCCCGTGCCCGCTCGTCTGGTCCTGTGTCGCAGGGGACGGGACGGTCCGGGCACTGGACCTCGACTCAGCGAAAGAATCATCCGAGGTAGGTTAGGCTCACCTAAGTAAAGGTTCCCATGACTCTGACTGCTTCCGTGCTGCCCGCTGCCATCCGCCGCCCGCTGCTGCCGTCGCCGACGCGCGCCTGGGCCGTCTGGGCTGCACTGGTGCTGTCCGTGGGCACCCTCGTGGGGCAGGCGGTCCCGGCGCTGGGCTGGATGACGGTGGCGTTCTGGACGGTGGTTCCGGGCCTGCTCCTGGTGCGGCTGCTGCCGCCGACCGGGCTGCCCGCGATCGGCCTGGTTCCGGCGCTGAGCGCATCGGTGGCGGTGCTGGCGCCGACCGTGTCGCTGTGGCTGGGGGTCTGGCCGCCGCAACTCGGGACGGTCGTCATTGCGGGCCTGGCAACCGGCTATGCAGCGATGTCGGTCACCCGGCCGAGTTGGCCGGCGATCGCGCTGCCGACTGACCGGTGGTCGCTGGTGACGCTCGGCATCGGTGCTGCGGCGTTGGTGCTGTGGCTGGTCTCGCTGCCGCTGATCGCGTCCGACCACGCTGCCACCTTCGGCCCGCTGGTCTCGGTGCCGACCTTTGCGGCCGCCCTGCTGCTGGCGGTGCTGGCCTTCCTGATCGCCTTGCGGCATCGGCATGTCGGGTTGCTGTGGACGATGCTGGCGCTGACCTGCCTGATTCAGCGCGGCACCGCGCCGCTGACCCTGGATGCGCCGTCCGTCGACTGGGCGTACAAACACCTTGGCGTCATCGACCTGATCACCAGCACCGGCATGCTGCATCGCGGCCTGGACATCTACCAGGGTTGGCCCGGCTTCTTCGCCGCGGTCGGTTGGATCAGCGTGGCCAGCGGTGTGTCGGCGTTCGCGATCGCGTCCTGGTTCACCCTGGCGGTCACCGTCGCCGGAGTCTGCGCGATGTACACCCTGGCCCGCGCGCTGCGGCTGTCGGTTCCTGCCTCGCTCGCGGCGGCGATGCTGGCGCTGGTGGTGAACTGGGTGGCGCAGGACTACTTCTCGCCGCAGGCGCTCGGCTTCGTCCTGGCGATCGTCACCACCGCCCTCGTCGTCCAGGCCAGGAACAGCCGGATCTGCGCGGTGCTCGCGGTGGTGGTCTTCGCGGCCCTGGTGGTCAGCCACCAGCTCACCCCGTTCTGGTTGCTCGGCGCGATCGGCGTCCTGATGGTGTTCGGGCGGGTGTCGTGGTGGCTGGCGGGTCTGCTGGCCGCGGTCGCACTGGGGCAGTTGGCGGCCAATTTCGAGATCGCCAGCGCCTACGGGCTGTTCACCGGTGTCGACGTGCTGCGCAACGCGCAGACCGGAGCGGCGGCCGATCTGGGCAGCCTGGCCCTGACCGTGCACGGGGTCAGCAACCGAGTGGCCACCTTGGGCATGTGGGGGGTCGCGGCGGCGCTCGCGATCGTCCAGCTGATCCGGCAGCGCTGGGCGCGCTGGCGCCGCGGACCCGGTCTGGTCACCGCCGTGTTGGCGTTCTCGCCGTTCTCGATCCTGTTCGCGCAGAGCTACGGCGGCGAGGCGTTGCTGCGGGTCATGCTGTACTCGATTCCGGGCTGCGCGCTGATCATCGGACCGTGGCTGACCCGCGTCGTTGCCGGCGATCTGCGCGTCCGGCTGACCGGCGGGGCGGTGCTGGTGATTCTGGCGATCGCGGCTGCCCAGGCCTATTTCGCGACCTTCTACCACTACGCGGTGACCAAGGCCGAATATCAGGCCCAGACCCTGCTCGAACGGAGTGTTCCCGGAAAGGCCTACCTCAGTCCCGGCTCGGCGTTCTGGCCGGTGCGGGCCAGTGAGGCCTACGCCTGGCGGCTCACCGACGATTGGGAGTACGACCGTCCGCTGCAGAACGAGGGGGACGGGCTGCGCTCCGACGACTACCTGCTGGCGTTGGAGGCGCACCTGGAGAACCGGAGCGCGCCCACCTTCGCCCTCTACGGCCCGCGGATGGACGCCTACGCCGACTATCGCGGGATCGCCCCGCTGGGCACCATCGACGTGCTGTGCGAGAAGCTGCGCACCCGGCCCGGCTGGGACGTGGTGCTGGACGCCGACGGCGTGACAGTGCTCCGTTACGTGCCGGTCGCCACCCGTGGCCAGGAGGCGGCGACGTGGCGTCCGTGACCTCCGATCCAGGCGCACTGGTGCCGATCCGCTGCGTCGACTGGGCGGTCGAGTCGGCCGACCCGCAGGGGGGAGCTGACCCCACCCTGGAGCCCAACGCCGACGGGCGGCTGTTCGTGCTGGCCACCGCCGGCGGCTGGCCGTCCGCGATCGTCGACGTCCGGGCCGACTCGGCGCAGGCGGCGGCCGAGATCGTGCGCCGCCGGGTCTCCGAGGAAGCGGTGCGGCCGCCGTCCGGATTCGTCGCCGGAGGCCGGGCCGACATAGCAGTGAGCGTGGTGGTCTGCACCCTGGGCCTCGAGCCCCGGCTGGTGGAGACCGTCGCCGCCCTGCTGGCCCAGACCCATGCCGCGCTGGAGATCGTGGTGGTCGACAACGATCCGGCCTCAGGACGGGTGCGGACGTTGCTGGCGGAGGTCGCCGACCCACGACTGCGGGTGATCGACGAACCGCGGCGCGGCCTGTCGGCGGCCCGGAACACCGGCCTCGCACAGGCGGCGCATCCGGTGGTCGCCTTCACCGACGACGACGCCATGCCCGCGGCCGACTGGGTGGCCGCGCTGGCGGCCGTCTTCGACGCCGACCCGCAGGTGGACTGCGTGACCGGACTGGTGCTGCCGGCCGAGGTGGCCACCCGCGCCCAGCTCTTCTTCGAAGAGGCCGGTGGCTTCGGCAAAGGGCTGGGCGCCGGGCACTGGCGGCGCGACGGCGGCGGCACCGCGCTGGGCACCGAGCCCGGCCCGCGGGGGCTGGCCTTCCCGTTCGACGGTGGCTTCGGCTCGGGCAACAACATGGCGTTCCGGGCGGCCGCCTTGCGCGCCCTCGGCGGCTTCGACGAGGCGCTCGGGGCCGGCTCGCCGACCCGCGGCGGCGAAGACCTGGACGCTTTCCAGGCCGTCTACCTCGCCGGCGGCACCGTGGTGTACTGGCCGGCCGCGATCGTCCGGCATCATCACCGGGCCGACCAGGCCGCGCTGGTCGAACAGCTGCACGGCTACGGCGTCGGGATGGCCGCGGTGGTCACCAAACGCTTCCTGAGCTCGCCGGCGGTCGCGGCGGACGTGCTGCGCCGGCTGCCTGGCGGGCTGCGGCTGCTGCTGGACGCCCGGTCGGCCAAGAACCGCGGCAAATCGGCGGTGTTCCCGGCCGAGGCGACCCGTGCGGAACGACGCGGCTACCTGGTCGGACCGGTGGTCTACCTGCGCACCCGGCGCCGGGTGCGGCGAGCATCGGCGGTGGCCGTCCGGTGAACACTCCTCGACGTCCGCGCCTGCTGCTGGCGATCGTGCTGGGGGTGGCGCTGCTGGCCGGCGTCCTGGCGCTGACCAGGCCGGCGCCGGCCACGCCGCTGCGGCTGGTGGTGCTCTCCGATTCGCTGTCCGAGGGCATGGGGCAGGTGACCGGGCTGGAGAAGACCTGGCCGCACCTGGTCGGCGCACGGGTGCGGGCCGAACGCGGCGAGTCCGCCCGCGACGGCGGCACCTGGCTGCCGGCGTCGGTGAACGGCGAGATGTTCGGCTTCCGCATCGGCACCGCGGGCGCGGGCGCCTGGGCAGCCACCGCCAAGGTCGGCATCCCCGGAGCGATCGCGGGTGCCAGCGTGACGTGGCAGACCGACGGCTACGACAGCGCGGTCGTCCAGGTCGTCGCGGAGCGCGCCGGTCAGTCGTTCTCGGCGTCCACCGGGGAACGACGGATCGATCTCACCAGCCCGGACGCCGGCCCGCACAGCTTCACCGTGGACTCCCTGGACGACACCTTGACCGTGCAGGGCGACGGGGTGGTCGTCGGGGTGCTGGCCCGCGCTGGCAGCGGTTCGGTGGACGTCTACAACCTGTCCTGGTCGGGCAGCAGCACCAACGACTGGCTGGGCTGGCTGGATCGGCCGGCACTGCTGCCGCTGATCCAGGCGATTCAACCGGACGTCATCGTGCTGTCGCTGGGTGGCAACGACTTCTGGCAGAGCGGCGACCCGGACCGGTTCGGGGCCCATTTGCGCCGGATGCACGACCAGGTGGCGGCCGTCGCGCCGTCCGCCTCCTGGGTGCTCGGCACCCAGCCGGTGCCCGACCAGACCTCGGCGCAGGACTGGACCCGATTCCAGCAGGTCACCCTCGACTACGCCGCCGAGCTCGGCGCGCCCACCATCGACCTGGCGCAACAGATGCCCGGCGCGTCCGCGGCCCCCCAGCTGTACTCCTGGGATCGCACCCACCTGACCGACGCCGGTCACGCCTTCATCGCCGGCCTCGCCGAACCCGCGATCGACAAGGCCATCCGATGACGGCGTCCGAGACCACGACACCGACCAGGCCCACCTGGCGGGCACGGCTGGGCCGGGCAACCCTGGAATTGGACGCCCTGGCGCTGACCGCGTCGACCGGCGTGACGGCGCTGCTCGGGCTGGCCTACTGGACCATCGCGGCGCACCGCTTCCCGATCGCCGAGGTCGGCCGGGCGTCCGCGATCGTGTCGGCGGCGACCGCGCTGGCGACCGTGTCGAACCTCAGCTTGGGCGGGATGTACGAACGGTTCCTGCCGGTCGCCGGACGGGACACCCGGCGGTATCTGCTGCAGGGCGGGCTGGCCACCGCCGGGCTGGCGTTGCTGCTCGGCTTCGGCTTCCTGCTGGTCGGCCCGACCGAGCGGCTGTTCGTGCACGACTGGGAATGGCTCGGCTTCCCGCTGCTGGTGCTCACGCTGGCTCAGTTCGCGCTGCTCGACAACACCCTGGTCGGCTTGCGGCGGGCGCGCTGGGCGGCCGGGAAGAACATCGTCCATGCGGTGGTCAAGCTGGGATTGGCGGCCGGGGCGGCGTTCCTCGCCCTGGTCGGCGGCGAATCGCTGGTGGTGGCCTGGGCCGCGCCCGCGCTGGTTCTGGTGGTGATCTATCTGCCGGTGGTGTGGCGACACTGCGCCGCCGAGACGATCGTCGGCCAAGCACCGGTGCTGCCGCCGCGCCGCGAGCTGTGGTCGTTCTTCGGCAGCACCGTCGGAATCATGGTGGTCGGCGCGTTGGCGCCGCTGGTGATCCCGCTGATCGTGGTCGACCGGCTCGGGCCCGAGCTGAACGCCTGCTTCACGATGGCCTGGACGTTGTTCTCGGCGCTGGCGCTGCTGCTCGGCACCGTGGTCGGCCCCTACATCGCGCAGGCCTCGGTGCCGGGCGCCGACGTGCGCCGGCTGACCCTGCGGTTCGCGAGCATTCTGCTGGCCCTGTCGGTCTCGGGCGCGGTGTTCCTGTGGTTCGGCGCGCCGCTGCTGCTGGGCCTGCTGGGGGAGCGGTACGCCGTCGAGACCGAGTCGCTGGTGCGGCTGATGGCGCTCAGCCTGCCGTTGTCGCTGGTCGGCATGCTCTACGCCGGTGTCGCCAGAGTGGCCCGGCGGCTGCGGTTGGCGATGGCGATGCAGATGCTGACCGCCGTGGTCGCCGTGGCCGGGACCGCGCTGACCATCGGACGGTTCGGGCTGGACGGCATCGGCTACAGCTACCTGGTGATCGAGGTGCTGACCACCGCGATCCTGCTGCTGCCGACCTGGCGGACCATCCGGCGGCTGACGTGAGCCTGCCGGTGGTCACCGTGCTGATGCCGGTGCACAACGGGGCGGAGCACCTGCTGGCGGCACTGGACAGCGTCGTCGCACAGGATTTCGCCGACTTCGAACTGTTGGTGGTCGACGACGGCTCGGACGACGACACGCCGGAGATCCTGGCCGGGTACGACGATCCGCGGCTACGGGTGCTGCGGCTGGAACGCACTGGCCTGATCGGCGCCCTCAACCGCGGTCTGGACGAGGCCCGCGGCGAGTTGATCGCGCGGCTGGACGCCGACGACGCGATGCTGCCCGGCCGGCTCGGACGCCAGGTGGAGCAGTTCCGGCGCGACCCGCGGCTGGTGGCCTGCGGCGCCGACTATCTGCTGTTCGGCGCGGCCGAGGGGGTGGTCCGGACGCCGCGCAGCGACGCGGACTGTCGCGCCCACCTGGTGTTCGGCTCACCGATCGCCCACCCCGCGGTGATGCTACGGGCGGGCGCATTGCGTGCCGGCGGCGTCCGGTATAGAGCGGATTACCCGCATGCCGAGGATTTCAAACTGTTCAGCGAACTGGCCGAGGTCGGCACGTTGGCCAACCTGGCCGAGCCGGGGCTGCGCTACCGCGTCCATGCCGGCCAGATCAGCCAGCTCGAGGCGGGCCCGCAACGCGCCATGCACCTGCGGATCTGCGCCGAGAACCTCGCCGCACGCGGAATCACGATGAGCGTCGAGAAGCTGGAGCGGCTGCTATGGCCCTGTGGTGGAGGCTTGCTGGCGGCATTGCGATACGCGCTCCGCAGCCTCCCGGAGGTGGTCCTGCTGGGTTGGCGCAGCAACCGCGCCGCAGGCGTCCGCCAGGCGCTGATCGTCGGACGTGAGCGGTTGCGGGCTCTGCTCAGCCGTTCCGGCGCGGCGTCCTGAACCAGGCGGACGCCACCACCGCGAGCAGCATCCAGGTCGCCGCAGAGCCGAACGCGACGGTGGGCGAGACCGCCGTGTACGCGGTCGCCCGCCATCGCCCTGGCCGCACTGGCGGTGAGCAACTCGGTGGCTCGCAGGATCAGCAGCGTGGGCGCGAGGTTGCCGCATTCGAAGAGCACCACCGGAAAGCAGTGGACGCCCCAGGCCAGCTGCCACAGCCCTTTGAGATCCAGGCGAACATTCTCGTCATCCACCGACGCGATCCCCGTTCATGATGGCGCTCCACGCGATCGATGACCTCACTGAGGTGATCGCGCACCTCGCGAAGCGGTTCAGCAGTCATAGCCACAACTGTGGCGCCCTGCGCCTCGAAGTCAAGGCCTCGAAGTCACGACGGTCGAGAGCGGTCAGCGGCGGCGCAGGATCTGGGCGTACAGCCAGGGGTTGAGCGCCAGCACGGCTGCCGCGATGGTCTGGCGCCGGGCGCCGCCGCGCCACAGTCGGGGAAGGTCGGGCAGCCGGATCAGTTCGCGGGCGCGCCGGACGACGTCCGTGACGTCGCCGCTGTGGGCGCCGGCCAGCTTCGCCCGCAGCGCCATATTGGCTGCCGGGAAGACCACCCCGTCGTAGCGGAAGCGCAGCTGCGCCCAGCGCCAGGCGTCCGCTTCGGCGCCGGTGAGGACGCCGGCGTCGGCGAGCAGGCGCCGGACGTGGTCGTCCTGGACGAACAGATCGTGGGTGTGCGGGCCGAACCGGCGTGAGATCGAGCTCTCGTTGATCAGATAGCGGTAGAGGGGTGCGTCCACCAGCGCCACCCGGTCGGCGGTCAGCGCGATCCGCAGCAGCGGCGCGACATCCTCGTAGACGTGGCCCTCGGGGAACGGCGCCTCGCCGAGCAGCTCGCGGCGGAACAGCTTGTTGCAGGCGTAGCCGCGAGCCTCGCTGAGCAGCAGTCTCCGGGCCAGGTCGGCACCGGACATCGCCGGTGCGTCGAAGGCGTCCTCATCGATGCTGAGGGTGCGACCGGCCTCGTCCACCCGCGCCGTCCGGCACATCGCCAGCTGGGCGTCCTGGGCCAGCAGCGCATCGCGCATCGCTTCCAGGAACACCGGCTCGACCGTGTCGTCGGAATCGCAGAACCAGACCAGGTCGGTATCCAGCCTGGCCAGGCCGGTATTCCGGGCGGCGGACAGGCCCCGGTTCGCCGGCTGGGTGACCACCTCGACGGCCAGTCCGGCCCGTTCGGCGGCTTCCAGCGCCCGGTCCATGGAGGCGTCCCCGCCACGGTCGTCGACCAGGATCACCCGGTCGGGGGCGATGCTCTGCGCGCCGATCGAGGCGATGCAGCCGGCGACGTAACGCTCCACCCGGTAGACCGGGACGACGACGCCGATCGTGGCGTTCACCGGGCGCCCCCGCGGGAGCGCAGATAGCGCAGCGGGCCGAGCAGCATGCCGAGCTTCTCGGCCCGGAGCAGGTCGGCCGGGAAGTCGGACGGCAGCGCCGCGTTCTTCTTCGAGTCGGCCGCGAACAGCATGTGCGCGGCGGCCGGGATACGGGCGGCGAAGCCGATCAGGTGCCGTGGCTGGGTAAGCAACAGTTTGGTCAGTGCGGCGGTCAGACCGACGCCGTAGCCGAAGATCTGATCGCGCAACTGCGCGTCGCCGGCGCGGTGGTGATGCCGGACGATCGCCGCTGGGTGGTACACCACCGCGGCTCCGGACAGGTAGACCCGGCGGCACAGGTCGAGATCCTCACCGGCATGGGTGGGGGTGCCCGGGCCGAGGGCGGGGTCGAACCCGCCCAGCCGCGCGAACGTGGTGGCCCGCAGTGCCACCACCCCGGAGCCGAACTCTCCGGCGGTGTAGGGGAAGGCGGCGCCGCGGCGTCCGGCAACGGCATCGGTGGGGGAGCCGACGGCTTGGGCGAGCGCCGACAACGCGGACGCCAGGCTCGGGTCGCCGGCCGGATCCCAGTGCGTGGTGGCATAGCCCTTGGCGAATCCGCCGTACTCCTCGAAGCGCAGCTGTTCGGCCGATTCGAAACCGGCGGGCACCACCAGTCCGGTGGCGCAGCCGATCCCGTGGTGCGCGGTCAGCGCCGCGGTCAGGTGCAACGTCCAGTCCGGATCGGGTACGGCGTCGTCGTCGGTGAAGGCGAGCAGCGCGCCGGTGGCGTGCCGGGCGCCGGTATTGCGGGCGTGGGACGCCCCCCGGCGCGGTTCGCCGACGATGAACAGGCGTGGATCGCTGATTCCGGCGAGCAGGGAGGTCGCCCCGCCCGAGCCCGGATCGTTGTCGACCACCAGCAGCTCGTCCATCGGCCCGCGCTGGGCCAGGACGGCGCGCACCGTGTCGGCCAGCACCGGGTTGCGGCCCAGGGTGCAGATCACCACGCTGACCGTCTCGCTGGTCGCGGCCGGTGGATCGACCGGCTCTGTCGCCTGCTCCGCGGACGCCAGCAGCGCCGGATCGGCGGCGGCCACGGCGGCCCGCCAGTCGGTGCTGCTGCGGGGCGGCGAGTCGAACCGCACCCGTACCTGACCCAGTGGCCAACCCTGGCTCCGGACCAGGGCCTGAACCTCACGTGGAGGTTGAGATTCGGTGGTGTTGTCCCTGGTCAGCTCGATATCGATGACCGGGATCGGGTCGAATCCGGGCGCCGAGCCGGTCACCCGTGCGACCCCGCGGGCGCGTGCGGAGAGGTACCCGGCACCGGTGACGGCGAGGCCTACGAGGCAGCAGAGGGCACGGGCGAGCCCGCCCCGATCGCCGACGAGGGCCTGCCGCAGATAGCGTGCCGGAGCCTCGGTGACCAGCCGGAATGCATGACCGCGTTCGCTGGCCAGCGCCGCTCCCGCACCCACCAGTGAGCTGAGCGCCGCCTTCGAGCGACCTTCGTTCCAGCAGCGCCGGACGAAATAGCGCACCGTGCCGCGAGCGTCCGGGACGAGGTGATCCACGACCGCCGCGGTGTCGCGCAGCACGAGCCGGCCCGGTAGCTCGGTGTGGATCCGGATGCCCAGTTCGGTCTCCTCGCAGCCGGTGGGCAGTTCACCGGTGCGGCCGAGGCGTTCCGAGAACCCGCCGACTGTCTCGAATGCGTCCCGTGCGACCGCCATATTGGCGCCGATCGGGTTGCGGATCGGGGCGCCGTCGGCGGGCAGCCCGCGGTAGTCGCAGCCGACCACCCAGCCGAACTCATCCGGCAGCCAGGACGGCGGCGACCCGGCCGCCCACCGCGGCTGGACGGCGCCGCCGACGGCTGCGACCTGGCCGTCGGCGAACCTGGCTCGCAGGGCGTCCAGCCAACCGGCGCGCGGGACGGCATCGTCGTCGAGGAAGGCCACGACGGCCGCGCTGCTGCGCTCGATGCCGGTGTTGCGACCGCCCGACAAGCCTCGTCCGCCGGCATTGGGTACCACCTGCACCGCTGAGAGGGAAGCCCAGGCCTCGCCGGCGCGGGCGAGCAGTGCAGGATTGTGGTCGATCACCACGACCAACTCGTCGTGTTCGCCGAGTTGCCGCAGACAGGCATCGACGGCCTCGTGAAGCACCGGCCAACGACCCTCGTCGTAGGCGCAGATCACCACGGCCACCCCGGCCGCACGAGACACGGTCATTTAGGTAAGACTAACCTAAGTATGATCTGTTCTGTCGTCGGATCACCCCCCGGAACACACACCCACGGAGGCAGGCTCATGATCGTCCTGAACGCCGACGCTGGAACCGTCCGATACAGCGCTAGCCTTTCCAGTCAATGAAGCCGTCTCGAACCCGCGGCCGGATGGCCATCACTGTGACCGCGCTGTCGACGGCCGTGGTCGCGACCTTTCTGCTGGGCGGCGCCGACTCGTCCGCCGCCAGCCGGCAGCGAGGCAGCCGCGTGGTGCCGGTCGGCACCAAATGTCCGATCGGGACGCAGTGCGGCTCGCTCAGCTGGCACGACGAGTTCGACGCGGCGTCCGGCAGCATCCCGAATTCGGCGCACTGGGGATTCGATACCGGCGCCACCGGATGGGGCAACCGCGAGTTGCAGGAGTACACGGACTCGCGAACGAACTCCTACGTCGCCAGCGACAGCACGCTGCGCATCGTCACCCGGAAGAGCGAGGGATCGGCCGCGGACTACACCTCAGCGCGGCTGGTCAGCCGCAACCGGGTCACCGTCGGCTACGGCTACGTGGAGGCACGGATCAAGTTGCCCAGCTGGCCGGCGTCCGGCCTGTGGCCGGCGTTCTGGCTGCGTTCGCAGGGCGAACCGTGGCCGGACGGCGGTGAGATCGATGTGATGGAGACGGTGAACGGCGCCTGGGGATACTCCAGCACCATCCACGGCGGGCCGGAGCATTGGCAGCAGTATCAGTGGCATTCGACTGGCGCGGTGAATGACGGCGAATGGCATCGCTACGGTGTATTGATCCAACCCGAGCGGCTCGACTTCTACCACGACGGCACGCTCGTTCACACGGTCACCCCGAGCGGCGTGCCGGACGGTGGCACGTGGCCCTTCGATGTCGCCGACCGCCGCTACTACTTGATTCTGAACATGGCGATGGGTGGCTCCTATCCCGGAACCCCGGACGGAAGCGCCACCCTGCCGGCCACCATGCGGGTCGACTACGTCCGGCACTGGCCGCTTGCTGGTTGAGTAGGCCGAACACGGCCAGGTCTCGACAAGCTCGACCAACGGAAACCGTGGCAATGAATAAGGGTGGCGGCGCCGAAGCGCCGCCACCCTTGATGGTTCTCGAGGTCAGCCCACCCGGAGGGTCAGGCTGGTCGACGAACCCTGCAACGCGTCATCACCGCTGAAGCGGATGGTGACCTTGTACTTCCCGTCCGGACGCAGCCAGGGCAGATCGGCGGTGACGTAGTAGTCGGACGCCCTGACCGAGACGGTCTTGCCGCCGGCGCGGATGATCAGCCGGCCAGCAGGCTTGATCCAGTCCCTGGAGCCAATCTCGACTCGGACCAGTGCCCGCTGCTCACCCTGTGCCCGCACCACGGTCGCGGTGACCTTGGAGTTGGCCCTCGCGACGTCGATCGTCCGGCTGACGCTCTCACCCCAGGCACCCTCGGGCGCGGTGGCCTCGACCCAGACCTTGAGCTCGGCACCGGCGTCGGCACCGGTCAACTGGTAGGTGCGTCCGGTCGCGCCCTCGATCGCCTTACCGTCGCGGACCCACTGGTAGCGGAAGGTTGCCTTCTCGGCGTTCTTCCAACTGCCCGGGTTGGCGGTCAGCACGTTGTGGCCCTTGGCCTTGCCCAAGATGTTCGGCCTGCTGGTGACCGTCGGCTTCGGCAGTGCTTTGTCCACGTTCAGGTCGAGGGTGACGGTGCGCAGCACGTCATTGCTCTTGAAGTACCCGCTCCACAGCAGCAGCGAGTGCGTGCCCGCCTCGAATGCCGGCGTGGAGCCGAAGGCGCCCTGCGTGGTGCCGTCCGGCAGGATCAGCTCCTGCTCGAAGGTGCCGTCGGCCTTGGCCTCGAAGGCGAACCAGCGGTCGCTGCCACTGGTCTTCTTGACCTTCCCCTCATCGAGCTTGACCACGATCCTGGAGCCGGCCGTGCCGTCCTTTGTGGTCCAGCCCTTGCCGACCAGCGTGATCTTGCCACCCACGGTCGGGTCGCCCTTGATCTCGACAGTCGCTCCGTCCGGAGCCGGCGTCGTCGGAGTGGTGGTCGGGGTGGTGGTGACCGTGGGCGTGGGAGCCGTGGTGGTCGGGGTGGTGGTGACCGTGGGCGTGGGAGCCGTGGTGGT
>NZ_JASGEF010000004.1:0-14739 GCF_047606665.1 Micropruina sp. | reverse complement strand
TCTGCTCCTGCGTCTTCTCATAGTCCGCCGGCGAACACGGAACCGGCGTCCCACCCATCGGCGAACACATCGGACTCACCACCGCCGTCGGCGTCACAGCACTCACCGACGACGACGGCACCACAGACGACGACGGACTCACCGACGGAACCACCGTCGACGAACACCCCACAAGCAACAGCACCACAACCACCAAGTACCTCATCAGACCCCTTCCCCCGAGATCGTTGCCCGAGTCTCGCACGAATACCGAACGCGTAGACAGTTATCCACAGGACGAAGGGAGAAACGACCAGCTCAGTTTTTCAATGCCAGATGAATTCTCTGGTCACAGCACCGCTGGATCGACCCGGACTCGCAGCGAGCCGTCCTCTTTGTGCGCGGTCCGCCGCACCTGCACCGCCTTCGCCGCCGCCACCAGCGCCCGGCCGGCGCCCAGCGGCGTCCGCAACAATGCCCGCACTTCGTCGTCGGCGACGGGCACCGGTCCGAGCGGCACCGCCCCGGTCTCGGCATGAATCGCGCGCGCCGCGTCCTCAACCACCTGGAGCCCACCTTCGAGGCTGATCAGCCGGGTGACCGGCGGGAAGCCGGCCTGCACCCGATCCCCCAGTTCGCGCTCGGCGAAGCCGGCCGGATCGAGCCTTACCAAGGCCTGGATGGCCCGCGCGGAGGCCGGTCCGGCCACCACCACGCTGCCGTCGTCGGACGCCCCGCGCACCAGCGCCACCGCAGCCAGCCAACGTCGCAAGGCTTCTTCGCCGGCACGCAGATCTGCCCTTGCCAACAGCAATTCCGCGTCGAGCAGGACCGCCGCGGCGTACCCGCCGTCCGCGATCGGTTCTACCCCCGGCGTGGCCAATACCAGCGCCGGGTCAGCACCGACCTCGGCCACCCGGTGATCCCCGCTCGACTGCACCACCGGTGTCTGTGGGAACGCCCGTCCGAGTTCTTCGGCCGTCCGCACCAACCCGACCCGCGGCGCCCGCAACTCATTGCTGCCGCATTCCGCACACCGCCACTCGGGCCGGACGCCGCATACCCGGCACACCGGGGCAGCCCCGCGGTCTCCGCGCTCCCCCGCCAACGGATGCCCGCAGGCCGCACACCGGGCGACGGTTCGGCAACGCCCACACGCCAACCCCGCCAGATATCCGGCGCGCGGCACCTGCACCAGCACCGGGCCGGACGCCAGCCCGGCCCGAATCGCGGTGAACACCTCGTGCGGCAGCCGGGAGTGCGCGGCCGGATCACGTCCGGCCAGCGCCGTCCCGTCATCGGTAGCGCGGACGACCGGACACGCCTCGCGACGTGCCCTCGCGGGTAGCTCCATCGGTATCAGCCAACCCCGATCGACCATGGCCTGCGTCTCGGTACTACGCGCGTACCCGATGTACAGCAGCCCGCAACGCTGCCGCGAGGCGCGCAACGCGGCGACCACGCGGGCGTGCGGATACGGTGCCCGCGGCTCGGCCCACGAGTCGTCACCATCGTCGAACATCGCGATCAACCCCAGATCGGCGACCGGTGCGAAGGCGGCGGCACGAGTGCCCAGCACCAGCCGGACCTGTCCGCGGGAGGCCGCCAGGAACGCCCGATACCGTGCCGCCGGCCCCTTCTCCGCGGTCAGCGTGACGAAACTGCCGCGTCCGAACGCCTCGATGCAGCGGGACTCGAGCCGGGCCAGGTCGGAGGTGTCCGGCACCAACAGCAGGACGCCGCGTCCTCCGGCCAAGGTAGCGGCAGCTGCTTCGATCAGGGCCGCGATCCAGTCCCCCACGTGTCGCGCGACCGGCGCCAGGCAGGGCGCGGCCCGAGGCGCGACGTCCGTGCCCAATGCCCGGATCAGGGACGCCCCATGGGGGTACTCCGGCAGCACGACGGCGTCGGCCGACGGGACCTGCGGTTGCGGATATGAAGCGGGGTCGGCGGTCTCGGTCATGCCGTGCCGCGGTGGCACCGCCAACCGGACGACATCGGCGAACGTGCCGGCATAATGATCGGCCACGTCCCGGACCACCGCGGCGATCTCGGGCAGCAGGACGACCTCGGACGACACCACCTTCAGCAGCGGCGACAGTTCGCGATCGGCGTCCGACGCGGTCACCACATTGAGGACGTAACCGTCGCGCTGGCGTCCGGCGAATCGGACCTTCACCCGGCAACCCGGCACCACCTCGGACACCAACTCGTCGGGAATGGCGTAGTCAAAGGGTCGATCGAGATGCGGCAGCGGCATGTCCACCGCCACCTTCGCAACCCTCGGCTCAACCATGAACCCGATGCTAGAGGGCGGCACTGACAAGACTGAGATCGCGACTGAACGCGGCGAGATCACCCCGGGGAACGGTCGATTGCACGTTCAGTGCCGAGCGAAGAACCGTCCCCAGTCGTGCGAAATTTGAACGAAAAGGAACCGTCCCCGGCGATGCGAGAATCGAACGAAGAAGAACCGTCCCCAACGTGCGATCCCAACGTGCGATCTGAACCGGAAAGGGAACGTCCACGGGGGCGGGAGCTAGCCTCGGACGGCGTTGGCCAGGGCGTGGGCGCGGTCGGTGCGCTCCCAGGTGAACTCGGGGAGTTCGCGGCCGAAGTGACCGTAGTTGGTGGTCAGCGAGTAGATCGGACGCAGCAGGTCGAGGTCGCGGATGATCGCCGCGGGGCGCAGGTCGAAGACCTCCAGGACGGCCGCAGTGATCTGTTCCAGGGGCACGGCCTCGGTGCCGAAGCAGTCGGCGTAGAAGCCGACCGGGTGGGCGCGTCCGATGGCGTAGGCCACCTGCACCTCGCAACGAGTTGCCAAACCTGCCGCCACTACGTTCTTCGCCACCCAGCGCATCGCGTAGGCGGCCGACCGGTCGACCTTGGACGGGTCCTTGCCCGAGAACGCGCCGCCGCCGTGCCGGGCCATGCCGCCGTAAGTATCCACGATGATCTTGCGGCCGGTCAGTCCGGCGTCGCCCATCGGACCGCCGATGACGAACTTCCCGGTCGGGTTGATGTGCACCTTCAGCCCGTCGGTGGAGACCTCATACTCGGCCAGCACCGGCTCGATCACCTCGTGCAGGATGCCCGGCCGAATGTCGCGGTCGTAGGACGCCGCACCGGTGTGCTGCGACGACACAACGACGGTGTCCACACCGACCGGACGGTCGCCCTCGTAGCGGATGGTCACCTGGGTCTTGCCGTCGGGCAGCAGGAACGGCAGCACCCGGTCGCGACGCACCCTGGTGAGCCGTTCCGCGAGCCGGTGCGCGATGTCGATCGGCAGCGGCATCAGCGTCGGCGTGTCGGTGCAGGCGTAGCCGAACATCAGCCCCTGATCTCCGGCACCCTGGGCGTCCAGCGCGTCGCCGGAGCCGCCCTCGCGATGCTCGCCGGCATCCTCCACCCCCTGTGCGATGTCGGGCGACTGCGCGCCCAGCGAGACCAGTACGCCGCAGGACGCCCCGTCGAACGACTTGTCCGAGGAGTCGTAGCCGATCTGCAGAATCCGCTCCCGTGTGAGCTTGGCGATGTCGACGTAACCACTGGTGCTGACCTCGCCGGCGACCACCACGGTGCCGGTGGTGACCAAGGTCTCCACGGCGACGCGGCTCTCGGCGTCCTGCGTCAACAGGGCGTCGAGGACGGCGTCCGAAACCGAGTCGGCCAGCTTGTCGGGGTGGCCCTCAGTGACGGACTCCGAGCTGAACAGGCGGCTCATCGGCTGCTCTTTCTCCTAGTGGCGACGGCATCGAGAATGCGATGCGCAACGAGATTCTTGTCACCGGCGGCGGTCGCGACCACACCGTCGGCGTCGATGATGGCGACGGAATTGTCGGCCGCTCCGAAGACCGCGCCTCCGCTGACATCGTTCAGCACCAGCAGGTCACAGCCCTTGCGGGCCAGCTTGGCGCTGCCCAGCTCCATCAGTTCGGACGCCGACCCGGCGGTCTCGGCGGCGAAGCCGACAATCACCTGACCCGGACGCCGCTGCCGCACCAGGGCGGCGAGCACATCGGTGGTCTGGGTGAACCGGACCACGAGCCCGGCGTCACCCTCCTTCTTCAGCTTCCCCTCGCTGGGCGATTCGGGAGTGAAATCGGCGGGCGCCGCCGCCATGATCAGCACGTCGGACGTCGCCGCGGCCGCGGTCATCGCCTCGGCCAGGTCGGCGGTGGAGGTCACCCGTTTCAACGCGGCACCGCCCGGTACGGCGGCGGCGATCGCCCCGGCGACCACCTGGACGTCAGCACCGCGCAGCAGGGCAGCCCGTGCCAGCGCCAGGCCCATTCGTCCGGAGGATCTGTTGCCCAGGTACCGGACCGGGTCGAGCGCTTCGCGGGTGCCGCCGGCGCTCACCGTGAGCCGGACGCCGTCCAGGTCCCGCGCACGGGCAGCAGCCAGGGCTCCGGAATCCAGCAGCGACAACGCCGATTGTTCGATCTCGGACGGCTCACGCAGCCGACCCGGTCCGGTGTCGGCGCCGGTAAGGCGTCCGGAATCAGGGTCGAGGACAATCACACCGCGCTCGCGCAGAGTGGCCACGTTGGCATGGGTGGCCGGATGCAGCCACATCTCGGTGTGCATCGCGGGCGCCATCAGCACCGGACAGGTCGCGGTCAGCAGCACATTGGTGAGCAGATCGTCGGCCCGTCCCGACGCCGCCCGCGCCAGCAGATCGGCGGTCGCCGGGGCAACCACCACCAGGTCGGCCTCGCGACCCAGCGCCACGTGCGGCACGGCATGGGCGTTCGCCCAGACCTCTGTGTGCACCGGCCGGCCGGACAGCGCCGCCCAGGTCGTCTCTCCGACGAAATTGAGCGCGCTCGGGGTCGGCACCACGGTGACCTCGTGACCGGCTTCGGCGAAGCGCCGCAGCAGCAGACAGGCCTTGTACGCGGCGATTCCGCCGGCAACCCCGAGCAGGATCCGGCTCATCGGAAGGTCAGGCCAGGTCGTCGCTGAACGGGTCGAGATCGCTGAACTGCGGATCGGCCTCAGCCTCGGCACGCGCGGCCGCCTCGGCCTCGGGATCGATCTCGGTGCATTCCAGCACCCCGGCGTTCACCTCGCGCAGCGCGATCGACAGCGGCTTCTCCTGGACGCCGGTGTCGACCAGCGGACCCACGTTCTCCAGCAGGCCTTCGCCCAGCTGGCTGTAGTAGGCGTTGATCTGCCGGGCCCGCTTGGCGGCGAAGAGCACCAGGCGGTACTTGGAGTCGACCTTCTCCAGCAGCTCGTCGATCGGCGGGTTGATGATGCCTTCGGGGGCATGTGTGCTCAAAGGATGACCTCACGGTTGGTGCGGCGCGCTCGGCCCGGTGCGTGCGGGTCTGGGCGCCTGCGGGTGGTTCGGCCTGCGAGAGCTTCTACTGGGTAGAACTCACAAGCTCAGCAAGTCTACCAACTCATCGACCGCCCTGCCCACATCGTCATTCACGACGATGTGGTCGAACTCGTCGGCGGCCGCCAACTCGTCTTTCGCGGTGCGCAACCGGCGCTCGCGCTGCTCGGCGTCCTCGGTGCCGCGTCCGACCAGTCGGGCGACGAGCTCGTTCCAGTTGGGCGGGGCGATGAACACCAGCCGGGCCTGCGGCAGTTTGGCGCGCACCTGGCGGGCGCCCTGCAAGTCGATCTCCAGAATCACCCGTTCGCCGCGGGCGATCGCGGTCCGCACCGGTGCCGCCGGGGTGCCGTACCGGTCGCGTCCGTGCACGACGGCCCATTCGAGCAGTCCCTCGTCGGCGAGCAGGGTGTCGAAGGCTCCGTCGCTGACGAACCAGTAGTGCTGGCCATCGATCTCGCCCGGACGCGGTGGCCGGGTGGTCGCCGACACCGACACCCACACCTCGGGATAGCGCTCTTTGAGCGCGCGAACGACCGTTCCCTTGCCTACGGCCGTCGGACCGGAGATGACAGTGACGTCACCGCTCACCGAACTCGGCCTTCAGGCCGGCGAGTTGATGCCGTCCGAGTCCACGAATCCGGCGGTTGGCGGCGATGTCGTATCGCTCCATCACCAGGCTGGCCCGCTTGTCACCGACGCGCGGCAACGCCTTGAGCAGGTCGATCACTTTGACGTGGGCGAGCACCTCGTCGGCAGCGGCCTCATCGAGAGCTTGGGCCAGGGTCAACTCCCCCGACCGCACCCGCGCTTTCAGCGCCGCACGAGAGCGGCGCGCCTCCGTGGCGGCCGCGCGAGCCGCCTGCAGCTGCTCCGTCGTCAGTTGGGGTATCGCCACGGTGACCTCCGGATGTCTTGGGTGGGCACAATTTACAAGGCGAAACGCTCCCTGAAAACCCTTCTGGCCAGGGTCTCCACAAGCTGACCGGCGGAGACGCCCACGTCCGGACAGCTCACCGTCGCACCGAGGGACCTATTGCAGGAGATCCCGGCGTTCGCCGGGATGACAGGAGGACCCGCCGGGTGCGGCTTCGCGGTCTGTCATTCCGGGCTTGCCCGGAATCTGATGTCCGGCAAGAGATCCCGCGTTCGCCGGGATGACGCGGACCCGGAAGCTCGGTCTTGGCCAGCGCCCAGAACTTACCGGCCGATGGCGAGCAGCGAGCGCACCCGGTCGGCGAGTGCGGCGGCGTCCGGACCGACGCCGAGGACGTCGCGGCTGACCGCGGGCAGCAGGTTGTCGAGCGCGGCGCCGAACAGGGCCGGCAGATCGTCGATCCGGCCGCCCTGAAAGCCGATGCCGGGCACCAGGATCGATCCATTGAACGCGCTGACGTCGCAACCGAGATCGCTGTGGGTGCCGCCGACCACCAGGCCGATGGCGTTCTGTCCGGTCTCGGCGTTCAGCCGGGCCGCGTCGTCGATGATCTCCTGGGCCACCGAGCGGCCGGACGCCGCCGACGCCAGCTGCACCTGGCCGCCCTCCGGGTTGGACGTCCGGGCCAGCACGTAGACGCCGCGTCCGTAGCGGTGCGCCCGGTCGAACGCGGGTTGCAGCGAGCCGAAGCCCAGATAGGGCGACACGGTGATCGCATCGGCGGCCAGCGGCGAGCCGTCGGCCAGGTAGGCCTCGGCGTAGGCGTCCATGGTCGAGCCGATGTCGCCGCGCTTGACGTCCAGGATGCTCAGCGCGCCGGCACCGGCGATGTCGGCCAGCGTCCGTTCCAGCACGGCGACGCCGGCCGAGCCGTGGATCTCGAAAAAGGCCGACTGCGGCTTGAACACCGCCACCTCGGTGCCCAGCGCCTCGACCACCCGGCGGGCGAATGCCTCGACGCCGGCGGCGTCCACACTGAGCCCCCAGTCGCGGAGCAGGCCGGGGTGCGGGTCGATGCCGACGCACAGGGCACCCCGCTGGGCCACCGCCGCGGTCAGTCGGCTCTGGTAGCTGGTCATGGGTTTCTCCTTGTCAGCGCGTTGATCCGGGCCGGGAGTGCCGGGCCGGCGTAGATGAATCCGGTGTACAGCTGGACCAGCGGGGCGCCCAGATCGAACATCGCGGACGCGTCGTCGGCGGTCATGATGCCGCCGGCGGCGATCACCGGCAGGTCGGTGTGCCGCACCAGATAGCCGACCACCTCGCGGGCCCGAACCGTCAGCGGCGCGCCGGACAGGCCGCCCGCCTCGCCGGCCAGCGACTGCTCGGCGGGGTCGATGCCGTCACGAGACAGCGTCGTGTTGGTGGCGATCAAGCCGGCCACCCCGGCGTCGGTGGCCGCGGCGAGCACCTCGTCGATCTGCGGCTCGGTCAGGTCCGGGGCGATCTTGACGAACAGCGGCGCTCGTCCGGCGGCCCGTTCGACCAGCGCCTTCAGCAGAGTGAGCAGCGCTCCCCCGTCCTGCAGGCTGCGCAGACCGGGCGTGTTCGGACTGGACACATTGATCGCCACATAGTCGGCGTGCGGAATGACCAGGTCGAGCGAGGCCAGGTAGTCGTCGACCGCGTCCGCGACCGGCACGATCTTGGTCTTACCGATCGAGATGCCGATCGGGATGCCGGCCCCGCCGTTGCCCCGGTACACCCCGAGCAGCGACAGTTCCCGGTGCAGCCGTTCGGCGCCGGCGTTGTTGAACCCCATCCTGTTGATCAGCGCCTTCGACGTGCGCAGCCGGAAGACTCGGGGCTTGTCGTTGCCGGGCTGGGCCTGGGCGGTGACGGTACCGAGTTCGGCGAAGCCGAAGCCGAGCGCCTGCCAGGCCAGCACGGCGCGTCCGTCCTTGTCCATGCCGGCGGCCAGGCCGACCCGTCCGGGGAAGTCGATGCCGGCCACCGTGGTCGGCACGCCCCGGCTGCCGGCCAACAGTTTGGCGGCCGCGACCAGCCCCGGTGAGCGGCTGAACCGGGCCAGCGTCCCGATCATCTGCTCATGGACGCTTTCCGGGTCGCCATGGTGCGAGGCGAACAGCAGCGGCCGGACGACGCCGCGATAGCCGGCGTCGACCAGGCTCACCCGCGGGTTCATCGCTGCGCTGCCTCCAGTTCACTGCGCATATCGGCGCTCCAGTCCTGCAGCGGGCGAACCGTCAGGCCGCCGCGGCGCAATGCCTCGATCCCCTGCACAGCCGCTGAGAGACCCTGCACGGTGGTCACGCAGGGCACGTCGCACAGGATCGCCGCGGACCGGATCTGCCAGCCGTCCCGGCGTGGATCGCCGCCTTCGGAGACTCCGAGCGGGGTGTTGAAGATCAGGCTGATCTCGCCGTCCATGATCGCCTGGACGACGGTCTTGGTGCCGTCCGCGCCAGGACCCTGGGTCTCTTTGCGGAGCACCGTGACCTCGACGTCGTTGCGGCGCAGCACCTGCGCCGTCCCCTCGGTGGCGTAGACTTTGAAACCAAGGTCGGCAAGGCGTTTCACCGGGAAGATGGCATGCCGCTTGTCCCGGTTGGCGACCGACACGAACACCGAACCCTGGGTCGGCACGTCGCCGTACGAGGCGGTCTGGCTCTTCGCGAACGCCACCCCGAAGGTCAGGTCGAGGCCCATCACCTCGCCGGTCGACTTCATCTCGGGGCCGAGCAGGGTATCGACCCAGGCGCCGTCGGCGGTGCGGAACCGGTTGAACGGCATCACCGCTTCTTTCACCGCGAGCGGGGCGGACGTCAACGGGGCCGTCCCGTCCCGGTCGGCGCGCAGCGTGCCGTCCGCGCGCAGTTCGGCGATGGTGGCGCCCAGCATGATCCGGGACGCCGCCTTGGCCAGCGGGGTCGCGGTCGCCTTCGAGACGAACGGCACCGTCCGGGACGCCCGCGGGTTGGCTTCCAGCACATAGAGGACGTCGCCGAGCAGGGCGAACTGGATGTTGATCAGGCCCCGGACACCGACGCCGCGGGCGATCGCCCCGGTCGCTGCCCGGATCCGGTCGACCGTCTCACTGCCCAGAGTGATCGGCGGCAGCGAGCAGGCCGAGTCGCCGGAATGGATGCCGGCCTCCTCGATGTGCTCCATCACGCCGCCCAGGTACAGCTCGGTGCCGTCGAACAGGGCGTCCACGTCGATCTCGATGGCGTCGTCCAGGAAGCGGTCGACCAGCACCGGCGAGTTCGGGGTGATGTGGGTGGCGCGCTCGATGTAGCCGACCAGCGAGTCGTCGTCGTAGACGATCTCCATGCCGCGTCCGCCCAGCACGTAGGAGGGCCGGACCAGCACCGGGTAGCCGATGCTGTGGGCGATCTCCAGCGCGTCGTCGGCCGACATGGCCATGCCGTAGGCGGGCGCGGTCAGCTTGTTGTCGGACAGGATCCGGCCGAACGCACCCCGTTCCTCAGCCAGGTGGATGGCCTCTGGCGAGGTGCCGACGATCGGGACGCCGGCGTCCTTCAAGGCTTGGGCCAGCTTGAGCGGGGTCTGCCCGCCGAGCTGGACGATGACGCCGGCGACCGGTCCGGCCAACGACTCGGCGTGGTAGACCTCGAGCACGTCCTCCAGGGTGAGCGGCTCGAAATAGAGCCGGTCGGAGGTGTCGTAGTCGGTGGACACCGTCTCGGGGTTGCAGTTGATCATCACCGTCTCGTAGCCGTGCTGCGACAGGGTCAGCGCGGCGTGCACGCAGGAATAGTCGAACTCGATGCCCTGACCGATCCGGTTCGGCCCGGAGCCGAGGATCAGCACCGCCGGCTTGGTCCGTGGCGCCACCTCGGTCTCGGCGTCGTAGGACGAGTAGTGGTAGGGCGTCTTCGCGGCGAACTCGGCGGCGCAGGTGTCGACCGTCTTGAACACCGGACGCACCCCCAGCGCCCAGCGGACGCCGCGGACCACGTCGGTGCTGAGGTGCCGCAGCCGGGCGATCTGGTCGTCGGAGAGTCCGTGCCGCTTGGCCAGCCGCAGCAGGTCGGCGGTCAGCTCGGGTGCGTTGCGGACGTGCTCGGCGACCTCGGCGATCAGCTGCAACTGGTCCAGGAACCAGGGGTCGATCTTGGTGGCGTCGAACAGCTGCTGGGCGGTGGCACCGGCCCGGAACGCCTTCATCACCAGACCGAGCCGGCCGTCGTGCGGACGCGAGGCCTGCGCGAGCAACTCGTCCACCGACTGGGTGATCGCACCGGTGAAGTCGAAAGTCGACTTCGGGTCTTCCAGGGAACGCAGCGCCTTGCCCAGCGCCTCGGTGAAGTTGCGGCCGATCGCCATCGCCTCGCCGACGCTCTTCATATGCGTGGTGAGGGTGTTCTCGGCGGTCGGGAACTTCTCGAAGGCGAACCGCGGGGCCTTCACCACCACGTAGTCCAGGGTCGGCTCGAAGGACGCCGGGGTCTCGGCGGTGATGTCGTTGGGGATCTCGTCCAAGGTGTAGCCGACGGCCACCTTGGCGGCGATCTTCGCGATCGGGAAGCCGGTCGCCTTGGACGCCAGCGCGCTCGACCGGGAGACCCTCGGGTTCATCTCGATGACGATCATCCGGCCGTTGTCGGGGTTGATCGCGAACTGGATGTTGCAGCCGCCGGTGTCGACGCCGACCGCCCGGATCACCCCGATGCCGACGTCGCGCATCGCCTGGTATTCGCGGTCGGTGAGCGTCATCGCGGGGGCGACGGTGATCGAGTCGCCGGTGTGCACACCCATCGGGTCGAGGTTCTCGATGGAGCACACGATCACGACGTTGTCCGCCTTGTCGCGCATCACCTCGAGCTCGTATTCCTTCCAACCGAGGATCGACTCCTCGATCAGCACCTCGGTGACCGGGGACGCCGACAGGCCGGTGCCGGCGATCCGGCGCAGCTCGTCCTCGTCGTGGGCGAATCCGGAGCCGACCCCGCCCATGGTGAAGGACGGACGCACCACCAGCGGGTAGCCGAGCGCGTCGGCGGCGGCCAGCACGTCGTCCATCGAGTGACAGATCCGGCTGCGGGCCACCTCCGGGTTGGCGCCGGGGATGTCGAGGGCTTCGACGATCTCCTTGAACTTCTCCCGGTCCTCGCCCTTCTGGATCGCCTCGAACGAGGCACCGATCAGTTCGACGCCGTACTTTTTCAATACGCCGTTGTCGTGCAGGGCGACGGCGGCGTTCAATGCAGTCTGGCCGCCCAGGGTGGCGAGCAGGGCGTCCGGACGCTCGGCGGCGATCACCTTCTCCAGGAAGTCGGGCTGGATCGGCTCGATGTAGGTGGCGTCCGCGAACTCGGGGTCGGTCATGATCGTCGCCGGGTTGGAGTTCACCAGGATCACCCGGTAGCCCTCCTCGCGCAGCACCCGGCAGGCCTGGGTGCCCGAATAGTCGAACTCGCAGGCCTGGCCGATCACGATCGGCCCGGAGCCGACGACGAGGATCGACGAGATGTCGGTCCGCTTGGGCATCAGTTCTCCTGGTCGGTGTTGCTTTGGGTGGGGCTGGGAAGTTCGCGGCGGCGGCGCATCACGTCGACGAAGCGGTCGAACAGGTAGGCCGAGTCGTGCGGGCCGGCGGCCGCTTCCGGGTGGTACTGCACCGAGAAGGCCAGCAGGTTGTCGCCGTCGTCGGTGAGCTCGAGGCCCTCCACGACGTCGTCGTTGAGGCAGATGTGGCTGACCCGTGCGGTGCCCCAGCGGGTGACGGTGGGCTTGTCGAGCGGCGCGTCCACGGCGAACCCGTGGTTTTGCGCGGTGATCTCGACCTTGCCGGTGCGCAGATCCTTGACCGGCTGGTTGATCCCGCGGTGACCGTATTTCAGCTTGTAGGTGCCGAAACCGAGGGCGCGTCCGAAGATCTGGTTGCCGAAGCAGATGCCGAAGTACGGGATGCCGGCGTCCAGGACGCCTTGCAGCAGAGTCATCGGGGCGTCCGCGGTGGCGGGGTCGCCGGGACCGTTGGAGAAGAAGACGCCGTCCGGGTTCAGGGTGGTCAGCTCGTCCAGGGTGACCGACGCCGGCAGCAGGTGCACCTCGATGCCGCGCGCGGCCATCCGGGTCGGGGTCATGTCCTTGATGCCGAGGTCGATGGCGGCGACCGTGAACCGCTTCTCGCCGACCGCCGGCAGCACCTTCTCGGCGCTCAAGGTGACGTCGGCGACCAGGTCGGAGCCGGCCATCGCCGGAACCTCGCGCACCTTGGCCAGTAGCTTCTCGGGATCGAGTTCGGTGGTGGAGATGCCCACCCGCATGGCGCCCCGCTCGCGCAAATGCCGGGTCAGCGCGCGGGTGTCGATCTCGGCGATCCCGACCACGCCCTGACTACGCAGTTCGTCGTCCAGCGAACGGTTGGAACGCCAGTTGGAGCGCATCCGGGAGAGGTCCCGGACGACGTAGCCGGCCACCCAGATGCGGGACGACTCGTCGTCCTCGTCGTTCCAGCCGGTGTTCCCGATGTGCGGCGCGGTGGCGACGACGACCTGGCGGTGATAGCTGGGGTCGGTCAGCGTCTCCTGATAGCCGGACATCCCGGTGGAGAACACCGCCTCACCGAAAGCTTCACCAGCGGCCCCGAAGGACACGCCACGGAAGGATCGTCCATCTTCGAGAACCAACAACGCCGGAGTCTGTGCACGTTCGAAGAAGCTCGTTGGCATGGTGTCCTTTCCCGACCGGAGCCGGCGGAGATCACGGGAGACCATACCAAAGCGAGACGGGTGCCCCTGACCGCCGGGAGGTGTCTGGACGCCTCCCCGATCCGCTCCTTGACAGTCCTTGGCAGGCATCGGCGGCAGGTCGGGTTCGACGTCCAGGACGTGCAGGTCCGGCGTCCCCGAAGTAGATGTACGAAAACCGGCTGACTCTTCGTCGTTCTTGACAGTGTTTTCGAGGTACTGACGGACGCGCCGGCCGGGGCGGCGAGCTTCCCGGTCAGGTGCTGCCTGTCCGATCTGGAGCATGTGGTTGCGCCGACGGCCCGTGAGGGGATGCCGGCCTTGTCGCGAGGCGCGTTCCTGGCGGGCCGGCTGAATCCGGTGGCGGGGACCGAGCTGTGGACGCCGAGCGGTGCGCTCAGCCTGTTCCCTCCGGAGCAGCGCGGCGATGTGATCGAGATCGTCGGGCGTCTGTACCGCAATGCGCCATCGCGGACCTTCCGGAATCCGGAGTATCGGCAGCGGGCCACTGAACTTGCCGCCGCCGCGCACGATCGCTTCGTCGCCAGGAACGGCGGCGACCTCATCGTCGTCCAAGGTGCGGACCTGTCCGAGGTCTACGCCCAGGCCCTGACGCCGGACGAACCTGGCGAGGAGGCGATTAGCCAGAGTCGGGCGATGGTGCATCAGTGGCTCGAAGCGGCGGAGATCGGTGAGAGCGAAGCGGTGCTGGTGCTGAGTCACCCGATGGCGGGGATCGGCATCTACCAAGGGTTCGAGGGTGCCGTTCGTGCCTTGGAATCCGGAGCCGACGCAGATCCTGCCGATCTGGAGAGACTGCGCCAGTATCTGAATGACGAGAGCGTCCCGCGATGGGCGCTGGATCGACTCATCACCGATCGTCTTCCTGCCGCTGAGGCTGCGCTGGCCCGCGCGTTGCGGCGTCCGGGTTTCAGCTGGGCGCGGGACGGCGAACGGCTGCTGGACTCGACGCCCGGTGAGCAGGAGCCGACGCTCGGCATCACGATCATGCCTTCGTTGCTGATCGAGGGCAGCCGCGTTGGCTGATGCCGTGCGGTACCTCGTCGAGCCCGGATGCTGTGGTCAGCGAGGCGCCGAGGCCGTCCCGCGGTAGCTGCCGGTGCCGCCGGCCTGTGCTTTGACCAGGGCGCTGGCCGATGCGGTGCCACGCAATGCCAGACCTGCGGACACTGCTCCACCCGGCTCGGTCACACCTGCGTAGAGCGTCCGGGCCGTTGCCTTCGTGCCCAGCACGGTTCCGTCGAACGTTCCGACGAACTGGAATACGTCGGCGAAGGTTCCCGGTGGTGTCGCCAGTACCTGCTCACACGGCGCACCGATGATCGCCGTGGTGACACCGGATGCCGTCCCGGTGATCGTTCCGGACAACCGCAGAGTCGCGTCGACCCGCAGCCGACAGGCGCGACGGCCGAACGGGTCCGCAGTGAGGGTGGAGCCGTCGAGTTCAACCGCGATGGTGCCCCGCGCCGGAGCCAGCCACCTCATCGAACGGCTGGCCGAGATGGCCGACGCCGGCACGACCGCATGTGCCGTGCCGGGAGCCGCCAAGACGGTCGCGCCGACGACTGCGGTGCTGACGACAATGCGGGAAACGGTCGAGATGGTGCTCATCGCCGGTTACCTCCTCCGAGTTCGGTGTTCTTGATGCTCCTATGGATGTCAAGCGGCGGCGAGATATTCGCGGTAGGCGTTCGCGAGGGTGATGTTCAGGCGGGTGCCGCGTTCGAGTTCGCTGATGCGTGCTGCGACAGTTCCGAGGTGTTCGGCGG
>NZ_JASGEF010000003.1:0-16196 GCF_047606665.1 Micropruina sp. | reverse complement strand
CTGGTAGGGGATCGACGACAACAGGTGCGAGATCATGTTGATCCGGGCCCGCTTCTTGTCCTCGGACTCGACCACATTCCAGCGCGCTTCGGGAATGTCGGTGTGCACGAACATCTCGTCCTTGGCGCGGGAATAGTCCTCCCATCGGGTCAGCGACTCGAGATCGGTCGGCGACAGCTTCCAGCGCCGCATGGGATCGGTGAGCCGGGACTTGAACCGCTTCTCCTGCATCTTGTCCGACACAGAGAACCAGTACTTGCGAAGGATGATGCCGTCCTCCATCAGCATCCGCTCGAAGATCGGGCACTGCCGCAGGAAGCGGCGGTGCTGCTCAGTCGTGCAGTACCCCATCACCCGCTCGACACCGGCCCGGTTGTACCAGGACCGGTCGAACAGCTTGATCTGACCGGCCGACGGCAGATGCTGGATGTAGCGCTGGAAGTACCACTCGGACTGCTGTCGTTCGGTCGGTGCCGGCAGCGCAACGATCTGGGCGACGCGGGGGCTGAGGTACTCGGTGATCCGCTTGATCGCGCCACCCTTGCCGGCAGCATCGCGACCTTCGAAGACCACTACCAACCGCTGACCCTCGGCACGCAACCATTCCTGCATCTCCACCAGTTCGGCCTGCAGACGCAGCAGTTCGGCCTCGTAGAGTTCCTTGTCAAGCTTTGGGAGTTTCGCCATGGGCGTATCGTGCCGTATCGGTACCCTTCCCCACCAGCACTCCACCAAATTGAGTTCAGAGTTCCGCGGACCTCCCGTCCCTGAACGGGTGCCGTGAGTTCCGTGGACGGACGCCGTTCGGCGAGGTGTCAGTGTGCGTGCGGCAGCTCATCGCTCGGCTCCGGGGTGCGCAGGAAGCCGGTGGCAACGATCGCCAGCACCCACACCGCACCGGCCCCCAGGAAGGCCAGATGCGAGCCGTCGAGCAGGCTGACCTCCGCGCTGACGCCAGCCGCCAGCTGAGCCTGGGACTGCGAGGCGAAGACGGTGACGAAGACAGCCGTGCCGAGCGCGCCGGCCAGCTGCTGCACGGTTCCTACTATCGCCGAGCCGTGGGTGTACAGCTTCTTGGGCAACGAGCCGAGGGCTATGGTGAACAGCGGCGTGAACATGAAGGCGAACGAGGCGCTCATCGCCATATGGCAGGCGACCACGAACCACCACGGCGTGTCCGGCTGAATGGTCGACAGCAGCCAGAACACCACGGCCACCACCACCGACGCCGGCAGCATCAGCGGACGCGCCCCGGCCTTGTCGTAGAGGCGTCCGACGATAGGCCCGAGCACGCCCATCAGCACCCCGCCCGGCAGCAGCATCAGCCCGACGGTCAACGCGGGTAGGTGCAGTGCCTGCTGCAGCAGCAGCGGCAGCATGATCACCGTGCCGAACAGCGCCATCATCGCCAGCGCCATCACCACGACGCTGATCGTGAAGGCGCCGTGCCGAAAGGCCCGCAGGTCGAGCAGGGCACGCTCACTGTGCGCCAGCAGCAGCTGCCGCCAGACGAACGCGATCAGGGCGCCGAGACCGACCACGAAGACGCCGACCAGCTCGGCGACGGGAGCCGAGGCGTCCCCGATCAGGCTGAGCCCGTAGACCAAGCCGCCGAAGCCGAGCATGGTGAGCGGGACCGACAACCCGTCCAGCGGGGTCTCCATCGGCTCGTTCACGTTGACGATGCGCAGGCTGCCGATCACCAGCATCAGCAGCCCGATCGGCACCATCAGACCGAACACGCCGCGCCAGCTGGTGAACTGCAGGACGAACCCGGCCAGGGTGGGTCCCAGGGCCGGCGCAACCGAGATCACCATCGAGATGGTGCCCATCATCGCGCCGCGATGGGCGGGCGGAACGAGCTGCATGATCGTGGTCATCAGCAGCGGCATCATGATCGCCGTCCCGCTCGCCTGCACGATCCGTCCGGCAAGCACCAGCGGGAACGCCGGCGCGACGGCACAGAGCAACGTGCCGGCGGTGAACAGGCTCATCGCCAGGATGAACGCGAACCGCGTGGTGATGCGCTCCAGCAGCCAGCCGGTGATCGGAATCACCACGGCCATCGTCAGCATGAACGCGGTGGTCAGCCACTGCACCGTCCGCTCGTCGACCCGCAGGTCGTCCATCACCGACTTCAGCGCCACATTCAGCGCGGTCTCGTTGAGGATCACCACGAACGCGGCGATCAGCAGGATCGTGATCACCGAACGGTCCCGAGAACTCAGCCAATGCTCCTGGTGCACGTGCTCCGTCTCATTCATCCTTCGCCCCCGTCCACAGCCGAGCCACCTTATGCGGCGGCCACGCCGCTGACCAAATCAGCTCCGGCAGGGGATCGGTCAGGATCGGAGAAGCGTCACCCATCGGCCGCTGACTAGCCTGCCGCCATGACCATTGCAGTTTCCCGGTGCTTCGTCGCGATGGACGACGTCGACGCCGCGCTCAGCTTCTACCGTGACCTCCTTGGCCTGGAGGTGCTGAACGACGTCGCCCAGAACGACTTCCGGTGGATCACGGTCGCGGCACCCGGACAGCCCGGCTTCGCCCTCGTGCTCAGCAACTACCTCGCCGATGCCCCGGCGGATGCCGACGCATTGCATGCCCTGCTCACCAAGGGTGCGCTGAGCGCCGCGCACTTCCGCAGTGACGACCTGGACGCCCTGTTCGCCACGCTGGTGGACGCCGGCGTCGAGGTGCTCGAAAAGCCCACCGACCAGTTCTGGGGCGTCCGCGACTGCGCCGTCCGCGACCCCTCCGGGAACGTAATCAGGATCGACCAGGCCTGACGCTGCAGAGCCGGTCGAGTTCGGCACGCAGCTTCGCCCGCGCTCGTTCCTCACCGCGGACGCCCGCCGCGGTGTGACAGATCGGGCCGCCGAGGCGTTCGGACAGCCGCCGCCGGCGCAGTTCGGCCCAGGCGGCCAGCACCGCCTCGGCCGGAGCAGTCAGCTGGGGCAGCGGCCACCGGGTCAGAAGAGACTGATCAGCCATATCGCCAGCCCCGCGCACGCACAGGCGAACAGCACGCTCACGAAGGTGCCGATGATGAACCGTTCGGCCGCCCCGGTGCTGCTCGCCTTCAGTTCGGGGTAGCGGGCGAAGCCTTTGAGCACCATCGCGACCGCCATGCCCTCGGGAAACCCGGCGACCAGCGCGGCGAACACCGCCAATCGCTCCAACATGCCGATCCATTGGCCGCCGCGCAGGGCGGTGGCCGCCTGGGTCAACGCTGGGACCGGCTGCTGGGCCGCCTCGTCGCCACCGAGCTCGGTGGCGCGCGACCGCTCGGCCAGCCGGAACACGGCGGTCACCACCCGGCCGCCGGCAAGCACCGCCAGTGCCGCGAGGGCCACGACGATCGCCGCCTTCGCCACCCCGAGCCCTATCGTCACCGGGTCACCCCCATCGCCTCGGCGAGCAGCGACGCGGCCAGGCCGGCCCCCATCCGCGACTCGGCCCGCGCCGCGCGCGCGGCCCGCTGCGATACCGCCGACGGGCTGATCCCGAGCCGGCCGGCCGCGGTCTTCCCGCTGCCGGCGTCGTCCAGGACGTCCATGACCTCCCACCCCTCTCGTGTCCGACGGCTGACCAGCGCCCGCAGCATCACCAGAGCCGCCTCGGCACGCTGCGCGACAATGTCACGGTAGGGATCGGCACTGACAGTTTCGGACGCGATCAGCCGCAGGTTGGCGGGCGCGTTCCGGGCCTCCTCCACCGCCGTCCGGGCCGCCAGGTAGGCCGGGCCGCGGGCTTCGCGAGTGGACGCGGGCAACGGCAGATCGACGGCGCCGAGACCGATCCCGATGTGCCAGTCGGAGAGCCGGCTGAGGGTGAGCACCACATCGACCACAGCTGCCGGATCGGCGGTGAGGGCTTGCAGCTCGTCGCCGATGGTGCGCTCGAACGGCAGCGCCAGCCGGTCACCCACGGCGACCGCGAGCGCCGCCAAGGCGCCCGGCACCCGGTCGGCCGACCGCCGGCTGTTGCGCTGATCTGCGGTGAGCACCGCCCACGTCGTTAAGCGATCACCCTTCATCTGCATAGTTTCAGTGTGCAACCTCAATCTTGTCATGTCCAGGCGTCCGGTCCTCTACCCAAAAGGGTCGACTCGCCCGATCGGAGCCCGTCGTCGAGACCGCTCCAGAAAACCCGCGCCTACAGTGGAAGAGGCACAACTGCCCCAAGACAAGGAGCGACACCATGGGTTTCATCGGGTGGATCATCCTCGGCGGGATCGCCGGGTGGATCGCCAGCAAGATCATGAAGACCGACGCCCAGATGGGCATCGTCCTGAACATCGTCGTAGGCATCGTCGGCGGCATGCTGGGCGGCTGGATTCTCGGACTCTTCGGCGTGCAGGGCGGCGGCGGCTTCATCGCCAGCATGCTGACCGCGATCGGCGGCTCGGTGGTGCTGCTGTGGCTGGTCGGGTTGGTCACCGGACGCCGCCGCTGATCCACGCGCGAAGGCCGGCAACCTCGTGGTTGCCGGCCTTCTGCTGTGCCTGGGGGAGCGGCTCAGCCGGCCTTGAGCGCGTCGGCCAGCATCGGCACCAGCGTGTCCACCACGTACGGCAGGCTCAGCGGCGAGGAGAAGTAGATCGCGCCGGCCAGTTCGCCGCCGGTGTAGACCGAGCGCCCCGTCTTCACCGCAGCCAGGGACGTGAAGCCGGGCACCTTCTCCAGAGCGGCCCGGTCAGTGTCCTTCTCGGTGCCCCAGACCAGCACGTCGGCGGCATTGAGCACACTGATCTTCTCCACCGGAATGTAGGTCTGCTCGCCCTCCTTGATATAGGGGTCGATCTCGGACGGGATCTCGAAGCCGAGATCGGTGAGAAACTCGGTGCTCAACCCCTTCTGGTAGGCGATCAGGCTGCCGTCGTAGACGGCGTTCTGCAGGAAGATCGCCTTCTTGCCGGCGAAGCTCGGATTGGCCGCGGCTGCGTCGACGAATTTCTTCCGTACCGCAGCTGTGAGCTGTTCGCCTTCGGTGACCTTCCCGACGGCCTGGGCGATCATCGCCAGCATCTCGTGCCACGGCGAGAACCACATGGCGTCGGCCCGGGCATGAGCGATGGTCGGCGCGATCTTCGACAGTTTGGTGTAGTCGGCCTGTTCCATGCCGGCGTTCGGGCCGACGAGCAGGTCGGGTTTGAGCTTGGCGATCTCGAGGAACTGGAACCCGTCGTAGTTCTTCAGCACCTTCGGCTGTGCAGAGCCGAGCGCTGCCCGTGCCCACGGCCAAGTGGCGTAGGGCTGGTCGCCGTACCAGTCGGTCACGCCGATCGGGACGACGCCCAGGGCCAGCAGGAAGTCGTGCTCAGTGACACCCACCGAGACGACCTTCGTCGGCTGGGCCGGCACCACCGTCTCACCGAAGGCGTGCTTGATCGTGGTCGGGAAGTCGGCGGTCGTCGCGCTCGGGCTCGCCGTCGGCGACGCGGAGGTCGCCGCCGGCGCTCCGGAGGCGCAGCCGGCGAGGCCCGCTCCGGCGACGCCGAGCGCCGCCATACCGAGCGTGCGGCGGCTCAGCCCGCGGTCCCAGATCGATCCGTCGTCACCCATTGCTCCACCCTTCGTCGTCCGACCGGTCCGGCGTCCGGCGACGCCGGACACACTAGTCCGACACACTAGTCGGACTTAGGTAAGGCAATCCAAACTTTCTCGTACTGTAGGCGCGTGCCCGCGCCGACCAGGTCTCCTGCTGCCGTTACGGCGTCGGGACGCGTCCGCGGCACCACGCTGTCGAGAACGACCGTGGCGCTCGCCCTCACCGCGCTGGTCCTCGCCTGCCTGGCCAGCCTGGCGGTCGGCGCCAATCCGCTCAGTCCGGCCCAGGTCTGGGCAGGACTGACGGGCAACGAGCAGGAGGCGATCGACGTGGTCCGCGGCGGACGGCTGCCGCGCACCGTGCTCGGCCTGCTGATCGGTGCCGCGCTGGGAGCCGCCGGCGCGGTGATGCAGTCGATCACCCGCAACCCGCTGGCCGACCCGCAGCTGTTGGGGGTGAACGGTGGTGCGGCCGCCGCGGTGGTCACCGCGATCAGCGTCTTCAAGATCACCCATCCCGGCGGCTACGTCTGGTTCGCCCTGATCGGGGCCGGGTGCGCAGCCGTGCTGGTCTACCTGCTCGGTACCGGACGCCGCAGCGCCAGCAATCCGGTGCGGTTGCTGCTCGCCGGCACCGCGGTGCAGGCCGTCCTGCAGTCGTACGTTGTGGCCACCATGCTGACCGATCCGACCGCCTACTACAGCTTTCGGTACTGGGACATCGGCGCGCTCACCGGACGGGCGCTGGACGAGGTCGCGCCGGTGGTGTGGTTCCTGGTCGCCGGCCTGATCGGCATGGTGCTGCTGGCCCGGCCGCTCAACGCCCTGTCGTTGGGAGATGAGGCCGGACGAGCGCTCGGCGCGAACGTGTTCGGCACCCGTGTCGGCAGCGCCCTGGTGATCGTCGCCTTGTGCGGTTCGGCGACCGCCGCGGTGGGCCCGATCGCGTTCGTCGGCTTGGCCGTTCCCCATCTGGCCCGGCTCACGGTGGGTGTCGACCATCGGACGATGCTGCCGGCGTCCGCGCTGCTGGGCGCGCTGCTGCTGGTGGCGGCCGACGTCGCCGGACGGGTGATCGCCTGGCCGCAGGAGGTCGGGGTCGGCATCGTGACGGCGATCGTCGGCGCGCCGGTGCTGATCTGGCTGGTCCGAGCCCGACGGGTGGGCCGGCTGTGAGCGCCACCACCGGTCTCGACCGCGCGGGCCGGCTGCCCGAGCCGAGCCTGCTGCGGCTCGGGCGCTGGCGGGTTCTGGCGTCCGGACGCGGCGCGCTGGTCACCGTGGCCCTGCTGGTCTGCGCAGTCGGGATCGTCTTCGCCACCCTCGGCAGCGGACCGCTGCCGGTGTCGCCGGCCGAGGTGGTCGACACCGTGCTGCGTCGCACCGACGAATTCGACTTCGTGGTGCTGGACATCGGCCTGCCGCGAGCCTGCGTCGCGCTGCTGGTCGGTGCCGGGCTGGGTGCCGCCGGGGCATTACTGCAAGCCCTGACCCGGAATCCGTTGGGCAGCCCGGACGTCGTCGGTTTCGACTCCGGGGCCGCGGCCGGGGCCCTGGTCGCGTTCCTGGTGATCGGGGTGGGGGAGCGGCAGCAGGCCGCCGGCTTCGCGCTGCTCGGCGGCGGGATCGCCGCCCTGCTGGTCCTTCTGCTGTCCTCCGGCGCCCGTGACGCCGGCTACCGGATCATCCTGATCGGCATCGGTCTGGGCGCCCTGCTGGATTCGGTGTCGGCCTACCTGCTGACCCGCAGCACGGTGCGCGAGTCGATGAACGCGACCCGATGGCTGGTCGGCAGCCTCAACAGCAGCGACTGGTACGACGTGGCGGTGGCCGGACTGGGCCTGCTGGTGCTGCTGCCGGCTGCCGGTGCGCTGGGTCGGCAGTTACGGCTAGTCCTGCTCGGACCCGAGGTGGCGTCCGCCCTCGGGGTCCGGCTGCCGCTGGTCACCGGCGGCACCCTGGCGGTGTCGGTGGGTCTGTCCGCGGTGGCCGTGCTGGCCGCCGGACCGATCTCGTTCGTGGCGCTGGCCGCGCCGCAACTGGCCGGACGCCTGGTCGGCCTGCGGCGGGCGCCGAGCGTGCTGGCGTCCGCGGCGATGGGGGCGGCGCTGCTGACCGCGTCCGATCTGATCGGCTCGCGCGCGTTCGGTGACACCGACCTGCCGGTCGGCGTGGTGACCGGCGGCATCGGCGGTGTGTACCTGGCCTGGCTGTTGTCACGGGAGTGGCGAAGGAGGATGTGATGGAGGCAGAGACGTCCCGGCTGGTCGCCGAGGGACTGGAGTTGCGCTACGACGATCGCGTCGTGCTCGCAGGGCTGGACCTGTCCGTGCCGGACGGCCGGTTCAGCGTCATCGTCGGACCGAACGCTTGCGGAAAGTCGACTCTGCTGCGCGGCTTGTCGCGCATCCTTCGACCGCACGGCGGCCGGGTGCTGCTGGACGGCCGGGCCGTCCACACCATGCCTGCCAAGCAGGTGGCTCGCATCCTCGGCATGCTGCCGCAGTCGGCGACCGCGCCCGAGACCATCACCGTGCTGGACCTGGTCGGCCGTGGCCGCTTCCCGCACCAGAGCCTGTTGCGGCAATGGTCGGACGCCGACCAGCTCGCGGTCGAACAGGCGATGGAGGCTGCCGGCGTGACCGAGCTGGCTGATCGTCCGGTGGACGAGTTGTCCGGGGGGCAGCGGCAGCGCGCCTGGCTGGCGATGGTGCTCGCCCAGCAGACCGAGTTGGTGCTGCTCGACGAGCCGACCACCTTCCTCGACATCAGCCATCAACTGGACGTGCTCGACCTGTGCGCCGAGCTGGTGCACGACGGCTACACGGTCGTGGCGGTGCTGCACGACCTGAATCACGCCTGCCGCTACGCCGATCACCTGATCGCCATGGTCGACGGACGTGTGGTGGCGTCCGGGCCGCCCACGACCGTGGTTACCCCGGAGCTGGTGGCAGAGGTGTTCGGGCTGGCCTGCACGATCATTCCGGATCCGGTGACCGGGACGCCGATGGTGGTCCCGGCCGACCGCTCCCGCCGCAGTCGGGGCGGCTGACCCGATTAGGCCCGATTAGGCCTTCCATCGCGCCCGCGGAAGGGTCTCGATCGCCTCACGGTGGCGACGAACCCGGAGGAATGGTCCCGATCAGCCGGGCAGATATCGCCGCAACCAGCTGTGCAACGGGCCGGTGACGGCGAGCAGGATCATCGGGTAGTAGCTGAGGGCCGGCATCGCGATCGTCGACAGGTACGCCAGAGCGAACAGCACCGAGGCGATGGCGTCGGCCAGAATGCCGCTGCGCAGGCTGTGGCGGGGCATGTCGTGCAGTTCGGGGTGCCGCAGCGCATACCAGCCGAGGCCGGTCATCACCACGCTGGTGGCGAAGAGCGAACCGATGTACAGCGTCTTCTGCACCGGGTCGTTGTGCATCTGTCCCACGATCGCGGTGGCCACCGGCAGCCACACGATGGTGAACATCCACACCACGGTGAGCACCAACAGCCGTCCATCGACCCGATGAACGCGATCGAAGAGCCGATGGTGGCTCAGCCAGAATGCGGCGATCAGCACGAAGCTCAGCGCGAAGCTGAACAGCTGGTCGCCGTTGTCGGCCACCCAGTCGCCGGCATTGCCGCCCTCTTTGGCCACCTCGCTGACGCTCTCCATCAACGGCAGGATCAGCAGGGTCATCGCGATTGCCACCACCGCGTCGGTGAAGGCCTTCAGCCGTTCGGCGGAGGCCAATCGCGCGGTTGGCTGCTGCTCGGGTGCGGGACCGTCCGCGCCCGGTCGCTCTGCGGCGTCCATACCGGCATCCTGCCTCGCCCCAGCGCGCTTCGAAACCCACGGCCACTCACCGGCGCCGCCGGTCAGCGGCGGGGAAGTTCCGCCGGGCCGTAGCGGGCATGCTCAACACCCGTAGTGAAGGCCCAGTAGCGTTCGCCGTAGGACCAGTGCCACCACTCCGTGGGGTAGTTGACCAGGCCGGCGGCGGTGAGCGCTTGGACCAGCACCGAGCGATGGGCGGACGCCTCGCGCGGCACCGCCGCGGCGGTGAAGCAGGCTCCCGAGCTCTCTTCCGGTGTGGCGTCCAGTTCGGAGCCCAGGTCGAGTTCGACGCCGTCCTCGTCACACAAGGTGAGATCGACCGCGCCGCCGGTGCAGTGCGGCGCGACCTCCGGCGGCGCCACCCAACGGCTGGCCAACTGGTACAGCCGCCGTTCGGACAGGCCGGGGTAGTGGCCGAGCAGATCGGCGCGGTAGCCGTTCCAGTAGCGGCGTTGGGCGTCCGGGCTGCGGAACGCCTCGACGATGAGCAGGTCGATTCCGGACGGCAGCGCGGCGGCCGCCGCGCCGAGACGCTCGGCGAGACCGGCCCGTGCGTGGTGCCAGCCGCCGGAGGCGTCCGCCTTGCGAGGGTCGATCCGCAGCCTCGGGATCGAGGTCAGGTCCACCATCGGCTCAGCGGATTCGCGGACGTCGATCGCGACGACCCGCGGATCGCTGATCAGCACGATGCCGGAATGCACCGGGCAAGTCTGGCACGGGTCCGGCCGCCCATCCCCAGCGCGCGCTGCGAACTGCCCACGCCCTCGACGATCAGCAGCGAGCGGGCCGCCGGGACGGTCACCGCACCCGGCCGGTCGTGGCTGATCCAGCCGGGCGGGCGGTACCGGACGGCCTCGCCGCGACGCACCGGTGCGATCACGTTGTCGGCCAGCTCCGACGCCCAGTCGAACAGCGAGTGGTTCCAGGCGATGTCATCGGTGGCGACCACGGAAGCGTTCGGCACCGCGCCGGCCAACTGGCGAGTGAGGGTGGACTTGCTGGCGCCACTGCGTCCATTGACCGCGAGCACCATCGGACGCTCGGCGTCGAGCAGGCCGAGATCGGCCAGCAGGGTGGAGGCGTCCACCGGCTCCCAGTGGTCGATGACAGGCTCGGAGGATCCGTGGGGGAGTTGCACCCTGACATCCTTGCGCGACCCGCCGGCCGTTCGACCGGATGCCCGATGGCCGGGGTGAGCGGGTTCAGCCATCCAGGACTTTGCCCATCACCTGATCGGTGACTGATTGCTTGCCCAGTTTGCGCCAGCCGCAGCCGAGGTAGAGCCTCACGGCCGGGCTCGACGGATCGTCCACGGTGCCCAATCCCCAAGCGAAACCGACCAGACGTTCGGCGTCGTGCGCGGTAGCGAGCCGATAGCCGGCCCGGCTCCGGTGCCGGTCCCATACGGTCGTCCGCCAATCGTGAGCGCAGTCCACGGCGCCGAAGGCGTCCGTCCACACCCGCAGGACATCCTCGCGATATTGCTCAGCCCCGCGGGCGTCATGCAGGTCGATTCGAGTCACGGCCTCATTCTGCCGCCAATGGGCCGTGGTGAGTCACGCACCCGTTTTTGCAGACCAGCTCCGCTATCCCGTGCCGAACCTGCTCATGCCGACGTGCGCGCTACAGTGTGCTACATGGAGACGATCACTCATCGGGAGATGCGCAACCGAAGTGGCGAGATCCTGCGCCGGGTGGACGCCGGCGAGAGCTTCACCGTCACCAACAACGGACGCCCGATGGCCGTCATCGCGCCACCGCCCGTGGGCGATGTCTTGGACGAACTCATTCGGCGAGGGGAGGCCAGGCCGGCAACGTCCGATATTGGCACACTGGACCTGATTCCGTCCGTCACCTTGCCGATCGGCACGCGCGAGCTTCTCGATGACAGTCGCGGTCGGTGGTGACCACGTATCTGGATACGTCGGCCGCCATCAAGCTGCTGGTCACCGAGCCCGAGTCGGCGGCGCTCCGATCAGAACTCATGTCGTCGCCGCGCACACTGGTGTCGTCGATGCTGCTTCACACCGAACTTCATTGCGCGGCGGGGAGAAGACCGGGCCAGATCAGCCCCGCCGCCGTGAACGCCGTGCTGGCGCTGGTGACACTGGTCGACGTGTCCCGCGGCGACCTGATCGCCGCGGGAACGCATGCGCCATTGCGCTCCAACGACGCGATCCACCTTGCGACCGCACTCCGGCTCGGTGCCGACGAGATGCTGACCTACGATCGTGAGTTGGCGGCTGCGGCCGCTGCCGCCGGCGTCTCGATCGCGGCGCCGGCCTGATCGAGAGCCTTGGGGAGGGACGTCCGGTCAATGCCCACGGGGGAGGAATTGGGGGAGCATGCCCGACAAGCCGAAGGCGGAGTTCCCGATCGATGAGCAGGTCATTCGCCGTTTGCTCGTCACGCAGGCCGGGCACATCGCAGATGTCGGAACTCTCCCGCTCTTCCATGTCGAGGACGGATGGGATTGTTCGATCTGGCGGCTGGGTTCCGATTACGCGGTGCGATTGCCTCGGTGGAAGTGCCGCCGCATCCCTCATCGAGAACGAGCAGCGGCACCTTCCCGTGATCGCCGAATGGATGGTGCCGGTTCAGATTCCCGTGCCGGTGGTCGCCGGTTCTCCCGATCAGGACTTTCCCTGGCCGTGGTCGGTTGTCCCGTGGTTTGCCGGGGATGCCGGGCTGAAGGTCGCTCGCGCCGTCCGCTCAGATTGGGCGGAGCCGCTGGCGACGTGTCTGGGAAGGCTGCATGCCACCGCACCAAATGAGTTTCCCGCAAACCCCTATCTGGGCGTGCCGCTGACCGCGCGTCATTCGTCTCTCGCTGAGCGTCTGGTGCGGGCCAAGGCAGACATGCCAGCACCGGTCGTTCGCAGACTCGAGGAGGTGTGGGGCAGAGGGCTTGCCGCCGAGCCGTGGCGCGGGCGTCCGATATGGATCCACGGCGACCTGCATCCTGGCAATATCCTCGCTGACCACGGACGCCTGGTGGCGATCATCGACTTCGGCGACGTGACCGACGGTGACCCCGCATATGACCTCGCCATTGCCTGGCTGGCATTCGACACGTGTGGACGTGCAGCATTCGGCGACGCCACGAATGGCGCCTATGATCAGGCGACCTGGGACCGCGCCCATGCCTAGGGAAGCGGTTCCCTAGGCCGCCGCGATGACGGTGATCTCTCCAGCAGAGCGACGACAATCCGGCGTACTACGCGCTCGGCGCGGAATGCCTCGACGAACTCTGACCTGCTCCGAGCCCGGCTACCAGCGGACCGGTTCCCGGTGGCGGTGAGCGGCAGCCGCCTTCTCGACGAGTTCGGCGAGAGGCACGGTGCGGCGGTTTCTGTCGGCGCCGTCTGTCACCTGCACCAGGCCTGCGCTCGCCTCCCGGTCGCCGATGACGGCGATCAGGGACGCCCGCTGCCGGCGTGCGTCCCTGATCCGCGCACCGAGGCTGCCGTCGAGCTGGAGCTCGGCTCGAAGCCGGCGAGCCCGAAGGGCGTCGATCGCGGCGCGCGCGGCGACATCGTGCGCCTCACTCACCGGCAGGACGGCGATCTGCACCGGCGCCAGCCACAGCGGGAGCCGACCCTGGTAGCGCTCCAGGAGGGAGGCCACCACGCGCTCCATTGCTCCTACGGTGCCGCGGTGGATCATCACCACGCGCTGTGACGAGCCGTCCGCAGCCTGAAAGGTCAGGTCGAACCGTTCCGGTTGGTTGAAGTCGAGTTGGACGGTCGCGATGGTCTCCTCGTGGCCTCTGCCGCCGTGCACCTGCAGGTCAAGTTTCGGGCCATAGAAGGCGGCTTCGCCGAGAGCCTCGACCAGCGGAATCTCCTCGACCGCCAGCACACCGAGCGCGGCGTCACGCAAAGCCTGCTGACTGGCCTGCCATTGTTCGTCTGACCCGAGCCAGGAACTGCTGTCGTCGCGCAGGGACAAGCGCACATAATCGATCGGCAGACCCAAGATGCGCTGAGCACGTAACGCTGCGCGCAGAGCGCGCGCCACCTCGTCGGCAATCTGGTCCGGACGGCAGAACACGTGGGTGTCGTCCAGGTTGATCTGGCGCACCCGTTGCAGCCCGGAGATGACGCCGGAACGCTCGGCTCGAAACATGGGAGCAAGCTCGTTGAGCCGAATCGGAAGTTCTCGATAGGAGTGCTGGGCTGCCGAATAGACCAGAGCGTGATGCGGACAGTTCGCTGGCCGCAGGACCAGCTCGTCGTCACCGAGTCTCATCGGTGGAAACATGTCCGGGGAGAATTTCGCCCAGTGGCCGGAACGTTCGAACAGCGCTCGCTTGCCGAGGACCGGGGTGTAGACATCGACACAGCCGTCCTCGTGGGCGATGTCTTTCGCGAGACGCTGAAGCTCGTCCCGAATTGCGGCGCCGGCGGGCAGCCAGAGTGGCAGCCCGGATCCCGCCAGCGGGTCGGTGGCGAAGACGTCCAGATCGCGATTCACGTCGCGATGGTCCAGTGCGTCGGCAATCCGATCGCTCATGGTGTCGTTCCCTTCATGATCAGGCCCTGCGTACGAACCGGAACCTGGTGAAGAAACGACAAGGCCCCGGATCGCTCCGGGGCCGATGGATTCTGTCTGTCAGGACAGCACGGTGGCGCCGGAGTGCTCCGGCGTCGTGGTCACCTGACAGTTGTGCATGCGGTCAGTGTAGGGCATCGGCTCTTCAGGGCTGGAATTCAAGCCTGGCTACGGCTTTAATCCAGGCTTACAATGGGACGCATGCAGACCCTTCCGATCTCGAAGGTCAAGGACAAGCTCAACGAGTTCGTCGATGCTGTGGCGCTGACCCGCGAGCAGATCACCATCACCAAGAACGGCTCGCCAGCGGCCGTGCTCATCGGCGCCGACGAGTGGGAGTCGTTGCAAGAGACCCTCTTCTGGCTCTCCCAACCCGGCGTCCTGGACGACGTGGTCAAGGCGCGAGAAGAACTGGAGGCCGGCACCACATCGGGCGAGGCCGCGATCCGTGCCGAGTTCGGCGTTCCACAACGGACGGCCCGTTGAGCGACACAGGGGGAGCGGAGGGGTATCGAGTCGAATTCGCAGGTACCGCACGCCGCGACCTGCGGAGTGTCCCGCCGCGCGGCGTGCCGGCAATCATCGAGTTCGTCTACGGTGACCTCGCGCGCCAGCCGCGGCGGGTCGGCAAGCCACTGCAACGAGAACTCGAAGGACTGTGGGGCGCTCGACGAGGGCCGTACCGGATCATTTACGAGATCCACGACGATCGGCTCCTTATCCTCGTGATCCACGTCGCACACCGCGGCGACGCCTACCGCCCTCGATGAGAAGGGTGTTGGCGACACCCTCGCCCATGCAGGACGTCTCCGCGTTGATGCTGCCAGCGGCGCTCGGGGTGCCGGTGTGCCAGCAATATCCGCTCCTCACGCAGGTTGAGCCAGGAGGCGTGGACCGGAGAGAGCGTGGATCATCCATCTTATGACATAATGTTGCTTATCGGACATATTTGGCTGAGCCGGCTCTAGTGGCATCAACTTCGGCGCGGACGCGTTACTCGGGTGCCGAGCGACGACTATGTTGAGCTTGTGATCCGCGAGGCGCTGCCTGAAGACTTCGGGGCAGTGATGCGTCTGTACCGGCAGCTACATCCCGCCGATCCCATCCTTGATGACGGCCGCGATCGCGACACATTCAACGCAATCCTGGACGCATCCGGCCTGACCATGCTCGTGCTGGAACTGGGTGACCTTGTGGTGGCCACGACCTACCTGAACGTCATCCCCAACGTCACGCGGAGCGCTTCGCCTTACGCGGTTATCGAGAACGTCGTTGTCGATGAGACTATGCGCGGCACGGGACTTGGGAAGCAGATCATGGCGGCGACGCTCCAGGCGGCGTGGGATGCGGGGTGCTACAAGGCGATGCTCCTGACGGGCTCCACGAACCCGGCTACCCACGCCTTCTACCGCCGGTGCGGTTTCTCGTCCGATGTGAAGACCGCTTACATCGCTCGTCCAAGCCAGCCGGACCGATCGGTCAGCGATACGCGTCCGATCGATGAACGACGCCCACCACCGTGACGCGACGACTCTGTTCGTCAATCCGGTAGATCACCCGATAGGTGCCACGTCTGGCACTGTGTCGATCGTCCAGCGGCGGACGAAGCCGCTTCCCGACACGCTGTGGATTGTCGAGCAGCGGGCCGACGATGAAGTCGTATGCGGCGAACGCCACCGACTGCGGCAGGACCTCAGCAAGCTGGCGGCGCGCAGTGGGCGAGATCACCAGGTCGTACCGTGTAGAGGTCATCCGGCTACCCTGCGTGCCTGCATCGCGGCCGCCAGATCTGCTTCGGACTCTCCCTCCCCCCGGGCGAGTTCGGCGTCGGAGGCTGCGAGCTGTCGGACGGCCTCCGTGTCAGCCAACACGGCGATGGTCTCCTCCAGTGCCTCAAGGTCGTCCGGAGAGATCAGCACCGCCGACGGCCTGCCATGCACCGTCACGACGACTCGATCGTGGTGCCGGCCGACTCGACCGACGAGATCGGAGAGATGGGCCTTCGTCTCGGCGAGCGGCAGAGTCTCAGTCATGGTCATAATTATGACCAGAAGGTGCGAGAAACGGTAGGTGGCCGCCCATCGATCACTTCTGTCTTGCCGTAATTCACCGATCCGGCCCCGAGCGGGCCGATGCCGCTGACTCGAAGAGAAGCCGTGTGAGGGGTCAGGCGGCTTCGGCGGGTTTGAGGGTGACGTTGTAGCCGAGCGCTTCCAACTGTCGGATGGCGTGATTCTTGGATCGTTCCGGGCTTCGTTTCGTGT
>NZ_JASGEF010000002.1:0-17921 GCF_047606665.1 Micropruina sp. | reverse complement strand
CGGGCCCGCTGGACCCAACGATGGAAGCAAGCACTCAACGCATTCGACATCCGATTCGACGGCCGCCTCAGCAGCCCGAGAACAGCATGACAACACAACCCAGTTACACCGTTAAGTTGACAGACCCGAGCAGGAGGCGGGCCACGCAGTGATGGCTGCTCACGGAAACTGGGGCGTCGCGATGAGCACGGACTACCTCGACTACTCGGCAAACTCCGGTCGACTGCTCGGGTGGCTTAAGTCGATCGCGAAGGCGTACCCCGAGGTCTCCTCCGAGGTTCAGGCCCTCGTCTCTGACCTCCGTGGCCTCAAGAATCAGCGTGACCAGTGGGCTCACTCTGCTGCGGTCATCGACCTCTGGCTGATGATGATGAGCGAGAGGGGCTTGACGTCGATGACCGACCGCGACGTTGAGCGCGGAAAGCTTCTCAACGGCAGGCGGCCCGGACACATCAATGCCCCGACTCGCTTCGACGTGGACGCCTTCGTTCAGCGGGCATCCGAAGTGGGTGACGTTGCATCTGGAGTTGCGCAGAAACTGGCTGAACTTGCAGACACGGGAGCTCGTCCCGTGGAGGAACCCAAGTGAGTCGGGACCGCTCCTTCTGCCTGGGGGCGGGTGGGCCATGTTGATCGTTCGGGCAACCCTGAAGTTGCGGGACAAGGTCGGCGGCGTCACCGCTGAGCCGGACGATGCTTCAACAACCGTGCTGGGCGACTGGTACGCCAACCTGCTCACCTGGCGTCACCCGCACGTCATCCTCGTGAACGCCCGCACCCTCGTCCCCGTCATCACGCCGATGGCGCCCGCGAAGGGGCTGACCGGTCGGCTGCCAGATGTCATCGCCGATGCGTTGCTGGCACTCGGAGTGTCGAAGACGTTTGTGGACGCTGAGCGGGAGCGCATGCAGGAGGTGCGGATCGCGCCGACGGCCGACAGGTCGGTGGTCGGCTCGATGAACGACTTCGCGTTCCTTGCCGACCACCGTCGCGATCACGCCAGCAGCCTCAACGAGGTCGACCTCGGGGCGCTGTCGAAGAGCCTCGCACACGTCCCGTGTGGGCCGCTCTACAAGTCCCACACGTTCCCCGACGCGGAGCTGCACGCTCTCCTCGCCTCCCTCGGCGAGGGCTGATCCCGGATCCACCGACCTGATTCGCTTCGGTGATTTCGACGGCCTGATGGATCCGGTCGGCGTTGCGGGCGCGTTCGGGCTGCCGGCCTGCACCGGCACTTCCACTTCGGGTTCCTCGGTTGCGCCCTTGGGGGCTGGGTGGTCAGGCCGCGGTTGTGGTGGGTGGGCCGGTCGCGGTGGCCCACAGCGACTCCCGACCTGAGGGTTTGCCCGAGGGTGAAGGCGCTGGGTTTCGGCTCAGCGCCTTTTTGGTTGTTGGCTAGGGCGTCCCTGGCATGTTCCTGCTCTCCCGCTGCAACGTCTCGGGCTGCATCATGGATCTCTGCGACGATGGCGCGAATCTCGACGGTTGGTTGTGCGGTGTGACCATCGTCGTCGATCCAGATGTGGGTGTAGAAGTCGGCGAGGAGCTTTCGCTTCACGCCGTCGGAGGCAGTTGCGTAGAACTCGCCAGGACGTTCCAGCAGGGGTGATGTAGGCAGCCCCGTCGGCATAGCTGCCAGCGCCGAAACCAGAGTCGGAGCTCGGACCAGGCCGGTCGCGGATATCCCGACGTCAGGGGGTCAGGTCGAAGACGAAGCTGAACACACCGGCCAGCACGACGGTGGTGCCGGGCACGATCGGCATCGGCTCGTTGGGCCGGAGTTTCACTGGACGCTTACCCGGCACGGTGATTTGTGTGCCGTTGGTCGACCCCAGATCTTTCACGCTGACCCGCCAGTCGTCCACGGACACCTCGAGGTGCTGGCCGGAGATGTCCTTGCCGGGATCGATCAGCTTCACCAGGTTCGGCTGCTCGCCGGAGTACCCGGCCGGCACGCGTGGGTTGCGGCCCAGAACACAGTTCCGGTCGAGCACCACCGTGTCACCGTTGGAAAGTCGCAGCACCCCCAAAGCCGGGCGTGCCAACTCCACCTGGGTCGCGGCGTCCGAGGCTGTGGACGCCGCCTCCGCCGCGGACCCAGCACCGCGCCCCGACGCCGACAGAGCCGAGGCCGACGGAGCCGACGGCGACGGCGCGTCCGGAGAGATGAATGCTGGACCACCAGGTTCCGGACCTGTCGTCGTTGTGGCCGGGTACGGCGCCCAGGTGGGCGGGAGGGGCGCGGTGCGCGGGCGACGCTCCAAGCGTCCGGCCAGGACGACGCCGCCGGTCAGCGACAACGCGGCGAGATCGGACACGGCGGGATCGACCATCAGATAGCCGTCGGCGTCGACGATGCGGTCGGTCCACAGGCCGCGGCCCTCAATGAGCTGGGTGCCCGCTTGGATGCGGTACCGGCCACGCACCACCGTCCGCAGCCCCTCGTCGGTGTGCTCGGCCAGCGCGAAATTCTCCACCGCCCGCAAACCGGGGCTGACCAGGAGTTCCAGCACCTCATCCAGCCCGGCGGACGCTCCGCCGATCAACTCGAACAGACCGGACACCAGCCCGGCGTCCGGTGGTAGGTCGACCAGCGCGGCCAGCTTAGGTCCGCAGATGGCGAGCGCCCGGCCGGGACTGTAGGAGTACACCGCCACGTCGTTCACTGGTCGTCCTCCGGAGGCTCGTGGTCGAGCACCCCGCTGGGCAGGGTCGCCTCATCGCCCTCGCCACCATCGGTACCGAGCACGTCGACCACCATGACGGTGACATTGTCCCGTGCCGGCGTGGCCAACACTGCCGCGACCAGGGCATCGGCTGCCTCAGCCGGGTTCGGGTGCGCGGCCAGAACCGCGGCGATCTGATCGTCGTCCAACTCGGAGTTCAACCCGTCGGAGCACAGCAGGAAGCGTTCGCCCGGGTTCTGGCTCAGCACCCACAGGTCCACCGCCGGTGCCGGACGGATCCCCACCGACCGGGTGATGATGTGCCGCGCGGGATGGACGCGGGCCTGGTCCGGATCGATCAGGCCGGCGGCGACCAGCTCTTCCACCTCGGAATGGTCGACGGTCGCCTGCCGCAGTTCGCCCCCCGCGTACCGGTAGACCCGCGAATCGCCGACGTTGAACACCGCCCAGTGCGCTACCCCGCCGATCGTCACCTCGGCCAGTCCGGTGACGGTCGTGCCCAGCCCGCGCGCCTCCGGATAGGTCATGCCGTACCGGATGACGGCCGCATTCGCCCTGGCCATAGCGGCATTCACGGTGGCCGGACGGAGGTCGTCGATGTCGTCCAGTTCGCGCAGCGAGTCGATCACGAGCCGACTCGCGACGTCGCCGGCGGCATGCCCGCCCATGCCGTCGGCCACCACCCAGACCTGTCGGCCGTTCAGGTAGGCGTCCTCGTTCAGCGACCGCGCCCGACCCACATCCGTGGACACACCGACGGCAACCTGCGGCATGGCTTCTCCTGTGCGTGGGGGTAGCCGGGCGCTCCCGGCGTTCGCGTCAGATTACCAACCCCGCTCCCGCCGCACCGACCCCGGCCGGACGCCGTCCGCACCCCGGCCGGGGCACCCATCGACGCGCGCAGGGTGCACAGACGCCGCACAGGAACCTCAAAGCCCGGTGCCGGTTCGGTTTTCTACTGTCAACTCATCAGCACAGGAAACGCTGGGAAACCGACATGAACAAGGACCCGAACTCATGAATCTGCTAAGCCTCGGCATCGATCTCGTCGCCATCATCGTGTTGGCGTTCGGGGTGTATTTCCAGCGCTACCGTCGCCGCGAGGTGATGGTCGCCATGATCGGCCTAAATGTGGGCGTCCTCGCAGTCAGCACCGCACTCACAGGCGCGTCCGTCGGCCTCGGTCTCGGGCTGGGACTGTTTGGCGTCCTGTCGATCATCCGGCTGCGTTCGTCGGAGTTGAGTCACGCCGAGGTCGCCTACTATTTCGTCTCTCTGGCGATGGGCCTGCTGGCCGGACTCACCTTCGACCCGACCTGGCTCGGCCAGACGCTGATCGCCCTGCTGGTCGCAGTGATGTTCCTCGCCGACCATCCGGCACTGTTCGGCGGCTACCGGCACCAGGTGCTCACCCTCGACCGGGCGATCACCGACGAGATGGAACTGCGCACCGAGTTGAGCACGCTCCTCGGCGCTGAGATCAAGCAGTTCACCATTCAGCGGGTCGACCAGGTCCGGGACACCACCGTGGTGGACGTTCGCTACCGCGTCCGCACCGCAACCCCACTGGCCGCCGAATCGGCCACCGACGACGAGCGGGTGGGCGCGAGCTCACCAGCCCACTGACCGCCCACCGACGACAAGGACGAACGACCATGAACCGACTGACCAACCTCAAGACCTGGCTTGCCGGCGGTGTTGCCGCAGCCCTGATCGGCCTGGCCGGCTGCACCGGCGCCGCAGCCGCAACGACCACCACTACCTCGACCACGTCGACCAGTACCGCTGCCGCGGCGGCCGTGGCTCTCACCGCCGACCACGACACCGAGGCCGACCACACCTGGGACACCAGCAAAGAGGTGACCATCGACCTGTCCAGCCCGAAGGCGACCGACGGCGTCACCGTCTCGGACGGCGTGATCACCATCACCGCCGCCGGCGCCTACCGGCTGACCGGCACCCTGGCCGACGGTCAGGTGGTGGTGAACAGCGAGGGCGATGGCACCGTCTACCTAATCCTGGACGACGCCTCGATCACCAATGCCGACGGTTCCGCCGTTGTGATCACCCAGGCCGACCTGACCGTGTTGGTGCTGACCGACGGCACCACCAACTCGATCACCGATGGATCGACCTACGCCGCGACCGGGGACGACGACCCGAGCGCCGCACTGGACAGCTCCGACGACTTGACCATCATCGGCAACGGGACGCTGAACGTGACCGGCAACTACAACGACGGCATCGCCAGCTCCGACGGCCTGGTCATCGTCTCCGGCACCATCAACGTGACGGCGAAGGACGACGGCATCCGCGGCAAGGACTACCTGGTGATCAAGGGCGGGGACGTCGAGGTGACCAGCACCGGCGACGCCTTGAAGTCGGACAACGAGGAGGACACCGGCCTCGGCTACGTCAGCATCGCGGACGGCACGGTGACCCTGTCGTCGGGTGACGACGGCATCGACGCCTGGACGGCGATCACCATCACCGGCGGCAGCACCACGGTGAGCAAGTCAGTGGAAGGGCTGGAGGCCAAGGTCATCAGCATCAGTGGCGGCACCACCACCGTCACCGCCAGCGACGACGGCCTCAACGCCACCGACTCGGCCAGCACCGCCGGCGAGATGGAGGCCCAGGAGGGCACCGTTGTGAGCATCTCGGGCGGCGAACTGACCGTCACCGCCGACGGCGACGGGATCGACTCCAACGGCGACATCGCGATGACCGGCGGCACCGTGACCGTCAACGGGCCGACCAACAACGGCAACGGTGCGCTGGACTACAACGGCACCTTCACCATCACCGGCGGCACGCTGGTCGCCGGCGGCTCCTCCGGGATGGCGCAGGCCCCCAGCACCGATTCGTCGCAGAAGTCGCTGATGATCACCCTGACCGCTGCGGCCGGCTCGACGGTGGAGGTGAAGGACTCCTCCGGCACCGTGGTGGCGACCTACTCCCCGACCCGGCAGATCGCGTCCCTGGTGGTGTCCAACGCCCAGATCAAGGAGGGCGAGACCTACACCGTCTACGTCAACGGAACCTCGGTCGGCACCACCGACACCTCCCAGGTGACGAACAACGGCGGCTTCGGCGGCCCCGGTGGAGGTCCGGGCGGAGGCGGCGGCGGCCCGCGCTGAGCCTCGCCAGCAACGATCCGGATCGGGGTGGTCTGTTCCAGCCCGATCCGGATCGTTGTTTGCCGCTGACTGCCCGGCCGGGCGCCAGGTAGGGTTCCCTTGCATGCCCACACCGATCCGTCCGTTCTGGCTGAGCGCGTTCCTGGATCTGCCCGTCGACGCGTAGGGGCCGGCGTCGGGTTCTGGGCGGCCGTGACGGGCTTCCGGCTGTCACCGTTGCGCGGCGACCACGAGGAGTTCGCCACCCTGGTGCCGCCCGAGCGCGACGACTACCTGCGGGTGCAGCGCATCGACGGCCCCCGCGGCTGCACCTGAATGTGGATGTGACCGATCCGGATGCGACGTCCCAACTGGCCGGCGTGGCCAGGGCTACCTTGCATCACCGACCGGGGTCCCTCCAGGGTCCCTCCGACCGCTGAAGGACGGGGCGTCAGATAGCGACCGATTCCGGGGGTCTTTTCGCCTCGCCAGGCGTGGGACGTCCGGAATCGGTCGCCAGTTGACGGGCGCGCCTGATTTCACTCACGGCGCCAGATCCCGGCGTCCGCCGGGATGACGAGGACGGGCACATCATCCCGTGACTTCCAGCCGTTGGGTTTCGACGATTCGGGGACGGTTCTCGACGATGCGAATTTCGAACGAGGAGAACCGTCCCCGGACATGCGAGTTTCGAATGGGAAAGAACCGTCCCCGGAGTTCCGGAGTTCGAACTGGGTCAGCGGCGTCCGGCGTAGAAGCGGCCGAGGAACTCTTCGCGGAAGGCCTCGAATTCCCGCGTTTCGATGGAGGCGCGGATGTCGTCGACCAGCCGGACGGTGAACCGCTCGTTGTGGATGGTGGCCAGCGTGGAGGCCAGCATCTCTTTGGCCTTGAACAGGTGGTGCAGGTAGGCGCGGGTGTAGTGGGCGCAGGTATAGCAGTCGCAGTCGTCCTCGATCGGCTCGAAAGCGCGGCGGTGCTTCGCGGTGTTGACATTGAACCGGCCGTCGCGCGAGTAGAGGGCGGCGTTGCGGGCGACACGGGACGGCATCACGCAGTCGAAGGTGTCCGCGCCGGCGGCGATGGCGGCGAAGAAGTCATCCGGCTCGGAGATGCCGAGCAGGTGTCGCGGCTTGTCGAAGGGCAGTTCGTCGGTGACCCAGCCGACGATGGTGCCGAGGTTCTCCTTCTCCAGCGCACCACCGATGCCGAACCCGTCGAAGGACTGGCCGGCGACCTCCAGCCCGGCGAGATCGCGGGACGCCTGGCGCCGGAGGTCTTCGTACTGAGCGCCCTGGACCACCCCGAACAGCGCCTGATACGGCTTGCCGGAGCGGGCAGCGGTGAGTTCGGTATGCGCGGCCAGACACCGGACCGCCCAGGCGTGGGTGCGGTCCACCGACTGTTCCTGGTAGCCGCGGGTGTTCATCAGCGTGGTCAGCTCGTCGAAGGCGAACATGATGTCCGCGCCCAACTCGTGCTGAATGCGCATGCTGACCTCGGGGGTGAACCGGTGCCGGTCGCCGTTGAGGTGGCTGGTGAAGGTCACTCCGTCGTCGTCGACATGCGCCAGCCGCGTCCGTCCCTCGGCGATCACGTCGTCATCGGCCAAGCCGACGGTGTCCATCGCCAGCACCTTCTTGAACCCGGCACCCAGACTCATCACCTGGAAGCCGCCCGAGTCGGTGAAGGTCGGGCCGGGCCAGTTCATGAACGCGCCGAGCCCGCCGGCGGCGTCCACGATGTCGGAGCCGGGCTGCAGGAACAGGTGGTACGCGTTGGCGAGCACCGCCTGCGCACCCAGTTCGGCGACCGATTCGGGCAGCATCGCCTTCACCGTCGCCTTGGTTCCCACCGCCACGAACGCCGGTGTCCGGATCTGTCCGTGCGGGGTATCGATGACCCCCGTCCGGCCTTTGCCATTGGGCAGCACGGCACCCGGTGTGAAGGAGAATGACGCACTCATACCGCAACTCGCGGCGGGAGAATAGGAAGCGAGGTGTTCACTCACGCGCCAGCGCCTGCAGCTGCGCCAAAGCGACCACACCGGCGGTGGAAGTACGCAGCACCGCGTCCGCGATCAGGGTCGGACGCCCACCCGCCTCGGCGAACAACTCCAGTTCCTCAGGGGCCAGGCCGCCCTCGGGGCCGACGATCACCATCACTTCGCCCTCGGCCGGCAGGTCGGCGGCGGACGGCCACGCGTCCGCGCCCTCGTGCAGCACCAGGGTCAGCGCGGGTTCGGCGATCCGCAGCGCCAGCTCGGCGGTGGTCAGCGGCGGGCTGACCCTCGGCACCCGGAACCGCCGGGACTGCTTGGTCGCCTCGCGGACGATGGTGCGCCAGCGTCCGAGGGCACGCTCCACCCGGTCGGGCGCCCATTTGACCACCGACCGGGACGCCTGCCAGGGCACGATCTCGTCGACGCCCAGCTCGGTCAGCATCTCCAGCGCCTGGTCGGAGCGGTCGCCTTTGGCAAGTGCCTGGACGACGGTGAACCGCAGCGGGCGGGCCGGGTCGGAGAGCACCTCGGCGACCTCGACCACCAGCCCGTTCACGTCGGAGGTGACCACCGATCCGCGGATCGCATGGCCGATGCCGTCGCTGACCAGCACCGTCTCGCCCTTGCGGATGCGCCGGACGATGGCCGCATGCCGCCCCTCGTCACCGGTCACAGCGACCGTGTCGCCGATCGCCGGAGAGTCCAGATCCGCCAGGAAGAGTGCCTCGGTCATTGTGTGAATGCGTCCTTAAGCCAGCCGAATACGCCCTTGTGCTGCCGCTCCACGGCGATCTCGGCGCCACCCTCGCCCCGTGCGTCCGCCAGTTGGCGAAGCAGGCTGCGTTGGTGCTCGTCGAGTCGGCTGGGAGTCTGCACCAGCAGCGTAACGCCGAGGTCGCCGCGTCCGGCACCCCGCAGCCGCGGCACGCCGCGTCCGGCGATCGGAATCCGGGTTCCCGACTGGGTCCCGCTGGGCACCGTCAGCCGGACTGCTCCCAGCTCGGGGTCGAGGTCGTCCCGCTCGGCCTCCAGGGTCGGCAGGGTCACCTCGGTGCCCAGCGCCGCCGCGGTCATCGGCAGCTTGATCACCATCTCCAGGTCGTCGCCGTTGCGGGTGAACGTCTCGTGCGGCTCAACGCTCAACTCGACGTAGAGGTCCCCGGCCGGACCGCCGCCGGGCCCGACCTCACCCTGGTGTTCCAGGTGAATCCGGTTGCCGGCGTCCACTCCGGCGGGGATCTTCACGTTGATGGTGCGCTGCGACCGGACGCGGCCCTCGCCGGAGCATTCGCCGCACGGGTTGGGAATGGTGGTGCCGTAGCCGCGGCACAGCGGGCAGGGCTGGGTGGTGCGGATGTCGCCCAGGAACGACCGCTGGATCTGGGTGATGTCGCCCTGGCCGTGACAGGTCGAGCAGGTCACCGGTTCGGCGCCGTCGCGGGCACCGGACCCGTTGCAGGTGCCGCAGATCACCGCGGTCTCGACCCGGACCGGCTTGGTGATGCCGAACGCCGCCTCGGCCAGGGTGAGCGACAGCCGGACCAGGGCGTCCTGGCCGCGCCGGACCCGCGAGCGCGGCCCGCGAGAGCCGGCCTGACCGAACATGGCGTCCACCAGGTTGGTGAAGTCGAAGCCGGCCGCCCCGCCGGGGAAGCCGAACCCCTGGGCGCCGCCGAAGCCTCCCCCGGGCGCCATCGGATCGACGCCCCGGTCGTACATGGCCCGCTTGTTGGCGTCGTGCAATACCTCGTACGCCTCGCCGATCTCTTTGAATTTCTCGGCGGCATCGGGGGTGTCCGCGACGTCCGGGTGATACTTCATGGCCAACCGGCGGTAGGCCTTCTTGATCTGCTCGGAGGTCGCGTCGCGGGACACGCCCAGCACGTCGTAGTAGTCCTTGGTCAACATCATCCTTCTGCCAGGAATCGGCCAACGTAACGGGCAACTGCCCGCACCGAGGCCATGGTGGTCGGATAGTCCATCCGGGTGGGGCCGACGATTCCCATGCTCGCCCAGACATCGTCGCCGTGACTGTACGCGCTGGCCACGACCGAGGTCGACTGCAGCGGCTCGTACGGGTTCTCGTGTCCGATGCGGACGGTGACCTCGCTGGACCCTCCAGCCTCACCCAACAACCGCAACAGCACGACTTGTTCCTCCAGCGCCTCCAGCACCGGCTTCACCGTCGTCTCGAATTGGTCGCCGAATCGGGTCAGGTTGGGGACGCCGCCGACCACCACGCGGGTCGCAGGGTCGGCGGTGGTCAGCTCCAGCAGGGTGGCGATCACCACCGAACCGACCGGACGCAGTTCGGGCGGGAACTCGTCCAGCAGGGTGCTCAGGCGGTCGACCGCGGCGGACGCAGTCCGTCCGCTCAGTGCCGAGTTGAGGCGTCCGCGCAGGTCGGAGAGCTGCTCTTCGCCGGCGTCGACCAGGTCGACGGCGCGCTGGTCGACGCGCCCGGTCGAGTTCACCAGAATGACCAGCCCGCGTCCGGGGGTGAGGGCGAGCACCTCGACCAGCCGGACGGTGGCGCTGGACAGCACCGGGTACTGGACGATCGCGACCTGCTGGGTGATCTGGGCCAGCAGCCGGACCGTGCGGCGCACCACGTCGTCGACGTCCAGGGCGCCGGCCATGAAGGTCTGGATCGCCCGCCGCTCGGCCAACGACAGCGGTTTGACCGCCGCCAGCCGGTCGACGAACAGCCGATAGCCCTTGTCGGTGGGGATTCGTCCGGCGCTGGTGTGCGGCTGGGTGATGTAGCCCTCTTCTTCGAGGACGGCCATATCGTTGCGGACGGTCGCCGGGGAGACGCCGAGATTGTGCCGTTCGACCAGCGCGCGGGAACCGACGGGTTCCTGGGACGACACATAGTCGGTGACGATGGCACGCAGGATGGCGAGCTTGCGGTCGTCCAGCATGGCCCTCCTCAGCACTCGCGTGACTGGCACTCTCGGCGGTCGAGTGCCAGTGTAGTGGAACCGGCCGACTTCCCTCGTCCAGCCGTCGAGACGTCCGACTCGACCGGCGGACCGGCAATGCCTTGGCTGCCATAGTGACCGGACTCGGACTCATTGACGAGCCCGACGCGCCCATCCGCCACCCCCGACGATGTGAGGGCCCGATGAAACGCATCCTTACGCATTCCGCCTCCCTAGCCGTCGCCGCCACCCTGCTGATCTCCGTGTTCGGCCCGCCGCCGGCATCGCTGGCCGCTCCCGACGAGGCGAGCGAACGCCCAACTGCACGCCGGGGCGGCATCACCCGGCTGGAGTTGATCTCGCAGGGGGTAGCGTTCGAGGGGCGCCGCTTCGGCACGGTCGGCAGCTACGAGAAGCTGCGCGGGCGAGCCTTCGGCGAACTCGATCCGAACGACCCGCGGAACGCGGTGATCACCGACCTGAAGCGCGCGCCGCGCAATGACCGCGGCATGGTCGAGTACGCCAGCGACGTCTACATTCTCAAGCCCACCGACCTGCGCCGCGGCAACCACCAGCTTTTCATGGAGGTGAACAACCGCGGCCAGAAGTTCTTCGGCAGCCTCAACGGCTCGCCGTTGATGAACGACCCGACCACGGCCGCCGATGCCGGGGACGCGTACGTCCTCGATCAGGGTTTCAGCCTGGTCTGGAGCGGCTGGGACCCGTCCGCGGCGGCTGTCAACGACAATCTGACCTTGTCGGTACCGGTCGCGACGAAGCGGAACGGTGCCTCGATCACCGGCCCGAGCTACGAGTACCTGGTCTTCGACGACGCCGCCACCACGACGGCCACGCTGTCCTACCCGGCGGCGACGACGAAACGGTCCAAGGCCACGTTGACCGTCCGCGACCGGCTCGCCGACAAGCCCCGCACCGTGCCGGACAGCGGCTGGGAATACGTCGGTGACAAGCAGATTCGGCTGCTGCCCGGCGGGACGCCGTTCCAGCAAGGGGCGATCTACGAGTTCAGCTACACCGCCAAGGACCCGCTGGTGGCGGGCATCGGCTTCGCCGCCACCCGCGACCTGGTCAGCTTCCTGCGGCACGAACGCGTCGACGCCGCCGGCAACCGCAACCCGCTGGCTGGCCATGCAGAGCGGGCCTTCGCCTTCGCCGTGTCCCAACCGGCCCGCTACCTGAACGACTTCCTGTGGCTCGGATTCAACGCCGACGCGCGGGGGCGTCCGGTCTTCGACGGGATCGAGAACTGGATCGGCGGCGGGACCGGGGTCGCGCTGAACTACCGCTTCTCGCAACCGCCGCGCACCGAGCGAATCCGGCAGAACCACTGGTACCCGGAAGGTCCGTTCCCGTTCTCGTACACCTCGTTCCGCGACCCGGTCACCGGGAAACGGGACGGCCGCGGCGAGGCTTGCCGGCGCACCGGCACCTGCCCGAAGATCGTCAACCTGAACTCGTCCAACGAGTACTGGAGCAAGGCCGGTTCGCTGTTGCACACCGACCCGTCCGGACGCCGCGACGCCAAGGAGCCGGCGAATGTGCGCACCTACCTGCTCTCCAGCGTGGAGCACACGGTGGTCGGCAATCCGGCGGACTCCCCCGGCGTCTGTGCCGTGGCGCGCAACACGATCGACCCCGGCCCGGTGCAGCGCGCACTGTTCCAAGCATTGACCCGGTGGGTCGCCGACGGGACGCCGCCGCCGGTCAGCCGGGTGCCGCGGCTCGACAACGGCACGTTCGCGCGGGTGCGTCCGACCAAGAAGTCCTATCTGGGCGTGGGCGTGGTGAAGCAGCGCGACCTGGGGTGGCCGTCGATTCCCGGAGTCACCTACACCGGAGCCGCCACGGTGCGGAATCTGTACGACTTCGGGCCTCGCTTCGGCAATGGCATCATCGACCGCTACCCGCCGGCGGCGACCGGCCGGATCTATCCCAGCTATGTCCCGGTGGTGGACGCCGACGGACACGAGATCGCCGGCATCCGGATGCCGCAGATCCAGGCGCCGATCGCCACCCACACCGGTTGGAACGTCCGGTCGGACGCCTTCGGTGGACCGGACGGCTGCGAGGGCTGGGGCATGACGATCCCGCTGCCCGAGACGGCGAAGGAGCGCCGCGCCGCCAAGGACCCGCGCCGCTCGCTGGTCGAGCGGTACCGCACCCACGACGGCTACGTGCGTGCGGTCACCAAGGCCGCCCGCACGTTGCAGCGACAGGGTCTGCTGCTCAAACGGGACGCGGACGCCTTCATCGCCGAGGCCAAAGCCAGCGACGTGCTGCGCTGAGTGCCGGATCGGCGCATAGTAGGCGCCATGATTTCCCGTCGAGCCCAGATCGCTCGCTTGCGACGCGTCGCGGTTGCGGCGCTGCGTCACTACGACCTGCCGGAGGGTCGGTTGCGGTTCGTCAGCCATGGCGAGAACACCACGTTCCGGCTCAGCTGCCCGGACGGCGATTTCCTGGTGCGGGTGCATCGTCCGCAGCGGCACGGACGCGATTCGGACACGCCGGCGGCGGTGGCGTCCGAGATCGCCTGGCTGGACGCCCTGCGCGCCCACACCGAACTGCAGGTGCCGCGGGCACTGCGGACGCCGGACGACGCGGCCACCGTGCAGGCGTCCGCGGCCGGGATGACCCGGACCTGCTCGGTGCTGCACTGGATGGACGGCCGGATCCACGAATCCTCGCCCCGTCCGGCGCAGCTGCGGCTGCTGGGTGAGGCAATGGCGACCCTGCATCACCATGCCGACTCGTGGACGCCGCCGCCCGGTTTCACCCGGATCAGCTGGGACGCGTCCGCCTTCTTCGGCGATGTGATGATCTACGGCGAGACTCCGGCCGCGCAGTGCTGGGAGCTGCTGCCCGCCGAGTTGCGGAGCCGTTTCGACGCGGTCGCCGAGCGGATGACCGGCGTCCTGGCCACCGAAACCGACGTCGGGCTGATCCATGCCGACCTGCACCTGGGCAACGCGCTTTTCGTTGGCGGGCAGGTGAAGCTGATCGACTTCGACGACTGCGGCACCGGACCGCGACTGTACGACCTGGCGGTCGCACTGTGGGAGTTGCGCGACGGCGAGCGCTATGCCGAGTTCCGGGACGCCCTGCTCACCGGCTACCTCGGTCGGCGGCCGATCGACGTCGCTCGCCTGGACGACTACATCGCGCTGCGCCAGCTCGCCTTCGACCTGTGGTTCACCGGGACGGCTCAGGTCAACCCCGCTTTCGCCGCCGATCTGGACGGCGTCCACCGCTGGTCGCTGGCGATGCTCGACCTGGTCGAAGGCGGGGTGAGCGGGCGACGCGTCCGCGTAGGCTGACCCGGTGCATTTCTCGCTGACCCCGTTCGAACTGCTCCGGCCCGGCATCTGGCGCGCCGTCGCGCAGCCGGCCGGAGTGAACATCGGCCTGGTGGCCGGCTCCACCGGTGCCCTGGTGGTAGACACCGGATCGTCCCCTGAGCAGGGGGAACAGATCCGGGACGCCGCCGCGGCCGTGGCCGGCGTCCCCGTGGTCGGGGCTGTGGTCACGCACGCGCACTACGACCACTTCTTCGGACTGCCGGCCTTCGACGACCTGACCACCTACGGGCACGAGAGCCTGATCCAGGCCCTGGGCACCGAGGCGGTCGCGATCGACGCGGCCCTGGTCGACCTGGAACCGGACGAGCTGCGTCCGCCGAACCGGCCGCTGTCGTTGGCCCGGATGATCGATCTGGGCGACCGACACGTGGAGCTGGTGCATTTCGGGCGCGGTCACACCGCCGGCGATGTGGTGGTCATCGTCCCGGACGCCCAAGTGATCTTCACCGGTGACCTGCTGGAAGAGTCCGCTCCCCCGGCGATGGGACCGGACTGCTTCCTCAAGGAGTGGCCAGCCGCTCTCGACGGCATCCTCGGCCTGGTCCGGGAGGACACCCTGCTGGTGCCTGGCCACGGCAACCCCGTCGACCGAGTGTTCGCCTTCACCCAGCGCGCCCAGATCTCCGCCGTCTACGGACAAGTGGAGCACCTGATCGGCGAGGGCGTGAAACCCGATGACGCCCTCGCGGTCGGCGACTGGCCCTTCGACGCCGACACCATCGCCGCCGTCCTGCCGACCGCCTACGCCCAGCTCGCCGCCGAAGGAAAAGTCCCCCGCACCCGACTCCGCCTGCTCTAGTCGGGGACGGTTCTTCCGCGTGCGAAAGCCGCACACGAGGGGACGGTTCTTCCGCGTGCGAAATTCGAACGGACAGGAACCGTCCCCCGCCGTGCGAAATTCGAACGCGGAAGAACCGTCCCCGGTTGTTGGGGACCGAGGTCCTGGGCGCCAGTGGGATACTTCTACGGTTATGGACACGACCCGCCTGCTCCGTCCGCTCCGGGTCGACCCCGCTGACGACGCCACCGCCGACCGGCTCTACGAATCGTTCGCCGCCTACACCGAGCGGTTGGGCCTCTCCCTCTACCCGCATCAGGATGAGGCGATCATCGAACTGCTCGCCGGTACCCATGTGGTGCTGACCACCCCGACCGGGTCGGGGAAGTCGCTGGTGGCGACGGCGGCGATCCATGCCGCACTGTCCACCGACCGGGTGTCGTTTTACACCGCGCCGGTGAAAGCCCTGGTCAGCGAGAAGTTCTTCGAGCTCGTGGCGATCTTCGGCGCGGACAACGTCGGCCTGCTGACCGGGGACGCCGCGGTGAATGCCGGCGCGCCGATCATCGCCTGTACCGCCGAGGTGCTGGCCAACATCGCGCTCCGCGAGGGATCGGACGCCGACATCGGCCTGGTCGTGATGGACGAGTTCCACTACTACGGGGAACGCGACCGGGGCTGGGCCTGGCAGGTGCCGCTCATTGAGCTGGCCGGCGTCCAGTTCCTGCTGATGTCGGCCACCCTGGGCGACATGTCCGGCATCGCCGACGACCTCACCCGGCGCACCGGCCGCGAGGTCGCGATCGTCGCCGAAGCCGAACGGCCGGTGCCTCTCACCTTCCGCTACGCGATGACGCCGCTGGACGAGACCCTCGACGAACTCGTCGAAACCCACCAGGCGCCGGTCTACGTCGTCCACTTCACCCAGGCCGCTGCGGTCGAGCACGCCACCTCGCTGCTGGCCGCCGGCTTCGGCAAACGCTCCGGCGGACGGCGTCCGGTCACCGACTCGGACGCCGATCTGCTGCGCGACTTCCGGTTCGCCGCCGGCTTCGGCAAGACGCTCAGCAAGCTGCTCAAGGCCGGCATCGGCGTCCACCACGCGGGCATACTGCCCAAGTACCGGCGGCTGGTCGAACAGCTCGCCCAGCAGGGCCGGCTCAGCGTGATCTGCGGCACCGACACCCTCGGTGTCGGCATCAACGTGCCGATTCGCACCGTGCTGTTCACCGGCCTGGCCAAGTTCGACGGGTCCCGGCAGCGGGTCCTGCACACCCGCGAGTTCCTGCAGATCGCCGGACGCGCCGGCCGGGCCGGTTTCGACACCTCCGGCTATGTGGTCGTCCAGGCCCCCGAGCATGTCATCGCCAACGAACGCGCCAAGGCCAAGGCGGCCGCGAAGAACGCGGCGATGAGCGAGTCCAAGCGGTCCAAGCGGGCCTCCAAGGCCCCGCTCAAGAAGGCGCCCGACGGTTCGGTGGTGTGGAGCGAGCAGACCTTCGACCGGCTGGTCGCCGGGCAGCCAGAGCGGCTCGCCAGCCGGATGAAGGTCGACAACGCGATGCTGATCAACGTGCTCAGCCGCGACGAGGACGCCGTCGTCGTGCTGCGCCGGCTGCTCACCGACAATCACGAGAACCGCCGTTCCCAACTGCGGCTGGTCCGCCGGGCGCTGCGGTTGGTCCGCTCCCTGGTGCACTCCGGCGTCGTGACCAGGCTCGAGCAGCCGGACGCCTATGGCCGCCGCTACGTGCTGACCGTCGATCTGCCGGACGACTTCGCGCTCAACCAGCCGCTCGCGCACTTCGCGCTGGCCGCCCTCGACCTGCTCGATCCTGAGGCGGAGAGCTATCCGCCCGATGTGCTCTCGGTCATCGAGGCGGTGCTGGAGCCGCCGATGACCCTGCTGTTCGCCCAGCAGAACGCCGCCCGCGGCGAAGAGATCGGACGGCTCAAGGCCGAGGGCGTCGAGTACGACGAGCGGATGGCGATCATCGAGACGATCAGCTGGCCCAAACCGCTGGCCGAACTCCTCGAAGCCGCCTACGAGACCTACCGGCAGACCCATCCGTGGCTGCCGCCGGACGCGCTGGAGCCCAAGTCGGTGGTCCGCGAGATGTGGGAGCAGGCGATGAGCTTCACCGATCTGGTGAGCCGCTACCAGGTGGCCCGCAGCGAGGGTTTGGTGCTGCGCTATCTCACCGACGCCTACCGCACGTTGCAGCACACCGTGCCCGAGACCCATCGCAGCCCCGGCCTGGAGGACATCATCGACTGGCTGGGCGAGACGATCCGGCAGACCGACTCCTCGCTGCTGGACGAGTGGACGGCCCTGATGGACCCCGAACATGCGCCGAGCGACGTCATCGACCACACCGCGCCGGCGCCACCGCGTCCACTGTCGAAGCAGGGCCGCAGCTTCGAGGTGCTGATCCGCAACGCGCTGTGGGCCCGGCTGGCGGCCTGTGCCCGCGACGACCTGACCGCCCTGGTCCGGCTGGAGCGCGAGGCGTCCGAACGCACCGAACCCGCCCGCGAGATCTCGATGACACGCTCCCGCTGGGACGCCGCACTCGGGGACTACTACGCCGAACACGACGAGATGCTGCTGGACGGCGACGCCCGCGGGCCGTCCTATGTGGTGATCGGCGACGAACGGCGCGGTCACCCGGTCGGCGCCCCGGAGGGCACGACCGCTCGAGTCCGGGACGTCCGGCAGATCGTCCGCGACCCCGACGACAACCGCGACTGGGTGCTGGACGCCATCGTCGACTGCGATGCCTCGGACGAGGCGGGCGAGTTGGTGCTGGCAACCACCGCCCTGCACCGCCTGGACGGCTGAGCAGGCGTCACGCCTCGTCATCCCCGGCGAACGCCGGGATCCCCGAAGTGAACCGGCACCACTGATGCTCCTATGGATGTCAAGCGGCGGCGAGATATTCGCGGTAGGCGTTCGCGAGGGTGATGTTCAGGCGGGTGCCGCGTTCGAGTTCGCTGATGCGTGCTGCGACAGTTCCGAGGTGTTCGGCGG
>NZ_JASGEF010000001.1:0-50300 GCF_047606665.1 Micropruina sp. | reverse complement strand
GTCGGTGCCATCCGCACTCACTCCCCTCGCCCCCCTCGCTCTCTGCCCGGGCACGCATATCGTCGGCACCGGCCTGAACCCCGGACCCGCAGCACTCGCTATCTGCGCAACGACGATGACAGGGACTATTCATCCGGTGGGTTGTCGGAATCGTTGGTGTCTTCGGGGTTGTCGGTGTTTGTCGACGTAGCGTGGTGGGATGATCTCGGGAATACCGTCGGTGGCGATTCTGATCTCCCATTGCAGTTCGGGGGCTCGTTTCTTGTCGGGTTCGAGCAGATTGTGGTGGTGTTTGCACACCAAGCACAGGTTGTGCAGTGCTGTCGGCCCTTCGTCGGCCCAGGGGATGATGTGGTGGGCGTCACAATCAGCGGCTGGGCGGTTGCAGCCGGGGAAGATGCAGCCGGGGAAGATGCAGCCTTGGTCACGAACGTGGAGGGCGTGCCGGATCGCTGGGGTCACCAAGCGTTCTTCGCGTCCGACGTCCAGCGGCTCGGATGCGCCGCCCAGGATGACGGGCAGGATGCCGGCGTCGCAGGCGAACTGCCGCAGCTGGCCGGGGGTGAGACCGGTGCCGTCAACGAGCCCCGCGCCATGGCAATCAGCGAGGAGATCGTGGTAGTTGATGGTGACCACCACGTGGGGTCGGTCACCGCCGTGTTTGGGTGCGGCCTGCTGCACCGCGGTGCGGCGAGCGAGCTCGACCAGGGCGTCAGCGCGGCGTTGCGGCCAGGACGGCTGCTCCACCCCCGGATCGTGCAGTTCCAGCGCGGTGCGGTGCATCTGCTGCGCGATCGCCTCGATCTGTGCCTTCAGTAGGGCAGCATCCGCTGTCGGTAGGGAGCCTTTGATCAGGGTGGAGCCACAACCGTTGTCGGAGAAGGTGAGATGCCGATCCCGGCGGGCGTCGCGCAGGTCGCGGGCGATCCGTTCCGCTTCGGTCTCTTCGGCGATCTCGGGCGCCACCACCTCCAACAAGTGCCGGGACAAGCCGGCGAGGTGCTGGCTGTCGAAGGTGTCACAGAACCCAATCATCGTCGTCTGCGCCTCGGCTTCAGCCTGAACCCCGAGATCGGTGGGCAGCTTCCGCAACACCTGCGTCACAGCAGCCGCTTGCCGGTCATGGATCCGTCCCTCGATCAGCGCCCTACCGATCTGGCTGAACCGATACAGATCCTTGGCCTGATGCAGCATCCCGGAGGCTTGTGTGCGGGTGTAACGCAACTCACCCGCCAACCACGACACGGTCGGCACACCGTGCGCGGTCATCGCGGCCTCGGCCCGATCAACCGCACCCAGCACGGTGTGGATCACCCCCGCGACTCGCGACTGGATCTGCAGCAGGTCCGTCACCAGGTCGACTTGTTTCCGATCCGGCAGCAGCGTCACATCGTCCAGATCGATGTGGTTGAGCAGACCGGTCACAGCAGTAGCGAACTCCGCTGCCGTCACCGTGCCCGCCGTGCTGTTCATGACAACTACGCTAAACGGTGGCTCTGACACTTTTCGCACCAGCAAGCCTGCCCGACGGACTCGTTTTCAACGGACAACACCCTCGCTGTTTCGGACAACACTGGGACAACACCTCAAGCAGGCCGAGCCGTTCAGGTGTGCCGTTGGGAGATCCCGGCATTCACCGGGATGACAGGCTCTGAACGCCGATGGTACGAGGGGACGGTTCTTTTCGTTCCGCTTTGCCACCGGTGGTCCAGCTTGTCGAGACCTGGGTGCCGGGAGGCCGTCGCTCGACGGCGAGCCGAACTGTGTTGAGTGGACCGAAAAGAACCGTCCCCAGCGGTCCACAACAAGCTCGACCACCAAATGGCTTCAGCGGCTGCCGGCATCGGCGTCCAGTAGGCCGATCACCCCCAGCACCGCGGCTTCGATCACCTCGTCCAGCCAGTCCGGGACGGCACCTCCGACGTACGGCCGGACCAGGCCGTACGGCAGTTGCCGCGACGCGATCATGCCCAGCCGGGTGCGGCGCGGGGTCAGTCGGCCCCAGCCCCGGCGCAGGCACGCCGCCAGAGCGGCATCGGCGGTGTCGTTGATCTGGCGGACGTGGTCGGCCAGTCCGGACGGCGCCGCAGCCAGCAGTTCCGGCTGCCGGTAGAGGGTCAGCGCCAGCGCGGTCGCAGGCTCCTTTCGGCAGAACCGGGAGACGTGCAGCGCCGATTGCAGCAGGGCGTCGCGGGCGTCGTCCGCTTCGGACGCCTCCAGCAGGCCGACGTGGAACTCCTCGATCGAGCGCAGCCACAGCCTGGCCATCAGGTGTTCCCGCGATGGGAACCGGTGGTAGATCGATCCGACCGGCGCACCGAGGGCCGCCGCGATCTGCGCGATCGACGCCGCCTTGCCGTGCGAGGCCACCGCGGCACGGGCTGCGTCGAGGACGTCGTCGTCGCTGAACTTCGCGGGTCTTGCCACGGCACCGATGGTAGGGCACATTTGTGAGCATGGAATCTAGAACGCAGCCTCTAAAACTCAGAACGCTGGCCGAAGGGCTGCCCGGCGCGTCCTTCCGCGAACGGCACGACCGAGTGATCGACGCCTCGCCGGCCCGGGTCTGGGATGCCCTGCTCGCCTTGCGCTGGGGCGATCTGCGACTGACCGCACCGCTGCTGGTCGTCCGTGGCTTGGCCGACCCCCGCACCGGACGCCGCTCAATGTTGCGCGAGGGACCGGTGGTCGCCGTCCAGGTGGAGCCCGAGGCGCGCTGGGTCGGCGTCCGGATCGGTCAGCCGTGGCGACCGGTGCCGACGTTGGCTCCCGACCCCGCCGGGCTGGAGGAACTGCGCGCGTTCGACGAACCGGGCTGGCTGAAGTTCGGTATGGAGTTCCTGCTGCAGCCGCTCGCCGACGGCCGGACGGTGCTCACCACCACGACCCTGTGTGAGGCGACCGACCAGGCCGCGCACCGGAAGTTCGCCCGCTACTGGCGGCTGATCGAGCCGTTCAGTGGGCTGATCCGGATAGACATGCTCGCCGCCGTGGCCCGCCGCTGCCGGGGCACTTAGCCAAACCTTAAGAAGCCTCCGGCCCGGGCCTTAATCCGCGGCCGGAACCATCGTCGTCATGACGATCGGAGTTCGCGCCGCACGCCGGGTGCGGCAGGTGAGGGCACTGGCCTGCCTGACCGTCCTCGCCGTGACTGCCCTGGCGATGACCTGGCTGGCCGGGCTGTGGGCGCCGGCCGGCGAAGCCCGCGGCCAGGACGGCAACCACAATGACCGTCCCACGGTGCTGCTGGTCAACGCCGACCATCCGCTGCCGGACGACTATCGACCACCGAAGCTGGTCACGCTGGCCGGCACCGTTCCGGTCTCCGGCTCGGCGGTGAAGGTGGCGTCCGAGGTCGCCGGACCACTGCGGAAACTGTTCGCCGCCGCCACGAAAGCGGGCCTGACCAAGCTGTACGTCGCCAGCGGCTACCGCACCGCCGCCGAGCAGCGCGCACTGTGGCAGCAGGCCGAGGACAAGTCGTACGTGCAGCGTCCGGGACGCAGCGAGCATCAGACCGGGCTGGCTGTCGACCTCGCCGATCTCCGGGTCGGCGACGGCGAGTTCGGCGACAGCCGGGCCGGACGCTGGCTGGCCGACAACGCCTGGCGGTACGGGTTCGTCCTGCGCTATCCGCCGGGCAAAGCAGACCTGACCGGAATCTCGTACGAGGCGTGGCACTACCGCTATGTCGGCCGTGAGGTGGCCCGGACGTGTCACGATCGAGGTCTGGTGCTGGAGGAATACGTGAGGCAGGCATGAACGATGACGGCCGGGAGACCGGGCACACCATCCTGGTTTGCGACGACGACGCCGACATCGTCCGCGCGCTGCGGATCTACCTGAGCGGTGAGGGATACACCGTCCTGGAGGCGTCCGACGGTGTCGAAGCCGTCGAGACGGTGCGCTCACACACCGTCCATCTGGTGCTGTTGGACGTGATGATGCCCGGCCTGGACGGCATCGGCGCCGCCGACCGGATCCGCCAGGAGTCGAACGTGCCGATCATCTTCCTGTCGGCCAAGGGTGAGGAGTCCGACCGGATCCTCGGCCTGCACGCTGGTGCCGACGACTACATCGTGAAACCGTTCTCGCCGGCCGAGCTGTTCGCCCGGATCCGGTCCGCGCTGCGTCGCTACACCCGGCTGGGCGGGCTGCCCGCCGACAGCACCGAACGGGTCTGGCGCACCGGCGGCCTGGAACTCAACGACGACCGCAAGGAGGTCCAGGTGAACGGTGCCCCGGTGACGCTGACCGCGCTGGAGTTCGGCATCCTGCGGCACCTGATCGCCCACCAGGACCGGGTGTTCTCCTCGGCCCAGATCTACGAGGCGGTGTGGCGGGAACCCGCCTACGACCCGGGCCGCACGGTGGCGGTCCACGTCCGGCACATCCGCGAGAAGATCGAGGCCGATCCGAGCCGTCCGCGCTACCTGCGGGTGGTGCACGGTCTGGGCTACAAGGTGGTCGCACTGTCATGAGACGCACGATCGGCTGGTCCTGGATGGCCGTCGCCGGCTTCGCCGTCGCGTCGGTGGGCCTGATCGCGGTGCTGTACCAAGGGGTGGAGCCGTTCACCTACTACGGAATCCGCTTCGGGTCCACCCAGTTCCTGCCGAACTCCACCGCGGGGCTCGCGCTGTTCGTGGCCGGGACGGCGCTGGCCACCGCGGCCTGCCTGGTCGACGCCCGGCGGACGGCCCAGCACTGGATTCACCGGCTGGACTGGTTCTTCGCCCTGGTCGGGGTGGCGGCGATCTGGGCGCTGGTCGCCGGCTTCTTCGAGAGCGGCCGGGACCGTTGGGTCTGGCATCTGTGCTGCCTGACGGTGCTGGCGGCGTCCGGCTGGTACCTGTGGGCGACCATGGTGATCCGGCTGCGGGCCGGCACGCTGGCGGAGACGATCTTCTGGCCCAAGGTGTTCCGCACCCTGCCGCTGAATCAGTTCGCCGGCATCTTCGTGCTCGCCGTGGTGGCGATCGCGACCTTCGTGCTGGTCGCCGGCGCCCAGTCCGCCGTCCAGGCCGCTGTTCGCTCCGGGCCCTACCGGGACTTGTCGCTGACGTGGTGGCTGATCGGGGAATGGGGCACCAAGGTCGGCCTGGCCGGCCTCACCCTGGTCGCAGTGGCGGTGCTGTGCCACAGCATCCTGTCGATCACGGCGGCCAAAGAGGCCGCGGTGGAGGCGCGGCTGCGTGAGGAGCGGTTCCGGGCCGAGCTGATCACCAACCTCACCCACGACCTGCGCACCCCACTGACCTCGATCGTCAGCTACGTCGACCTGATCGCCAAACTCGATCTGCCCGAGCCGCGGCTGGTCGAATACACCGGGGTGCTGACCCGTAAAGCGGACCGCCTGAAAGGCCTGATCGGCGACCTGTTGGACGCCTCGCGCGCCAGCGCCGGCAACCTGCCGGTGCGGCTGCAGCCGATCGGCATCACCGAGATCCTCAGTCAGGTGGCCGGCGACTTCGACGACGCCCTGACCGCCCGCCGGCTGAGCTGGGTCGGGCCGCCGCCCGCCGCCGACCTCGTCCTGGCCGACGGCGGACATCTGTGCCGGGTGTTGGAGAACCTGGTCGGCAACGCCGCCAAATACGCCGCGCCGGGCAGCTGCGTGCACGCCGACCTGGATCGCTCGCCACGCTGGCTGCGGCTGCGGATCGCCAACCTGACCGTCGAGCCGCTGACCCTCGCGCCCGGCGAACTGACCGCGCAATTCGTCCGGGGGGACGCCGCCCGCACCGGCGAGGGCAGCGGGCTGGGCCTGTTCATCGCCGACCGGCTGACCCAGCTGATGGGTGGACGGCTCACCGTCACTGTCGACCAGAACCGCTTCACCGCCGCCGTCGAACTCCCGATCCCGCAGCCCGCTGCATCGCAACCGGTCAGCGCGGCCGATCCGGTCAGGCGGTGAGTCGGGTCAGGCGGTGAAACCGGTCAGACCGTGACGTCGGCCACCGGGGCGCCGGTGAGCCGGATCAGGTCGTCCGGGGTCAGCCGGAAGACCGCATGCGGATGCCCCGCGGCGGCCCAGATCACGTCGAACCGGAACAGTTCGGTGTCGATCAGCTCCACGCTCGGGTTGGCGTGCGCCACCGGCGACACCCCGCCGATCGAGAAGCCGGTGGCGGCCTTCACGAAGGCGGCGTCCGCCCGCGCCAACTCGCCGACCTTCATCGCGACCTTGGTCTCGTCCACCCGCCGATCCCCGGACGTCATCACCAGCACGGCGGCGTCGTCGGCCCGGCGCCGGAAGATGATGCTCTTCACGATCTGGCCGAGTTCGACGCCGAGCGCGTCGGCGGCGTCCTGTGCGGTGCGGGCCGAATCGGCCAGCATGGTCGGGGCATGGGGGTGGCCGAGTTCGGCCAGTCGGTCGGCGACTCGCTGGGCGCCACCGGGAAGCTCGGAGGTCATGGGCCCCATCCTGCCCTGTGCGAGGCAGTATTTATCCAGTGGCCACGGACTCCTTACCGTGTCCGCCCAGACGGCAGGAGGAGCCATGCCCGTTCCCCGCGACGACCTCGCGATCGACGTCCTGTCCAGGCTGCTCACCCAGGGCCATCACGACCGGCCCGATGAGCTGGTCGACTACACCGGTTACGAGGCTCACGAGCCGGAGGGCTGGCTGTGGAGCGAACCGCAGCCGCAGCCGCCGCTGCAACAGGCGGACGCCTACGACCTCGTCGACGCCCTGTCGGGCGCGGCGCTGCACGACTCGCCGGGTGTGGCTCTGGACACCGCCGGCGGCACCGAACCGTTCACCGCCGAGCAGCAGGAATACTGCCGGCGCAGCCTCGACGTGACGATGAAGGGCGGCACCACCAGCGGTGTCATCTACCCGCTGGCGCTGTGCGAGCTGGCCCGGCACTTCCGGTTCCGCAATCTCGGCGGCGCGTCCGCCGGCGCCATCGCCGCCTCGTTGGCCGCGGCCGCCGAGCTCGGCCGGACGCGGCGGGCGTCCGGTGCCGTCCGCGACGACAGCAGGGACGCCGAACAGGTCGCCCAGGGCCGGCTGCGGCAGGGCTTCGCCGGCCTGGCCGACGTGATCTCGTGGCTGACCCAGCGCGACCGGCCGCAGACCGAGGACGAATTCCGGCTGGTGCAGCTGTTCAAACCCACCTTGGGCGGCCTGCCGCTGTTCCGGGTGCTGGCCACGGCGATGCGGCACCAGTACGTGCGGGGTGCCCTGCTGTTGTTGTTCAGCCTCGACGTCAAGGCGCTGGCGTTGACCCTGGTGCCGTTCGTCCTGGCGCCGCTCGGATTGTCGGCGGCGGGCGGGTGGCGGTGGGGCGGCGACTGGTTGAGCGTCGACAACTACTGGTGGTCGGTGTTGCTGCTCTGGCTGGCCTTCGGCTGGGTGATTCCCCTGGTGGCGCTGTGGTTGACCCGGCCGAAGCGGAAGCCGGCAGCGCCGCTGTGCGGCTTCGAGGAGCCGATCCCGATCGCGCCGCCGCCGGTCGAGCCTCGTCCTTGGATGCGGACGCTGGCGATAGTCGCGGCGGACGCCGTGGCCTGGCTGGGCTTCACGCTGTACGCCCTGGGTCCTCGCGGGCTGCTGATGACCCTGGTGTTCCTGGTGGCCGAGATGGCGCTGGTGCTGATCGGCTTCGGCATCGGCATCGGCATGTTCTCGACCACCGCGAAAGACCATCGCTACGGGCTGATCGGCGGCTCCGGCGCAGCCACCGATGACAACACCTGGCGGGGCCGGCTGGCGCAACTGATCCAGCTGTTCGACCGCGCCGCCGGCATTCTCCCCGAGACCACCGTGCGAGCGAACCTGACCGACTGGCTGACCACCGCGATGGCCGACCTGAGCGGCCTCGACTCCGCTGCGGTGCTGCGCTTCGGCCATCTGTGGGCCGGCGGCGACTATGTCCCCGGCGACCCGGACGGCAGCGCCCGCCAGGCCGCCAACAACCCGCGGCTGCGGTCGATCAACCTCGAGTTGATGAGCACCGAGCTGATCCGGCGGGCACCGTACCGGTTCCCGCTGCCGCCGGCCGAGTCGGCGCAGGACCAGCTCTGGTTCGACCCTCGCGACCTCGCCGGACTGCTGCCCGAGCGGGTGGTGACCGCGATGACCGCCGGCACCATGCCATTGCGGGTCCGGTCGCTGGCCACCGGCGCCGACGTCGTCCTCCACCCGTTCCCGCAGCCGTGGGACCTGCCGGTGGTGTTCGCCACCCGCGCCTCGCTCGCCCTGCCGGCACTGTTCCAGGCCGTCCGGCTGTACGAGTTGCGCGAAGGGTCGGCACCGGTCCGCACCGAGTACGGTGCCCGGTTGGCGCGCGGCGACACCGAACTGCGCTGGCCGGGTGCCGACGGTGCCGCCGCCCAGATCGCACAGGAGCTGTGGCTCACCGACGGCGGCGTCACCTCGAATTTCCCGATCCACCTGTTCGACTCGCCGCTGCCGCTGTGGCCGACGGTCGGCATCGACCTGGGCAGCTACCCGGCCGGCGCCGGACATCAGGACGTCTACCTGCTCGGCGATACCGGCGCCGCCAAGGAACTCGGCCGACCTCTCGCGCGGGCGATGAGCGGCTTCATCGGCGCGGTGATCGGCACCGGACTGCAGTGGCGCGACACCGCCCAGCTGTGGATGCCCGCCTTCCAGGCCAGGATCGCGGTGGTCCGGCAGCGCGGCTACGAAGGCGGCAACAACCTGTTCATGACAAGGAGCGACATCGCCTCGCTCGCGGTGCGCGGGGTGGTCGCCGGCATCCGGCTGCGGCGACGGTTCGCCAGCGACGCGCAATGGCAACGCCAGCAGTGGCTGCGGTTGCGGGTGGCCGCCGAGAGCCTGGCCGGCTTCTCCGCCCGGCTGCGGGTGTCGTTGCGGGAACAGAGCTACACCACGTTGATCCCCGAGTCGGGCGGCGGACGGCCGTGGGCTGCGCTGGACGCCCTCCGCGACCATCTGGCCGGCCAGGCCGACCCGAACCCGCCGGTCGCACCGCCGGACGCCGCCGACCCGGCCGCCGACTGGTACCGGCCGGAGGCGTCCGAGTTCTTCGACGAACTGGCCGGCTTGCTGGCCCCGGCCCGGCACAGCACCACCCAACCGGCGGTGTTGCGCAAGGGCGCGCCGCGTCCGTTCGCGGAGTTGCGCCAAGTGCCCCGCGACTAGGCCTCGACTAGGCCGCCGCCGCCCCAGCGCGTGCCGCGGCTAGGTGTTTTCGTCATCCTATGGAAAGCCCGGATATCCCCTCACCTGGACACCACGTCGTCGTCCCGTGGCACGCACGGGATCACGAGGGCGTGCCGGGGAATGGGCCGCGCGACTGGGGAACCCGTTGGTCCAGCTTGTCGAGACCCCGGACGCCTTGGTTTCGACAAGCTCAACCAGCGATAAGTCCGCTGCGCTACTGGATGCCCACCGCCTGCAGGGACCGGACGGCGTCCAGGGCAGCCTGGTCGCCGTCCGCTTCGGGTTCGGGGCCGCGCCCCCACAGCCAACGGTCGAGTTCCTCGGAAGTACCGGCGAATCCCGCGGTGGGCGGCAGGTCGGTGATCCGCAGCATGCCGGGCTCGTCGTAGCTCTTGCCGGACTGACCGACGCCACGCCAGCGTCCGGGGCGGACCAGCACGGTGGGTTCCGCGTCACTGGGGGTCAGCGCGACCACATGATCGGAGGGCACGAACTCGAAACCCGGCTGCGTGCCCCACCAGGCGAACATCACGTCGACCGCGTGCAGCACGCCGTCGGCGGCCACCTCGGGGTCGATGGGGGTCGGCGTCCGGCCGGCGACGAGTTCGGCGTCGATCCGGTGCATCACCGCCTCGTGCACCTGCATCCGGCGGGTGAAGCCGACGGTCTGGTCGGTGGTGAACCACGTCCAGGCCGGCTGCTCATCGACTCTCTTGTCCAGCTGCGCCAACAGGGCGTCGGTCTCGGTGTTGAGCAGTGCGACGCCGGCGACCGGATCGTCGGGTCGCTCCGGCTTCTCTTCCTGGATTGCTTCGGCGTCCTGGTCGCTTTGCGCGCCGGAGGCCAGGACCCGTGCCCAGAACCCGTGCACCTCGGTCAGGTGCCAGAGCAGGTCGGCAGTCGTCCAGGCTGGACAACTCGGAACGGTAGCCGTCGGATCGGCGGCGAGGATCGCCTCGGCGAAACGCTCGGTCTCGGTGCGGATCACCCGCGTGTGATCGAACATCTTCCCAACCATACTTGTCCGGGCCTGAGAGCATTGGTCCGTGACCCAACCCCCGCCACCCCAGGCCCGCGAGCTCCCTGGCGTTGGCTCACCCTTGGCGGCTGCCACCCTGACCGCGGTTCTGGTGGTGCTGATCTGGTGGGCGTTCGTCACCCGCTACCGCGGCCAGGTGCTGGAAGCACTGGCGATGCAGGGCTCGCACATCGGCGCTTGGCGGATCGACGCGCAGGCCGACCAACTGCTGTCCACGGTGTCGGTGCCGATGGTGGCGGCGATCCTGCTTATGGTGCTGGTGATCGGGATCGTGCGCGGACGCTGGGTGGCCGGCGTCGCCGCCGCGGCCGCTGTCGGCGGTGCCAATGTCACCACTCAGGTACTCAAGTACCGCGTCTTGGAACGCGACGATCTGCTCGACCTCGGCGGCTGGAACAGCACGAACACATTGCCGTCCGGTCACACCACTGTCGCCGCGGCGGCACTGGTCGGTCTGCTCCTGGTGGTGCCCCCCGCGCTGCGGTCGCTGACCGCGGTGGTGGGCACCCTGGCGGTCTGCGCCTACGGCCTGGCGACCCTGGTCAATCAGTGGCATCGACCCTCGGACGTATTGGCGGCGATCCTGGTCTCCTGCGCCTGGGGCTATCTGGCGGTGGCCGCGATTCGACTGACCGAGCATCACGGACGCCTCCGCGACGTCCGGCACGACCCTGGCGCCGCGTCCGTACTGCTGGTGGCTTTGGGCATCTGCGGCGTCACCCTGGCGATCGCCGCCGGCTACATCGTCTGGGACGGCGACCCGAACACCGCCGACCGGATGACCGGGCTGATCGCCTACGCCGGCGGTGTCTCCGCGCTGATCGGCGTATGCGCCGGCGGCATGGGCGCCCTGCTGCGGCTGCTGGACGCCACCCGTCCGCTCCCACGGGCTCGGGAAGGGTGAGACTCAGGATCAGGATGGCCGAGACCACGCCGCTCAGGCAACAGCCTTCGAACTGAGCCTGAATCCAGCAGCGCTTGCGGCGTTCGTTGGCAGAGCTGGCAATCCCGACGGCGACCGTTGGTCCGCTCTGCTGAAACCTGGACGGCCACCGCAGGTCGCCCTTGCCGAGACCCCTCTTCATGCCGGGCTTGTCTCAGGGTCTGCGTCATTCGCGCCCCCACCGCAGAGATCTCGGCATTGGCCGGGATGACATCAGCCGCCGTTGGTCGAGCGTGTCGAGAAGTATTCACAGACGTGCGCCAAATCCGCGCACCAATCAGCCTTCGCCATCCCGTGCGCAGGCCGGCACGAGTGCGGCGGCAACACGTGTCCGTCCCACAGACCCGCCGGTCAGCGTCCCGGCCCCGGCGTACTCCCGCCGGTCGGCGTCGTGGTGGTGTCGATCGGGACCGTGAGAGCCACCTGGTAGCCGTCGGCGACGCTGCCGGTCACGGTGCCCATCTGGTGTGCGCCACCATCGTCGCCGAAGACGTTGTCGGTGGTCAGGCTGACCGCGGCGAAGTTGGCCACCGAAGCCGAGTAGAGGGAGGTGGCGTAGACCGCGTCGCAGGCGTCCTTCGGGAAGGCCAGCTGCGAGGTGCAGATCCGCTTGTCTGCGTCGGTGATGCTCGCCTCGTCCGGATACACCTCGAAGTGGACGTGCGGCCAGCGTCCGGAATAGCAGGCCGGGTAGATGCTGGTGAAGGTGACTTTGCCGGCGGAATCGGCGATCTGCACACCCCGCAGGTAGTTCTCGTTCTCCAGCCCTTCGGAGTACATCGAGTAGTTGCCGCTCGCGTTGCAGTGCCAGGCGTAGACGGCGACACCGGCGAATGCCCCGCCACCGCCCGCCATGTCGAGGATCGTCAAGGTCAACGTCATCGGCACGCCCTCGGCCTTGGTGGTGCTGGTGCCGAAGCTGCTGGTGATGTCGGAGCGGACCACCCCGCTCTCTTCCAGAATGTCCGGGCCGTTGGTGCCGTCGGCCGGGTAGGGACCGTTGGTCTCGTCCGGAATCTCGGTGAGCCCGGTGGAGCTGGTCGCGGTCGCGGTCGCCGACGCCGTCCCGGACGCCGTCGTGCTGGAACTCGAGCTTGCAGACGCACCCGTGCTGCACGCGGCGAGGGTCAGCCCGAGAGCGCCGGCACCGGCAATGCCGAACATGCCGCGCCGGCTGAGGAGCGTGCCGATGTCGAACTGGAGGCCCTGGTCGACCAGCTCCTCCTCGGGACGGGCGAGCGGACGCCCTTCATAGCTGGGCGGGTCGGTGCGGTGATTGGTCATCGCGCTGCTCCAATCTGGACGGGTAGAAGCTGTCCAGACGATAATCCCGCGGCCAACCGGACGCCAGCTGTGCTCTTTCTGTGAGCTTGCTGTGGGCGGCGCCACCAATAGCCGTGCACGATTCTGTTGCGCAGTTGGCTGGGCCGTCCCCATTTCACGCCGGGATGCTCCGCCTTGAACTCGTCGGAGAGCTGGGCAGCGGCCTCGCCCAGCACAGTAAAGTTCCACAGCAGCGCATCACGGCGCTGCCGATCGGCTTGGATGGCCTCAACGTCGTGGCCCGTGGCCAGTTGCTGGGCCTGCTCAGCGGCGTCGATCATCTCACCGAGCAGGAGAATCTCACGCCGCGGCATAGCAGGGTTGGGCTTCGGCAAGCACACACTCACGCATCCGAGAGTTCAAGCCGCCACGCGAGACCAAGTCGACCGGCCGGCCAAACACAGCCGCGAGTTCCTCGCTGAGGTCTTCGATCGCCCAACCCAGCCGAGCCCCCGTGGCTAGGGTGTAGAGCAAGTCGATGTCGCTGTCGGGCCCAACCGTGCCGCGCACAAGCGAGCCGAAGACCTCAAGGCGAACGACACCGTAGCGCTCACATACTTCGCGCAAGCGCTCTCGATCGACATCTATAGCGAGCACACCTGAAGTCTACGGCAGCGATCACCGCTGGATCCCGGCCAGAACGCCAAGACGCTCATCCTCGGTGGAAGCCGGTCATGGGTGACACCTCAGGCATCTCGATGCCGTCGGTGGACGTGTCGACTAGGACACGCTGCAGGCCCCGCTCGCTTCGACTTTCGATGATGCGCTGCCAGCGGTCCAGGTTGCGCTCATGAACCGGGCCCTGAACGGTCAAACCGCACCCGATCCAGGTTGCGCTGCATGCGTCCCCATCCGAAGTCGTCGATGCCACTCATCCCGAGCTTGCGGGAGATCTGACGGTGGAGCAGCCAACTGCGTCGCTTCGTGGGCACCGCGCAGACAGCGACCGTCAGCACTGCGGCCAGCCGGTAGCGGACCCCGCGCGGATCGCGGGGATCGGGAACAGTGGACAAGGCGGTCATCAGGTCATCGGCGCGTTCGATCTTGCTCGCGCCGGCCTTCGGGGAAGATGGCATCGGCGGGTGTGGTCCTGAGTCGGGGAAGGTTGTCTCGCAACTCCCATCCCAAACCCACAGGCCACGCCCGTCCCACACCCCACGCCGGCCACACCCCGACGTCTTCCCAAGCCACAGCCACATCAGCCGACCTTTCCGGGGCCCTGGGCCCCCTGCCATGGGCATAGTTGAGCAACCAAACTGCCGAGATGTAGCGCAGCCAATCTAACTAACCTGGTCCACTGGCAGTGGCGGAAGTTGCCGAGCTGGTCTACTTCGCCCGGGCCACCAGGTTCACGAAGACGTCCTCCAGGGTCGGTTCGACCAGCCCAACCACAGCGTCGGAGAACCCCGCCTCGCGTAGGCCGCGGGTGAAGGTGGGCAGCACGCCGTCGACGGCGGTCGCCGCAGGGTCGATCACCGCGTGCAGCGATACGCCGGACAGGTACGCCTCCTCAACTCCGGGGGCCCGCTCCAGCCAGGCAAGCGCACCGTCCACGTCGGCCACCCGCACCTCGATCACCCGCTCGGTGAGCAGATCGTGCCGGATCTCGGCCGGCGCCCCTTCGGCGATCAGCCCGCCGCGGTAGATGAACGCCAGCCGATTGCAATGGCTCGCCTCGTCCATGTAGTGAGTGGTGACGAACAGGGTCACGCCGCGTCCGGCGAGTTCGTAGAGCAGATCCCAGAACTGCCGGCGAGCGACGGGGTCGACACCACCGGTCGGCTCGTCGAGGAACAGCAGTTCGGGGTCATGAATGGTGGCGGTGCCCAGGGCCAGCCGCTGCCGCCAGCCCACCGACAGGTTCGCCGTCAGCTCGTTCTCGCGTCCCTGCAGGTCGGCCATCTGCAACACGTAGGCGCGCTGCTGCGCGAACCGTTCCGGGCTCAAGTCGTAGACGCCGGCATAGAAGCGCAGATTCTCCTCGACCGTCATGTCCTCGAACAGGGCGAATTTCTGCGACATGTAGCCGAACCGTTGCCGTACCCGCTCGGGGTGCTCCACCACATCCTCGCCTAGCACCAGCGCCTGTCCGGCGTCGGGGGCCGACGTACCGGTGAGCATCCGGATCGTGGTGGTCTTGCCGGAGCCGTTCGGGCCGAGGAAGCCGACGATGCTGCCGCGAGCCACGTCGAAGTCGATCCCGTCGACGGCGGTGAAGCTGCCGAAGCGCTTGGTCAGGCCACGCACCGAGATGGCGGCGTCCGGGTTCGGCGGCGTGCCCCGCACGCTGTCGGTCGGCTGGCTGTCGACGGCGTGCCGGCCCCAGTAGAGCGGGTCGGCGGGCGGGTTGTCGTCCGGGGGCAGAGCACGCCGGGGTGCGGTGGTCATTCGGTCAACCTCCTGCGAGTGGCGGCGACGGCGGCACCGAAGATCACCACGGCGAACGCGCTCAGCACCGCGAATTGCATTCCGAGGGCCTCGAACCCGCTGCCCTTGATGAACGCCCCGCGGAGAATCTCGATCGCCCAGGTGAGCGGCACAAACCAGGTCAGCGGCACGATCGGCGCCGGCATCGAGTCGATCGGGAAGATGAAGCCGGACAGCACGAAGCTGGGCAGCATGAACAGCATCATCAGCTGCTGCGCCTGCTGCCGGGTGTGCGACACCAGCGAGATCAGCAGCCCAAGCCCGATCGAAGTGAGCATGAACAGGGCGAGCCCGGCCGCCACCACCGAGATCTGCCCGGCGAACGGGACGCCGAACCAGAAGATCCCGACGAACGCCACCAGCAGCAGCTGCACGGTCGCCACCAGCGCATATGGGGTGACCTTTCCGATCAGGTACTCGGTGGGCCGGATCGGCGTGACGAACATCTGCTCCAGCGTGCCGCGTTCGCGCTCTTTGACCACGGCCTGCCCCATCACCGCCATGATCGACAGCATCACGATCGCCGCCACCAATCCGGGAATCATGGTGTTCACCGAAGCCAGAGTCGGGTTGAACATCACCCGGACGCGGGCGTCGATGCCCGGCGCGGCCAACTGGACGCCCTGGGCGGCCATCCGCTCGGCGTTGAACCGGCCGATGATCTGGGCGGCATAGCCACTGCCCACGGACGCCACCTGGCTGTCCGAGCCGTCCACCACCACCCCGATCGGGGCGGTCTCGCCACGATCCAGCGCCGCCTGCGTGCCCTCGGGAATGACGATCGCGATCGCGATCTTCCCGGTGTCCATCAGCGACTGCAGGTCGGGTTCGGACGCGTGGGCGGTGATCACGAAATAGTCGGACGCCGCGAAGTGCGCCTCCAGTGCCCGCGAGGTGGACGTCCGGTCGAGGTCGACGATGGCCGTATTCAGGTTCGTCACATCGGCCGCCACCACGTAGCCGAACAGAATCAGCTGCATGATCGGCATCAGGAACAGCAGCCGCAGCAACAGCGGGTCGCGGCGCAGCTGAAGGAACTCCTTCCAGATCAACAGCCGGATCCGCCGCCGGATCCGCGCGCCGGGGCTTCTCATCGCCGCCTCCTCGCCGACAGCACCACCGCGACGGCGATCACGACCACCGCATAGCCGGTCAACGCGACCAGTTCGGGCCAGAGCTCATCCACCCCGGCGCCTTTCAGGAACACCCCGCGCGAGATGGTCACCATGAACCGGGCCGGGAACAGCCAGCTCACCGCCTGCAGCCAGCCCGGAATCGAGCTCAACGGGAAGGCGAACCCGGACAGGATGAACGCCGGCAAGATCGACAGCAGCAAGCCGAGCATGTTGGCGCTCTCCAGGCTGGGCGCGACCGCCGAGATGACCAGCCCCAGGCCGAGCGAGCAGAACACGAACAGCGCGGCACCGAGTGCCAGCACCCCCAGGCTGCCGCGCAACGGCAGGCCGAAGAACCACACCCCGACCGCGGTGATCACCGCCAGCTCGGCGAAGGCCAGCAGCGTCCAGGGCGCCAGCTTGCCGATCATCGTCTCCCAACCGGCCAGTGGGCTGATCGCCAGCTGTTCGTCGGTGCCCTGTTCCCGTTCCCGGACCAGGCTGACCGCGGTCTGCTGGACGGCGACCACCATGATGATCACCACCATCAGGCCGGGGATCAGGAAGTCCGAACTTCGTCTTTCCGGGTTGTACCAGGTGCGCACCCGCGGTTCGAGCTGGCCGGCGGCGGTGACGTCCAGGCCCTGGCGGTCAGCCCATTCGATGGTCACCTGTTGCCCGTAGGACTGGTTGAGCGCGGTGGCGAAGGCCTGCCCGACCCGCGCCGCGGTGGGTTCGCTGCCGTCCAGGTAGACCGCGACCGGGGCCTGCTCGCCGGCGGCCAGGCTGCGCCCGAAGCCGGCCGGCACCACTACGGCAATCCGGGCCTCGTTGCGGTCGAAGATCTCGTCGACGTCGGTCAGGTTGTCGGCGTTGCCGACGACGCGGAAGAAGTCCGAGCTGGCGTAGCTGCGCAGGTAGGCGGCGCTGGCCGGCGTCCGATCCTGGTCGATGACGATGGTGGAGACGTTCTTGACGTCGAAGCTGATCGCGTAGGCGAACAGGATCATCTGCAGCACCGGCAGCGCCAGCACCACGGCGAGGGTGCGGCGGTCCCGTCCGAGGTGGCGGAATTCCTTGGCGATCAGGGCGCCGATCCGGTTCCACGCGTTCATGGCGCCGTCCGTTCCCGATTCGGTTCGGCCCGGTTCGATTCGGCCCGGTTCGATCCGGCCCGGTTCAGCTCGGCGAGGACGGCGAACGCGGTCTCCATGTCGACGGCGACCGCCCGGACGCGGCCCAGCACGCCGGCGGCGGCCAACCGCGCCTCCACCTCGGCGGCGTCCCCGGTGTCGGCCAGCACCCGGACGATGTCGCCGTACAGATGCGCGGCCAGCACGCCCGGCACCGTCTCGACCGCCCCCAGCGCCGTCCGCGGCTCGGCGGCGCGCAACTCGAACAGGCGTCCAGGCACCAGCGCCTTGATCTCGGCCGGGCTGCCGTGGTGCCGGACGCGTCCGCCGTCCAGGAAGATCACGTCGGTGCAGCGCTCGGCCTCGTCCATGTACGGTGTGGCGACCAGCACGGTGGTGCCGGCCCCATGCCGGTCGGCCCCGCGCAGGTCGGCCAGGATGCGCCAGAACTCGCGCCGGGAGACCGGGTCGACGCCGGTGGTCGGCTCGTCGAGCAGCAGCACCTCGGGCCGGTGCATCAGCGTGGTGGCCAGGAACAGCTTCTGCTTCATGCCTCCGGAGAGCCGTCCGGCCTGCCGGTCCAGGAAGTCGGCCAGCCCCATCCCGGTCAGCAAGGCCCGCGACCGTTCTTTGCGTTCAGCGGCCGGGACGCCGCGCAGCCGGGCGAAGAACTCGATGTTCTCGGCCACGCTCAGGTCGGGATAGAGCGCGAATTTCTGGGACATGTAGCCGATCCGCGGGGTGACCTTGCCGGGCTGCCGGGTCACCGAGAAGCCCTGGACGTGAGCATCGCCTGCGTCCGGCCGGAGCACCGTGGCAAGCATCCGGATCAGCGTCGACTTGCCGGCGCCGTCCGGACCGAGCAGGCCGAGCACCGCGCCGGTCGGCACCTCAAGGTCGACCCCGTCGACGGCGACGACGTCGCCGAACGTCCGGCGCAGACCGGACGCCTCGATGGCCGCGGGTGCGGCCTGGTCGGCGGTCATGACAGTCGCACGTCCACCGGCATGCCGGACTTCAGGGTGCCGGACGGGTCGTCGATCCGGATCCGGACGGCGAACACCAGCTTGGTGCGCTGGTCGGGGGTGTCGATGGTGTTCGGGGTGAACTCGGCGGTGTCGGAGACGAACGAGACCGTGCCGGTGAAGCTGCCGGTGGCCGAGTCGGTGGTGATCGTGGCGGTTCCGCCGACGCTGACCTGGCCGATCCGGGGCTCTGAGATGAAGACCCGGACGAACAGATCGGCGGGGTCGGTCATGGTCAGCAGGGTGCGGCCGGGGGCCGCGTTGCCGCCGGCGTTGCCGACCACGTTGATCACGGTGCCCGCGCTGGGCGCCTTGATGGTGGCGTAGCCGAGCTGCACCTGAGCCAGCTTCACGGCGGCCTCGGCCTGGGCCAGCCGGGCGTTGGCGGCCTTCAGGTCGGCCTTGGTGGCGTCGTCGTCGTTCTCGACGTTGGTGACCGCCGCCTTCGCCGCGGTGACGCCCCGTTTGGCCTGGCTGACTTGCAGTTTCAGCGCGGCGGTGTCGAGTTGCACCAGCACCTGACCCTTGCTGACCTGGTCGCCCTCGGACGCCTTCATCGAGGTGATCCGGCCTGCGGTGGCGGGGGCGATGGCGATCTGGCTTGTCTCGACCTGCCCGGTCAGCGTCAGTCCGGCGTCCGGCGCGGGCCGGGTGGCGCTCCACCACCACCAGCCGCCCAGACCGACGAGCAGCAGCACGACGACGATCACCGGGATCGGCGGACGCTTGTGAGACTTCATGGTCACCCCTCGGTCGGGCAGGTGGAGATTCGGAGGTCGGCGGGCACGCCGGGCGGCAGTGGGGAGGTCACGGTGACCTCCACCGGAACCGCGCGGGTCAGATGCACCTGGTCGGTGGTGTGGTAAGTCGGCGGGTAGTTCGCGGCCGGAACGATCCGGCTGACCCGACCGGACGCCGGCATGGCGAGCGAGTCGAGACTGACCGTCGCCGGGGCGTCCAGACAGGTCTGGGCCACCTGTTCGGGCGCCAGCCAGGTGGTCACCACCGATGCCGGACGAGCGAGCTCGGCGATCATGGCGCCGGGTGCCACGACGTCGCCGACGTGCGCGACGGCGGTCACCAGAGCGTCGGCGGGGGCTCGGACGACAGCCTGCGTGCGCTCGAGGGTCGCGGTGTCGACGCCGGTGGTGTCGGCGGCGGCGATCACGGCGAGCGTGCGGGCACGGTTGAGGTCAGCGCGGGCGTCGCTGAGCTTGGTCAGGCCGTCATCGATCTTCCGCAATCCGTCACGGGCCTTGACCAGGTTCGCGTCGATGGTGGCGATCGCCTTGCCCAACTGCCGGACGCCCTTCTTCAGCGCGGCGATGCCGGCGGTGAGCTTGGCGCGGGCGGTGCTGAGTGTGGCGATGCCCCCGGTCAGCTGAGCCCGTACCGCGGTGAGCTGCTGCTTGGCCTGCAGCAACGGTTCGCGAACCTCCGGTCCGGCGTCCGGGGGCAAAGCCTGCAGCGCGGCGGTGACCTGCGCGAGCTCCTGCTCGACCCCAGCCAGCTTCGATCTGAGCTCGCTGAGGTTCTTCTCGACCGTGGCCAGCTGCTTGGGCAGGGTGCCGGACGCCTTGCGGGCGTCGGCCAGCTTGCCGGACAGGTCCTTGCGCGCCTTGGTGGCCTTGGCGATGCCGTCGGTGACCTCGCTGCGCTTGTCGCGCAGGTCTCGTTCCTTGTCAGCCAGGGTGTCGAGGCCGGCGTCGACCACCCCAACCTGCACCTTGGCGACCGCGGCGTTCTTCTTGGCGATGGTCAGCTTGGCGGCCAGCGTGGTGTCGTCGAAGCGGAGCAGGACGTCGCCGGCCTTCACCTGGTCGCCGAGCCGGACCGGCACGGCGACGACCCGCGGCGACGTGCCCGCCGGAATCGCCAGGGTCGGGGCCTGGACGGTGAGCATGTCGGCGCTGACCCGTCCGGTGACCGCGATGGTCTCGGACGGCTGCGCGCACCCGGTGAGCACCAGACCAAGGGCGACGCCCAGGACGGCCAGCTGTCGGCAACTCATGCGTCACCGCCGAAGTCGAGGGTGCGCAGGTAGGCGTCGACCAGCCATTCGATGGTCCCCGTGCCCGGATGTTCGGGGGCGTCGTTGCTCATCAGACCGCCGAAGACGACGTAGCTCATCAACGGCCCGACCAGCAGCCGCACGCTGATCTCGGGATGGTCGGGCACGATCACCCCGTTGGCCGCGGCCCCGGCGAGGATCGCGGTGGCGCGTTCCAGCAGTTGATAGGGCAACGCTTCCAGGAAGGTGTGACGCAGTTCGGGGACGTGCACGGCCTCGCCGACCAGCAGCCGCAAAATGGCGATCGACTCGTCGCGCAGCATGGTGTCGAGCAGCCGCCCGACGAAGCCGATCAGGGCGTCCCGAAGCTCGGCGCGGGTCCGTGGAGGTTCGATGCCGCGTTGCGGGCCCAACGCCTGCAGCGCCTCGGCCAGGATCGCGATCAGCAACTCGTCCTTGCTCGGGAAGTAGGCGTAGAGGGTCTGTTTGCTGACCCCGGCCGCGGCGGTGACGGCGTCCATCGAGGTGCGGGCGTAGCCCTGGCTGAGGAAGAGCGCACGACCGGCGTCGGTGATCTGCCGACGCTTGGCCTGGGCTCGAGGGCTCAACTCCTCCACGGATCAAACTGTACGGTTCAGTTTGATTTCGTGGCAAGACGTCCACGACGTGCGAGAAGTAGGATCGCAGTATGAGCAGCAAGGTCCGCAAGACCCTCACCCTGGACCCCGACGTGGTGCAAACCTTCGGCGACGATGCCGCCGCACTCTCCGCCACAGTGAACGCGGTGCTGCGCGCCGAGATGGAGCGGCGGGCCCGTCACGCCGCTCTGGCTGATTTCGTCGCCACGCTGGACGCCGAGTTCGGCGAACCCGACCCCGCCGACGTCGAGCGATTCCGCCGCGCACTCGGATGACCGCGCTGATCCTCGATTCCGAGGCGTTCTCACAACTTGCCCGCAGCCGCTCCGGACAGGCGCCCGGCGCCGTCCACGCAGCCCTCAAAGCAGCCGTGCTGAGCGGCATCGACGTCCACGTGCCGGCGGCGGTGCTGGCCGGGTAGTATCGCGGCGGACGGCACGATCAGATCGTCGACTCCTGCCTCGGACGCCACAGCGGCATCGATGTCGTCGACACGACCCGGACTCTCGCCCGCACGATCGGCAATCTCCTCGCGCGAGCCGGTCGAGGCTCGGTCGACCATGTGGATGCCGCCGTCGTGGCCACCGCGCTCGCCGCCGGCGGAGGGGTCATCGCCACCGGCGACCCGGACGATCTTGATGCGCTCGCCGCCGGACTTCCTGGGATATCGGTCGAGGTGGTCTGAACGTCCAATGGGTTACCCGGGTTAGGGTTTCGGCTGTGATCAAGTACCTGGGCTCCAAACGGGCCCTGGCCGGCGTCCTGGGGACGCTGGCCCAGGGTGCGGGTGCCCGGACGGCGGTGGACCTGTTCACCGGAACCACGCGGGTGGCGCAGGAGTTCAAGCGGCGCGGGCTGTCGGTGATCGCGGCCGACCTGGCCAGCTACAGCGAGGTGCTGGCCCACTGCTACATCACCACCGACGCCGACGCGGTCGACGCCGACGAGCTGGACGCCCTGCTGGCCGAGCTCAACGCCCTGCCCGGACGCCGTGGTTACGTCACCGAGACCTTCTGCGAGAACGCCCGGTTCTTCCAGCCGCACAACGGCGAGCGGATCGACGCGATCCGGGAGCACCTGGTCGAGTGGGACGGGCACCCGCTGTACCCGGTGCTGCTGACCGCCCTGATGGAGGCCGCCGACCGGGTGGACAACACCACCGGCCAGCACATGGCGTATCTGAAGTCGTGGGCGCCGCGGGCGTCCAATCACCTGCGACTGCGGGCGCCCGTGCTGCTCACCGGTACCGGACAGGCGGTGCGCGGCGACGCCCTCGACGTGGTGCGGACGCTGCCGCCGGTCGACCTGATCTACCTCGATCCGCCGTACAACCAGCACCGCTACTTCAGCTACTACCACATCTGGGAGACGCTGGTCCGCTGGGATTCGCCCGACCACTACGGGATCGCCTGCAAGCGCGCGGACGCCAAGGGCCGCCAGAACGCCAGCGCCTTCAACTCTCGCCGCAGTATGCCGGACGCGCTGGCCACGGTGATCGGTGCCGCCCGCGCCGAGGTGGTGATGGTCTCCTACAACGACGAGGCCTGGGTCACGCCGGAACAGATCGTCGGCTGGCTGACCGACGCCGGGCACGAGACGGTCGAGTTGCTCGCCTTCGAATCCCGGCGCTACATCGGCTCCCGGATCGGCATCTACAACCACCTCGGCGAGAAGGTGGGCAAGGTCTCGCACACCCGCAACACCGAGTACGTGGTGATCGGTGGAGTGGCTGAGCGGGTGGCCGGCGCACTGGCGGAACTGCGATGAACAGCCGGCGGGCTCGGGTCGCCGACATTCACGCGCTGGCGTCCGCCCTGCCCTATGTGACGGTCTACGACCCCGACTCGTCCACCCCCGTCTACCAGGTGGGTGGCAAGTCGTTCGTCTTCTTCCGGACGCCGCGGCCGGTCGCCGTCGACCCGGTCACCGGCGAGCGCTACCACGACGTGGTGGTGTTCTGGGTGCCCGACCTGGCCGCCAAGGAGGCACTGGTCCAGGACGAATCGACCCCGTTCTTCACCACGCCACACTTCGACGGGCACCCGTCGGTGTTGCTGCGGCTCAGCCGGCTGCCCGAGTTGAGCCGGGACGAGTTGGCCGAGGTGATCGAGGACGCCTGGCTGTCGCGGGCGTCCGCTGGCCGCGGCCGGCTGTACCTGGAGAGCGCCGATCGGATCACCCGCTGAACCGATCGGATCGCCTCCCCCGCATGACCAGGAAATACCCCGGCCGATCGCGGCGTTGTCGCAGGCGAGGGTCGCCCGACTCTCGGCTTTCCGGGCTTCCGCTGCTAGATTGGCCGCCATGCACACGAACGTGACGATGATCACTGCGCGCGACACCCGCGTGCTGATGTGCATGTGTTGCTGTTGTCGACTCGGCTGAACGACCGTTTCTCACCTGTTCACCCTCTCCAACCGCAACTTCTCCCGTGAAAGGCATGCCATGCCGACCGATGAAATCTGGCGCCGTATCCGCTCCGAAGCCACCGCCGCCGCCGACAGCGAACCCGCACTGGCCAGCTACCTGCACACCGTCGTGCTGGCTCACGACCGGCTCGAAGACGTGCTCAGCTACCTGCTGGCGTCCAAGCTGGGCAGCCCCACCATCACCTCGCTCAGCCTGCGCTCGCTGATCGACGAGGCATTCGCCAACGATCCGACGATCGGGCTGGCCTTCCGCGAAGACCTGCGGGCCGTGCTCAGCCGCGATCCTGCATGCAGGGGCTACTCGATCCCGCTGCTGCACTTCAAGGGCTTCCACGCGCTGCAGTCGTACCGGGTGGCGCACTACTACTGGCTGGCCGGCCGGCAATCGCTGGCGCTTTACCTGCAGAGCCGGATCTCCGAGGTGTTCGCGGTCGACATCCACCCCGGCGCCCGGATCGGCAAGGGGATCCTGTTCGACCATGCCACCTCGATCGTGATCGGCGAGACCGCGGTGGTCGAGGACGACTTCTCGATGCTGCACGAGGTGACCCTGGGCGGCACCGGCAAGGTGGGCGGCGACCGGCACCCGAAGATCCGTCGCGGCGTGATGATCGGCGCCGGCGCCAAGGTGCTGGGCAATATCGAGGTCGGCGAGGGTGCCAAGATCGGCGCCGGATCGGTAGTGCTCGAAGACGTGGCCCCGTTCACCACAGTGGCCGGGGTTCCGGCCCGTCCGGTGAGCTACCCGGCGCACGTCTTCCCCGAGGACCTGGTCGAGACCGACCTGACCTACCACGACGCCGAGTAGGCCCAAACTGGTTGTCGGGACTGCCCCGCTCTGCTGGCACGCGCCGAGACCTGCGTTATAAAGTGCGCCCCATCCCGAACGCCGGCGCATCCGCGGCGAAATGAGCGTTATCCCACGGTCACCGGACGGGCATAACGCTCGTTTCGGGGCGAGGAAGTCATCTCCGGACACGGCGACCGCCGATAACGCTCATTTCGGCGTGGGCCCCGGCGGAACCGTCGTCTGCTCCAGCGCCACCAGCGGGCCGAACCCAACGGCGGAGTTGAACCGGTGTTCTTCCAGCAGCTGCGGATGATCGACTCGACGACGTGCACCTTCGCCACGAAGACAATTCCTTGGGTGCTGAAAAAAGGTGAGTACACCCGCGGGATATTCGGAACGCTTCGCCACCGACCCGGCGGGGTCCTTCGAATAGAACCAGTATCCCGGCGGCACCTCCTCTCCCGAGATCCCGACCCTCTTCCACCGGTGCTCTAGTTCCACTATCTTTATCCGAGGCGCCCCCACACCGTCGTCGGGACGCTTCGGCACCGAGATGTTCCCGGGGCCGTGCATTACCTCAGGGGGAACGACAATGCGGTCATCCAAAGTACGAGTGTGGCTTTCCAGTGTGATCGCGGTGGCGATCTCCCTGAGCGGCGTGGCCAGTTCGTCTACGGCGTGGGCTGAGCCACAACCGTCGCCGGCACCGACTCCGGTGTCTACGTCGACACCGACGCCGTCCCCGACTGCCACACCGGCCACCGCACCGACGGTGACCGCCCTGACCCCGGCGCGCGGACCGGTGGCTGGCCGGACCCAGATCACCGTGACCGGCAGCGGGTTCACCGGCGCGAAACGTGTGTTGTTCGGCTGGAAGACCGGCTGGAACCTGAAGGTGCTCACCGACACCCGGCTCACCGTGACGGCGCCACCGGGATGGAGCACCGTCGGCGTCCGCGTGGTCACCGACAGGGGCATCTCGAAGGTCTCCGAACACACCAGGTACCGCTACGTCGCCGCACCGCGGGTGTTCGCGCTGCGTCCGGATTCGGCCGGCACAGACAACCCCGCCAAGGTCACCATCGTCGGTGACAACTTCCTCGACGTCTCCACGGTGATGTTCGGCAACTCCGCAGGCACCGACCTCCGGGTGTGGTCGGAGCACAAGCTCACCGTGACCACGCCGCCGCGCGAGGCGGGGACGACCACCGTCCGGGTGATCACCGCCTACGGCAGCTCCAAGTCGGGCAGGCAAGCCCGTTTCACCTTCGTCGCATCACCGCGGGTGTCCGGGATCTCCCCCACCACCGGTCCAGCCGCGGGTGGCACCACCGTCACCGTCGTCGGCCTTGGATTCAGCACGGCGACCCGGGTCACCTTCGGCGGCACACCCGCCGCGAACCTGAAAGTCCTCACCGACCGGAAGCTCACCGTCACCGCGCCGGCCGGCCAACCCGGCACCACCGCGGACGTCGTGGTCACCGGCCGGTACGGCAGCAGCAAGCCCCACGTCGCCGCCCGCTACAGCTACGCCTCGACCTGCGTCCCGACGGTGGTCCCGGTCAGCGGCACCATTGCCGCCGACACCACCTGGCAGCCGGCTGGCTGCGGCACGGTCTACCGGGTCAGCGGCACGGTGACGGTCGCCAAGAGTGCCACCCTCACCGTCGCGGCAGGCACCGTCGTCAAATTCGACGGCCAGGCGTCGATGTCGGTGGACGGCTCACTGGTGGTCGAGGGCACCACGGCCGCCCCGGCCGTCTTCACCGGCATCCGCGACGACTCACTCGGTGGCGACACCAACGGCGATGGCAGCGCCACCAGCCCGAAGGCCGGCGACTGGGGCAGCATCCGACTCAACGACGACGCGATCCTCCGAGCGAACGCACTGACCGTGCGCTACGGCAGCGGGATCGACGGCAGTGGTGTGGCCGGTCAGGATGCGGATCTGTCGGTGTTCGAGCTGACCGATTCCACGCTGTCGCACAACACCGCGGGAGTCGTCGCCTACCACAGTGACGAGAATGTGGACCCGGAGCGCGCGATCACCATCACCGGGACGACGCTCGTCGATTCAGGCACCATCGCTGTTTCCAGCATGGGCAGCTACAACGCCGCCACCCCCAACGACGTGCCCGTTCCGGTCCAGGTCTCGGGCAATTCGGTGAGCGGCGCCACGAGCGCCCAACCCGCGTATTCGATCTGTGACGGCACGCTGCAGCCGTCCCTGCTCACCGGGAACACCGGCAGCGACAACACGGTGAACGCCATCCGACTCTGCGGCACCCTCGTCGAGGATTGGGCGCTGCCCACCACCGGCCTGCCGTACATCATGGGTAGTCTCAAACTCGGCGGGATCCCCGGATTTCCGCTGACGCCGCGGGCGACCCTCACCATTCCGGCCGGTGCGATCGTCAAATTCGACGACGGGGCACGTCTGGATGTGACCGATGGGTCCCTCATTGTGAACGGCACCCAAACCCAACCGGTGATCTTTACCAGCATTCACGACGACGACGCCGGGGGCGACACCAACGGCAACGGCAACGGCACCTCGCCCGAGCCGGGAAGCTGGGGTGGCCTCAGTGTGTCCAGCAGCAATTATTCGACCGATACGCAGACGTATAACACCACGGGCACGCTCACGGCGAACGAACTCGACCAGCGTTACAGTTCAGGGATCACCTCGTCCAGCGCGGCGGGTTTCCGGCTGACCAACTCCACCCTCAGCGACAACAGCGGCGGCATCACCGCCGACCGGAGCCTGTGGATGGGGTTCAGCGTCGCCGGTGAGATCGTGATCGTCGGCAACACGCTGACGTCCTCCGGCGGCATCTCTGTCGAATCCTATCCCCCGGATCCCCGGCTGGACGGATACGCTACCGCGGTCCAGGTCACCGGGAACCATGTCACCGGAAACACCACGGACCAACCGGCCTATTTCTACTCCGAGCAGGATTTCGATCCCGCCAGCCTGAGCAGCAACACCGGCAGCGACAACAAGGTCAATGCCATTGGCATCAGCGGCCGGATCGGCAGCTGGACGGTGCCCACCACCGGACTGCAATACGTCGTCAGCGGACCGGTCACGGTGCTCGGCACCCTCACCGTTCCGGCCGGAGCCGTCCTCAAATTCGCCGGGAGCCTCGAGATCGGCTACAACGGTGCGCTAGTGGCGAATGGCACGGCCGATACGCCCGCTGTTTTCACCAGCATTCGCGACGACTCCGTGCGAGGCGACACCAATGGCGACGGGAACGCCACCAGCCCCCAGGCCGGCGACTGGGGAGGCGTCATGGTCACCGGATTGTTCAACGCCGGACGGGGCCAGATCGCAAACGGCCCCGCCTCGATCACCGTGACCGGTCTGACCCTGCGCTACGGACGCGGAATCGTCTCCGCCCCTGGCGTCGACACCACATTCCGCGTCACCAACTCCGACCTGGTCGACAACGCCGCCGGCCTGTTCGGCGACGGAGGGATCTTCGTGCTGCGAGCCGGCCCGGGCGCGACCACGATCACCGGGAACACATTGACCAGGTCCGGAACCGTCCAGGTCGAGACGACGATCGACGAACAGGACGCCGGACCGTTGGAGGTGGCCGACAACACGATCAACCCGTGATGTGCGGAAATCCAACTGGTGGAGCCGCCTTGGGGAGTCGAACCCCAGACCTATTCATTACGAGTGAATCGCTCTGCCAACTGAGCTAAGGCGGCATGCCGGACGCGCCGGCGACGTCCCACTATAGGCCAGCAGCCTGTTCCGAAGCGATTCGGCGCAGCGACGAGTGGACCGAGGAGACCCGTCCCGGCGTTCCACGAGAGCTACTGGCATCGAGTGTCGTCGGCGGGAACCGTGCCCTGCGTCAGATAGGCGATCACCGCGCTGTCGATGCACTCCGATTTGCCGCCGAAGGTGCCGTGGCCCTCACCCTCGTAGGTGAGCAGGACGGCCGAGGTCAGCTGCTGCGCCATGGTCACCGCGTTCTGGTACGGGGTGGCCGGATCGCCGGTGGCACCGACCACCACGATCGGGGCCGCGCCATCGCCGGTCGGCTGGAACTGCGGGGCGCTGCGCACCGGCCACAGGGCACAGGTGTAGATGGGGCCGAAGTACTTGCCGTAGATCGGCGCCTTCTGCTGATCGGCGAGCCAGCGCTGCTCGGCCTCGACGACCCCCTCGTCCTTCGAATCGACGCATCCGATCGCCGGGAACGAGTAGAACAGCGAGCCGTAGTGGCCGTCGTCCCCGCGACCGTTGAGGCCGTCGGACGACCGCAGCAGCCGGACGCCGTTCCCGGCCATCGCAGCCTGCAGGTCCCTGGCCAGCGCCTGCCAGGACGGAATTCCGCCGTACAGGTAGCCGGCGATCCCGGTGACGGCCAGGCTCTGGGTGAGCTTCCGGACGCCGGCCGGCACCGGTTGGGCGTCCAGCCGGTCGAGGAAGCCGGTGATGGTGCCGAGCACCTCGTCCTTGCTGGTGCCGAGTCCGCAGTTCTGCCGGGCGCACCAGGAGGCGAAATTCCCCAGCGCCAGGTCGAAGCCCTGCGCCTGGATGACGGTGTCGTCGTCGGTGATGTCGACGGCGGCGTCCAACACCAGACGTCCGACCCGTTGCGGGAACAGGTCGGCGTAGACGGCACCGATCTGGGTGCCGTAGGAGTAGCCGAGATACGACAGCGTCGAATCGCCGACCAGTGTCCGCATCAGGTCGAGGTCGCGGGCGGTGTCGATGGTGGAGATGTGCTCGAGCAGTTCGCCGCTGTGCTCCCAGCACGATTTCGCGAACTCGTAGGTGCCGGCGATCAGCGCCTCTGTCTCGGCGGCGTCGTCCGGCGAGGAGTCGAGCTGGTTGAAGGCGTCCGTGGCGGCGTCGTCGAAGCAGGTCACCGGGGTGGACGCGTTGGTGCCACGCGGATCCCAGCCGACGATGTCGTACTGTTCCAGACCCTTCGAGGCGAAGTAGGTGACCAGGTTGCGGCCCGAGGCGCCCGGTCCGCCGGGGTTGACGAACAGGGTGCCGAGCTTCGGCGAAGCGGTGGCCCGCTTCCGCGCCAGTGCCAAGGTGACCGCCTCACGATTCGGGTTGGCGTAGTCGAGCGGGGCGAGGATGGTGGCGCACTGGTACCGCTCGGCGCATTGCCGCCACTGGATGGTCTGCCGCAGGTAGGCGTTGAGGCCGTCGCCGGAGGGCGGGTCGACGACGCCGTCTGGACGCGCCGTGGTGGCCGGAAGCCGTAGCCGGTCGATCTCGAAACCGGGAGTCTGCGAGATGCCGATCAGCGGTCCGGTCGGGGTCGGCGACGCGGACGACGCGACGGCCGGCGGACTGGACGCCGACTGGCTCGGAGCGGTGCCCGGCAGGCAACCCGCGAACGCGAACAACGCGACAACGCCGACTATCCAGCGGGACGGAGTGCGCACCCACCCAATCTAGTGGTGTTCGTCAGAGGTCGGCGTCGGCCTGCCGGCTGCGCTCGCGGCTGGCCCGGAAGCTGCGGTCGAGGCTGAAGCCGCCGCCACCGAGGCACGCCAGCAGCACACCGACAGCCGCCAGCAGCAACTCGAATTCGCCGAGGAAGCCGGAATGGCCCGGCACGAACGGGCTCCAATTGCCCCATTGCACGAAGACCAGCGCACCGGCGGCGATCAGTGTCAGTGCCACACCGGCCACCCGGGTGAGCAGCCCGAACACCAGCGCCACCGCGATCGCCAGACCGGCGATGCCGGTCACCATGGCCGTGATCCCCGGCTCGGGCAGGACGGTGCTGGCGAACAGCTGCTGGGCCGCCGCCGGGTCCATCACGATGTCGAGTCCGCGCACGGTCATGATCACCGCCACCACCAGGCGCAGCAGGAACAGGCCGAAGCCGCCCAGGAACCGGTCGGTGGTGCGCTGGGTGATCAGCACCGGCACCGGTTTCGGCACGGCCCGGACGTCCGGTGCGGCCAGCGCGGCCTCGCGGGCCTCGCGCCGGGCGGCCCGCTCGGCGGCGAGCTTGCGCTCTTCCTCAGACGGCTCTGCCGGGGTCTCGAAGACGACGGTGGGCGCGGTGGACTCAGTCATGGTCCTCCTTGGTTTCGTTTGTGGGGGTGACCTCCATCGTGCCTCCGGCCGCCACCCGCACCCCATACCGACACTCGCCGGACGCCGATTGGCTCGGCAGCGATCAGCGCACCGACGCCACCGAGACCAGCAGCGACTCCATCGCCAGCAGCGGCGCCACATTGCCCTCCAGCGCCTCGCGGCAGGCCAGGATCGCGTCGATCCGGCGCAATGTCGCCTCGGGTGTGTCGCGCCGGGCGACCTCTTCGATCTCGGATCGCAACTCGGCGTTGATGAGCTCCGACGACACCGCCGCCTGCACCAGCAGCACGTCGCGGTAGTAGGTGGTGAGCTCGGTCAGCACCCGGTCGAGGGCATCGCGCTGCAGCCGTTTGGCGCGCGCCTTCTGCTGCTCGTCGAGTTCGCGCAGGGCCGCCTGCGCGTTGCGCGGCCGGGCGCCTTTGGCGCCGAAGCCGAGCGCCTCGGACAGCGCGGTCTTCTCGCGGTCGTCCAGTTCGGACGTGGTCGCGGACGCCTCTTGTGCGGCCGCATCGACCAGGCCGGCAGCCGCATGCAGACACCCGGACAGCGAGGTGAGGCGTCCGGGCAGCTCGAGCAGTTCGGCGCGGCGAGTGCGGGCCGCCTCGTTGCGGGCCAGCATCCGGGCCCGGCCGATGTGCCCCTGCGCGACGCGGGCGGCGAACTCGGCGAGTTCCGGGGACGCCCCGTCGCGGCGCACCAGCAGTTCGGCCACCGCCGCGGCGCTCGGGGTGGCGAGTTCGACCCGGCGACAGCGAGACCGGATGGTCACCACCACCTCGTCCGGGGTCGGCGCGCACAACAGCCACACCGTCTTCGCGGCCGGCTCTTCGATGCTCTTCAGCAGGGCGTCGGCGCCACGTTCGGTGACCCGGTCGGCGTCCTCGACCACCAGCACCTGATACCGGCCCAGGGTGGGCGACATGGCGGCCCGGCGGACCAACTCGCGCACCTCGTCGACGCCGATCGACAACTGCTCGGTGCGCACCAGGGTGACGTCGGGATGGGCGCCCGACAAGGCCGTCCGGCAGGCCGAGCACTCGCCGCAGCCGCCCCGTTCGCATTGCAGCGCGGCGGCGAAGGCGCGGGCCGCGTTGGACCGGCCTGAACCCGGCGGACCGGTCACCAGCCAGGCGTGGGTCATCGCGTGGGCGTCGCCGGCGACGGCACGGCGCAGCACCTCGACCACCCGCTCTTGCCCGACCAGGTCGGCCCACACCGTCATGAGCCGATCCTGTCAGCCGGCTCCGACATTTTCGGCAGCATGGCCGCCACCCGTGCCTGCACCTGGTCGGCGATCCATTTGGCCGGACGGCGCGCCGGCAACACCAGGTAGCGTTGCGGCGCCTGTGCGGCGAGTTCCAGGAACAGCGCCCGTGCCCGCTGGTGGAAGTCGGCGCCGGCGCTCTCCAGCCGGTCCGGTTCGGCGATGGTGCCGACCGCCCGTTCCGGCTCCAGATCGAGCAGCACGGTCAGATCGGGAACCAGCCCGACGGTGGCCCAGCGGGCGATCTCGGAGACCTCGGCCAGGTTGAGGACGCGTCCGGCGCCCTGGTAGGCGAGCATCGAGTCGACGTAGCGGTCGCAGACCACCAGTTCGCCGCGGGCCAGTGCCGGACGCACCACCTCATGCAGGTGATGGGCCTTGTCAGCGGCGTAGAGCAGGGCCTCGGCGCGAGCGTCCAGGTCACCGGTGGCAGGGTCGAGCAGGATCTGCCGGATCTGCCGTCCGGTCGCGGTGTCGCCGGGCTCGAAGGTCAGCCGAGCCGGGACACCGTGGGTCCGAGCCCAGGCGGCGAGCAGTCGGCACTGGGTGGATTTGCCCACCCCGTCGCCGCCCTCGAAGACCACGAACCGGCCGGTCACGGGACCACCGCCTCGGTCAGTGGTGCCCGCTGGTGCGGAACCCTTGGTCGGATCACCCGGGCGCGCAGATTATCCCACAGCAGCGGCCATTCCCGCAGGAATTGCTCGCGGGCGTAGTCGACCGAGAGCATGGCTCGCTCGTAGGCGCGTCCGGCCTCGAAGATCTCCGTGGCGGTCAGGTCGTGCAGGTCGCGGGCCAGGCTGCTCGGTTCGGGCCGCACCGTGCGGTGCAGCGCGGTGGCGATGGCGGTCAGGCGTTTACGCAACCGCCGGGCGGGCTTGCCGAACACATCGCAGGACAGCGTGCTCAACGCCCAGGCCCGATTCGCCACCTCGTGGGCCTGCACCCAGCGGACGTCGTCGCTGTAGGGGTCGAGGGTGCGGCACTGGTCGCGCATGGTGCGCACCACCGCCTCGATCTCCTGGGCCAGGACCGGGCCGGTGATCCGTCCGGCCACATGCGGCAGCAGCGGCGGCTCGGCCACACCATCGGCGAGCAGGTCGAGAATGCGCAGCCAGCGTTCGGTGTTCTGCAACGTCCTGGGGTCGGCCAGCGCGGCATCCAGCAATCGTCGCGCCGATCCTAGCCAGTCGGCGGTCAGCAGCGGACCCAGCGCCGCGAGTTCCTGCCGTAGCAACCGGACGCCGGCCCGTAACTCGGCGTCGTCGCGTCCGGTGGTCCGGACGGCCAGATCGGCACGCAGCAGCCCCCGCCAGCGGGCCTGCAGGTGAGCACTGACGAAGTCCTCGATCGGGGTCCGGGCCGACAGCCGGGCGCCCCGGTCGGCGTGGCTGGTCAGCCCCAGCCGGGTGGCCAGCGTCGGCAGATTCTTGACACGGGTGCCGCCGGCCGCCGCGAAGGCCGCGACCACGGCGTCCCGGATGTCGGGCTCGAGCTCGTCGGGGGTCTGCAGGGTGACGCAGCGGAAGGCGCGGAGTTGACCCGGATGGTGGCCGATCCGGACCCGCTCATCGGTCAGGTCGCCGAACGGACGCCCCGACTCGTCGGTGAGCGTGAAGCGGCGCCGCACCGACGCCACCTCCAGGCTGGGTCCCAGGATGCCGCCGCGGCGGAACGGCACCAGCAGTCCGGCGAACTCCTGCGGAATGTCGTCCTCGGCCTGCGGCATGGTCCGTTCGGCGTTCAGCAGCGGCTCCCACCCGGCGGCGCGCAGCGTCCAGCGGCCAGTCTCGGCCACCCGCGACAGCTCCAGGCCCCAGGACAGCAGGCGGTGGTCGGCGGTGTCGATCACGGTCGCGGTGGACTCGACGGGCGGGCGTCCGACCAACCGGTGGATGCTGGTCGCCGGACCGGTCAGGCCGGCGACCTCCGCGGCCACCGGCAGGTCGAACCGCAGCAGCCCTCGCCCCACGGGTCAGCTCTTCTTGGCGGGCGCCCGCTTGGTCGTGGTGGCGCGCGTGGTCGTCCGGCGGGTGGTGGTGCGCTTCGGCGCCGGGCCCTTGGCCCGCTTCTCGGCGAGCAGTTCGGCGGCCCGCTCGGCGGTGATCGCCTCCACCGAGTCGGTCTTGCGCAGGGTGGCATTCACCTCGCCGTCGGTGACGTAGGCGCCGAAGCGGCCGTCCTTGATCACCATCGGCTTGCCGGTCGCCGGATCGGCACCCAGCTCCTTGAGCGGGCCGGCGGCGGCACGGGCACGTCCCCGGGTCTTCGGCTGGGCGTAGATCTCTTCGGCCTGCTCCAGGGTGATGTCGAAGATCTGTTCCTCGGAGGTGAGCGAGCGGGAATCCGTGCCCTTCTTCAGGTACGGCCCGTAGCGTCCGTTCTGGGCGGTGATCTCCACCCCGTCGGCGGAGGTGCCGACCACCCGCGGCAGGCTGAGCAGCTTCAGCGCGTCGTCCAGGCCGATGGTCTCCAGGCTCATCGAGGCGAACAGCGAACCGGTCCGCGGCTTGGCCGACTTCGGCGCGCCCTCCTCGAGCACCTCGGTGACGTAGGGGCCGTAGCGGCCCGATCTGGCGACGATCTGGCGTCCGGTGGCCTCATCGACGCCCAGCTCGCGCTCCTCGCCGGCTGGCTGGTCGAGCAACTCCTTGGCGTGCTCGATGGTCAACTCGTCAGGCGGCAGATCCTCGGGGACGTTGGCGCGGCGACCCTCGGCGTCCTCGACATAGGTGCCGTAGCGGCCGACCCGCACCGCGATGCCGGAATCGCCCAGCGGGTAGGTGGAGAGTCCACGGGCGTCGATCTCGCCGAGCTCGTTGACCAGCGCGTGCAGGCCCTCGTGGGTGGCACCCTCGGCGCCGAAGTAGAAGTCGTTGAGCACCTGCAGCCGGGCCGCCTGGCCGCTGGCGATGTCGTCCAGGGTCTCCTCCAGAGCGGCGGTGAAGGTGTAGTCGACCAGCCGCGGGAAATGCTCTTCGAGCAACCTGGTGACGGCGAACGCCAGCCAGGTCGGGACCAGCGCCGAACCCTTCTTGAACACGTAGTCGCGGCTGGTGATGGTGCGGATGATCGATGCGTAGGTGGACGGCCGGCCGATCTCCAGCTCCTCCAGCTTCGCCACCAGCGACGGCTCGGTGTAGCGGGCCGGCGGACGGGTGTCGTGGCTGAGCGCCTTCAGCTCCTCGGGGGTGAGGGCGGCACCGGCGACCAGCTGCGGCAACCGGGCCTGTGCGTCGTCGGAGGTCTCGTCGTCCTCGACGCCGACCACGTAGGCCTTGAGGAAGCCGGGGAAGGTAATGGTGCGGCCCGAGGCGCCGAAGGTGCAGCGTCCGGTCTCGGTGATCTCACCGGTGGTGGCGTCGGTGACCGCGATCCGCTGCGGCAGGGTCGCGCCGATCCGGACGCTTACCGTCTCGCCCACCGCGTCCGCCATCTGCGAGGCGAGGGTGCGCTTCCAGATCAGTTCGTAGAGCCGGAAGCCGTCGCCGCTCAGCCCGGTCTCGGCCGGGATCTGGAAGGTCTCGCCGGCCGGCCGAATCGCCTCGTGCGCCTCTTGCGCGTTCTTCACCTTGGAGGTGTAGACGCGCGGCTTTTCGGGCAGGTATTTGCCGCCGAACAGCTGCTTGACCTGGGCCCGTGCGGCATTGATCGCGGTCGCCGACAGGGTCACCGAGTCGGTGCGCATATAGGTGATGAAACCGCGCTCGTAGAGGTCCTGGGCGACCCGCATGGTGCGCTCGGCGGTGAAGCCCAGCTTGCGCCCGGCGTCCTGCTGCAAGGTGGTGGTCCGGAACGGCGCGTACGGACGCCGCGTGTACGGTTTGGCCTCGACGGAGGCCACCGCGAACGCGGCCTGCTCCAGGGCGGTGGCCAGGGTCTCGGCCTGCTCGGCGGAGAGGTGGAAGAGGCCCTTGCCGGTCAGGTTGCCCAGCGGGTCGAAGTCGCGACCCTGGGCGACCCGGAGATCGCTGATCTGCTGCAGGTTCGCGCCGAAGACGGGCGGCTCGGCATCCGCACCGGCGTTGAGCCTGGCCTCGACGCCGGCGTAGCTGGCGGAACGGAACGCCATCCGCTGCCGTTCCCGGTCGACCACCAGCCGGGTCGCGACCGACTGGACGCGGCCCGCCGACAGCCGCGGCATGACCTTCTTCCAGAGCACCGGGGAGACCTCGTAGCCGTACAGCCGGTCGAGGATGCGGCGGGTCTCCTGGGCGTCGACCAGGTCGGTGTCGAGTTCGCGCGGGTTGGCGACCGCCTCGGCGATGGCCTGCGGGGTGATCTCGTGGAACACCATCCGGCGGACCGGGACCTTCGGCTTCAGCTCGGCCAGCAGGTGCCACGCGATGGCCTCGCCCTCGCGGTCTTCGTCGGTGGCCAGCAGGAGTTCATCGGCACCGGCCAGCTTCGCCTTGAGGTCGCGGATGGTGCCCTTCTTGTCGGCCGCCACCACGTAGAGCGGCTCGAAGTTGTTCTCGACGTTGACGCCGGTGCGCGCCCACTTCTCACCCTTGTACTTGGCGGGCACCTCGGCGGCGCCGGTGGGCAGGTCGCGGACGTGACCGCGGCTCGATTCCACGATGTAGCCGTTGCCGAGGAAACTGGCGATCTTGGTCGCCTTGGCGGGTGACTCAACGATCACGAGTCGGTTCTTGCCTGCTGTTGCCACGTGGATTTCCTCGATGCGCGGGATTGCTGACCGCGAAGGCGGCCTAGGGGGGAATGGTAACCACAAAGCGCGATCGCTCGGCTACTCGTTCCGCAGATAGCCGTCGGCGATCAGCGGACGCAGCCGGGGCAGCAGGTCGGCCCGCAGTTCGTCGGCGTCCACGACCAGCAGCTCGGCGACCGCGTCGATCAGGACGCCGAGCGGCAGGTCGCCGTCGCAGGCGCCGGCCACGGCGGCCAGTCCGGTGTCGACCTCGACGGCCCGGCCGAAACCGGTGCCGCGGCGGAAGACGAGGTGCTCGGGGTCGGCGGCGCCGGGGCGTCCGAGGGCTTCGGAGGTGACCGCCGGATCGAGGGTGAAGGTGACACCCAGCAGCTGGTCGTCGGGCAGCTTCGCGGCGCGGACGGCGTACGGGAACTCGGCGAACGCCTCACCCAGCCCGCCCTGCACCTGGTGCGGCCAGTCGTCGAAGCGGAGCTCCGGGTCGGCGTTGCCGGTGTGGTAGAGGGTGAGCCAGCCCAGGCCGACCCCAACGATGCCGAGGGCGTCGAAGTAGTCGACCCATTCGGCGTAGCAGGGGCGGTATTCGGGGGTGCCGACCAGGCCAGCGTCGGCCAGCCAGATCTCGATGTACTCGTAGGGGTCGAGCCGTTCCCGCTGCAGCACCAGGGCGTCGCAGCCGGTCGGAGCGATCCAGGAGGCGAGCCGTTCCTGCCAGGGCTGATCGGCGGTGATCGCCCAGTTTCCGAGCACCTGGAGCGCGCCGCCGGGATCGAGCTGTGTCGCCGCACCGGTGACGACGGCGCGAACCAGGCCGTCGGCGGTGAACAAGCCCTCACGGTAGACCAGTCGCGAGGCGTCCGGCGGTGCCATCACGTAGGGCGGATTGGTGACGATCAGGTCGAAGCGCTGGTCGGCCACCGGCTCGTACAGCGAACCCTGCCGGACGTCGACGGCGATGCCGTTGAGCGCCGCGGTCAGTGCAGTCATAGCGCAGGCCCGCGGGTTGAGGTCGGTGGCGACGACGTGCTCGGTGTGCGTGGCGAGATGCAGCGACTGGATGCCGCAGCCGGAGCCCAGGTCGAGGGCACGTCCGCGCGGGGTGCGCATGGTGAGCTGGGCCAGGGTCACCGAGGCCGGTGAGAGGCCGAGGACGAAGTCGTCGGAGGGCTCGCCCATGCGTCCGTCGAGGGTCGGGGTGAGGTCGGAGGCGAGCCAGCCGGCATGCTCGCCGGCGTCGTCGGTGAACGCGTAGGGCCGGATCTCGATGGCTGCCCGGACGGTGCCGGCCGGGTCGCCGGCGGCCAGGATCGGGGTGAGCCGGTGGAGGTCGCCCAGTGCGGCTGCGAGATCGGCCGTCGGGACGTCCTGCTGCAGTGCGAAGGCACGGACCAGCGTGGCCTGCGGATCGGTCGCGCCGCCGAGTGCCCGGTCGGCGGGCACGGTGGCGTTACGGGCCAGCCCGTCCAGGCCGGACGGGCCGAGCCGGTCGGCGACGGCGTCGTAGCTGTAGCCGGCGTCCCGTAGCCGGCCGGCGAGATCCTGGGCGACGGAGGGTTCGAGCACAGCGGCAGCCTGCCATACGCTCCCTCGGACGCCCTACGCTGCTGCCGGTGAACGGATCGCTGCTGGTGCGACGGGTGCGGATCGTGGATCTCGACGGCGACTCGGAGTCGTCGTCTCCGCTGGTGCGCGACGTGTGGATCTCGGACGGCGTGATCGCCGCGGTGGGTGAGCGGCTGGCGTCCGTGCCCGGCGTCGAGGAGATCGACGGCGACGGCCGTTGGGCGATTCCCGGCGTGTGGGATGCGCATGTCCATGCCTCCCAGTGGGTGCGGACGGCCCGCATGGTGCAGCTGGGTGGCAGCACGTGCGCGGAGGATGCGCTCGACCGGCTCCGTGCGCCGCTCGCGGGCCTGGCCGGCCGGCGAGGGCCGCTGCACACCCTGTTCGGGTTCGGTTTCCGGTCGGCTGGCTGGCCCAGGCAACCCACCGTGGCCGAACTGGACGCCGTCAGCAGCGCCATACCGGTCGTGCTGATCGCCGGCGACGCGCACAACGGCTGGCCGAACTCGGCCGCGATGGCGCTGCTCGGCGTCCCTGCCCGCGAGGGCGCGATCAGCGAAGGCGAGTGGTTCGCCCTGCTCCGTCGGCTCGACGAACTGCCCGGCGCCGTCCCGGAGCCGGCGGACTTCATCGAACCCGTCGCCAGGCTCGCCGCCCGCGGCGTCACCGGCCTGATCGACTTCGAGTTCGCCGACAGCTTCGTCGACTGGCCGCTTCGGATGGCTGCCGGGGTCGGACCGCTGCGGGTGCGTACCGCCACCTATCCGCATCAGCTCGACCAGGTGATCGCCGCGGGATGGCGGACCGGCGACCCACTGCCCGGTACCGAAGGCCTGGCCACCATGGGACCGCTGAAGGTGATCACCGATGGCTCGCTGGGCAGCCGGACGGCATGGACCCACGATCGGTACGCCGACGGCCCCGCCACCACCGAACACCCGTGCGGGCAGGCCAACTACTCCGTCGCCGAGCTCACTGAGCTGGTGCGCCGGGCGACCAGTGCCGGCCTCGAGGTGGCCCTGCATGCGATCGGCGATCGCGCCAACGCCGCGGTGCTGGACGCCTTCGCCGCCGGCGGCGGTCGCGGTTCGGTGGAACACGTTCAGCTGATCACCACGGCGGACGCCCAACGAATGGCCGCCCTCGGCCTGCGGGCCAGCGTCCAACCGGCCCATCTGGTGGACGATCGCGACCTCACCGACCGACTGTGGGGCGACGAACGCGCTGCCCGCTCGTTCCCGCTGCGCGGACTGCTGGACGCCGGCGTCCAGCTGGCGCTCGGCTCGGACGTCCCGGTGGCCCCGCTCGACCCCTGGTTGGCGATGGCCTGCGCCGTGCATCGCAGTGGCGACGACCGGCCCGCCTGGCACCCGGAACAGGCGCTCACCGTGCGGGAGGCGCTCGCTGCATCGGTGGACGAGCGCCGGTTGCGACCCGGCAGTCCGGGCGATCTGGTGCTGCTCGACGCCGACCAGCTCGCCCCTGCCGAATCACCGGCCGACGCGGCGGCGAGGCTGCGCACCATGCCGGTGGCGCTGACAATCTGCGCCGGATCGGTGACGCACGCGTTGCGCTGACGATTCTGTCGGCCGGTCGTGGCAGCCTGATGCAATGGCCGTGCCGGAGTGGATCGAGGGACAGGCGCAGGTGCGTCATGTCCATCGCCGTCCGGCACGCCCAGGGGTGCTCGCCACTATGCCCGACTGGGTGTCGCAGGGCGTCCGCGACACCCTGGCCGGCCAGGGCGTCACCGCGCTCTGGCAGCACCAACGGTTGGCTGCCCAGGCGGCGTTCGACGGTCGCCATGTCGCCCTCAGCACCTCGACCGGCTCGGGGAAGTCGCTCGCCTATCTGCTGCCGATCATCGCCGCCACCGCCGAGGGCCGGATCGGCACCGACGCCGGGCGGCATCGGTGGGCCCGCCCCGACCGGGCCCACACCGCCCTCTATCTGGCACCCACCAAGGCGCTTGCCCACGACCAGGCCCGGCGGGCGGCCGCACTGGGTGGCGCCTCGTGGCGGATCTCCACCCTCGACGGCGACTCCGAGCCTGCGGAGCGTCGGTTCGCCCGCGACTTCGCCACCTTCGTGCTGACCAACCCCGACATGCTGCACCGCAGCGTGCTTCCCGCCCACGAGCGCTGGCAGGGGGTGCTGCGCTCGCTGCGCTATGTGGTGGTCGACGAGGCGCATCGCTACCGGGGCATGTTCGGCGCCCATGTGGCCTGCGTGCTGCGCCGGCTGCGGCGGATCTGTCGCCACTACGGAACCGATCCGGTCTTCATCTCGGCGTCCGGCACGATCGCCGAACCGGCGAACCATCTGGCCCGGCTGGCCGCCCTCGACGACGTGCTCGCGGTGGACACCGACACCTCCACCCGTCCGGCCCTCGACTTCGTGGTCTGGCAGGGCGACGGCGACCCGCACCGCGAGGCCGCCGGCATGCTGGCCCGGCTGGTCGACTCCGGGGCTCAGGCGTTGGCCTTCACCACCTCCCGTGTCCAGGCCGAATTGGTCGCCGAACAGGCCCGGCGGCACTGCATGGTCCCCGACGAGATCGCCTCGTACCGGGCCGGCTATCTGGCCGCCGACCGCCGCGAGCTGGAGGCCGGCCTGTCGTCGGGACGGCTGCGTGGGGTGGCGTGCACCAATGCGCTCGAGCTCGGCGTCGACATCGCCGGCATGGACGCGGTGCTGACCGTCGGCTACCCCGGTTCGTTGGCCGCCCTGTGGCAGCAGGCCGGGCGGGCCGGCCGCGACGGGCGCGACGCGCTGGCCGTGCTGCTGGCCAAGCCCGACCCGCTGGACAGCTGGCTGTGCAATCACCCGGAGGCGTTGTTCGAGACCGCCGTCGAGGCCACCGTGTTGCACCCCGAGCAGCCCGCCGTCCTCGGCGCCCATCTGGCGGCAGCCGCGCAGGAGTTGCCGCTGACCGCCGGCGACGAGGAGTTCTTCGGCCCGACCATGACCGGGCTGTTGGATCGGCTGGTTGCCGCAAGGGTGCTGCGCCGGCGCGGAACCTCCTGGTACTGGACGGCGCCCAGCCGCGCGGTCGACCAGATCGACTTGCGCTCGATCGCCGGCAGCGGCGTCGAGATCATCGAGTCCGCCACCGGCCGGGTGATCGGCCAGGTCGACACCGCGGCAGCCGACCGGACGGTGCACGCCGGCGCCGTCTATCTGCATCAGGGTGAGCAATGGCTGGTCGACGACTACGAGCTGGACGCCGGGGTGGCGTTGTGCCACCAGGTCCGCGCCGAATGGTTCACCCAGCCGTCCACCCAGCTGAGCGTGCGCATTCTCGGCACCGACCGGCGTCGTCAACTGGCCGGCGGCACGCTGTGCGCCGGCACCGTCGAGCTCACCTCGCAGGTCACCGGCTACCTGCGGCGCGACACCGCCACCGGGACGGTGTGGGACTCGACCCCGCTCGAACTGCCGGCACGCACCTTCCGCACCTGTGCCCTGTGGTGGACGCTGCCGGACGCCGCCGATCTGGCCGAGCGCGAATTGGCCGGTGGCCTGCACGCCGCCGAGCACGCCTCGATCGCCCTGCTGACCCGGTTCACCGCGTGCGACTCCGGCGACGTCGGCGGGCTGTCGATCACCCATCACCCCGACACCGGCGCCCCCACGGTGTTCGTCTACGACGGCCTGGCCGGCGGCTCCGGCTTCGCCCACCAGGCCTACGGTCTCGCCGAACGCTGGCTGACCGCGACGACGGAACTGCTTGCCGCGTGCGAATGCGAGCAGGGCTGCCCACGCTGCGTGGTCTCGCCACGCTGCGGCTCGGGCAATCAGCCGCTGGATCGCCGAGCCGCCCTGGCCGTGCTGCGCAAACTGCTGGCCGGTCATCCGATGCCCGTCACATTGCCGGCGTAGGCGACGGCCGCGACCTGCGCGGGAAGGCCGGGCAAGCGCCAGCCGACCTCGCGGGACACCCGCACTTCGACCACGAAGTCGATCAGGTCGCCGGTCACCTCGCAGGCCCCCATCGACACCTCGTTGCGGTCCGCGAGGCGCCGGGCCTCAGCGCAGGCGTTTGCCCCGCGGGCCTGGGCCTGCGCACCGGAGACCGCCACCAGATCGGCGGCCGCCCGCACCGAGCGCGCCGCCGCCGAATAGCTGAGTCCCAAAACACCGATCGCGGCCACCATGACCAGACCCATCACGGTGAGCACCACCAACGGCGCCGCCGCTCCCGCCTCGCCGCGGACCCGCTGCCGACCATCACGCATCGGTCACCCCTCCTTCGCCACCACGGCACGGGCGGCCAGCGCCACCGCGGGAATCACGCCGCCCCACGGCCGGGATTGAAGCTCCACCTCGACCACCACGTCGGCACCGCCCTCGCGGACCCGAACCTTGGTGCCGCCGGGGGCGTCGCGCTGCGCCCGCTCGGCAGCGGGCAGATCGCCACGGGCCCGCTGGCGCGCCACTTCGCCGGCCACCGACTGCAACTGGCCCAGCTGCACCACGATCGCGATCAGGTAGCACAACCCCAACGCCACCAGCACCGACAGCATCGCGCCGAAGGCCACCTCGACGCTCACCATGCCCCGTTCGCTCCGCATGCTCTCTCCCTTCGGCCATCGCCGGTCGACGGTTGTGGCGGGCAGCTGCCCGCCGCCCGCCACAACTCGGCTCACGCCCCCGAACCGACGAAGCTCAGAATCCAGTTGGTGATCTGCTTGAAGATCGTGGTGATCTGCTGGTCGAACTGGTCGCCGGTCAGGTAGGCGATGACGGCAGCGACCAGCGCGATCACGGCGATCGTGCCCAGGGCGTACTCGGCGGTGGTCATTCCCCGCTCGTCGTGGGGGCGGACCGGCAATTTCTTGGACATGGTTTCTCTCCTCTCAACCCGGCTGTCGCCGGGTTCACCCTCACCATGGGCACCACGGCCGGAAAGTGTTCAGATCGGTGGCGCGCTGTGGATAACTCGGGCTCAGCCGGAGCTCAGCCGAACAGTCGTCCCAGGACGCCTCCGACGATCGGCACAACGCCGACCAGCAGGAACGCGGGCAGGAAGCAGGCGACCAGGGGCAGCACGATGCCCACCCCGGCCTGCCTAGCACGGGACTGCGCCGCGCCGCGGACCGCTTCCTGAGCCTCGCGGGCATGGCGGCGCAGCAGTGGCCCGAGCGAGACGCCGGACGAGGACGCGTGCCGCAGTTCCCGCACCAGACAGGCGAGCGCTGGATGCGCCTCGGCGAGCTCCGCCCACGCGGTGTCCTCGGGCACCCCGAGCCGGACGGCGGCGTCTAACCGGCGCAGCGCGGCGGCGGGTGCGCCGTCCAACCCCTCGGCGAGCGCGGCGACAGCCCCGCGCAAAGGCAGACCGGCTTCCAGGCAGACCGCCAGTTGGGCGCAGATCACCGGAAGCGCGGACGCCAGTTCGGCCCGCGCGCCCGCACCTGAGGATCGTCGGCGAGCGGCGACCCGAAGGCCCAGCCGGCTCGGCCTGCCGGCGACCGGCCCTTCCCGTGGCGGCAGCAGCCGATCGGGCACGACGGTGACGAACACCGCGGCCATGGACGCCGCGACGGCGACCACCAGCAGCCCGTCGGCGGTCATCGCAACCTCCCCGCTCGCTCTGCCAGCGCCTCGCTCCAGACCACCCCGGCGGCCGCCAGTCCGGCGCCGATGGCCAGGCAGGCCAGGCCGGCCGCCGATCCGGTGAGATAGCCCAGCGGGTCACCGCCGACCGCGTAGCCCAGCACCAGCCCGATCATCGGCAGCATCCCCAGCAGTCGCCCGGTCAGCCGGGCCGCGGCCAGTTCCGTGGTCACCGTGCGGGCCAGTTCACGCTCAGCTGCCAGGTTCGCCGCCAAGTCATCGAGGGAGGTGGTCATCGACGCCCCGGTCCGCTCGGAGATCTGCCAGCTCGCCGCCAACGCGAGCAGTCCGGACGCCCCCGGACGCCGCGCCGCCCCGCGCAGTGCCTCGATCACGTCGCCGCCCACGCGATGGTGGGCGGCGACCTCGGCGAACAGCGGTGCGTCGCGAGCGACGAGTTCGAGTGCCCGGACCGGTACGTATCCGGCGCGCAGCAGCCCGGCCAGTTCGCCGCAGCCGCTCGCCACCTGATCGCGGGTCCGCACCCGCCGCCGGGCCGTCCGCGCCTGCAGCACCGTCCAGGCGGCGGCAGCGGCCGTCACCCCGACCGCCCAGCCGAGCACCGCACCCCGGACGCCGTCCAGCAGCCCGCCGACCACAACGGCCCCGGTCGCGGCCAGTCCGAGCACCGCGGGTGGCCGGACACGCATCCCCGATCGAGCCGGCGGCGCCGGACGCAGCCGCTGGACGGACGCCGGCGTCCAGCACAGCCAGACCGCTCCGATGGCCAACAGGCCCGCCAGCGTCAGCATCGGAGCAACTCCTCAAGCCGGACGGCGCCCGCGCCGGCCACCGGATCGCCACCGGCCGGAAACCGCCAGGCGGGCATCGGCCGGCACAGTCCGGACGCCTCGTCCCAGGTCACCAGATGCAGTTCTTCGACCCAGCGGGTGCCGTCGGACAGGCGTCCGATGTGCACCAGGACGTCGAGCGCGGCCGCCGCCTGGGCATGCAAGGCGGCGCGCGGCAACCCGCTCAGCGCGCCGAGCGCCTCCAACCGGGCCGGGACGTCGGCCGCCGAGTTCGCGTGCAACGTGCCGCACCCGCCTTCGTGGCCGGTGTTCAACGCGGTCAGCAGATCGGTCAGCTCGGCACCACGCACCTCGCCGACCACCAGCCGGTCGGGCCGCATCCGCAGCGCCTGCCGCACCAGCGCGACCAGCGGCACCGCCCCGGCACCCTCAGCGTTGGCCGGCCGGGCCTCAAGCCGCAGCACATGCGGATGCACCGGCGCCAACTCACGCGAATCTTCCACGATCACGATGCGATGCCTCGGATCGACCAGGCCGAGCAGGCTCGCCAACAAGGTGGTCTTGCCCGAACCCGTGCCACCTGACACCAGGAATGCCACCCGTCGCTCGACCACGCGGCGCAGCAACTCGGCCGCCCGCGGATGCATGGTGCCGCCGGCCACCCAGTCGTCCAGCGTCAACGGCCGCCGGGACGGCACCCGCAGCGACAGGCAGGTGCCGACATCGGTGAGAACGCCGAGAATCGCATGCACCCGGGTGCCGTCGGGCAGTCGTGCGTCGACGAACGGCGAACTCTCGTCGAGCCGGCGTCCGACCGCCGCCGCCAATCGGACCGCCAACCGCCGCACCTCGTCCTCATCGGCGAACACGCCCTCCACCGGTTCCAGCCCGACACCGCGATCGAGAAACACCTGCTGGCAGCCGTTGACCAGGACGTCGGTGACGCCCCGCAACGCCAACAACGGCTCCAACGGTCCGGCGCCGGCACTCTCCCGGCGCAGTGCCGCGACCGTCTCGCGGACGTTGCCCTCCGACACCAGCGCGCCCAGACTCCGCAGCGCCGCTGCAACCTCGACCGGCCCCGGCGCGGCACCCGCCCGCCCCAGCACCGCCCGGACGTCCGCCAGCCGGACCCCGGGCGCGGCAGGCTCGCTCACGATGCCTCGAGCAGCAGATCACAGGCCCGGCCCAGCCCACCGCGGCACCGGGACAAGGCGGGACGCTCACCGCGTTCGGCGGCGACCGGCAAAGTCGGGTCGTGCCGAAGTCGCGCCCGCACCGGCAGGCCCAGCGAGTCTTCCACCACGTCGTCGGGCACCCGCACCCTCGGCAGCCCTCGCACCACCACGTCGGCGGACTGCGGGGCCAGCACCCGCACAAGTTGGGCGGCGGCCGCGACCCCGCGGACGCTGCCGCCCACCACCAGCAGCGTCCGAGCCGCCTGCCGCAGCGCCTCCCGACAGGCCGGCAGCCCGCTGCGTCCCGGATCGACCACGATCAGGTCGAACACCCGCTGCAGCGACCCCAACACCGCAGCGGTCGGCTCACGACCGAGGTCGGGATCGGGCCCCCGCGCCATCGACAACACCGTGACGCCGTCGACCACCGGCAGGAACTCGCGAAGGTCGCCGAGCACCCCGTCGGCGGTCGCGAATCGCGGCCATCGCCAGCCGGGCACCCGCTCGGCGCCGAGCAACAGATCGATGCCGCCGCCGAACCGGTCGGCGTCCACCAACGCCACCGGCCGGCCCCGGTCGGCCGCTCGCCAGGCCAGCGCCGCGGCCAGTGTGGACGCCCCGACCCCGCCGGACCCGCCCAGCACCGCCACCACCTCGCCCGGACCGCCCAACTGCCCGGCCAGCACCGACGACAGCCAGTTGCGACCCTGCGGCAGCACGATCACCTCGGCGCCGAGCGGCACCGACCAGAGCGCGGCCGCACCGGTGTCGGCACCCACCAGGTAGACCTGTTCGCGTCGCGGCAGCTCCAGGGCGGCCATCTCGGCCGCGCTGTCGACGCCGATGAACACCGTGCTCGCCGTTCGCCAATGCCCGGCGACGGCTTCGGGCTCGCACACCGTCGCCTCATGCCCGAGCGCGGCCGCGGCCGTCGTGACGACCTCGCACACCTCGTCGCGGTCGGATACCACCAGCACCTGCGTCGCTTCCACGCCCCCAGTGTCTGCCCGCCTTCCGGGAAGTGTTCAGAATCGTCGAAGCCTGTGGATAGACCCGTACGATGCCTCCGTGAGCACCTCGACCCTGGCCGGCGCCCTCGATTGGCTGGTGGGCAGTTCGCAGGGCCCCACCCTCATCCTCGGCCGCTCATCCGCCGCCTTCGCCTCGGGCCTGCGCGGCCGCCACCGGCTGACTCTCGTCGACCGCGACCGGGACGCCGTCTCGATGCTGCTGCGCCGCGCGCCGTCCGGACTGCCGCTGGTCGCCGCCGCCGAAGCCCTGCCGCTGGCACCCTGTTCGTTCGACCGGGTGCTGCTGGCACAGAGCTTCCACGCCTACGCACCCGGACTGGCCCTGTCCGAGTTCGCCCGGGTGCTGCGTCCCGGCGGCCGGCTGGGCATCGCCTACACCGTCCGGGACGACTCCGTTCCGTGGGTGAAACGCCTGATCACGGTCGTCCGACAGTACGACCCGCACGCCATGTCCGGCGCGTACGGCACCGACGCACTGACCGCCCTCGACGAGAGCGCCTACTTCCCGCACGTCGAGACCCGCGGATTCCGGCACTGGGTGCCGATCGACCGTCCGGCGATGATCGACATGGTGGCACGGACGCCGTCCGCCCGCCGGCTGGGCGAGGAGGACCGCCGCGCCCTGCTGGCCGAGGTTGGCGCCGTCTACGACAACTCCGCGCGGCGTCCGGAACCCCTGCTGCTGCCCTACCGGGTGACCTGTTGGCTGGCCGAGGTCGACCACACCGAGCTCACCGCGCCGCTCGACCTGCCCGACGACGGCCTGCACATCACTCTCTAGGGGCGACCCCCCTTTGGGATCCAGACAACGTCAGAGCCGAGCACTAGGCTGAAGCGACAGCGACGAAAGGCAGCCATCATGGCGAACCAGGCAGACATCGCGGACACCGTCAAGGCGATCCAGACCGACCTGACCACCATCGTTCGGGGCGAGATCGAGTTGGCGAAAGCCGAGTTGGTGCCGCAGGTGAAATCGGTGGGCATCGGGGCCGGCCTGTTCGGCGGCGCCGGCTACTTCGCGATGAACGGCATCTCGCTGCTGTTCCTCGGCCTCTCCGCACTGGTCGGCTACTTCTTCGCCAGCGGCGGTCTCGGCTGGGACCCACTGCTGGCGGCATTCATGGGCCTGGTGATCGTGGCCGTGGCGATGTTCTTGATCGCCGGCGCCCTCGCGCTGATCGGCAAGAACAAGGTGTCGGTGAAGGGTCCGCAGGCGACCGTGGCCCAGGGCCAGCAGTCGGTGGAGGCCGTCCAGCAGGCCGTCGGACGCGGCATCTCGGACGCCGAGGCCGAGGCCGCGGCACGCAAGGAGGCCCGCAAGGAGGCCCCCAGCATCACCTCCGGAGCGCCTCTCGGCTGATCCGGTTCAGCGGCGGCGTCCGATCCTGAACCGCTCGGGAACATCGGACGTCCGGCCGACATCCCAGGGCACCGTCCAGCCGGCCAGGTCGAACAGGCCGTCCAGCAGGTAGGCGGTGAAGCCCCAGACGAACAGGTCGCCGACCACGAATCCGGGCCCGCGGAATCCGGCCGGATGGGTCCAGGTGAGCCGGTTCGCCGGGTCGAGCAACACGTCCACCGCGACCGAATGCACTGCCGCGATCTCGCCGACGTCGACCGGCACCAGCGGACGCGGCGTCGGCCAATGCCCGACCACGGCCGTCACGGCGAAATCGCTGGCCCGGACGAAGGCCGGCGGCAGCACGCCCAGCACCCGCACCTCGCCGGGCGGCAGCCCCACCTCCTCATCGGCCTCCCGCAGAGCTCCCGCCACCGGCGACGCATCGGATGCCTCGATCGCCCCGCCGGGAAACGCGACCTGGCCGGCATGGGTGCGCAACCGGGCGTCCTTCTCGACCAGCACGATCCGGGCGCCCTCGGGGTGATCGGCGAGCGCGATCAGCACCGCCGCCGGACGTCCGCTGGTGGCGGCTCGTCCGGCGACCCGGGCCGCGGCATCCGGGCCGGCCAGCGCCGTCCGGAGCCGTTCCAGCTCGGCGGGTGTCACACCGTCACACCCAGCTTGTCGCGGGTCAGCTGGACCAGTTCGTCGTACGACTGCAGCTTGCCGGGGACGGTGTGCACCAGCTTGCCGTCGGCGTCCACGAACAGTGTGGTCGGCAGTCCGGGCACGGTCATCGCCGTTGCCAGCCGGGTGTCGGAGTCAGCCAGCTGGGGAAACGTCCAGCCCACCAGGGACGCGAACTCGACGGCCAGTTCGGGGCGCGGATCGTTGTAGTTCAGGCCGAGCAGCAGCACCTTGCCCTTGGCGGCCTTCTGGTACTGCCGCAGATAAGGCGATTCCTCGCGGCACGGCGGGCACCACTGCGCCCACAGGTTGATCACCATCGGTTTGCCGCGCAGACCCGCGAGCCGGACGGTCGAGTCGCCGCCGAGGCATTCCAGCACCAGGTCGGGCAGCCCGTCGGCGCGTGCCGGCACGGTCGCCGACGATTTCGGGCAGTCGGCGATGCCGGCCTGTTTGCGGGCGGCGACGACCGCCGCCGGCTCCACCGGCGCGAAGCTGGGCGTGGGCGACTCCGCGGGCGCGGCGGTGCAGCCGCCCAGCAGCAGGCCGACGATCGCGACCAGCACCCCGAGGCGCCTCATCCGCGCGGCTCCCGGATCAGCGTGGCGGCCACCGCCGGATCGGTCGGGCCTTCCCCGTAGGCGGGGCAGAGTTTCGCCACCGGGCAGGCCCCGCAGGCCGGACGCCGCGCGTGGCAGCGACGGCGTCCGTGCCAGATCACGTGGTGCGACAGCTGCGTCCAGTCCTTGCGGGGGAACAGCGACCCGACCTCGGCCTCGACCACCTCGGGTTTCGCGGACGCCGACCAGCCGAAGCGGGCCGACAGCCGCATGAAGTGAGTGTCGGTGGTGATGCCGGGCACGCCGAAGGCGTTGCCGAGCACCACGTTGGCGGTCTTGCGCCCCACTCCGGGCAAGGTGACCAGCTCTTCCAACGTGCCCGGAACCTGGCCTCCGTAGCGCTCGACGAGAGCGGCGCCCAGTTTGATCAGCGAATCGGTCTTGGCCCGGAAGAACCCGGTCGGATGGATCAGTTCCTCCAACTCGGCGCGGTCGGCGGCCGCGTAGCCGGCGGCGTCCGGGTAGCGGGCGAAGATCACCGGGGTGACCGAGTTGACCCGGCGGTCGGTGGACTGGGCGCTCAGGATCGTCGCCACCAGCAGCTCCAGCGGGTTGCCGAAGTCCAGTTCGCAGCGGGCGTCCGGGTAGGTCTCGGCGAGGGTGCGGTTGATCGCCCGCGCCCGCCGCACCAGCGCCGTCCGAGACTCCACGAGAGCACCGGCCATCAGAAGGACGCCGCGCTGGCCTCGAAGACCAGCTCCAGCTCGACCGGGGCGTCGAGCGGCAGCGAGGCCACCCCGACCGCGGAGCGGACGTGGCGGCCGAGCGGACCGAAGATCTCGCCGAGCAGCTCGCTGGCGCCGTTGGCCACCTGCGGCTGAGCGGTGAACTCAGGCGTGCCGGCCACGTAGACGACCATCCGGACCACCCGGCGGATGTGATCGATGCCGCCCACTTCGGACGCCGCGGCGGCCAGCGCGTTCAGCACGGCGACCCGCGCCGCCTGCGTCGCCTGCTCGACGCTCACCTCGGCGCCGACCTTGCCGGTCGCCACCAGGACGCCCTGCACGGTCGGCAGCTGGCCGGAGGTGAACACCTGCCCGGCGGACGCGATCGCGGGAATGTAGGCGGCCAGCGGCGCCGCCACCGGAGGCAGGCTCAGCCCGAGCTCGGCCAGCCGCTGCGACGGCGACGGACCGGCGACCTCCTCGTTCACCCGTCCTCCAGCGGACGCTTCAGGTAGGCCACCAGGTTCTGCGGGTTCGGGCCCGGAACCACCTGCACCAGCTCCCAGCCGTCGGCACCCCACTGGTCGAGGATCTGCTTGGTCACGTGCACCAGAACGGGCACCGTCACGTACTCCCACTTGGTCATGGGGCAACACTAAGGGCCTGTAAGGAATTTTCGGGGCGTGTTGGCTGTTCGGCCAGCTGTGACGGTGATTGAGAGATGGACTGAGGAGCGGCTTCAGGCGAGGTATGGGGTCTTGCTTCCGCTCCTAGATGAGC